>JBGAOR010000034.1:0-44366 GCA_044221705.1 Planctomycetota bacterium
CTGCACGGCGCCGCGCTGCGCCGCGCGGGCATCGACGCCGTCTACGTCGCGTTCGAGCCGGCCGACTTCGACGCGTTCCTCGCGCTGGCCGCCGAAGTCGGCGTGCACGGCCTCTCGATCACGATGCCGTTCAAGGCCGACGCCGCGCGGCTCGCGAGCTCGCGCGACGACGCCGTCGTGGCCTGTGGCGCCGCCAACACGCTCGTGCGCACGGACGACGGCTGGCGTGCCTCGAACACAGACGCGAGCGCCGTGCGCACGTGCATCCTGCGCGCGCTGCACGACGCCGAACAGCCGCTCACGAGCGTCGTCGCCGCGGTGGTGGGAACCGGCGGCGCCGCCCGCGCCGCGCTGCATGCGCTCCAGGGCGCGTGCCTCGTGGTGGCCGGCCGCGACGCGACGAAGCGCGAGACGCTCGCCCGCGAGTTCGGCGCCGAGGCCTGTTCGATCGAGGACCTGCACTCGATCCCGCACGACGTGCTCGTGAACACGACGCCGCTCGGCTCGCGCGCCCACCCGGGCGAGCTGGCCGTGCCCGCGCGCGCGCTGCGCCCCGGCTCGATCGTCTTCGACGCCGTCTACCGGCCGGCAGAGACGCCGCTCGTCTCGGCCGCGCGCGCGATCGGCGCGCGGGTGATCGAGGGCCGCGAGTGGTTCCTCGAGCAGGCGCTGGCGCAGTTCCGCGCGTTCACGGGCGTCGAGTTCGATTCGGCACGGATGCGCGACGAGCTCGACCGCGCGCTCGCGGAGGACCCGCCGTGACGATCGACGCGCCCCCGATCGCGCTCGTGGGCTTGCGCGCGAGCGGGAAGACGACGCTCGGGAGGCTGCTCGCCGAGAAGCTCGGCCGCGCGTTCGTGGACCTGGACGAGGAGGTGTCGCGCGAGGACGCGGCGCTGCGCGGGACGGACGCGTTGCGCCCGGCGGGGGAGATCCTCGCCACCGAAGGCGAACCGAGGTTCCGCGACCTGGAGGAGCGCGCGCTCGAACGCGTGCTGTCGCGGACGGAGCCGCTCGTGCTCGCGACCGGCGGCGGCGTGGTCGAGCGCGCGAAGAACCGGCTGCTCCTGCGGACGCGCGCCCGCTGCCTCTGGCTGCAGGTGCCGGTCGAGGAGCTGCAGCGCCGGATGCGCGCCGATCCGACGGCGAGACCCGCCTTGCTCCGTGGCGATCCGATCGCCGAGGTGCCCGACATCGCGGCGCGCCGTGACGCGATGTTCCGCGATCTCACGGCGACCATCGTCGATGGAACGAGTGCTCTCCCGCTCGCGATCGAGCGCTGCCTGCGGGCGCTCGACGCCGCGAGCTGATCCGAGGCTCGGCGCGGGCGCTACACGCCCCAGGTCACGCGGTACCCGTTCGTCAGGTTGAACGTCGACACCGTGCAGAACGCGGCCGCGTTCCGGTACCAGCACTGGTACATCCGCACGTTGCCGGCCGTCACGCCTCCGCGCACCGACACGCTCGGGTCGCCGGCGCCCGGATACTGCGACGCCCCGCCGCTGTTCAGCTTCGTCGCGAGCCGCACGACGCTTCCCGCCGCGCAGCGCAGGCCGTCGCCGAACACGGCGCCCGAGCCCGAGCTCTGCGCGCTCGTGCCCTGGAAGTAGAGCGCCGAGCTGCTCGGCATCGCCGAACCGGCGAGCACGAGCGTGTCGTTCGACACGCGCGCCACGCCGCTCCCGCTCAGCCGTCCGCCGAGGTTCAGCGAGTTCAAGCACCCCGACGAAGCTCCGACCGCGCTCGCGTTCGCGCACGGGCACGCGAGCCCCGAGCCGTCGCCGAAGCAGAAGTCCACGCCCGGCGGGCAGGCGTTGCCCCACAGGCACTCGACCCACTCGGGGTGGTCGATGAACGGGTTCCGGTTGCCCTGGTAGAACGCGACGCGGTCGTTCTTGCGGCGCTCCCAGGCGTCGGGCGGATCGTCCTGGTTCCACTGGCGCAGCGTCGTGAGCAGGCCCATGTAGGCGACGCTCTCGTTGTTTCCCGTCGCGGACGCGGCGATCAGCGCCACGTTGTCCGTCACGATCAGGTCCGGCTCGGCGAAGCCCGTCGTGCCGTGGAATCCGCCCTCGTAGCGCACGTCGGCGTACAGGATCGCGCGCGCGACGTCGCCACGGCGGCCGATCCACGTCTCCCACGAGCCCGACGACGTCGAGCCGTTGTTCCAGTTCGAGTTGCCGGGATAGACGCCGCTGCCGCCGCCCAGCCCCGCGTTCACGAACGTCGTGCGCTCGGTGCAGCCGCTCGCGCAGCTCCGGTAGGGCGCGTTGCCGCGCGCGCTGTTGTAGGCCTGGTCGCTCGGGAACAGCATGTGGCAGTCGGAGTACGGATAGTTGTCCGCGCCGTCGTTCGGGAAGCCGTAGCTGTTCGGCCACGTGTGCTCGCGGTCGTAGAACGTGTTGCCCGCGGTCTGCTTCGGGTTGCTCTCGTTGTGGTAGACGTCGAGCACGTTCGCGCTGTTCGTCGGGTCCTCGCACGCGTCGGCGAGCACGTTCCAGGTGTCGGTCGATCCGGCCGTGTAGGGGATCTTGACGTGGTCGTCGATCACCGCGTGCAGCGTCGCGCGCAACGTCGCGGCGTCCGTCGTGTCGACCGTGGCGTAGTACGCGGCCGGGGCTTGCGCGGAGGACGGGATCGCGAGCGATGCGGCGGCCAGCGCGACGAGGGAGAGCGCGCGGGCGGCCGTGGTGAGGTTCGGCACGTTCGGGGATCGAAGGGACGGCGGGGCGGGGACCTCTGGAAGGCTACCCGAGCTCGCGCGGATGCGCCGGGATCGGCCGGGCGCGGGCCACCCGGGCGAGCTCTCCCGCGCGGGATCGATCCGTGGCGCGGTCCCGCGCGTGTCCCATGCGGCTCGCGCCGGCGTTCCCGCTGCATTCTTCCGTCGGGATCGCTCCCGGGCCTTGAAGTTCGAGTCAGGGGGGGACATACTCACCCCCGACAACGCGTCGCGGGGTGGAGCAGTCTGGCAGCTCGTCGGGCTCATAACCCGGAGGTCGCAGGTTCGAATCCTGCCCCCGCTACCACATGCAAGAGAGGACCGCCGCCCACCTGGGCTGCGGTCCTCTTTACTTTGGCCTGCGCGCGGTGGTGCAGGTGCGCTTCGCGGCGCGCGTGGCCGCCGGCGCCTCCGGCGAGCCCGGTGGCGCGCCCTGCGAGTGCGTGACCAGGTCCTGCGGGCTAGGCTGGGCCGGCGTGGATCGGTCAGCCCGCAACCGGACGCCCTTCAGCCCCGGCGCCTCGGCACCCGTCGCGCGGCTCCGACCGTTAGGTGCCGCGCCCAGCACGAGGCCATGAGCGACCGCTTCCCGATCTCCGACCTCCTTCTGCGGCTGCTCGCGGACCGCGGGGTTTCCCTCCCGGCCCTCGCGGTGCACGCCGGCCTGCCTCGCGGCTTCTTCGAGGCGGAGCGCGTCTCCGTCACGACCCGCGAGCTGTTCGCCGTGTGGCGGACCGTCCGCGAGCTCAGCGCCGATCCCGCGATCGGGCTGCAGCTCGGCGCGGAGCCTCGGCTCGAGCGCTACGACCCGATCGCGATCGCCGCCGTGTGCAGCCGCTCGTTCCGGGACGCGCTCGAGCGTATGGCCCGCTACAAGCAGCTGGTCTGCCCCGAGGAGATCCGCGTCCAGACCCGCGGCGACGAGGCCTCGGTGGAGTTCGTCTTCCTCGACGCGACCGAGGACGAGCCGGAGGTCCTGGTCGACCTGTGCCTGTCCCGGATCCTCGCCATCGGACGGCGCGGCACGGATAGGATCACGAAGGCCACGCGCCTGGAGCTCAAGCGCCCGAGCGGCGCGAGGAAGCTCCTCGAGGACCACTTCGGGTGCCGGGTGCGGTTCGGAGCCGTCCGCAACCAGCTCGTGTTCCGTAGATCCGACCTGGACCTGCCGTTCGTGACCCACAACCGCGAGCTCCTGGCGGTGCTCGAGGGACACCTTGAGTCCCAGCTCGCCGAGCGCTCGCGCGAACGGGGGATCGAAGAGCAGGTCGCGGCGGCCCTGGTGCGCTCGCTGGCCGGACGACGTCCCACGCTGCGCGAGGTGGCGGACGACCTCGGCATGAGCGCCCGAACGCTGCAGCGCCGCCTCGGTGAGGCGGGCTCGTCGTTCCAGGAGCAGGTCGAGAGCGCGCGCCGCGAGCTCGCGCACCACTACCTCGCGCGCACCACCGTCGAGCTCAAGCAGGCCGCGTACCTGCTCGGGTTCGAGGACGCGAACTCCTTCTTCCGCGCCTTCCAGGCGTGGGAGGGGACCACGCCGGGCGAGTGGCGCGTGCAGCACCAGCGGGCTGCGGCGAACTGAGCGCGCGGCGGGCGCGGCAGCCGCTGGCGGCGCGTGCTCGCAGGCCCGCCAGGGCTCCGCACGACCTTGCTGGACACGCCCTGCCGGCGGCGCTTGCTGCGAGTCCGTTGGCGCGTGGCGCGAGTGACGAGGCGCGATCGGTGACTTAGCTTCACCCTGTCGCCGCGCGTGCACGTGCTCGGTGACCCACACGGGAGAGCAGGAGCCGTCGCATGAGCTCGAGCCACCAACTCACGAGAAGGCAGCTGATCGGGACGACCTCGATGGCGGGCGCCGCGCTGATGCTGTCCGGCGCCGGACCCGGGATCGCGGGGACGCAGGCCGCGCAGCGCACTCGCACCCGTGGCTACGCCGCGTTCGACGCCGCCGGGACGCTGCGGCCCTGGGAGTTCGAACGCAGGCCCGTGGGCGACGACGACCTCCTGATCGACATCCGCTACGCGAGCATCTGCCACTCCGACATCCACCAGCTGAAGGGGGACTGGGGGCCGCAGCGCTACCCGCAGGTGCCCGGGCACGAGATCGCCGGCATCGTCGCGGCCGTCGGGAAGAACGTCACCGGGTTCCAGGTGGGCGACCGCGCCGGAGTCGGGTGCATGGTCGACAGCTGCCGGAGCTGCGACGCGTGCACCCACGGCGAGGAGCAGTACTGCAGGAAGGGCCAGACGCTGTTCACCTACGGCTACCCGGACGGGCGCGAGCCCACCGGCATCACGCAGGGCGGCTACTCGAACCAGATCGTCGTCCGCGAGCAGTTCGCGGTCCACATCCCTGAGCACATCCCGCTCGAGGAGGCCGCGCCGCTGCTCTGCGCGGGCATCACGACCTACTCGCCGATCCTGCAGGCCAACTTCGACATCGGCGACCAGGTCGGCGTGGTGGGCATCGGCGGCCTGGGCCACATGGCCGTGCAGCTCGCGGTGTCGAAGGGAGCTAAGGTCCGCGCGTTCACGACCTCGCCGAGCAAGGCCGACGACATCCGCGCCTTCGGCGCCGAACCCGTGGTGGTGGACCGCCTCGACCGGCTCGCTCCGCACCAGGGCCAGCTCGACTGGGTGATCTCGACGGTCCCGGTCCAGTACGACGTCGCCGCCTACGCGTCGGTCGTCCGGCCTCACGGCCACTTCACCCAGGTGGGCATGCCCGGCGCCTTCGAGCTGAAGCTGAACGCGCTGGCGCTGTCCATTTCGCGCGTGAACTTCAACGCCTCGCTGATCGGCGGCATGCGCGAGACCCAGGAGGTCGTGCACTACTGCGCCGACAACCGGATCCGGCCCCGGATCGAGGTGATCAGCGCCGACCAGGTCAACGAGGCCTGGGCCAAGGTCGTGAGCAAGGACGCTCGCTACCGTTTCGTCATCGACGCGTCCACGTTCTAGCCGCGCCGTCCCTTCGCACCACGGAACCCAGGAGCACCCACATGCGCGCCGCCGTCTTCCACGGAACCCAGGACATCCGCATCGATAACGTCCCCGATCCCCGCATCGAGGCGCCCACCGACGCCATCGTCCGCATCACGCGCACCGCGATCTGCGGCTCGGACCTGTGGTTCTACCGGGGCCAGCAGGCGTACGCGCCCGGCAGCCGCACCGGGCACGAGCCGATGGGCGTCGTCGAGGAGGTCGGTGCGGAGGTGCGCCACCTGAAGCCGGGCGACCTGGTGCTCGCGCCGTTCGCCATCTCGGACGGCACCTGCGAGTTCTGCCGCAACGGCCTGACGACGTCGTGCTCGCACGGCGGGTTCTGGTCCGGCATCACCGACGGCGCGCAGGGCGAGGCGGTGCGCGCGCCGCTCGCCGACGGCACGCTGGTGCGCGTCCCCGAGCACGTCCGCGAGAACGACGCCATCCTCGACGCCCTGTTCCCGCTGACGGACGTCATGGGCACGGGGCACCACGCCGCGGTGTGCGCGGGCGTCGGCCGCGGCGCGACGGCCCTGGTGATCGGCGACGGCGCGGTCGGCCTGTGCGCGGTCCTGGCGGCGCGGCGCCTCGGCGCCGAGCGCATCATCGCGGTCGGCCACCACGCCGGTCGCCTGGAGCAGGCTCGTGCCTTCGGCGCCACCGACGTGGTGAGCAGCCACGGCGAAGCGGCCGTCCAGGAGCTCCTGGACCTGACCCGCGGCGGCGCGCGCCACGTGCTCGAGTGCGTCGGCAGCGCGTCCTCGATGCGGCAGGCCGTCCAGGTCGTCCGCCCCGGCGGCACGATCGGCTACGTCGGCGTCCCGCACGGTCCGGCCGAGGAGGGGCTCGACATCATGGGCCTGTTCTTCAAGAACGCCTCGCTGCGCGGCGGCCCGGCGCCGGTGCGCGCCTACATGCAGGAGCTCATGGCGGACGTGCTGGAGGGCACGCTGGACCCGTCGCCCGTCTTCGACCTGCGCGTCGGCCTGGAGGGCATCCCCGCGGGCTACGCCGCGATGCACGAGCGCAAGGCGCTCAAGGTCCTGGTGAAGCTCTGAACCGAACCCACCTCGAGGAGGAAGCCATGAACGACAGACCGACCCACTCGACCGCGGCGAGGGACGCGCTCGGCGACTTCGCGCCGAAGCTCGTGGACCTCACCGACCGCGTGCTCTTCGACGACGTCTGGGCGCGCCCGGACCTGAGCGCGCGGGACCGCAGCCTCGCGACCTGCGCGGCGCTGATAGCCACGGGGAAGACGGAGCAGCTGCGCTTCCACTTCCCGAAGGCGCTGGAGAACGGCGTGACGCGCGACGAGCTCGTCGAGCTGATCACCCACCTCGCCTTCTACGCGGGCTGGCCCAACGCGATGAGCGCGGTGACGCTCGCGCGGGAGCTGTTCGGGAACCCCAAGGTCAAAGGCGGCTCGTGAGGCGCTCCATCCACCTCCGTCCGCGCGGTGTCCTGGTCCTCGGCGCCCTCGTCGCCGCGCCCGGTTGCGCCAGTCCACGCGCGGCGCCCCCGGGCTCCGATGCGCAGGCCATGCGCCTCACCACCGCCGAGGAGCGCGGCTCCTTCGTCGGCGGGGCCGAGCAGTTCACCGGCCAGGCCACGGTCCGCATGCTGTTCTCGCCGGACGGACCGCGGGACTTCGGAGGGGCGACCGCGACGTTCGAGCCGGGCGCGCGGACGGCCTGGCACAGCCACCCCGCCGGCCAGACCCTCGTCGTGACCGAGGGCCGCGGCTGGGCGCAACTCGAGGGCGCGGCGCGCGTCGAGCTGAAGGCGGGCGACGTCCTTTGGACGCCGCCGGGCGTCCGGCACTGGCACGGCGCCACCGCGTCCAGCGCGATGACGCACATCGCGCTCCAGGGCGAGGTGAACGGAAGCGTGGTGGAGTGGAACGAGCCGGTGAGCGAGGCCAAGTACCGCGGCCAGGACGCCCACTGAGATCGGTCCCGATGCGCCGCCGACTCCCCCAGATGCTGGCCGAC
This sequence comes from Planctomycetota bacterium, assembly GCA_044221705.1. Lineage (GTDB taxonomy): Bacteria > Planctomycetota > UBA1135 > UBA1135 > JAEUHZ01. The sequence goes on from JBGAOR010000034.1 coordinate 7,702, forward strand.
GCATGTCACCTGGCGGTGGCGAGGCGGCAAGACGCGCTTGGGCTGACGTGGCGAGCCCGCGCGGTGTCTGGGGAGGAGGGCCGACCATGACGAGCTGGCCGAAGGAACAACTCCGCAGGATCGCCGCGAGCGACGACCTGCACATCTCGCCGCTGCGGGAGGACGTGACGACCCACGGAACACCCACGTGGATCTGGTTCGTCGTGGTCGACGGCGATGTACACGTGCGCGCCTACAACGGGCAGCGCTCGCGCTGGTACCAGGCCGCGCTGCGGCACAGCGAAGGGCGCATCACCGTCGCGGGTGGAGTCGCGGACGTCTCGTTCCAGCCCGTCGACGGGGCGGGCCTCGACCGCATCGACGATGCGTACCGGACCAAGTACCCGAAGAGCCCGTACCTCGCCTCCAGGATCGGTGCGCGCGCCCGGGCGGCGACGGTCCGGGTCACGCCCCGCGAGTCCTGGCTCCGGAGCCCCGTTCGTCCGCTGCGATCCGTCGCAGCGGGCCGACCTCCATGCGACCTCCCATGCAGTCCCCGGAGTGAGTCCCATCCAAGGAGTCGTCCATGCCCCACGTCATCGTCAAGCTCTGGCCCGGCAAGTCGCAGCAGCAGAAGCAGCGCCTCGCCGACGCCATCACCCAGGACGTCGTGAAGGCGCTCGGGCTTGGTGAGGAGTCGGTCTCCGTCGCGTTCGAGGAGGTCCGCGCCGAGGACTGGAACGAGAAGGTCTACCAGCCCGACATCGCAGGCCAGATGGACAAGCTGCTCAAGAAGCCGGGCTACTCGATGTAGGCGCCAGCTCGAGGAGGCGCGCCGGGTAGAGGGGCGCGCCGAGCCCAGGCCGCGACGAGGAACACCTCGGATCCTGGTTTGTCTCCCGCTCGGTCCTCTCCGGGCGAGCCCAGCGTCCCCCCGCTACCAATCACGAAGGGACTTGCGAGCGATCGCGGGTCCCTTTTTCGTGCCCGCTCGACCTCGGTGCGCCCCCCGTCCTCGCGCCTCGCCCCCGAGCCTACGCCCGCCGCACGGGCAGCTGGCACGCGATCTCGAAGTGCTCGAACCCGTGCGCGAACGGCCGCCCGATCCAGGCCTCGAACGACGGCTGATCGTCGGGCACGTACCCGCTGCGCGGCAGCCACGTCCCGAACATCCAATCGAGCGCGCGCACCTCGAGCGCGATGTCGCCCGCGATCCGGACCTCGGCCACGCGCATCGCCGGGAACGTGAAGCGACCGATCTCGCCCTCCGGACGGACGTCGTCGACCTCGACGGCCGCGTCGTAGCGGCAATCCTTCAGCGCGACGATCTCCGGGTCCTCCCACTGGTAGCCGAGCCACTGGCGGTCGGCCGCTCCGTGCGCCGACGCCCAGGCCATGAGTCGCTCGTACGCCGCGGTCACGGCCCCGAAGTTCGCGAAGGGGTCGAGCACGCGCACGTACGCCACGGTGCGCGGCGGGAGATCGCGCAGCTCGACCTCGAATCCGTCCGGGTTCTCGCCGGGAGGCAGGCGCGCGAAGCGTGGCGTTCCGTCCTCGGCCATGTGCGCCGAATCGAACTCGTCGCGGCGCGAAGCTCGGAAGGCCGCCAGGTCGAACTCGCTGGGCGGCACGCCGAAGCACTGCTTGAAGCTGCGCGAGAAGTCGGAGGACGAGGCGAAGCCGCAGTCGAGCGCGATCTCGGTCAGCGTGCGCCGCGACGGGTGGGACATCTTGTGCAGCGCGCGCTCGAGCCGCTGCCGCTTCACGAACTGACCCAGCGTCTCGCCGATCAGCGACTTGAACACGCGGTGGAAGTGGTACGGCGAGAGGCCGGCCGCGCGCGCGATCTCGTCCAGCCGCAGGTCGCCGTCGAGGTTGCGGACGACGTGGTCGATGGCCCGGTTGACGCGCTGGACGTAGTCCACGATGAAGTCGCAGGAAAATCCGTCGGTCCGCAAGAACTGGCAAGCCGGGGTCCGGCGCCCGTGTCATCGTAGCCGCCGACGCGCCCGACGCAGGTCGTGTCGAACTCCAGGAACCCTCCCATGAACTCCCTCGCTCCGAACACGCTCGCGTGGGGCCTCGTCGCCGTATGGCTGACCACGACGGTCCTCCAGCACGAACCCGCCAAGAAGGACGACACCGTGAAGCTCGGCAACTTCTCCGTCTGCCTCAACGTGAAGGACATCCGCGCCTCGAAGGCCTTCTACGAGAAGCTCGACTTCGTGCAGGTCGCCGGCCAGCTCGATCAGAACTGGGTCGTCCTGCAGAACGGGACCACGAACGTCGGCCTGTTCCAGGGCATGTTCGAGAAGAACAGCCTGTGCTTCAACCCGGGCTGGGACGCCCAGAAGAAGACGCTGCCGGACTTCCAGGACGTGCGCGAGCTCCAGAAGACGCTGAAGGGGCGCGGTCTGAAGCTGCAGACCGAAGCCGACGAATCCGGCGACGGTCCCGCGAGCTTCACGCTCGTCGATCCCGACGGGAATCCGGTGCTCGTCGATCAGCACGTGCCGAGGCCGAAGCGCTGACGCGGCGGCGAGCCGTGTCCGGACCAGTGCGACGCTGGTTCCGGCCCGCCGTCGCACCCTCCGCGAGATCGCATCCCGCGCTGGCACGGCGACGTCGCCGTTCCGCGATGCCGCTGGGCGGGTATCGTGCCCGAGCTCGGGAAGCATGCCGCGCCCGACGACCGCGCATGACCGACCTGCCGCTCGACACGTTCGCGTTCGGCGAGAAGCTCCTGGCGCTGCTCGAGGAGGGCCAGCGCAGCTCCACGTACAAGCTCGCGACGCTGCTGGCGCTCGTGGAACTCTGCTTCGAGAAGACGAAGCCCGACGGCGCGCCGCCCGACTTCGTCACGACGCGGGAGCTGGCGCAGAAGGTCGTCGAGATCTACTGGACCCAGGCGGTCCCGTACGCGCCGCTCGGACGCGTGCTCGATCAGAATCAGGGTCCCGCCGCCGCCTTCGGAGGTCCGGTGACGGCGAAGATCGTGCGCGACATCGCGCAGCTGCGCGACGAGCACGCCGGCCTGACCCTGCACGAGGTGCGCGCGCATTCCCACCGCGCGTTCGATCGCATCGTGCGCGCTGTCGAACAGACCCTGATCAAGATGCCGCTGCCCAAGTTGCAGCGGATGGGGCGGCACGATCAGCGCTTCCTGTACGAGATCAGCTGGCACGACGGCGTGCGCATGGGGACGTCGTCCGACACGCGCGGGTTCGACAACCGGATCCGGTTCGTCGACGGCGCGGCACGCAACCTGGTGCGGCTCTCGAGCCTGCTCCGTCCGATCATCCAGCGGAAGTGGTCCGCGAAGGTCGCCGACATCAACCAGCTCCAGATCGACGAGCTGGAGTGCTTCCTCTTCGGCACGAACCGCGTCGCCCTCGGGCGCGTGCTCGCTCCGCTCCTGGATCTCCAGTCGGGCGAGTGCTTCTACTGTCGCAGGCCCGCGCGCGGCTCGGCGCACGTCGACCACTTCATCCCCTGGTCGAGGCACGCCGACGACGGCCTGGACAACCTCGTCGTGGCCGACCAGCGCTGCAACCTGGCGAAGCGGAACTTCCTTGCCGCCACGCAGCACAAGGATCGCTGGCTCGAGCGCGGGCGGGAGCGCTCGATCGACCTGGAGCGGATCGCCAAGGAGCTGCCGTGGCCGCGGGACCGAGAGCGGACCGAGGCGACGGCGCGTGCGTTCTATCGCAGCGTCCCCGGAGGATTCCTGTGGATCGCGGGGGACGAGTTCGAGCCGGCAGCCTGAGTTCCCGCGCGCTGCGCCTGCGTCGAGCCGAGGTGCGCTGGACGGAGCGTGGAGTCGTCAGCCGCCTTCGTGCGTGCGAAGCGCCGCGCCGCAGCGCACACTGCGCGGGACGCACGTCCGCCGCCCGCCGCCGTGTCGCCGCATGCCCCCCGTTCCCGGCACGACCCTCGCCCACTACACGATCCTCGGTCCCCTCGGCGCCGGCGCCATGGGGGAGGTCTACCGTGCGCGCGACACGAAGCTCGGTCGCGAGGTGGCGATCAAGGTCCTCCCCGAGCACTTCGCCGACGAGCCCGAGCGGCTCAAGCGCTTCGAGCGCGAGGCCAAGACGCTCGCGTCCTTGAACCACCCGAACGTCGCGCAGATCTTCGGCGTCGACCAGGTCGGGGACACGTGCTTCCTCGTGCTCGAGCTCGTGCCGGGCGAGTCGCTCGAGGCGCGGCTCAAGCGCGGACCGCTGCCGCTCGACGAAGCGCTCGAGGTCTGTCGCCAGATCGCGGAAGGCCTCGAGGCCGCGCACGAAGCCGGCGTCATCCACCGCGACCTCAAGCCCGCGAACGTGCTCCTCACGCCCGACGGGCGGGTCAAGATCCTCGACTTCGGCCTGGCGAAGCCGGCGAACGAGGGACACTCGGGGTCCTCGACCGACAGCGTGCTCTCGACCGAAGCAGGTCGCCTGCTCGGAACGCCGACGTACATGGCGCCCGAGCAGGCGCGGGGGAAGGGGATCGACAAGCGCGTCGATGTCTGGGCCTTCGGGTGCGTGCTGTACGAGTGCCTCACGGCGAAGCGCGCCTTCGCGGGCGAGACGCTGACCGACGTGCTCGGGTCCGTGCTGCACACGACGCCCGATCTGGGCGCGCTGCCCGCGAACGTGCCGCAGCGCGTGCGCGAGCTCCTCGCACGCTGCTTTGCGAAGGATCCGCGCGAGCGGCTGCGCGACATCGGCGAGGCGCGGCTCGATCTCGGGCGGGCGAAGCTCGAGCCGTCCTCGGGCCTCGGCGGCAGTCCCGTACCCCGGCCGGGATGGCGATCGCCCGCGGTGTTGGTCTCCGCGTCGCTCCTCGCGGTCGCGCTCGCGCTCGCGGCCTTGGCGCTGCGGCCCTCGAATGCGGGGCCGGAGCAGAGCCGATCCGTCGTCCGGGCGACGCTCGCCTTGCCGAAAGGCACGGTCCTGCCCGTGGGCGACCGCTTCGTCGCGGTCTCGCCCGACGGGAACCGGGTCGCGGTCTCGGTCCGGCCCAAGGACGGTGGCGCGCCGGCGTCCTTGCACGTGCGCGAGCTGTCGCGTCTGGAGTACCGCGCGCTCCCCGGCACCGAGGATGCGAGCTATCCGTTCTGGTCGCCGGACGGCAAGTCGATCGCGTTCTGCGCCGGGCGGAAGCTGAAGCGCATCGACCTCGCCGACGGGATCGTGCGCGTGCTCTGCGATGCACCGGCCGCGCGCGGCGGAGCGTGGGGGACCCAGCGCACGATCGTCTTCGCGCCCGGCGCTGTGGGCGGGTTGTCGATCGTCGACGAATCCGGCGGCGCGCCGCGGCCGATCACCACGCCCGGGACGCAGGCGGAATCGCATCGCGTCCCGCAGATGCTGCCCGACGGCCAGCGCTTCCTCTACTTCGCGATGAACGCCGCAAAGCCGGGCGTCTACGCGTTCGATCCGGCGAGCCAGCAGTCGCGCCTCGTCCTGGAGGGCGAGACCGAGGCGGTGTTCGTCGAGCCGTCCGCCCTCGTCTACGGCCGCGACGAGAACCTGGTGGTCCAGCCCTTCGACCTCGAGCGGCTCGAGCTCACGGGCAGCCCGCAGCCCATCGCCGCGGGAGTCCAGTGGGACAGCCGGCGCGTGTCGATCAGCATGGGGATCTCCTCGCGCGGCACGCTGGTCTACCAGCCCGTCGCGCGCGCGAGCACCTACAAGCTCGCCTGGATGGATCGCAAGGGCGAGCGGACTCCGATCCCCGTCGAGCCCTTCCCGCTCGGAGACCGCGTCTCCCTGGCGCCGGACGGCCGCCGCGCGGCCGTGGACCTCGCCGGCGACCGCGGCGAATCCCTCCTCGCCGTCCTCGACCTGGAGCGCGGCGTGCGCACGTCGCTCGGCGATCCGAGGGCGAAGTTCTACTACGGAGTGCTCTGGTCGCCGGTCGGACCGCGGATCCTCACGTCGGACTCGAATCCCGTGAGGCAACAGCTGGTCGGCTTCCCGCTCGCCGGCGGCCCACCGGCGCCGCTCTTCGAGTCCGATCCGGAGTTCGAGTACGCCGCGGGTTCGATCACCGCGGACGGTCGCACGCTCCTCTTCACCGCGGTGCCGATGCGCGACAAGATCGGCGACGTCTGGACGCTCGACCTCGAACAGGGGCGGGCGCCCGAGCGGCTCATGACGACGCCCGAGGCCGAGTGGAACCCGCTCGTCTCGCCGGCGGGGGACGCCGTGCTGTACAGCGTGTCGGACGAGGAGGATCGAGGCGCGGTGCTGAAGGTCGTCGCGTACCCGACGCCGTCGGCTCCGGTGCAGGTCGCGCCGAACCGGACCACGGCGAGCTTTGGGTGGCTGGCCGCGAACGAACTCTACTGGGTGGATCTGTCCTCCAAGGCGTGGAGCGCGACCGTTTCCGCGACGGGCGGGACCGTCGACGTGGGCGTGCCCAAACCCATGTTCGACGGCCGCGCGCTGGACGAGGGGCTCCACATCGTGGCCTGCGACCTCGCGCGCGAACGCTTCCTCGTCGCGATCGAGGACCGCGCGCGCGAGGACGCGCAGCTCGTCCTCGTGAGCGATTGGCGGCCCGAGGTCCTCGGCGCGCAGCCCGCGTCGAAGTAGCCGCCCGCGGGATCGCGACGTCCGTCCCTGTCGACGTTGGATACGCGCGTGGATCCCGCGGATCCTCCGAGGCTGCGCGCACACCCCGATGGCGCGCGACGACACCCACGCCATTCGGGCCCGCTCCGCCACATGCGCCCAGGCCGGGACGTCGGTCGAGCCCGTCCACGGAGGCGACGGCGTCAACCTGGAGGTGCCTGAAGGGCGGCGCGGGCACCTCCCCGTCCGATGGGCTCGGCCCCGGACGCGCCCACGCGGCCGGGCTGGATCGAGACCGGTTCCCCCGCACCACCAGCCAGGGGGCGCCGTAACTCCCTGCGAGCCCGATCCGGACGCGGGCCCCCGCCCTTCGACCCCCTCGACGCGGGCGGGCTCGCACGTCACCGTCTTCGCCGGATCTTCGTCTTCGAACGCCCGCCCCGCTCCACGGGCGCGGACTCAGGACCCCGCGCCCCGAATCGCCTCCCCGCATGCTCAACCTGATCCCGAAGGACGACGTCTTCTTCGACCTGTTCGACAAGGCGGCGGCGAATGCGCACGCCTGCACCGTCGCGCTCCAGGAGTTCCTGGAGAAGTTCGACGACCTCGAGGGGCGCATGCGCCACATCAAGGAACTCGAGCACGTCGGCGACGAGCTCACCCACGAGGTCATCGAGCGGCTGAACCGCACGTTCATCACGCCGATCGACCGCGAGGACATCCACGACTTCGTGTGCCGCCTCGACGACATCCTCGACCGCGTCGACACGGCCGTCGACCGCATCTGCCTGTTCAAGCTCGAGAAGCCGATGGACGAGTCGAAGGAACTCGCGCGCTGCCTCGTGCGCTCCACCGCGCTCATCGTCGAGATGATGCCTGACCTGCGGAATCTCAAGGACGCCGACGCGGTGCGAACGCGCGTGCGCGAGGTCCACCGGCTCGAGAGCGAGGCCGACCGGATCGAACGTCAGGCGCTGGTGCGCCTGTTCGAGTCGAACCCCGATCCGATCCACGTGATCAAGTGGAAGAACATCATCGAGGTCCTCGAGTCGGCCACGGACAAGTGCGAGGACTGCGCCAACGTGATCGAAGGCATCGTGCTCAAGAATGTCTGATCCCTGGATCGTCTGGGCGATCATCGGCCTCGCGCTGGCGTTCGACTTCATCAACGGCTTCCACGACGCCGCGAACTCCATCGCGACCGTGGTGTCGACCCGTGTGCTCTCGCCGCGCTACGCGGTGATCTGGGCGGCGACGTTCAACTTCATCGCCTTCCTCGTCTTCGAGCCGCACGTGGCCGCGACCATCGGCAAGGGCACGGTCGTGCAGGAGCACGTCACGCTCGCCATCGTCACGTCGGGACTGATCGGCGCGATCGTCTGGAACCTGCTCACGTGGTGGTGGGGGCTGCCGTCGAGTTCCTCGCACGCGCTCGTGGGCGGACTGGCGGGCGCGGCGCTCGTCGCAGCCGGGCCCTCGGCGCTCGTCCTCGGCAGCCCGACGCAGAAGGGCCTGATCCAGGTCGGGATCTTCATCTTCCTCGCGCCGATGCTGGGCATGGCGCTGGGCTGGATCTTCATGATCGCGACGTATTGGATCTTCCGCCGTGCGTCGCCATCGCGCGTCGGGAAGCTCTTCAAGCGCCTGCAGCTCGTCTCGGCCGCCGCCTACAGCCTCGGGCACGGCGGCAACGACGCGCAGAAGACGATGGGGATCGTGCTGGCCGTGCTGATCACCGCGGGACAGCTGCCGAAGGACGCCGACGCGCCGCTGTGGGTCGTATTGGCGTGCCACGCGGCGATGGGACTGGGCACGCTGATGGGCGGTTGGCGCATCGTGAAGACGATGGGCCAGAAGATCTGCAAACTGCAGCCGGTGCACGGCTTCGCGGCGGAGACGGCCGGCGCGGCGACCTTGTACGGTGCGACGATGCTCGGGATCCCCGTGTCGACGACGCACACGATCACGGGCGCGATCCTGGGTGTCGGATCGACGCGCGGATTGCACGCGGTGAAGTGGGGCGTCGCGGCGCGGGTCGTGTGGGCCTGGGTGCTGACGATCCCGGCTGCGGCGGGGATCGGCGCGATCACGTGGTGGATCTGCTCGCGGTTCGGCTGGAGGTGAGCGACGCTTGCGGAGCAGACCACGGGTAACGAGAGGGCAGTCTGCGTCGGTGTCACCCAAGTTCGTGTCCCGGTTGGACGGGAATCTCTCGCGCCAGGTCGAGGGCGCGCGATCGACATCCCGATCGATTCTCCGAGTCGCGTGTGAAACGCAGCGCGGCGTACAGGTGTCCGGCGCCGCGCTGCGTTTCACCGAGGACGCCCGGCATCCCGGACCGACCTCTCGTTACCCGTGGTTCGCTCCGCAAGCGTCGCTCACGGGCTAGTCGAACTTCACGCGGCACGAACCGCCGTGCTTCGCGTGGTAATCCTGGTGGTACTCCTCCGCCGGCCAGAACTTCGGGCCCGGCGCGACGACCTGCGTGACGATCTTGCGCTTCTCGAAGCGCGGCAGCTTCGCCTGCTCCTCGAGGACCTTCGTCGCGATCGCACGCTGCGCCTCGTCGGTGACGAAGATCGCGCTGCGGTACTGGTCGCCGACGTCCGGACCCTGGCGGTTCAGCGTCGTCGGATCGTGGTTCAGGAAGAACAGCTCGACGAGCTTCTGGTACGTGACCTTGGCCGGATCGAACACGACCTCGACCGTCTCGGCGTGGCCCGTGTCGCCGTTGCAGACCTGCTTGTAGGTCGGCGAGTCCTTCCTGCCGCCCATGTACCCGGACACGGCCGAGATCACGCCCGGCACCTGCTGGAAGACGTCCTCGACGCCCCAGAAGCAGCCGGCGGCGAAGTACGCGCGTTGGATCGGGATCGGTTGCGATTCGGCGGGCATGGGATCTCCGTCGGGGATGAACTTCAGGGCGACGCCGTTCATGCAGTAGCGCAGTCCGGTCGGCGCCGGGCCGTCGTCGAACACGTGGCCGAGGTGGGCTCCGGAACGCGCGTCGAGCACCTCGTCGCGCATCATGCCGTGGCTCGTGTCGCGCTTGACGATGACGTGGTCGGGATCGAACGGGCGCGTGAACGAGGGCCAGCCCGTCCCGCTCTCGAACTTGTCCTCGGAGCGGAACAGGGGCAGCCCGCCGATCGCCGACACGAAGACGCCCTTGCGCTTCTCGTGGTTCAGCTCGCTCGTGCCCGAGCGCTCCGTGCTGGCCTCGAGCATGACCTCGCGCGCGAGCGGGGACAGCGTCTTGGCGATCTCGGCCACGCGCTCCTTCGAGAGCGGCGTCAGGTCGTAGCCGAGCTTCGAATAGGCCGGCTTCTTGGCCGCGGGGGACGCGGGGCTGGCGGTCGGGTCCTCGGCGCAGCGCGCGGAGGTCAGCGCGGCGAGGGCGATCAGGCCAGCGAGGATGCTCATGGTCTTCATCGGGACGTCGTCTTTCATGCGTCGGCCTACGCGGCGCAGCGCCGGGCGGGACGGGCTCACACGCGTTCTTACGGTCCGGATCGGACCGCGGATGCTCAAGCCTCGAACCGCTCGCGGAGGTGGGGCGGAAGGAGGGGACAGGACTCCTTCGGCGCGGCGAACAGGCGCCTGCGGATCCGGGCCACGCCATCGTAGGCCCAGTCCCGCAGCGGTCGAGGGATCGCCCTCCCGACCGTCCCGATCACCCGCCACACGCCGCCCAGTCGCTCCAGGATGTGCAGGGCCGCGTCCGAACGGACGAGGAGCCGCCCGTCCTCGAGCTGGACGATCACGCTGTCGGGCAGGTTCGCGCGGCGATCGGGCGGGACGTGCGCGTCGAAGGTCTCGCCGTGCAGAGGCGCGAAGCGGAAGCGCGATCCGTCGGAGTCCCGCGCGAGAACGAAACGCACCGCGCGGTGGCACAGGCCACAGGTCCCGTCGTAGTAGAGCCGTTCCATCCCGCCGCCCCGAGCCGCCGCGCGGCTACGGTACGGCGGCGCGGACGGCCATCACAGTTCCCAGGTGACCGAGAGCCCGTTCGTCAGGTTGAACGTCTCGACCGCGCAGAAGGCCGCCGCGTTGCGGTACCAGCACTGGTACGTGCGCACCGTGCCGGCCGCGACGACGAGGCCCTTGACCGAGATCGTCGGGTCCGCGCCGACCGGGTACTGCGAGGCGCCGGCGGTGTTCATCTTGGTGCCCAGGCGGATGACGCTGCCGCCCGCGCAACGGATCCCGTCGCCGAAGAGCGTCCCGTTGCCGCCGTTCAACTGCGTCGTGCCCTGGAAGTAGAGGCACGACGAGTTGGTCATGCCCGAGCCCTGGAGCACAAACGTGTCCGACAGGACCCGCGCGCTGCCGGTCGAGGCGAGCAATCCGCCCGTTCCCAGCGAGTTCAGGCAACCCGTGTTGCTGAAGAACGGCGCGTCGTTGCCGCACGGGCACAGCGTCGCGGTGCCGTCGCCGAAGCAGAACGCCGTCACGACGGGCGCCGGGAATTCGTACGCGCCGATGTCGACGATCGGCGCGACGCCCGCGCCCGTGTCGGCGACCGTCGGCTCGTCGGCGAAGCGCGGCTTCCCGGCCAGGTCGAGCACGAAGCCGGCGATGACCGAGGCATTGTTGCCGGCGTCGATCGCCGGCGACGCGATCGTCGGCCGGTAGTCGTCGCCGGCCTGGTTCGCGAAGCCCGGGTTCACGTTCAGGTTGCCCGTGCCCGCGATGCCGCCCTCGACGATCGAGTACGTGACCGTGCCGCCGGAGACCTGGTTCACGGTGTTCTGCGCTCCGCCCGGCCCGCTGTTGTCCCACACGATGCAGTTCGCGATCGTCCCCGCACCCAGGATCCCGGCCGTCGCGTTCGTCGTCGAGAAGTTGTCGACGACCGTGCAGTTGCGGATCTGCGGCGTGGAACCCGAGCCGGTCCAGATCGCGCCGCCGCCGCCCGAGCCCGTCGACGTGTTGTCGCGGAACAGGCAGTTCAGGATGCGCGGCGTGCCCGTCGAGAAGCACTCGACCGCGCCGGCGCGCGCGGCCGTGTTGCCGATGAAGGTGCAGCGGTCCCACGTCGTCGACGTCGTGTTCGTGTCGAACGCGCCGCCGAAGCTGCCGCCCGCGTTGTTCTCGAAGCTCGTGTTGACGAACGAGGGGCTCGACTGGAGCACATAGCCCGCGCCGCCGCCGAACGTGCAGCGGTTGTCGACGAACCGGCAGTTCCGGACCGACGGGCTCGCGCCCGCGAGGCAGATGATGCCGCCGCCCTTGTCGTTGTTCCCGCTGGCGAGGTTGGCGTTGCCCTGCGTCACGGTGAACCCGTCGAGGATCGTGTTGGCCGTCGTGCCCGCGCCGACGACGACGTGGTAGCTGTTGTCCGTGTTCGAGCCGGCCGTGCCGATGTCGCCCGAGAGCGTCGTGACGTTCGCGAGGTAGTTGCGCTGCGCGAGCAGCGTCTCCGTGCCGTTGAAACCGCCGTAGACCGCGACGCCGGCCTTGAGCTGGTGGGTGATCGTGCGCGTGGTCGTCGTCGTCGGCACGTAGGTGCCGGCCGCGACCCAGATCTCGTCGCCCGAGACCGAAGCATTCAGCGCGGTGGCGACCGCGTCGACGCCGCGGTACGCGTCGGCCCAGCTCGTGCCGTCGTTGTTCCCGGTCGCGAGCGCGCCGTTCACGTAGCGGGTGCCGGCGGACGCGCCGGTGGCGAGGACGAGGAGGGCCGCGAAGGCCGCGGAGGAGGTGAGGGTCGTGCGCACGGTCGCTCGAGATGTCGGTCGGGGAGTCGGCCGGGGTGTCGGCCCGGATGCCGTCCGGGGGCGCGGTGCCCGCCGGGTGGATCCTGCAAGACTACCCCGGCCCGCGCCCGAGCGGGGAGGGCTCGCGCTGCTTCTCGCGCGCGCGACGGACGAGCGGGGACCGACGCTCCGATCGCGCGTCCTCTACGGCCTCTCCAGCGCGCGCCGCTTCGCCAGGAAGTACACGACGGGGTACACGAGCAGCTCCATGAGGAAGCTCACCGCGATCCCGCCGACGAGCGGCGCGACGAGCCGCCGCGTCACGTCCGCGCCCGTGCCCGTGGCCCACAGGAGCGGCAGCAACCCGATCATGTCCGTCGCCACCGTCATCGTCTTCGGGCGGATGCGCTTCACGGCGCCCTCGTGGATCGCGCCCAGGAGATCCTGCACCGTGCGCAGTCGGCCCTCGGCCTTCCAGCGGTCGTGCGCTTCGTCCAGGTAGAGGAGCATGATCTGCCCCGTCTCGGCGTCGATGCCGAGCAGCGCGATGATGCCGACCCAGACCGCGACGGACATGTCGTAGTCGAGCCACCACAGGAACCACAGCGCGCCGATCAGGCTGAAGGGCACGGCCAGCGCGATGACGCCGACGCGGAACCAGCTGCCGTTCGAGGCGTAGAGCAAGAGGACGATCAGCGCCAGGGTCAGCGGCACGACGATCGCGAGCCGCGCGTTCGTGCGCTCGAGCTCCTCGAAGGCGCCGGTCCAGGCCAGCGTCGTGCCCGCGGGCAGCACGACTTCGGCCGCGACGCGCTCGCGCGCCTCCTTCATCCAGCCGCCCAGGTCGCGTCCGGCGATGTCGACGAAGATCCAGGCCGCGCGCCGGCCGTCTTCCGTGCGCACCATGGGCGCGCCGGGTTCGATGCGGATCGTCGCCACCTCGCCCAGCGGAATCGCGGCGCCCGCCGGCGTCGGGACGAGCACCTCGGCCAGCCGCTCGGGATCGTCGCGCAGCTCGCGCGCGAAGCGCACCTGGATCGGATAGCGCTCGACGCCCTGCAGCGTCGTCGTGACCGGCATGCCGCCGATCGCCGTGCGCACGACGTCCTGCACGTCGGCGATCGCGAGCCCGTGGCGCGCCGCGCGCTCGCGGTCGACGTCGATGTCGAGGTAGCGGCCGGCCAGCACCGGCTCGGCGAACGCGCTCGACGTCCCCGGCACGCGCTGCACGACCGCCGCGACTTCGGCCGCGATCGACTCGAGGGAGGCCAGATCGGTGCCGAGCACCTTGATGCCCACCGGCGTCTTGATGCCGGTCGAGAGCATCGCGAGCCGCGTCTCGATCGGGTGCGTCCACGAGTTCGCCATCCCGGGGAAGCGACAGCGCTGGTCGAGCCCGGCGTGCTGCGTGCCGTCCGCGTCGTGCCAGCCGTGCACGAGCTCCTCGGTCGTGATCGGGCGGCCGCGCGGCCAGAACGTGTGCTCGAACGGCCACGCGAGCCACGCCGGCCACTCGTCGTGGAAACGCGCCTCGGTGCGCGTGCGCCACTTCGAGCGGTCGGGCTCGAGCTGGATCACCGTCTCGACCATCGACAGCGGCGCCGGGTCCGTGGCCGTCTCGGCGCGGCCGATCTTGCCGTGCACGCTGCGCACTTCGGGCACCGCCGCGATCTGGCGGTCCGTCTGCTGCAGGATCTCGCGCGCCTTGCCGATCGAAAGACTCGGCTCGGTCGTCGGCATGTAGAGCAGGTCGCCCTCGTCGAGCGGCGGCATGAATTCGCTGCCGAGCCGCGACGCCGGCCACAGCGCCGACGCGCCCAGAGCCAGCGTGATCGCGAGCGTCGCCCACGGGTGGCGCATCACCCAGTGGAACGCCGGCTCGTACAGCTTCTGCGACCAGCGGTTCAGCGGGTTCCGGTCCTCGTGCGGGATGCGGCCGCGGATCAGCCACACCATGAGCACGGGCACGATCGTGATGCCGAGCAGCGCGCCGGCTCCGATCGCGAACGTCTTGGTCCAGGCCAGCGGGCCGAAGAGGCGTCCGGCCTCGCCGCCCAGCACAAAGATCGGCAGGAACGAGACCGTGATGACGAGCAGCGAGAAGAAGAGGCTCGGGCCGACCTCCTGCGCCGCCTCGAGGATCGAGGCGACACGGCCCTTCGCGTCCGCGCCGCGCCGCGCGTCGATCTCCAGGTGCCGGTGCGCGTTCTCGATCATCACGACGCCGCTGTCGACCATGACGCCGATCGCCAGCGCGAGACCGCCCAGGCTCATGATGTTGGCGTTGATGCCCAGGAGCCGCATGACGAGCAGCGCGGTCAGGAGCCCGATCGGCAGCACGATCACCGCGACGAACGCGCTGCGCACGTGTGCCAGGAACAGGAGGCAGATCGCGGCCGTGATCAGGAGCTGCTCGATCAGCGCTTCCGACAGCGTTTCGACCGCGCGGTCGATCAGCGCCGAGCGGTCGTACGTCGCGCGCACGAAGACGCCCGGCGGCAGGCCCTCCTCGAGCTCGGCCATCTTGGCCTTCACGTCGCGCAGCACGCGGTGCACGTCCTCGCCGAAGCGCGCGACGACGATGCCGCCGACCGCCTCGCCCTTCCCGTCGAGCTCGCCCACGCCGCGGCGCGCCTCGCCCGAGACCTCGACCGTCGCGACGTCGCGCAGGAGGAGCGGCGCGCCGCCCGGTCCGACGCCGACGGGGACGCGCTCGAGGTCGGCCACGCCCTGCACGTAGCCGCGCGAACGCACGAGGTACTCGGCCTCGGACAGCTCGATCACGGACCCGCCGACGTCCGCGTTCGAGCGCTCGATCGCCTCGGCGATCGTCCCGACCGGCACGCGCAGCGCCGCGAGTCGCAGCGGGTCGACGACGACGGAGTACTGCCGCACGAAGCCGCCGATCGAGGCGATCTCGGCCACGCCCGGAACCGCGTTGAGCGGGTAGCGCAGGTACCAGTCCTGCAGCGTGCGCAGCGCCGCCAGGTCCTCGGCCGCCGGCAAGAGCGTGCGCCCGCTCAGCGGACACGTGCCCGGCGCGTCGAAGGCGCGCACGCGCGTCAGGTGCACGCGCCGTTCGGCCGGTGCGTCATCGCGCGCGGCGTACCAGCGCTGCGCGTCGACGTCGTGCCACAGACCGCGCGGGTGGTCGGGCGAGTACCAGCCCGGCACGAGTGCGTACTGGTACACCCAGCCTACGCCCGTCGCGTCGGGGCCGAGGCGCGGCGACGCGGCCGCGGGCAGGCGGTCGCGCGCGCTCGACAGCGTCTCGAGCACGCGGCTGCGCGCCCAGTACAGGTCCGTGCCGTCCTCGAACAGCACGTACACGAACGAGATCTCGAACATCGACACGCCGCGCACGTCCGTCGCGCCCGGCACGGCGAGCAGCGCGCTCGAGAGCGGCGTCGTGATCTGGTCGTCGACGACCTGCGGCGCCTGGCCGGGGAAGTCGGTGACCACGATGACCTGCACGTCCGACAGGTCCGGCAGCGCGTCGAGGCGCACGTTGCGCGCGCCCCACACGCCCAGCGCGGCCACGACGAGCGTGAGGAACGCCACGATCAGGCGGTGGCGCACGCACAGGGCGATCAGTCGCGCGACCATCACTCGTCCTTCGCGGCGGGCACCGCGCGCACGACCTCGCCGCACGCCTTCATCGTGCTGGCGTAGAACGGGTTCTCGACCTCCTCGTGCGTCTGGAGCCAGCTGCCCGGCGCCATGGGGCAGTGCACGACGAACAAGGACGGCGCGACGGAAGCGCTCGGCGGCGAACGGTCGGCCAGCGCGATCGCGGCCTCGGACAGCGGGCCGAACGCCTTGCGGCGCGCCTCGCCCTCGAGCTTCGCGATGCCGTCGGCGGACTCGGCCAGGCGCGTGGCGAGCTGCTTCGTCTCGCCGTGCGCGGCGGCGGCGAGCTCGTGCGCCGCGCGCGCGAGCGGAGCGGCGTCGAAGCGCAGCGCGGCCTCGTCGACGCCGCCCAGCGCGGTCGCGATGGCGAGGTACGCCGCGAACGTCGCGTCGAGCCGCGCCTGCGGGGCCTCGCGCTCCCGCGCGCGCGCGACCGCCGGCTCCGCGCCCGGCCGCGGTTCGTGGCCCGGCAGCCCGGCGTCGAGGTGACGCCGCACGGCCTCGCGGATCCGGCTCTCGGCGTCGAGCAGGAACTGGCCGCTCACGACGACCATCTCGCCGCTCGCGAGCCCGCTCTGGACCGAGACCAGCCCGCCGTCGCCGCGCGGGCCGAGCTCGACGTCGCGGGGCTCGAAGCGCCCCTCGCCGAGCGCGACGAACACCACGCGCCGCAGTCCCGTGTCG
Source organism: Planctomycetota bacterium (assembly GCA_044221705.1). Taxonomy (GTDB): domain Bacteria; phylum Planctomycetota; class UBA1135; order UBA1135; genus JAEUHZ01. Next base: position 24,260 of record JBGAOR010000034.1, read on the forward strand.
ATGACGGCCTCGCGCGGCACGACCAGCGCGTCGCCGGCCGCCGGCAGGTCGAGCGCCAGGTCGACCGCGGCGTACATGCCCTCGCGCAGGACCGCGTCGGCGTTGTCGACGTCGAGCCGCACGAGCGCGGTGCGCGTCTCCATGTCGAGGTGCGGGTGCACGAACGCCACCGTCGCGTCGAACACGCGCCCGGGCACGGCGTCGAAGCGCGCGCGGCCGGCGAGCCCGACGCGGATGCCGGGCAGGTTGCGCTCGAACACGCGCGCGTCGAGCCACATGCGCGCGTTGCTCGCGATGCGCAGGATCGGATCGCCCGGCGCGATCGTGTCGCCCAGGTAGACGCGGCGCTCCGTGACGTGCCCGGACGTCGGCGCCAGGAAGGGGATCGACGCCGGCGCGCGCTCGAGCCGCTCCAGCGCGTCGATCTGCGCCGGCGCGAGGCCCAGGAGCTCCAGCTTGCGCCGCGCCGCGTCGCGGAGCGACCTCACCATCGCGTTCGAGCCGCCCTCCGCGGCGCGCCGCGCGCCGATCAGCTCCTCGACGGCGGCACTGAGCTCGGGGCTGAAGATGTCGAACAGCGGATCGCCCTCGTGGATGGGCATGCCGTCCGTCGCCGCGTGCAGCGCCACGATCGTGCCGCCGACGCGCAGCGTGACGTCGCGGTGCAGCGGTTCGGGCTCCGTCGCCATGGCGTAGGCGCGCAGGCTGCGCGCGAGCGGCTGCGCGAGGACCGGCGCGACGCGCAGGCCCATGTTCTGGACGACCACCGGATCGAGCTTCAGACCGTGCGCCTCCGCCTCGGCATCGAGCGGCGTCAGGTCCATGTGGCAGATCGGGCAGATGCCGGGGTGATCCTGGATGACCTGCGGGTGCATGCCGCACGTCCTGAGCTGCGCGCGCTCGTGCGCCGCCGGCGCGACGGATCCGCCGGATTGCGCGGCCGCGCGCGGACGCGCTCCCATCCACCAGCCCAGCGCCAGCGTCGAGAGCGCGATCGCCGCGACCATGGGGAGCTTCACCGAGCCTGCGCGGGCATCAACGGACTTCACGGGCCACCTCCGGCGTCTCCACCAACTCGTCGATCTCGATCCCGGCCAGCGCCTCGATGCGCGCCAGCGCCTCGTCGCGCGCCGCGCGCGCCTGCGCCAGCGCGAGCCGCGCGTCCAGCGCCGCGCGCTGGCTCTCGATCCAGTCGCGCTGCGTCGCGCCGCCGGTCGCGTAGGCCGAGCCCGCGCTCGCCGCATAGCGCTCGGCCAGCGGCCCGATCTCGTCGGCGAAGAGCCGCGACTGCCGCTCGGCGTCGCGCAGGAGCACGAACTCGGCCGTGATCTCGGCCGCGAGCCCCGACCGGCGCTGGCGCGCCTCCGCGCGCAGCTCCTCGAGGTCCGCCGAGGCGCGCTCGATCCCCGAGCGCACGGCCGCCAGGTTCGCGGGCAATCCGATCGAGGCGCCCAGGAACTGCTCCATCGAACCGGTGAAGCCCGCGCGCGGAGAGATGTCGGGCACGTAGGCCTGCCGCGCGAGGTCGACCGCGTGACCGCCGCCCTCGATCGCGCGCGCGAGCTCGCGCAGCGCGGGGTTCGCGTCCGCGAGCCGCGCCAGCAGGTCGTCCTCGCTGCCCGGCCACGCGCGCGGCGGACCGGCGTCCGCCAGCCCGATCTCGGCGCGCGGTTCGCGCTCGAGCAGCCCGTTCAACGCGGCGCGCTCGCGATCGGCTTCGGCCTCCGCGCGCCGCAGCATGTCCGACGCGAGCCGCGCCTCGAGCTGGATGCGCGCCAGGTCGAGCTGCAGGCCGCCGGTCCCGACCGCGCGCTCGGCGAGGCTCGCCTGCAGGTCGAACAGCGCCTGCTGTTCGCCGCGCAGCGCGACCTCGGCCAGGCGCGCGCGCAGCCGCGCCGCGGTCGAGAGCACGTCGGCGCGCAGCGCCAGCGCCGCCGCGCGGAACCGTTCGCGCGCCGCGCGTGCGTCCGACAGCGCCGCCTCCCCGCGGGCGATGGGCTTCGAGGGCCACTCGAGCAGCGGGTCGAACATCGCCAGCACCGAGGTCTGGTCGAAGCCCGACGAACCGCCGGAGAAAGCGCGCTCGACCTCGAGCTCGAACATGCCCGAGGGCCAGGCCGACGCGACCTCGACCTGGGCCAGCGCCGCGCGCCATGCGTGCCACGCGGCTTCCACGCCGCCGTTGGCGAGGAACGCGCGGCGCAAGAGGTCGCGCTCGGTCGCGCGCTCGGGCAGCCCCGGCAGCGCGCGATCGGCGTGCGGCTCGGCGTAGCGCGTGCCCGCGGCCTCGGCCGCATCGCGCTCCTCGTCGAGGCCGTCGGGAGTGAGCAGGCAGCCCGCGAGCCCCGTGAGGAGCAGCGCGGCTGCGATGTGGATGGAGATGCGCATGGTTCGGACGGATCGGCGGAGCCACCGCGCGCGCAGTGCGGGCGCGGAAGGGCGCGACGCGGAGGTCGCGCACGGCGCGGACCCGTTCGGGTCGCGCGCGAAACCGGACGGCGCGGACCCGCTCGGGGTCGCGCGTCGGAACCGGACGGAGGACGTGCCTCGGCGTCCGGAGCGGGAGACTCAGCCCCCGCGGCTCAACGCAGCCAGGTGCAGAACCAGGCGAGAGCCCGCGCGGTCGAAGCGCGCGGGACGGTGAACGCGATCCGTGGACGCGGCGCGCGCGGAGGCGGGGCCTCGCTGGACGGGACCGCGAGGACCTGCGGCTCGAGCGTGCAACGCGCGGCGAGCCTCAGCAGCTCGGCGATCGTGCGGCCGGCGGGATCCGCCGTGTTGGGCGCGCCCGGGAGGTCGGGCAACGGCGACGCGGTGCAGGCACAGCCCGACTCGGCGCCGAACCGCGGGCCGTCTTCCTGCGCGCCCTCGTCCTGCGGTGCGGATTCCGGCTGCGCGGCCTGCTCGGCCTTCTCGCAGCACGAGGGCGCGTCGTCCGATCCCGGCGCCGCCGCCTCGGTGCACGCGCACGAACCGGTCAGCATCGAAGCCGCGCAGCCCGCGCCGGCACGCGCCGCGGGCTGCAGGAGGAGCAGCGCGGCGACGAGGCCGAGGACCAGGGAGCGGAGGTGCGTGCGCATCGGGGCCGTGGACGGAGCGGGTCGCCGCTCCTTACAGACTCTACCGGATCGGCCGCCCGCCGGCCCCAGGTGGAGAGGATGCGCCAGGTGCCCGGGCATTCCGGCCCTCAGCTCTTCGTGAACTCGATCTTCCCGCCCGGCAGGAGGTACACGATCAGCATCCGCCCGCCCGACACGGTCGGCACGTGCCCCGACCCCGGCGGCATCACGACCCAGCCGGCCGGGCGGCCGTCGAAGCGCGGATCGCCCTCGAGCGCGATGCACCAGTTCACCTCGCCGTTCGGGTGCGCGTGGTGCGGGCCGGGGCCGTTCATGTCGACCGCGTCGATCGAGAAGTCCGCGCTGTCGGGGCTGGCCTTCGACACGCGGCTCCAGCGCACGGGCGGTTCGCCGCGGTCGGCGATCTTGCGCTCGTCGAGCAGCGCCACGAGCGCGCGGTTCAGCTCCGCCGCAGCCTGCCCGCGCGGATCGAAGCGCCGCGTGAGCTCGGCGACCGCGACGTCGGGACGCGCGAGGTCCACGCCCAGCGCGGCGTCGATGAGGGGACGGAACGTGTTCAGCATGCGCGGGGTCCTCGAGGGTCAGCGATCGTAGACGATGCGCAGCACGCGCAGCTCGGTGCCGGGCGGGAAGCCGTCCTCGACCTGGAGCGGCGAGCGCTCGACGCGCGCCTGGTCGCCGGCGACCAGCGCTTGCCAGTGCGGGGGCATGCCGGCGAGCGACGCGGAGATCGGCGAGATCCAGGCGCCGAAGAGGTCCGGCTTCTGGGGCAGGAAGAACTCGGGATCGACGCGTCGGTCGTGTCCGGGAGACGAGCGCTCGAGCGGCGCGTCGAGGCGCGCGACCTCGGGGATGACGAGCCCGAAGATGTCGTAGACGCGCAGCCCGCTGAAGTAGCCGACCGCGCCGATGCCGCCGAGCACGATCGACTGGCCCGGGTAGCGCGTGCGCAGCGCGCGGCCCACGAGCGACCACTGTTCGGCGCGCGCGCGCACGTTGTCGAGCATCGCGCGCTCCTCGATCGGCTCGCCCTCGTTCCAGCGGAAGTGGAGCGCTTGCGGCAGCGGCTGCACGCCGAGCGTCGCGAGCGGCGCGGTCGCGATCAGGACGGCTGCGCTCGCGCGCACCCAGCGCGCCGGCCGCGCGATCAGCGCGGCGAACGCCAGTCCGACGAACGGCACGGCCGGCACGAGGAAGCGTCCGAACGGGAGGAAGTCGCCGCCGGCCCAGACCGAGTAGCCCAGCGCGACCAGCACGAACGCCGCGGCCGCGAGCGACACGCGCCGCGGGCACTTCGCGGTGTCGCGCGTCGCGACCAGCGCCAATGCGGGCACCAGTGCGAGCGCCGGCATCGCGAGCAGCATCGTGGCGACGTACTTCGCGCCGCGCTCGATCCGCATCGAGCTCAAGCCGGCCTTCACGCGCGCGGTGTTCGGGATCCACTCGTGGTGCCACGCGAGACGGAACGCGAGCTGCGCGCACACCGCCGCGGCGAGCAGCATCGCGGCGCGGGCGATCGCGGCGCGCACGTCGGGCCGCGAGCCGGCGTCGATCCAGGCGACCGCCAGTGCGGCGAGCGCCCACCCGGCACCGTCGGCGCGCAGGAGCGAGGCCGCGGCCGCCGCGACGCCGGCCTGCCATCCGCGCGGAGCGCCGGGGCCCGACGCGATGCGCTCGTAGACGAGGAACACGGCCAGCGCGAACGTCATCGTCTCGAGCCCGCCGGTGGACCAGCACGAGACGCCCGGCAGGATGCCGAGGAAGAGCGCGACGACGCCGCAGCGCGGACCGGAGAGGCCGAAGCGCGTGCTCGCGAAGCGCGCGACGAGCAGCACGAGAGCCGCCGCCGACGCGGCCGACAGCGCGTTCGCCGCGACCGCGGGATCGAGCCGCAGCGCCAGCGCCAGCGCGCTCGCCAGCGTCCACAGGAGGTTCGAGTAGCCCTCGACCGGGGGCGACTCGCCGACGTTGTAGGCGAGCCCGTGACCGGCGACGAGGTTCGCCGCGTAGCGGAACGAGATGTAGGCGTCGTCGCACGTGAAGCGCAGCGCCCACGCGCCGAGCGCCCACGGGATCAGCGCGAGGAGCGCCCACGGCAGCCAGGCGCGGCGGTCGCGCGTCGCGGTGTCGGTCGGCATCGGCGCGCGAGGGTACGGTTCGCCTCGGCCGCGGAGAACCTCGGGATCCGGGATGCGGCGGGGGATAGGATCGGCGCGCCCTCATGGCCGCACCGCTGCGACGCACGCTCCTGTGTCTCCTCGTCGCGGCGCTCGCCTTCCTGGCGCACGCGCCGCTCTTCGGCTCGGGGTTCGTGCGCGGCGACCTCGAACTGCTCGCGTGCGCGGCGGGGCGCGCGGATCTGGCGCCCGACGCAGGCGCGTGGCTCGCGGACGGCGACGTGCGCCCGATCCCGGCCGCGATCCTGCGCGTGCACGCCGAGTTGCACACGGGGCTCTCGCCGCTCGAGCGCGCGGTCGCGGCGCCGTACTTCGCGTTCGCGCTGGTCGTCCTGCTCCTCGCCGCGGGAGGAGCGGGAGTGACGCTGCGGCGCGTGCTCGTGCCTTGGCTGGGCGAGTCCGCCGCGCGCGCCGCCGGCTGGGCCTGCGCGGGTCTCGTCGTCGCGCACCCGGCGAGCGTCGCGGTGGTCGCGCGGCCGATCGCGCTGGGGGACCTCGTCGCGCTCGCGGCCGGGACGTGGTGCACGGCGTTCTTCCTGCGCGGCCGGCAGCAGCGGCGCGACAGGTTCCTCGTGATCGCGGGCGTGCTGGCCGTCGTCGCCGGGTTCGCGTCGAGCGCGGCCTGGATGCTGCCCTTTGCCTGCGCGGGGCTCGAGTTCACGTCGGCACACAGGCCGCGTGCGTTCGGGCGCCGCCTCGTGGCCGCGCTGACCGTGGCTCTCGTCGCTTCTCTCGCGGTCGCGATCGAAGCGGGGTTCGCGTGGTCGCACGGGTTCGGAACGCGCGCGGGCACGCCGTGGGAGGTGTACCACGCGGGCTTCGCGACTGGCGGAGATGCGTTCGATGTCGCGTTCGACCGGGGCCTGGACCCGATCGCAGCCTTGAACGTCCTCGGGCTCCTGTTCGTCCCCGTGTCCTCGACTGGAACGGCAGGTGCGTACCTTGCCTGCGGTGCGGTGCTGTTGCTCGCCGCGGAGCCGCTGCTGCGCGCCGTGCGCGCCGCTCCGCGCCTCTGGGGTTGGCTGGTACTCGGATGGCTGATCTCAGTAGGCACTGCGCTCGTGCTAACGCGAGAGCTTGTGGTGCCTGCCGGCCGGATCGATCTCGGAGTCACGCTGCTGCCGGCCGGCATCCTCGTCTGCGTGGCGCTCGCGACCGCGGCGACGGCGCTCGGAGGTTCACGGCGTACGGTGATCCCGCTCGCGATCGCTGCGGGCCTGTGCATCCTGAGTGATCGAACCGCCCGCATCTGGCCCGAGCGCTCGGCGCAACTTCTCAGGCTACGAGGCGATCTCGAGCGCGCGCTCGGCACCGCGGGTCCCGGGGGAGTCGTGTATGCCGTATCTCCACCCCTCGATGTCGACCGAGTCCGTTCGGCGGATGAATGGCGCCTCGCGCGGCTCGATCGGCCGCCGGACCTCGACTTGATCGGAGGTCCGTGGCCGGGGGACGCATCCTGGAGGCTCCGGAGCGAGCGCTCCGACAACCTGCCCTACACCGTGCGGTTGCCCTCGAGTGCCGAGACCCTGCGACGCGGCGTCGCGGTCCTGCTCCTCGACCGCGAGGAGCGACCCGTTTTCAAGCTGGCCGCGCCGATCGGCGACGGAAAGCCGTTCACGTGGCGCGAAGAGGGGCGTTCGGAGCTCGTCGAACTCGATCCCATCGCGTTGACGATGGTGCGCGTGACGCCGCGGACGGGGATCTCGACCGCGGAGTCGCCGAGGATGTGCTGGCGTTCGACCAACGCGACGTTCGAGAACGGCTCGATCGAGGGCGCGTGGGTGGCCACGGACGATGGTCCGCAAGCCATCTTCGACCTGGGGCGGTCGCTCGAATGGTTGCTCGGTGGGACGATCCGGCGTGTGTGGTTCGAGGGGGAGCTCCGCAAGATCGTCACCGCGGAGGTCCTACCACGCATCCCCGTGGAGGGAGTGACCGAGCTACCGCTCGATCTGGTGTTCGATGTGCCCGAGGAGCGCCGGCCGCGCCCGTGGATGGGAGAAGCGAGCTGGCACCTCATTTCGATCGGCCCTCCGATCGAGGACCTGCCGGCCAGCCCCTCCGGCGGCGGCGAGGATCGCTTGCTGCGGTTCCGCACAAGTACTCCGTACTACTGCATGGGGCCCGGTCCGACGTATGTGCTCGAGTGCCGCGCCGGCGGCGTCACCATCGCTCGATCGGCGTCGTTCGAGCCGCGTGGCTGGTAGTCTCCGCAACTGAGAACATGTCCACGACGCCCACGAAGACCCTCGAGTGGTTCCCGAGTCCGCGCCCCGGCCGCGATTTCGAGATCCGTTTCGACTGCCCCGAGTTCACCTGCCTGTGCCCGAAGACCGGACAACCGGACTTCGCCACGATCAAGATCCGCTACAGCCCGAACGAGCGCTGCGTGGAGCTGAAGAGCCTCAAGCTCTACCTGTGGTCGTACCGCGACCAGGGCGCGTTCCACGAGGCGGTCACGAACCAGATCCTCGACGACCTCGTCGCCACCATCGCGCCCAAGTGGATGGTCGTCGAGGGCGACTTCCTCGTGCGCGGCGGCATCCACACGGTCGTCGAGGCGCGCTACCCGTGATCGACGGCGCGCGCGGGGAGCCGAGGCGCGCGTGAAGTCGCCCGCGATCGTGCCCGCGCTGGCGCGCATCCCGTGGGGGAAGCTCGCGCTGCTCCTCGTGGCGTGCGCGGTCCTGCGCGGGTACCTCGTCCTCGCGCCGCCCGACGACTTCTTCGAGCGCGGCGCCGTCCCGCACGAGGAGCTCCTGCGCGGCACGGCGGCGCAGGACCTGCTCGACGGGCCGCTCGCGCCGATCCAGCGCTACCAGGTCAACAACTTCTGGGGCGGGTCGCTCGTCGTCTCGATCCTGGCGATGGCGCCGTACGCGGTGTTCGGCGCGAAGCTCGTCGCGTTGCGCGCGGTTGCCGTCGCGATCGGCGTGTTCGGCGTCGGGCTGCTCTTCGTGCTCTTGCACCGTCACGCGAGCGCGCGCGCCGCGTGGATCGGCGCGGGCCTCTTCGCGTTCGCGCCGCCGGGCTACGCGATGAGCTCGTGCACGCTGTACGGCACGCACCTCGAGGCCAACGTCGTCGCGCTGCTCGTCGCGTGGCTCGTGCTGGAGGAACAGCGCGCGGGCGGGACCTCGCGACGGCTCACGTTCGCGCTGGGCGCGTCGGCCGGGTTCGCGCTGTGGTTCGGGTTCAGCCTGCTGCCCGTGCTGGGCGTGTGGATCGTGCACGAGCTCGCGCGCGACCGGGCCTTCTTCGTCCGGCGGCGCGCGCTCGTGCTGGCGCTGGGTTTCGTCGCCGGCTTCTGGCCCTGGATCCGCTACCAGCTCGTCCACGGCTACAGCGGGCTCGAGATCTACGACCGCGGGCTCGGACACCATCTGGCCAACGGGATCCTGCGCGGACAGGTGGGGGAGAAGCTGCTCACGACGTTCGCGACGTCGGGCCCGATGTCGTTCTGCTTCCGCGACACGCTGGTCGTGCCGGGGATCTGGATCGGTCGCGTGCTGATCTGCATCGCGCTGGCGGCGGTCGTGCGCTGCGCGTGGATCGCGCGGCCGGACCTCGCGGCGATCTTCCGCGGCCTCGCGCGCGGCGCCGCGGGCGCGCGTGCGACGCCGGCCACCTTCGCGCTGGTCTTCCTGGCGTCGTTCGCGCTCACGTACTCCTTGAGCACGTTCGACATCGACGTGCGCGACTGGATCTTCGACCTGCGCTACCTGATGCCGCCGGTGCCGTTCGTGTGCCTCGCCGCGGGCCTCGTCGGTGCGGAGCTCGCCTCGCGCGGCGAGCGCTGGCGCCGCGCGACGACGGCGACCGCGGTCGCGATCGCGCTCGTGTGCGCGCTCTCGACGGTCCGCCACGCGCGGCCCGATCGGATCGAGGCCAACCTGGCGGAGCCGGGCGCTTCGCAGAGCCAGCTCCTGCGCTTCCTGGCGCGCACGCTGGGCCCCGAACCGGAGGAGGCCGTGCTCGTCGCGCAGCGCATCCTCGAGCGGCGCGAGCCGCCGCTGCGCGACCAGCTCCTGGCCGGCTTCGGCAAGGGCATCCGCGCCCTGGCCGCCATCCCGGCCGCGACCGCGGCCGACGAGCGGCGCCGCGCCGCCTGCGTCCGCAGCGCCGCGCTCGTGCCCCAGCGCTTGCCGGCGGATGCGGCGCGCGTGTTCTCCGGGAACTAGCTCCGGCGCGTGGCAGCTCCGCGGGGGTGCTGGTACCTTCGAACACAGTCCCGCTCGCTCGGCCCCCCCTGCGTCCCACCATGAAGCTGATCCCCGCCGCGCTGGCGACGGCCGTCGGCCTGAGCGCCGTCCTCACGCCGGTTCGCGCACAAGCCGCGAACGACTACCCGCGCGACGACCAGAAGGCGCGCTACGTCAACTTCGAGGTCGGACCGGTCCGGTCGGTGGTGCTCGACGCCGCGGGCCATCGGCTGCTGGTCCTGAACCAGCCCGGGAACCGGCTCGCGATCTTCGATCCCACGACGCTGCAGCGGCTGGGGGAGATCCCGATCGGGCTCGGCGGCGCCTCGATGTCCCTGCGCCCGCACTCGAACCAGGTGTGGATCGTCGACCGCGTGTACAGCACCGTCGAGGTCGTCGACCTCGACCGCCGCGCGATCGTGCGCTCGATCCGCGTCGAGGCCGAGCCGCACGGCATCGCCTTCTCGCCCGACGGCACGCGGGCCTGGGTCGCCTGCACTGGCGCGGACACGGTCGTCGGCATCGACGTTGCGGCGTACGCGGTGTCGCGCTCGCTGCCGATCCCGGCCGACGCGCCGCGCGGCCTGGCGTTCCACCGCGGACGCGTGTGGGTCGCGTCGTTCCTCTCGGGCAACGGCACCGCCGCGCGCGGCAGCGCGTCGAACCCGATCGCGGCCACCGACGTCGCGCTCACCGAGGGGCCGGGTCTCGCCGCGTTGCCCGACCTGGACCTGTTCCCCATCCGGCCCGGCGCGGCGCCGGGCGCGGAGTACGTCGACCTGCCCGAGGCGCGCGCGGGCGCCGGCACGATCCTCTTCGACGTCGTCGGGCGTCCGGGCACCGGCGAGGTGTGGATCCCCGCCACCGAGGCCCTGAACTGGGAGAGCCGCGGCGAAGCGAGCTTCGTCGACGGGCAGGTCGTCTCGAACCGCATCGCGATCTTCGACGTCGATCCGGCGATCCCTTCGCGGGTCGTGGACCTCGACGCGATCGCTCCGGCGGGCGTCGGCTGCGCGCAACCGACGAGCCTGGCGTTCGACCCCGTGCGGTCGCGCGCGTACGTGTGCGCGTACGGCAGCGACCTCGTCGCGGTGCTGGACATCGCCGTCTCGGGCGCCGTCTCGTGGGCCGGACACATCGCGATCCCGGCCAAGCAGGTGTATCCGCGCGGCAGCGGTCCGCGCTCGTGCGCCGTCGATCCGACGGGCCAGAACCTCTACGTCTTCAGCCGCAACGACAACTCGATCGTGCGCATCGCGCTCAACGCGCTGCCGTCGACGCCGGGCTTCGCCGTCACGTCGCCCACGCCGGTCGCGATCGGGTTCGACGCGCAGTCGGACGAGGTCGCGCTCGGGCGCCACCTGTTCACCGACGCGCGCAACTCGGCCTCGAAGACGTCTTCGTGCGCGTCGTGCCACGTGGACGGCAACACGGACGCGATGGTGTGGGATCTCTCGCGCTACCTCGAGCCCGAGGGCACGCCGCTCGCGGAGACCGTGCTCGGACTCGACACGAAGGGCCCGCTGCTCACGCAGGGCACGCGGCGCCAGGAGGAGTCGGGCCCGTACCACTGGCGCGGCGAGAAGGCCTCGTTGAACGAGTTCAACGACTCGTTCCCGGCGCTGCTCGACCGCCGCGACGCGAACGGCGCCCCGGAGGACCTGGGCGGCGACTTCCAGTACCTGCGGCACTACGTGAACCGCATCGCGATCCCGGCGAACCCGCTCGAGGCGCGCGACCGGACGCTGCGACCGGACGAGGCCGCCGGACTCGAGCTGTTCCAGCACCGGCCGGTGCTCGGGAACCTCACGTGCGTCTCGTGCCACGCGCTGCCGCTCGGGTCGAACGGCGAGGTCGCTGCCGTCGGTGTCGCGGGTGTGCCGTCGTCCTTCGACGTGCCCGGCCTGCGCCGCGTCGCCGACCGCGAGCAGCCGACGCAGCCGGTGGGCGGCCCGTTCGGCGAGCGCCCGCGCTCAGGAGCGGGGTTGACGCACGCCGGCGTGTTCGGCCGGCTGCAGGACGCCTTCGCGCGCACGCCGACGGGACCAGGCGACACGCATGCGTTCGCGTTGAGTCCGACCGAAGCCGATCAGATCGCGGCCTTCCTGCGCGCGTTCGACACGGGGCTCGCGCCGGCGACGGCCTGGATGGTCACGGCGACCGCGGGCAACTGGGCCGTCGCGCGCGACGGCGACGTCGCGTTCCTGCTCGACCAGGCTCGCCGCGGCAACTGCGACGTCGTCGCGTTCCGCTCGCAGGACCCGAACGGGCTGCCGGCGACGCTCGTGCGCACCGCGGCCTACGACGTCGCGCGCGACGTCTTCCGTCTCGCCGGCGGTCCCGTGCCGGACATCTCGACGCGCGCGCTGTTCGCCGAGGCCGCGAACGACCGACCGGTCACCTTCCGGGGCGTTCCGCTGGGGAGGGGGCTCGCGGTCGGACTCGACCGCGACGTCGACGGACTGTTCGACGCCGACGAGGTGGCCCGCGGCACGGATCCCGACCGCGACGACACCGACGGCGACCGCTATCCCGACGGGTACGAGGTCCAGTACGGCAACGACCCGCTGGCCTGGAACACCTCGATCGCCGACACGACCCCGCCGTCGCTCTCGGGGGCGGTGCGCGTGATCTACGCCACGAGCAACACGATCAAGGTCGAGTTCCAGACGAGCGAGTCGTGCCGTGTCCACGTCGGGCTCGACGGCGGACCCGCGCTGCAGCGGCTCCCTCTGGGACAGAAGGGCGACGTGCGGCACTTCGTCGTGCTGGGCGGGCTCGAGCCCGCGACCGAGTACGTGCTCGACATCCAGATGCGCGACTCGGGCCAGAACGTCCGCACGGACTCGAGCACGCGGATCCGCACGGCGCCGCGAGCCCTGCTCAAGCCGGCCTACGTCGCCGACGTGCGCCTGTCGGTGGCCTGGACCGGCCCGTCGCTCGTGGCGGAGGTCGACATCGCGAGCGCGGGCGTCCCGGTCGGCGCGGGGTACGTCGTGCGCGGGTCGGTGTACCGCACGTCGATGGGATCGCCGCTGCCGGTGTTGATCACGGACGCCGCGCAGTCGCCGACGAGCGCGGGCGGCACGGCGCTCCTGCGCATCCCGCTGGGCGGGCTGCCGCCGCTCCCGGGCACGCTGTTCTTCGTGGTGAAGGGCGTCGACGCGCCGCCGGGCGAGGCGCCCTATGCGCGCGCGTTCAGCAGCACGGTGTTCGATTCGGTTCCGTACTGATCCGCGAGCACCTCGGCGCGCCGGCGCGGGGACGCGTCAGCGCAGGCTGGCGTAGCCCGGCTTGATCTTCTCGAAGATCACGCGCAGCCGCTCGTCGTGGTGCGCGAACGCGCTCTTCATCCCGTTGATCGAGAGCTTCTCGAGCTGGTCGAGCGTGCAGCCGAACTGCTCGACGGCCAGCATGTACTCCTGCGTCATGCTGGTGCGGCTCATCAGCCGGTTGTCCGTGTTCAGCGTGACGCGGAAGCCCTTCTCCAGGTAGCGCGGGAAAGGGTGCTCGGCCAGCGAACGCGTCGCGCCGGTGTGCACGTTCGACGAGAGGCAGATCTCGATCGGGATGCGGTGGTCGAGCACGTACTGCGCCAGCCCGCCCATCGACACGACGCGCCCGTCGTAGACCGTCATGTCCTCGATCAGGCGCGTCCCGTGGCCGATGCGGTGCGCGCCGCAGTGCTGCAGCGCCTGCCAGATGCTCTCCGGACCGAAGCTCTCGCCGGCGTGGATCGTGATCGAGAAGTTCATCCGCTTCACGAGCTGGAAGGCTTCGATGTGGTGCTTGGCCGGATGGCCGGCCTCTTCGCCGGCGAGGTCGAAGCCCACGCAGCCGCGCGTGCGGTGCGCGACGGCGAGTTCGGCCATCTGGAAGGACAACATCGGCGACAGATTGCGCATCCCGCACACGATCAGGCCGACGTCGACGCCGAAGTCGGACCGGCCGCGCTCGAGCCCGCGCAGCACGGCCGACATCACGCCGTCGAGTCCGAGCCCGCCGGCCGTGTGGAAGTGCGGCGCGAAGCGCACCTCGGCGTACACGACGTTGTCGCGCGCCATGTCCTCGACGAACTCGTGGGCGACGCGCTCGAGCGCGTGCGCCGTCTGCATGAGCGCGATCGTGTGACGGAAACCCTCGAGGTACAGCGGCAGGCTTCCGCGCGCCGCGCCGGCGGCGAACCAGTCGGCCAGCTTCGCCGGATCGCGCTCGGGCAGCTCGCGGTAGTCCGCGAGCTGCGCCAGCTCGAGGATCGTGCGCGGGCGCAGGCCGCCGTCGAGGTGCTCGTGGAGGAGGACCTTCGGCGCACGGCGCACGAGCTCCAGGTCGGGCCGGACGGAGGACTTCGCGGGCTTCGGTTGCGCCATGGGCCGAATCTAGCCGGTCGTTCCAGCGCTTCGCCAGCGCGGCGGCGCTATCCTCCGCGGTCGCCTCGTACCCGCCGCACCCCGCATTGGTCCCCGTGAGCCGCCCCCTCCGACTTCGTTTCGCCCCGAGCCCCACCGGCAAGCTGCACATCGGCGGCGCCCGGACCGCGCTGTTCAACTGGGCCTACGCGCGCCGTTTCGGCGGCAAGTTCCTGCTGCGCATCGAGGACACGGATCCCGAGCGCTCCACGAAGGAGTACGAGCGCGCGATCCTGGACGGTCTGCGCTGGCTGGGCCTCGACTGGGACGAGGGCCCGGACGTCGGCGGTCCGCACGCGCCCTACCACCAGGTACAGCGCATCGCGCGCCACAAGGAGTACGCGGCGGACCTCCTGGCGCGAGATCACGCCTACCGCTGCTTCTGCTCGCGCGAGCGCCTCGAGGAGATGACGAAGGCGCAGGACGCGCGCAAGGAGAAGAACGCCTACGACGGGCGCTGCCGCGACCTGCCCGCGGCCGAGACCTCGCGGCGCGTGGCCGCGGGGGAGCCGTACGTGCTGCGCTTCCGCGTCCCGAACGGGACGACGCGCTTCCAGGACCTCGTGCGCGGCGACATGTCCTTCGAGAACAAGGAGGTCGAGGACTGGGTGATGGTCCGCAGCGACGGCAACCCGACCTACAACTTCGTCGTCGTCTGCGACGACGTGGACATGGAGATCAGCCACGTGTTCCGCGGCGAGGAACACCTCGTCAACACGCCCAAGCAGGTACTGCTCTACCAGGCGTTCGGGAAGCCGATCCCGGAGTTCGGACACCTGCCGCTGATGCTCGGCACGGACCGCAAGAAGCTCAGCAAGCGCACGGGCGACACGGCGCTGCAGGACTACGCCGACCGGGGATTCCCGCGCAAGGCCATCGTGAACTTCCTGTGTCTGCAGGGCTGGGCGCTCGACGGGAGCACCGAGGTCTTCGGTGTCGAGGAGCTGGTGAAGCACTTCGACATCAAGGACGTGGGCAAGGGCGGCTCGATCTTCGACATCGAGAAGTTCCTCTGGCTGGGCGGCGAGTACATCCGCCGCGAATCGATCGAGGAGCTCGCCGAACACTGCCTGCCGCACGTCGTGGCCCGCGGCGCGGCGACGGAGGCGGCGCTGCGCGCGCGCTGGCCTTGGTTCCTGGGGCTCGTGGTGGCCGAGCGCGAGCGCATCCGCACCTACGGCGAGTTCGCGGACCGCACCGCGTACCTGTTCGCGGCCGACGACGCGGTCGTCTACGCCGACGACGCGCTCTCCGGCGCGAAGAAGCACGCAGGCCGCATCGACACGCTGCGGGCCTACCTCGATTGGCTGCGCCCCCGGCTCGCGAACGGCGTCGATCCGGCGGCGGTGCGCGAGGCGACGAAGGCGTGGGTCGGCGAGAAGGGGCTCAAGATGCCGGCGCTCTTCCAGCCTCTGCGCGTCGCGCTCACTGGCCTCGCCGGGGGGCCCGATCTCTTCGACGCGATGGGCTGGATCGGCGCGCCGTCGACCCTGCGCCGCATCGAGCTCGCGCTCGAGCGTCTGGCGTAGCCGCGGACGGCGCGGCAGCGGCGATGGCCAGCGTGCGTCAGGCTCCGCGCCGCCACAGCCGGTTTCGGCTCGGCGCGGCGCGCTGTGCCGAACGCGCCTGCGCGGCGATCGGAGGCCGGGTGTTCTACCGCGCGCGCTTCCTCTCGCCCGGGCGCCTCGTCGTCCGCGCCGAGACGGCCTTCGTGCCGGCGCTGCCCGCGGCGCTCGAGGGGTTAGCCGTGGTGCAGATCAGCGACCTGCACGGCGGCTCGTTCGTCGGACCGGGCGACCTCGCGCACCTCGTGGAACTCGCGAACTCGCTCGAGCCCGACCTCGTCGCGCTGACCGGCGACTTCGTGACGCACGCCGCCCGCGAGGTCGAGCGCGTGGCCGCGGACCTCGACCGTTTGCGCGCGCGACACGGCGTCTTCGCGGTGTTCGGCAATCACGACTACCGCGGCCGGCAGGAAGCGCTCATCGAGTCGGCGCTGCCGCGCGCGCGCTTCCTGCGCAACGCCTGTGCGCGCATCGATCACGGCGGCGCTCACGTGGCGGTCGTCGGCATCGAGGATCTCGAGGAGGGCCGCGTCGTCGACCTCGACCGGGCGCGCGCCGGCGTGCGCGCGGGCGACGTCGAGATCGTGCTGTGCCACAACCCGCTGGCCGGGCGTGCGATCGCGCGCACGGGCTGCGCGGCGATCCTGTCGGGCCACACGCACGCCGGACAGATCGACCTGCCACTCCTGCGCCGCCTGGGTCCGATCCATCCCGGGTTGCGCGTCGTGCTCGGGCACACGCTCCTCGTCACGAGCCGCGGCGTCGGCGCCGTGGGGCTGCCGCTGCGCATCGGCGCGCCGGCCGAGATCGTGCACCTGCGGCTCGCGCGCGCCCCGGCGGCTTCCGCGGGCTGCTAGGATCCCGCGCCTTGTTCCGCTACGCCACGTCGCTCGCCGCACGGCACGGGATCCTGTGGGTCGCCCGCTGGGACCAGAGCTGGCGCGTCGTGCCGCACGATTTCGACGGACGCGAGCTCGGAGCGGGCTTCGTCGTCCCGCCCGAGAACGGCACGCGCGCCACCATCGCGTCGATCGCCGTCGACGAGGACCGGCGCCTCTGGATCGTCGATGCGGCGGCCGGCCGCGTGCGCGCGTTCACAGCGTTCGGGCGCGAGCTCGACGGATTGCCGCGCGGCGCGGGCGATCACGTGGGTTCGTTCGCGGACCCGGTCGCCGTCGACGCGACCGGAGTCGAGGACTCCGCGCGGATCGCCGTCGCCTCGGCCGGAACGCGCCGTCACGCGCTGCACGTCGCGCGCGCCGACCTGCGCGCGGCGGTGTCCCTGCGCCCGCGCGACGCGGCGGACGGTTTCGCGGGCCTCGGGCGCGTCGCGTTCGGACCGCGCGGGCTCCTGCTGGCCTGCGAGCCTGCCTCGCGCCTCGTGCTGGCCTGGCGCGACGGACAGTTCCACTTCGCGTTCCGCGCGCCCGCGGACGGCGTGCCCGCGGCGGTGCGCGCGCTGGGTGACGGGCGCATCGTGCTGGTCTGCACCGGCGACGACGGCGGCGCGTTGCACCTCGTCGACGCGGCCGGTCGGCTCGTGCGCACGCTCGCAGCGGCCGGCGACGCCGAGGGCTCGCTGAGCGATCCCGAGGACATCGCCATCGCCGAGACCGCCGGCTCCGACCGACGCACGCGCGTCGTGGTCGCCGACGCGGCCGGCACGCGGCTGCAGGTCTTCAACCTCGAAGGCGACTGCTACGGCGCGTTCGGAGTCGAGCGCGACGCGGACGAGCGGTCCGCCGGGTCGCCGTGACGACGAACGACGGGCGGGTGCGCGGGCCCGACACGGTCGCCGCGATCGACCTGGGCACGAACACGGCGCTGCTGCTCGTCGCGCGCGCGCGCGCGGACGGCGGGCTGGACACGATCGAGGAGGTCTGCCTCACGCCGCGGCTCGGCGCGGGGCTCGCGGCAACGGGCGCACTCGAGGAGCAGGCCGTCGAGCGCGCGCTGGCGGCGCTGCGCTCGTTCGCCGCCACGATCCGCGCGCACGGCGTGCCGAACGCGCGCGTGCGTGCGGTCGGCACGGCCTGCCTCCGCCGCGCGCGCGACGGACGCGCGTTCGCGGAGCGCGCGGCGCGCGAGACCGGCATCGCGATCGAGATCCTGTCCGAGGACGAGGAGGCGCGGCTCGGCGAGCTCGCGGTCGCGTGCGCCGGCGCGGGCCCCGAGACGCTCGTCGTCGACGTCGGCGGTGGCAGCACGGAGATCGCCTGCCGCGCGGTCGGCCTCCGCCGCTCGATCCCCGTCGGTGCCGTGGTCCTGACCGAGACGTGGCTCGATCCGCTCGTGCCGGACGCGCGGCGCTGGGCGGCCTGCGCGCCGCGGTCGTCGACGCCGCGCGCGCATTCCCGGCCGGCGCGGCCTGGATCGGCCGGCGTGGGCGATCGGCGGCACCGCGGTCCACCTCGGGGCGTGCGCCGCGGGGCTCGCGCGCTTCGATCCGCGCGCCGTCGAGGGGTTGCGCGTCGCCAGCGCGCGCGCGGGCGAGTGGGCGGACCGGCTGGCCGGCCTGACGCGGGACGCGCGCCTCGCGTTCCCCGATCGAGGGCCGAGCGCGCCGACATCCTGCCGGCGGGGTTGGCCGTCCTGGCGGCCGTCCTCGACCGGATCGGCGCGCGGGAAGTGCGCGTGAGCGGCTTCGGCCTGCGCCACGGGATCGCGCGCGAACTCCTGGGCGCGTGAAGGGCTCCCCACCCGATCGGAAAGTCGTTCCGCGCCCGAGGGCCCGCGTTCCGACGGCTGCCGGATCCGGCTGGGCCGGGCTAGAGTAGGAATCCGGGCGGCAGCCGGAAACCGGGACTCGAGCTCGGGGTTCGCACTCAGAGTCGAACCTCGCCCTGGTCGACACGCTCCTCGGATGCACACCTTGCGAACCCCGTTCCTCCTCGCCCCGTTGCTCGTGTGGGTCGCCGCCTGCGGGGGCAGCGGTCCGGCCGTGCCCGCCGCTCCGCCCGCGGCGCCGCCCGCGCCGTCCGGCGGCGGGGTCGATCCGACGGACGGCGGCGGTACGGGCTCGGGCTTCGTGCGCTCGGTCGCGGACGCGGTCACGCTGAGCGAACGCCGCGCGCGCGAGGTCGACACGCTCGACGATGCGAGCCTCATGGCTTCGGCCGTCGCGATCCGCTACCGCGCGAGCTTCGTCCCGGGCTATCCCGGCCTGATCGAGTTCACGCTGCGGAACACCGGCTCGGGCTGGGTCGAGAAGTTCCTGCTGCAGATGCCGCCGACGCAGCCCACGACGCCCGCGCCGCTGCTCGTCGTCTTCCACAAGTACGGCTCGAGCCACGGCGACGTGCTGAACACCTCGTTCCTGGCGGAGACCCAGGCGCGCGGCTGGTACTGCCTGGCGCCGCTCGGCGCGCGGCAGAAGCACTTCGGCAACCTCGAGAGCCAGATCAACACGCGCGCGGCGATGGACCTCGTCGCGCACCTCTTCCCGGTCGACCGCGACCGCGTGTACGGCGTGGGCTTCTCGATGGGCGGCGGCGCGGTGACCAACTACGCGGCGCGGCACCTCGACCCGTCGGGCCTGCGCTTCGCGGCGATCTGCGACCACACGGGGGGCGTGAGCCTGCCGCACACGTGGTTCAACGAGCCGGACGACGCGGACCTCGACGACAACCTGCCGCAGGCGGGACAGAACCTCGAGGTGCCCGACGTGCTCGAGGGCCTCTACGGCGGCACGCCTTCGGCGGTCCCGTTCGCGTACCTGCGCTGCTCGTCGATCGAGCTCGATCCGATCAACGGCCAGATCGGCGCCGGCACCGATTTCGGCCGCAACCTGGCCCACATCCCCACGCTGGTGTGGGTCGCCAACAACGATCCGTTGGCGTACGTGGTGGCGCAGACCTACGCGTTCGACGGGTACCTGCAGGCGCAGAACGCCGGGCACCAGCTGTACGTGGCGAGCGGCAACGTCCACTCGTGGCAGACGCTCGACGAGACCGCCGTGTGCGATTGGCTGCAGACGAAGACGCTGCAGACGCCGACCTCGGGCCAGACGATCGCCGACGAGGACGGCCCCTGGTTCCACTTCGACGTCGAGCAGGACGCGGCGGGCTCGTTCACGCCGTTCACCTGGAACATCGACGCGCCCGCGCGGCACGTCGACCTCTCGCAGACGGCGAACCTGCGGCGCATCACGATCCACGCGCCCGACGCGGGCCTCGTGCTGAGCGGCAACGTGACGCTGCGCCTCGCGACCGCCGACTCCACGGGGGACCGCGTGCGCATCCTGGGAGTCACCGCGCCGCCGATCGCGGTCACGCGCGACGGTCTCGCGACGAGCGGCACGTACGACGCGTTCCTGCAGGCGTACGAGATCGTCGAGACGAGCGGCGCGACCCACGACTGGGTGCTGACGTTCCCCTGAACGTCCTCGGCCGTCTCCGCACCGGCGGCGCACGGCAACTCCGGGCACGAAGGGGGCCGGAGGTTTTTGAGGCCTCCGGCCCGAGGGAGAGAGGAGTTTCCACCTAGCTTCCCGGGCCGAGCACCGCTCGCAAAGTGCAAGGCCTCTAGGTGGGACTCACCGTGATCAGCTTGCGCTGACCACGCTGGAATCTTAGCATGCCCCGGGGGTGGGGTGAAGCCCTGCCGAGAGTTTTTTTCCGGCCCGGGTCCCGCCTGCGCATCTCCCCAAAGGGCACTGGACACGGGCATCCAGAC
>JBGAOR010000001.1:0-188024 GCA_044221705.1 Planctomycetota bacterium
CGTGCAGATCGCCGCGGCGCGCGGCGCGCACGTCGTGGCGATCGACGTCGACGAGACGCGGCTCGCGCAGATGCGCGAGCACGGCGCGAACCTGGGCCTCCCGGCCGGCGACCCGCGCGAGCTGAAGAAGAAGGTCGCCGCGTTCGCCAAGGAACGCGACGTGCCCACGTGGCGCACGTTCGTGTTCGAGACCTCGGGCACGAAGGCCGGACAGGAGACGGCCTTCGCGCTGCTCGGCCATGGGGGCTACCTCTCCGTCGTCGGGTACACGCAGGCGAAGGTCGAGCTGCGCCTGTCGATCCTGATGGCGCTCGACGCGACCGCGCAGGGCAACTGGGGCTGCATGCCGGAGCACTACCCGGCCGTCGTCGACCTCGTGCTGTCCGGCGCCGTGCGCGTGCAGCCGTTCGTCGAGCACCGCCCGCTGTCCTCGATCAATCGGACCTTCGCCGACATCCACGAACGCAAGGTGTCGCGGCGCGTGGTCCTCGTCCCCGGGAGTTGACTGGCATGAGCTTCAAGAACCACGACCTGGTCGAGAGCGCGAGCCGCAGCGGCGTCGCGTACGAGGAAGTCCCGCTCGCGTCGCCGACGGGCGAGCGTGCCGCGGGGTTGCACTGGGTGCGCATCGCGCTCGACAACCCGAAGCAGTTCAACTCCTACACGACCGACATGGTCAAGGGCGTGATCCTCGGGATGCGTCGCGCGTCGAACGACCGCGGCTGCGTCGCCGTGGTCTTCACCGGGACGGGGAGCAAGGCCTTCTGCACCGGCGGGAACACCGAGGAGTACGCCACCTACTACGCCGGCCGGCCCGAGGAGTACCGCCAGTACATGCGGCTCTTCAACGACATGGTCAGCGCGATCCTCCACTGCGACAAGCCGGTGGTGTGCCGCGTGAACGGCATGCGCATCGCGGGCGGCCAGGAGATCGGGATGGCCTGCGACTTCTCGGTCGCGCAGGACCTGGCGAACTTCGGCCAGGCCGGCCCGCGCCATGGTTCGGCGCCGGACGGCGGATCGACCGACTTCCTGCCGCTGTTCGTGGGCGCGGAGGCGGCGATGCAGAGCTGCACGCTGTGCGAGCCGTGGAGCGCGCACAAGGCGCTGCGCATGGGCCTCCTCACGGGCATCGTCCCGGCGCTGAAGGTCGATGGACGGTTCGTGGCGAACCCGCTGGTCGTGACCGAGCGCTGGACGGACGAGTACGGACGCTTCGCGCACGGCGAGTTCAAGACGGGCGACGAGCGCGAGAAGGGCAAGCAGGTCCTGGCGCGCGGCGTGGTCGACCTGTCCCTGCTCGACGAGGCGGTGGTCGAGCTCGTGTGGAAGCTCGCCAACACGATGCCGGGCTGCCTGACGAAGACGGTCGAGAGCGTGCGCAAGCACAAGCTCGAGCACTGGGACCGCAACAAGGAGTCGAACCGCGCCTGGCTCGCCCTGAACATGATGAACGAGGGGCGCGCGGGGTTCCGCGCGTTCCACGAGGGCACGAAGGAGTGCCGCGAGGCCGACTTCCTGCTCCTGCGCCGCCGCCTGGCCGAGGGCGCGGACTGGAACGAATCGCTGATCGACGAGGTCATCGCGCGCTGCCACGGCGGCGCGGTCGCGAAAGGCTGAGGCTCATCATGGCGAACATCAGCGCGCCTGCTGCGGTCCTGGATCCCGTGCGCCGCGAGGTGCTCGACGACGGGGCCGTGTGGCGCCTCGTCCTGGCGACACCCAAGGCCAACGTGCTCGACGCGGCGAAGATCGCGGCGCTCACGCAGGCGTTCCGCGCGGTCGAGGGGGAACCCGGCGTGCGCTGCGTGATCCTCGAGAGCGATGGACCGAACTTCTCGTTCGGCGCCAGCGTCGACGAGCACCTGCCCGGCCGTTTCGAGGCGATGCTCGCGTCCTTCCACGACCTGTTCCGCGCGATGCTGCGCGCCGCCGTGCCGACGGTGGCCGTCGTGCGCGGACAGTGCCTCGGCGGCGGGCTCGAGCTGGCGACCTTCTGCACGCGCGTGTACGCCTCGCCGGACGCGCAGATGGGCCAGCCCGAGATCAAGCTGGGCGTCGCCGCGCCGATGGCGAGCTTCTGGCTGCCCGAACGCGCCGGCCGCGCGGCTGCCGAGGACCTGCTGCTCACCGGACGATCCGTGCGTGCGCACGAAGCGCGCGAACTCGGGGTCGTCGACGAGGTGGCCGACGATCCCAGCGCGGCGGCGATCGCCTGGGTGAGGCGGCACCTGCTGCCGCTCTCGGCGTCCAGCCTGCGCCACGCGCAACGCATGGCACGCTTCGGCGCCACGCGGCGCTTCGAGCAGGAGATCGCCGAACTCGAGCGCGTTTACCGCGACGAGCTGATGCGCGGTGCGGACGCGAACGAGGGTTTGAAGGCCTTCCTCGAGAAGCGGCCGCCGCACTGGAGCGACGCGTGAAGGAGTCCCTGCCCGCCCTCGTCCAGCGCGCCGAGGAACTGTGCCGCGACTGGCGGCTCCCGAGCGTGCGTGCCTGGAAGGAGCGCACGGGCGGGCTGGCGATCGGATATCTGCCGGTCTACGTGCCGCGCGAGGTCTTCCACGCGCAAGGCGTGCTGGCCGTCGGGCTCACGGGCGCGGGCGACGACCTCGAGATCATCAAGGGCGACGCGTTCTACCAGTCGTACATCTGCCACCTGCCGCGGAGCACGATCGAGCTGGGCCTGAACGGCAGCCTCGATTGCCTCGACGGCGTCGTGTTCCCGGCGACGTGCGACGTCATCCGCAACCTGTCGGGCGTCTGGCGCATGCAGTTCCCGGGGAAGATGTCGCGCTACCTGGACGTGCCGCAGGACTTCGAGGGCTCCATGGGCGGCGCGTTCTACCGCCACGAGATCGAGGACATCGCGCGCGAGGTGCACGAGCGCGGCGGGCGGAAGCTCGAGGTCGAGGCCCTGCGCGCGTCGATCCGCACCTACAACGAGAACCGCGCCGTGGTGCGCGAGCTGTTCGCGCTGCGGCGCGACGAGCCGTGGAAGCTGCCGACGGCCGAGCTGTACGTCGTGCTGCGCGCCGGGCTCGTGCTGCCCGTCGAGGAGCACACGCGCATGCTGCGCGACTACCTCGACATGGCCTCGGCGGACGCGGAACGCCGGCCGATGGACCAGGCGCGCGTCGTGCTGACCGGTTCGTTCTGCGAGCAGCCGCCCCTCGGGCTGATCAAGACGCTCGAGCGCGCCGGCTGCTACATCGTCGACGACGACTTCGTGCCGGTGCTGCGCTGGCTGAAGAGCGACGTGCCGACGGCGGGCGATCCGCTCGGGAACCTGGTCGCGGCGTTCCTCGGCGACTCGATCGCCAGCCCCGTGCGCTACTGCGGCGACGGGACGCGGGGGCAGGAGCTCGTGCGGCGCGTCGAGGAGAGCAAGGCCGAGGGCGTGCTGTTCTGCGCGCCCAGCTTCTGCGACCCGGCGCTGCTCGATCAGCCCATGGGGCAGGCCGCCCTGGACAAGAGCGGCATCCCCTGGACGAGCTTCAAATACGCCGAGAACACCGGGCAGTTCCAGGTGATCCGCGAGCAGGCGGGCACGTTCGCCGACTCGATCAAGCTGTGGAGCGAGGCATGAGCACGGTCACGAAGAAGCCGCCGGCCGAGGCCGGCGCGAAGGACGACAGCCAGCTCCGCCAGAAGGAGATGATCGCGGCGCACTTCACGCGCCTGGCGCGGTCGCCGCAGACGGGGGAGAAGAACGTGTACACGTTCGTCCCCGGGAACCTGACCGAGCTGCTGCGCAGCTTCGACCTGCTGCCGGTCCTGCCCGAGATCAACGCGCTGCAGTCGGCGATGCGCGGGAAGTCCGCCGACTACATCGCGCTGGCCGAGAAGCTGGGCCACTCCGAGGACGTCTGCACGTACGTCAAGTGCGACATCGGCATGCTCAAGTCGGGCAACGTCGGGCCGACCGGCGAGCGCCTGCCGACCCCGGACCTGCTGCTGCTCTCCTACACGGGCTGCTTCACGTTCATGAAGTGGTTCGAGCTCCTGAAGCAGGAGTACCGGTGCCCGGTCGTGATGTTGCACGTGCCCTACCAGTCCGACGGGCGCATCACCGACTCCATGCGCGACTACGTGTCGGCGCAGATCCGCAAGAAGCTCATACCCGCGCTCGAGAAGGCGTCCGGCAAGAAGTACGACGAGGACCGGCTCAAGGAGTGTCTCAAGCGCTCGGCGCAGGCCGAGGAGGACCTCGTCTGGGTGCTGCAGTCGGCGAAGAACCGCCCGTCGCCGATCGACTCGTGGTTCGGGGCCGTCTACTACGTCGGGCCGATCTTCAGCGCGTTCCGCGGCACGCAGGACGCCGTCGAGTACTACCGCGCGCTGCGCGCCGAGATCGCCGAGCGCGCGGCGAAGAAGCTCGGGCCCGTGACGCCCGACGGCGTCATGGCCGAGGAGAAGTACCGCCTCGTCGTGGAGGGACCGCCGAACTGGACGAGCTTCCGCGAGTTCTGGCGCATGTTCGCCGAGGAAGGCGCGGTCGCGGTCGCCTCGACGTACACGAAGGTGGGCGGCACGTACGAATTCGGCTTCCGGCACGACTACGAGCGGCCGATCGAGACGATGGCCGAGTACTGCATGGGCTGCTACACGAACCTCGATCTGCCGACGCGCGTCGGGATCCTCGAGCGCTACGTGAAGGAATACGACGCCGACGCGCTGCTGGTGAACTCGGTCAAGAGCTGCAACTCGTTCAGCGCGGGCCAGCTGGCCATGCTGCGCGAGGTCGAGTCGCGCACCGGCCGTCCCGCGGGCTTCATCGAGAGCGACCTGGTCGATCCGCGCTACTTCTCGGCCGCCAACATCAAGAACCGGCTCGAGTCCTTCCTGCAGATGATCGCGCAGAAGCGCGGAGGGGCACCGTGAAGTACTGCGTCGGCATCGACCTGGGATCGACCACGACGAAGGCCGTCGTCGTCGACGAGATGGGGCGCGTGCTGGGCCGCGGCATCACGAACAGCCGTTCGAGCTACGACGCCGCGTGCCAGGTGGCGGTCACCGAGGCGCTGCACGACGCGCGCTTCGCGCAGATCGTGGGCGAGCTCGACCGCATGGGGATGGACGCCGACCGGCGTGCAGCATGGGTGCGCGACATCGAGCGCGGGTTCCGCGAGCAGCAGTACCGCGCGCAGCTCGGCACGTTGCGCGAAGCGTTGGGCGCCGCGCTGGCCGAGCGCGAGCGCGAGCCCGGTCTGGAGAAGGCGCTGGCCGTCATCTCGGAGCGCATGGAGGCCGAGCCGCGCGAGCTCTTCGCCGCCGGCGCGAACCGCAAGAGCGACTTCTTCCGCGACCTGGCCGGCAGCCGCTACCTCGAACACGCCGAGAAGCTGGCGCGCAAGAAGAGCTCGAACCTGTCCTTCGACGCGCTGGTGGGCCTGTTCGACAAGGCGATCCTCGACGTCGAGGCGCGCAGCACGGCACACGCCGCGTTCGCCGAGCACGCGCTGCACGCCGCGCGCGAGCTGCCCGAGCGCAGCGCCGAGCTCGAACGCGCCATCGAGGCCGCCGCCGCGATCCCGATGGAGGAAGCCTCGAGCGTCGGCACCGGCTACGGCCGCGCGCGCTTGCCGTTCCCGAAGGAGCACATCCGATCCGAGATCCTGTGCCACGGCCTGGGCGCGCACCGGATGTTCCCGCGCACGCGCACGGTGCTCGACATCGGCGGACAGGACACGAAGGCGATCCAGATCGACGACGCCGGCATCGTCACGTCGTTCCAGATGAACGACCGCTGCGCCGCGGGCTGCGGCCGCTACCTGGGCTACATCGCCGACGAGATGAACCTGGGCCTGCACGAGCTGGGCCCCATGGCCTGCGAATCGAAGCGCGCCGTGCGCATCAACTCGACGTGCACCGTGTTCGCCGGCGCCGAGCTGCGCGAGCGCCTGTCGCTGGGCGAGAAGCGCGAGGACATCCTGGCCGGCCTGCACCGCGCGATCGTGCTGCGCGCGATGTCGCTCCTGTCGCGATCCGGCGGCGTGAAGGACGAGTTCACGTTCACGGGCGGCGTCGCGCGCAACCCGGCGGCGGTCGGAGCGCTGAAGGACCTCATCGCCGAGAACTACGGCGCGGTCACGATCAACATCAGCCCCGAATCGATCTACACGGGCGCGCTCGGTGCCGCGCTGTTCGCCTGGCGCGAGTGGAGCAAGCGGGAGGTGGCCGCGTGAGCACGCAACGCTTCGAGCCCATGCACGTCGCCGGCATCGACGTCGGATCGTCGGCGGTCAAGGTCGCCGTCCTGCGCGACTCGGGGCCGGCCGGGGCCGAGCTCCTGCTGGGCCGCGCCGAGCGCATCCGCCGGCGCGACCCGCGCGCGCTGGCCGAGGAGCTGTTCCATCAATGCCTGGCCGAGACCGGTCTCGAGGTGAAAAGCCTCGGGTACGTCGCGACCACCGGCGACGGGGAAGAGCTCGAGTTCCGCACCGGGCACTTCTACGGCATGACGACGCACGCGCGCGGCGCGCTGTTCCTCGATCCGGCCGTGCGCGCCGTGGTCGACATCGGAGCACTGCACGCGCGCGGCGTGCAGATCGACGCGCAGGCCAAGGTGCTGGGATCGCGGATGACCAGCCAGTGCGCGTCGGGATCGGGCCAATTCCTCGAGAACATCTGCCGCTACCTGGGCATCACGATGGAGGAGATCGGGCCCTTGTCGCTGCAGTCGACGAAGCCCGAGAAGTGCTCGTCGATCTGCGCCGTGCTGGCCGAGACCGATGTGATCAACATGGTGTCGCGCGGCATCCCCGCGCCCGACATCATCAAGGGCATCCACCAGTCGATGGCCGGGCGCTACCTGAAGCTGCTCACGTCGCTGTCGGTCGAGGGTCCGGCGCTGGTCACGGGCGGACTCGCGTCGGACGTGGGCCTGATGAGCGCGCTGCGCGAGGCCGCGACGGCCGCCGACGGCAAGATCGAGCTGCGCGCGCACCCGCAGTCGGTGCTGGCCGGCGCGATCGGCGCGGGGCTGTGGGGCGCGTTCCGCGCGCGCAAGCTGGCGCGCAAGGGGCTCGCGCTGACCGGAGGAGCCCGGTCGTGACGATCGCGGACCTGTTGTCGCTGTCGGGGCGCACCGCGCTCGTCGCCGGCGGCAGCGGCGGCATCGGATCGGTGACCGCGACGTTGCTGGCGCGCGCGGGTGCGCGCGTGCTGAGCGTCGATCGACCCGGGACGGTCGCTCCCGAGGGCGCCGAAGGCCTCGTCTGCGACCTCGCGGACCCGCGCGCGATCGAGCACCTCGCGTCGGAGGTGCGCGAGCGCGTGAACGTGCTCGACCTGCTCGTGCACTCGGCCGGCATCACCCGCGACGGCGTGATGTGGCGCATGTGCGACGAGGACTGGTCCAACGTGCTCGAGGTCAACCTCGGTTCGGCCTTCCGCCTCCTGCGCGGCACGGCGCCGCTCCTGCGCGCCCGCGGTGGCGGATCCGTCGTGCTGATCTCGTCGATCAACGGCGAGCGCGGCAAGTTCGGTCAGTCGAACTACGCCGCCAGCAAGGCGGGCCTGATCGGACTCGCGCGCAGCGCGGCGCGCGAGCTGGGCCGCGACGGCGTGCGCGTCAACGTCGTCGCCCCGGGTTTCGTGCGCACGGCGATGACGGCCGCGCTCGCCGAGGAGCACCGTCGTCGCGCGGTCGACGAGACCGTGCTCGGCCGCGCCGCCGAGCCCGAGGACGTCGCCTACGCCGTGCTCTTCTTGTGCAGCGACCTCGCGCGCCACGTCACCGGCCAGGTGCTGCGCGTCGACGGCGGACAGCTCATGGCCTGATGGAACGAGGAGGACGACCGTGGAGACCCTGGATCGAGAACGTCAAACCTGCCGCGTCCGCCGCCTGCGTCCGGCCGACCTGGACCGCGTGATCGCGCTCGACGCGCTGGTGACGGGCCGCGAGCGGCGCGGGTACTTCGTCCATAAGCTCGAGGAAAACCTGCTCGACACGAGCGTGCAGGTCTCTCTGGGCTCCGAGATGGACGGGATCCTGGTGGGATTCCTGCTCGCGCGCGTGTGGACCGGCGAGTTCGGCGTGACGGATCCGGTCGCGGTGCTCGACACGATCGGCGTGCAGCCGGCATTCCAGCAGCACGGCGTCGGCGACGCGCTGCTCGATCAGCTGGCGACGAACCTGCGCGGACTGAACGTCTCGACGCTGCGCACCGAGGTCGCGTGGGATCAGTTCGCCCTGCTGCGCTTCTTCCACCACCACGGGTTCAAGCCCGCGGCGCGCGTGTGTCTGGACATGGACATGACGGTGCGCCGCGACTAGGCAACCGGCTCCTGTGGCGGGTCGGCAGCCGCGCGACGTCCTGGTGAACGCGGTCCGGGTGCCGGGAACCGGGTGCGGTTCGTCAATCGATCGGGAACACGCGGAGCGCGCCGTCGAGCCCGCCGACCGTGATCGAGTCGCCGTCGATCGCCGGCGCGCCGACGAAGCCCGTCAGGAAGGAACCCGAAGCGTCGGGCGGGCGCCAGCGCCAGCGGACCCGTCCCGACGCGCGGTCGAGCGCGCACAGCGCTCCCTCGTGGCGGATCATGTACGGCTCGGCGCCGACGACGCTCGCGAAGACGGTCGACGTCGTGACGACGGGACGCGACCACGGACATCCGTACACGTCGGAACGCCAGACGAGCGATCCGTCGCGCGGGTCGTAGCTGCTCACGCTCCGGAGGTCCGAGGATCCTATGTAGAGCCGGTCGTCGAACGCGACGGCCTGCGATTCGACCCACGACCCCCAGAAGAGCGCGCGCCACTCGACCGTGCCGTCCGTCGGCTTCAGTCCATAGAGCACGGACGAGCGCGTGCCGATGACGATCCGGTCGCCGACGAGCGCCGGCGCCGTCGTGACGGGTGCCAGCAGGTCCTTCTTCCAGACGAGCTCGCCGGTCGCGCGGTCGAGCGCGCGTACACCGCCGTCGAAGCTGCCGAAGACCACGTGAGGCCCAGAGACGATCGCCGTCGTGCGCACACGGTCACCGCTCGCGGCGCGCCAGCGCAGCTTGCCCGAAACCGCGTCGACCGCGTGGAACCCGCCGTCGCCCGCACCGACGTACACGACGCCGTCGACGAGCAACGGACAGGGCGCAGACCAGTCGTACTCGTAGACCTGCGGATGCGGGAGGATGCGCGCGACCTGGGCATCGCCGAGCTCGTGGCGCCAGATCTCACGGCCGTCCTCCCGGTCGAGCTTGCGCAGCCGGCCGTCGTCACACACGAAGTAGACCGCGTCCGCGGTGACGAGCGCCTCACCGTGGATCGGCCGGCCAGCGGCGAACGTCCAGACGAACGCGCCGTCCTTCAGCGCGATCGCGTTCATGACGCCGCCGCTCGTGCCGACATAGGCGACGCCGTCGCGCGCTGCGACACCGGCCCAGATCGGCGCGCCCAGCTCGACCGACAGTCGCGGTCCGGGGCCGCGCGGAATGTCGGGAGTCGGCGGCTCGGCGGGGAGTGCGTCGACGCGCCTCAGTTCCACGGGGACCCCGAGCGCGCTGAACGTCCCGGCCAGCGCATCGCCTGCCGGCTTCAGCTGCAGGCCGAGCGCCGCCACCTCGTATCCGCCCTCGACCGAGCGCGCTTCGCCAACATCGAGCCCGTAGAAGTGCATCGGCGGCGAGTAGAAGAGCGCGCGCAGGACGCCGTTCTCGCCACGGCGGAACTCGAAGCCGTAGCCGGCGCGATCCCCGGGCAGGCCGGCTGTGCCGAACCACCGGCCTTCGATCGGATCCGGTCTCGGACCAGGATCTCCGACCGAAACTGGACTCGCGCAGGCGAGGAGGAGGATCGTGGCGATCATGGCGGCGCAGCGCGGACGCAGAATCGGCGCGCGTGTCGTAGCCAGATCACAGCACCGCGCGCAGTGCATGCAACGGGACGCGCACGCGAAGAACGCCGGTGCGTCCGGTCTTACGGGACGTGCAGGCCGCCGGTCATGCGACCCGGGTCAGCGTGGAGTGGCGTTGCCTCCGTCGGCCGGACTGACTCACGGAGAGTCCGCCGAAACCCGAGACGTCGACGCCGGGCAGGCCGTGAACGCTGCCGGTCGCGGCACGAGGCATCCTCGATGTCGGCGCAAGACCCAGACGAGCCACCATCCATCCTGCTCGACGTGCGACCTCTCTCGCTCGTACTCTCGGAACCACGTACACCGCGAGTGGACTTCCCGTGGCGGCCAGGAGCGCCGCCACCGCGCACGGGGCACCGTCGCGCTACGGAGCCCGTTCCTGCCTGGTCACGATCGGCACGAAGCCCGCTTCCATCCCCGGCGGCGGACGGACCAGGAGCGCCGGATCGAGCTCGACCAACTCGCCGTGCGTCGGAGGCGGCATGTACTCGCGGTCGATCGGCCACGCGCGGTGGATCTGCTCGACGAAAGCCTGCAGCGCGCGCTTCTTCTCCGCGCTCCAGCGGTACTGCTGGAACGACGGCTGGTCGACGAATCGGTACCAGGAGTAGGTGACGAGGGATCCGTCGACCAGCTTGACCCGCAACGGCCCCGCCGCCGGACCCGGCTCGGTCCACGCGCCGCGCGTTGGCGAAGTGAAGGGTTCGCGCGGTTCCGCCAGCCGGAACTTGGCCTCGCGCAGCCCGGTGTCCGCGGGCACGTCCGCGGGCGCGACCGCGATGCGCTTGTCGCCTGCGTGGCGGAAGTACTGGGGGAACTGGCCCCGCCGGGCGTGGCCGCCCTCCTTCCACACGAGGCCCCAGGTGTTGTCGGCGAACACCGCCGTGTCGAACGTGCTCGCGACGCCCTCGATCGATTTCCCGTCCTGGTCGAAACCAGGCGTGCGCGTGCTGAGCTTCGCGACCAGCGCGCCGTCCCTGTCGAAGCGTCCGCTCGGCGCCGGCCCGCCGCGGCGCCACGCGAGGAACGCATCGTAGAGCGCCTTCTTCGAGTAGTAGGTCACGTCCTGGACGAGCACCGCGCGGCCCTTGGCGTCGACGGGGAAGCTGAGCGCCGGGATCTTCGAGTAGGTCGTGCCGTCGCGCGCCGTGGCCACGAGCTGCGGCACCGTGTTGATCTCCATCGCGCCGCCGCCGGCGATCCCGGCGCGCGTGTCGAGCCCGCGGCCGTGCAGGTACGGATAGCGGAAGACGTCGGCGATCTTGCTCCACGTCTCCGGGATGTAGTAGGCGATCGGCCCCTTGAAGTTCTTCGCGGCGAGGAAGCAGGTCCACGCCTGATCGCCGGTCGGCGCCTTGCCGTCCTTCGCCGGCACCGGATCGGTGAACGGCAACGCCATGTACGTGTAGCCGAGGAACCGACCGGCCGGATCGCCGGCGAACGGCAGCGCGTCGGGCGGGATCAGCAGCCGGTTGCTGAGCTGCGCGATGCCGAGTCGATCGTCGCGCAGCGCCTCGGTGTCGTAGAAGAACGACCAACCCGGCGAACCGACCTCGTAGTCGTAGCACTGCGGCGTCGCGTTCATGCTGAACTTCGGCGGCCCGTAGCGAAAACGGTTGCCGGCCCAGTAGCCGAGACCGCCTTCGACGGTCTGGAACACGCTGTCCCACGTCGGGCCGCGTTCCTTCCACTGCCGCGCCAGCGTGCCCTCCGGCGCGAGCGGCACGTCCTTGTCGTCGCGGTTGTCGGGCACCACCCACGTGCTCGCGAGGCCGATCTGGAAGTCCGCGAGCGGCTCGCCGATCAGCGACCACGCCGCCGAGTAGAAGCCGCAGCCGACTCCGTACTCGACGCGGTCGGACGGCGGCTCGGCGCTGTAGGCGATGTAGCCGTGCAGGCCCGCGCCGCGCTGTTCAGGGACGACGGCTTGCGGCAGGAGTGTCGGACCGAGGAGCGCGCAGGCGAGCAGCATCGACGGATGATACGGCTGGTTCGGTCAGCGCGAGTGCCTCGACGAGGCACAGCGCGAGCCGCGCACGCCAGGCGACGCTGTCCGGATTGCGACCCGCGAAAGTAGACGACGCATCGGCCGCCGAGCGCTCGCTCCATCGCGCGCACGACGCGCGCGCGATGTCGGCACGCCAGCGCTCGGTGGCCGCGCTCGCGTCGCCCGCCTCGGCGAGAGCACGCAGGGCGAGATGGGTCCGGTCGAGCGCGGCCCACGAGTCGTCGCGGGCCACGTCGAACGGCTGCAGATCCGCCGCGACGGCCGACCCCGCGGGCACCGTCGACTTCGATCGCGAGCGGGCGATCGACGCGATCGCCGCGAGCGCGACCCGCGCGTGCTCGTCGAGCGACAGGTCGCGAGCGCGCACGAGTTCGTCGATCGCGGCGACTCCCGCGTCGATCGCGCCCGCGGGCGCCTTCAACCCGGCGGACTCGGCCGTGCGCAGCGCGAGGACCTGCCATCCGCGCGCCCAGGGATCGTCGCCGACGTCCAGCGTGGCCGCGCGATCGATCGACCTCTGCGCGTACGGACGCAGCAGGAACGACTTCGAGCGCCCGTAGCCCTCGGCCATCGCAGTCGCGGCGAGCGCGTGGACGTACGGCGGCACCGGTGGCCCGCCCGGCTCGCTCCACGTCCCCGAGCGCATCTGGAACACGAGCCACTTCACGCCGCGACGCACCGTCTCTTCGTCCTCGTCGCGCGCGGGATCCCGGTCGCGGGTGAGCGCGATCGCGGCGAGCGCGGTCGCGGAGACCGCGTCGGCGAACGCGGGACCATCGCGCCACGCGCCGTCCTCGCCCTGCCGGTCGGCGAGCTCGTCGAGGATCTGCGTCAGCGCGGCGCGCGGGTCCTCGAGTGCCGCGCGTCGTTCGATCGCCGGCGGTTCGACCGGCCGCGGTTCCGCGCGACATCCGGCGAGGACGACGATCGCACCAGCGATCCAAGCGTTGCGCGTCGACATGTCGCGATCCTAATCGCGGTGCGACGCCGTGGGATGCGCGGAGGGAGACCGTGTCGCTGCGGAACTGGGCGGGGCCGAGCGGGGCGAGCACCCGATCCAGTATTTCTGCCCGGTTCGATACCGTCGCCCCGCTGCTTCGGACCACGCGGGCCGTGGGAGCTCGATCTCGGGCGATCTCCGCGGTCGGCGCATCATGCGCTCGAGGACTGTCGCCGATCCCCGTTCGCGCACTCACGCGACTGTTCGCAGCGTCCTGCTGCCCGCGAAATAGCCGGTATCGGAGTAGTGCCCACGCTGGGGACTCCTGCGGCAGCGACCATCCCCCTCTCGGCTTTCGGAGGTTTGGGCTCGGTGGTAACGTGCGCTCCTCGCACCTCGGTCGATGCGCGGTCCACGGAGTCCGCGTTCGACCGGCTTCTCCTTCCAGGAAGCGCTCATGTTCGAATTCCTCGTTCCCTTCCTCATCGCTTCGTCGGTCTTCCCCGCGATCGGCGACGTGCCTTCCACGAGCGATCAAGCCGCTCAGGCCGTGAGACAGCTCGACCTGGACTCGCTGGCCGACGGGCTGAGAGTCGTGCTCGACGAGCGCGGTCTCACCGCGACGCGCTCCGAAGGAGCGCGCACGTTCACCGTCTCCCTGCTCACTCGCGCGATAGGACGGGAGGGTCATATCCGTCCGCTCGAGCACGCGGCGGTGACGCGTACGGCCGACGCGCATGTGCGCGAACTCGGAGGCGTGTCGGAGTGGTACCGTCCGTGCGAGACCGGCCTCGAGCACGGATGGACGATCCACGCGCGAGCCGACGGGCCAGAGAGCGATCCGACCTGGATCTTCCTGGAGTTCGGCGGCGATCTGACCCCGCGCATAGCCGAGGACGGCAGGGCTGCATGGCTCGTGGACTGCGAGGCGCAGCTGCGCATGCGTTACGACGGGCTCAAGGCGTGGGATGCCGATGGCAATGCGCTCGACGTCCGACTCGCGAGCTGTCCTTCCGGGGTCGGGGTGCGGATCGAGGATTCTGGCGCGCGCTACCCGATCACGATCGATCCTGTGCTGTCAGGGCCGCCGCTGATCCTCACCGGAACCCCGGGCCAATCGGGCTTCGGTGAATTCGTGACGACGGCTGGCGACATCAACGGTGACGGGTACTCGGACGTGCTCGTTTCGGAGGTCTACTACGACAATGGCCAGCAAGACGAGGGTCGTGTCGTCCTGTATCTCGGTTCGGCTGGTGGACTCTCGACCTCGATCGCGTGGCAAGTCGAAGGCCAGCTCGCGTTCGGTTACCTGGGGCAAGGCGTCGGCCCGGCTGGAGATGTCAACAATGACGGGTTCGATGATGTGCTCGTCGGACATTCCGACGCCCCGGTCGGCGGATGCGGGACCGCTTGCGGCGAGGTGACGCTCTACCTCGGCAGTTCGACCGGGCTCGCTCTGACTCCTGCCTGGACCTGGAACGCGGGACAGGCCGGTGCCCGGACGGGCTTCGCCTGCGCCACGGCAGGCGATGTCAACGGAGACGGGCGCGACGACGTGTTGATCGGGGTGCGCCTCTTCGATTCACCGAGCTTCGTCGACGACGGCGCGGCCTACCTCTTCTTCGGGACGAGCACGGGCGACCTGGGTCAACTGCCCGCTTGGTCTGCATTCGGAGGCGAGAGCCAAGCCATGTTCGGGAGCTCGGTCGCGACTGCCGGCGACCTGGATGCGGATGGATACGCAGACATAGCAATCGGTGCGCCCGGCGATAGCCCCACCGATCGTGGTCGTGTCTGGGTCTACCGAGGCTCCATCACCGGTCCCGTGACACCCGCAATCCAGCTCGACCCCGTTCCAGTGGGAAGCTCGTACTCCTACGGCCAGTCCGTTTCCTGTGCCGGCGACGTCAATGGCGATGGATTCGCCGACCTGTGCGTCGGTGCGCCCACGGGCGACAACGGCCTCAACAACTGTGGCCAGTTCTACGTCCATCTCGGTCGCTCGTTCGCGAACGGGACCCTCGATCCTGCGCCTGCATTCACGATCAGCGGCGGTCAGACCGACGGCCGGCTGGGTCAGTCGGTCGCAGCGGCGGGGGACGT
This sequence comes from Planctomycetota bacterium, assembly GCA_044221705.1. Taxonomy (GTDB): domain Bacteria; phylum Planctomycetota; class UBA1135; order UBA1135; genus JAEUHZ01. Next base: position 14,909 of record JBGAOR010000001.1, read on the forward strand.
CGACGGAGACGGATTCGCGGACCTCGTATATGGGGAACCCGCTCACCCCGTCTCCGCACCGGGCAACGCCTACATCCTGAGCGGGCACCCCACGACATTCACGACGCAGACGATCATCACCGGCGTCGTCGGGGATGAACTGGGCAAGTCCGTCGCGACAGCGGGTGACGTCAATGGCGACGGATTCTCCGACGTCTTGATCGGTTCACCGGGGTTCAACTCGGGGCAGGGACGCGTCCACCTGTTCTACGGTCAGCCCAAGCCGGACAGCACGGTCTTCGAACGCACCTACGACGGCGGCTCACCCGGAGCGCTCGCCGGCCGCGCCATCGCGATGGGCGACGTCGATGGCGATGCGTACGCGGACCTCGTCGTCGGTGAGCCCGCCTACACGAACACACTCGCGAACCAGGGCCGGGTCCGGCTCTTCCGCGGAACTGCGGCCGGAGTCTCTGCGGTCGCGAGCTGGAGCTTCGAAGGGACGAGCGCCGGCATGGAACTCGGCTGCTCCGTCTCGTTCCTGAACGACGTCGACGGTGACGGGTTCGGGGACGTGCTCGTGGGCGGGAGGGGTGCGTCGAACGTCGAGGCGGGTGAGGGGCACGTCCTGCTCTTCCGCGGCTCAGCCAGCGGGCTCGCTCTGTCGCCGCAGGTGTTCGAATCGAACGAGGCGGGAGCCGAGATGGGCACCAGCGTGTCGGCTGCAGGGGACGTCAACGGTGACGGGCTCGCGGACGCCGTCGCCGGAGCGCCCGGCGTGCACGCGGGCAGCGCCAATGCAGGCGCGCTCCATCTGTTCCTGGGACGTCGTTCCCCGCCGGGGCTCGCCGAGGCAGCCGGGTTCCCGATCTCTCCAGGCATCAGCGGTGTGCGCTATGGGCATGCAGTGGCTGGAGTGGGCGACCTCAACGCCGATGGACTGAGCGACGTCGCTGTCGGTGCGCCGGCGTTCACGAATGGCCAGACGGGCGAAGGTGCCGTCTACGTCTACCGCGGCGCACCTGGGGGGCTGATCCTCGCGCCGAGCGTCGTGCTCGAGGGCAACACTCCATCCGCGGAGTTCGGCTATTCGGTCTCCTCGGCCGGAGATGTCAACGGCGACTCGTTCGCGGACATGCTCGTCGGCGCACCGGGATGGGAGTCGGCGACGAAGGGCGGCTTCGCGTTCGTGTACCGCGGCCAGAGCGGAACGACGATCGTCAACCCGTCGACTCTCCACGCGATCCAGTTCAATCAGCCGAACGCACGCACCGGGCACGCAGTCGCGTTCGCGGGCGACATCAACGGCGACGGTTTCGCCGATGCCGCGATCGGTTCGCCGTTCTGGGATCAGAGCAGCGTCGATGGGGGCCGGGTCGGCATCTTCTTCGGCAGCGGAGCCGCGCTCGGCGGCGCGAGCCAGCTGCCGGCGAGTTCGGCAGCGGCATCGACACCCGGCGATGACCTGATTTCGGGACCCGGTGCTGCCAACGCACAGGTGGGCTACGCGATGGCTGGTGCCGCAGACCTGCACGGTCACGGATACTCCGACTTCGCCGCAGGCGCACCGGGCGCCGGTACGGGCGCCGGTGGACAGGCCTACTTCTTCATGGCGGGAGGTGGCACGACCGCCTGCCGCCCGGCGTCGCAGATGCGCAGCTTCAACGACCAGGGGGCGCTCGAGTTGCTCGGCATGTCCGAGACCTCCAACTCGTTCGGTCTCGACCAATCGATCCAGCAGTTCTACGCCGGTGGTGGATCGCCGGGGCTGCACGCTGGTACGCCGGCCGGCCGCGAGGTCTACAGCGTCGTGTGGGAAGTCGAACTGCTCGGCACCAACTTCGATGCCGCCGGCCTGGGATCGTTGCCGTGGACCGATTCGGGAATCAACGTACCCGTCGCGGGGCCGGTGTTCGCGGCCGTGACGGTTCTGCAGGCCAACGAGAATTACCACTGGCGCACTCGATTCCGCCTGCGCAACCCCTACTTCCCGCACACGCGCTGGTTCTCACTCCAGGGAACGAGCATGTCCGAGAAGAAGGTCGGGACGTCCAAGGACTGCGACGGTGACGGCACGAGCGACGGGATCGAGATCGCGACCATGCAGGAGATGGACTGCAATGGGAACATGATCCCTGACAACTGCGACCTTGCGCCCATCGGTTCGATGCCCGACTGCAACGGCAACGGGTCGCCGGACAGTTGCGACCTGTTCTTCGGTGATTGCAACAACAACCAGATCCCGGACGAGTGCGAGCTCCCGCCGTATTGCCCCACGCAGGCCTGTGACTGCAACGGCAACATGGTGATCGATGCCTGCGACGTCAGTCCCGGCGGCATGCCCGACTCCAACGGCGACCTCGTGCCGGATTCGTGCCAGACGAACGGCATCGCGAGCTTCTGCGCTGGCGACGGAAGCGGAACACCGTGCCCCTGCGGGAATGTCGGCGGCTCCGGTCGCGGGTGTGGCAACTCGCTCTTCGGCAACGGCGCCCACCTCGGCTGGAGCGGGGTCCCGCGGCTGTCCGCGGACAACTTCACATTGCTCGGCACGAGCATGCCAAACAGCTCCGCCCTCTACTTCCAGGGTACGGGTCAGCAGAACGGCGGGCTCGGGACCGTATTCGGAGATGGCCTGCGCTGCTCGAGCGGATCGGTCATCCGCCTGGGCACGAAGCTGAACTCCTCGAACGTGTCTCAGTACGGATACCCCGGGGATCTCGCGATCTCCGTACGGGGCAACATCACGGCCGCGGGAACGCGAACGTACCAGTGCTGGTACCGCAATGCCGCTGCCTTCTGCACCGTGAGCACGTTCAATCTGACGAATGGGTTGAGCGTTCCGTGGATCCCCTGATCGACGCGCACCGGAGCGACCCGCGTGAGCGGGTTCGCTCCGGTGCGGCGCGTCCACTCAACCGCGCAACGTCTCGATCGGTCGCGCGGCGAGCGCCTGCGCGCTGGCGAGCAGTCCGCACGCGGCGGCGAGCAGCGCGGTGCCGCTTGCCGCCGCGATCGGAGCCCACCACACGAACACGCCACCCAGGTCGGTGATGCGCTCGAGGAACTGCCACGCGATCACCGCCGCCGCCGTGCCGCCGACGAGGCCGGCCACGAAGCCCAATAGCCCGAACTCGGTGGCGAAGAGTCCCGCGATCGTCGCGCGGCGGACGCCCAGCGCCTTCAGCAGCGCGACCTCGCGCCCGCGGTTCAGCGCGGCCGTCGCGGCGACGCCGGCCAGGATCGCGAGGCCGACCGCGAACGTGAAGCCGCCGAGCAGGCGCACGCCGAGGCTCAGCTTCGCGAGGACGTCGAGCACCTTCTCGAGGATCGAGCGCACGCGGATCGGCGTGACGTTGCCGTAGCTCCGCGCCAGCTCGTCCTGGAAGGCCTGCTCCTCGGGCGCGTCCACGCGCGCGGCGGCGAGCAGCGCGTGCGGCGCTTCGTCGAGCGAGCCGGGCTCGGCGACGAGGAAGAAGTTGATCGAGAACGACTCCCACTGGACGGTGCGAATGGAGCTGACGACCAACTCGATGGGCACGCCCTGCACGTCGAACTTCAGCACGGATCCGACGTGCGCGTGCAGATCCTTGGCGAACTCCTGCTCGAGGCTGACCTCCGCGCGCGCGGGATCGTTCCACAGCGCGCCCTCGACGATGCGGTTGTCGGGCGACAGCTCGCCCCACGTGATCCGCTGCTCGCGCGTCAGCACCCAGCGCGGGCGGTCGAGCTCGTCGCCGTGCGTCTTCGCCGCCAGCGCGGTCACGTCGTCGCCGTCGACCGAGGTCAGGCGCGCGGTCACGACCGGGACGTCGCGCACGTTGCGCGCTCCGTGTTTCGCGAGGAGCGCGGAGACGCCGTCCCACTGGTCGGGCTGCACGTCGAGCAGGAACACGCTGGGCGCGTCGGCCGGCAGGTCGTTGCGCAGGCGCTCGACGAGTCGGCGCTCGACGAGCGCGACCGTGGTCACCGCGAGCACCGCGAGCCCCAGTGCGACGACGGCGCCGCGCGTGCCGGCTCCGGGGCGCGCGAGTGCGGACACGCCGTGCACCAGGGCCGCCGGGAGCCTCTCGCGCGGCAACCGCGCGGCGAGCTCGGTCAGCCCGCGCGCGCCCAGGCCGAGGAGCAGCGCCGCGACGGCGATCCCGCCCGTGAAGTACAGCGCCAGGAGGATCGACCCGGCCTGCGCCCACGCCGACGCGAGGACTCCCAGCCCGATGAACGCGTAGGCGCCGATCGTGACGGCTCGCGGCGGCGGCAGTGGTTCGGCGTCGTTGCGCAGGACGCGCGCCGGCGACACGCGCCACACCGCGGTCAACGGCGGGACCGCGAAGGCCAGCGCGATCGCGACGCCGAGCAGCGCGCCGCGCAGGATCGCCAGCGGCTCCCACGCGATCTCGAAGTCCGCGGGCAGGAGGTCGGGCGCGAAGTGCGGCACCGCGAACGGCAGGAATGTGCCCGCGAACGCGCCGAACAGGCTGGCGAGGAAGGCCAGGATCGCCACGTGCGCCGCGAACAGGACCAACACCTCGCGCGGCCGGTAGCCGATCGCGCGCAGCACCGCGACGGCCTGCGTGCGCGAGGCGACCCACGCGCGCACGATCTGAGCGACGCCGACGCCGCCCAGGACGAGCGACAGGAGCGCCGCGAGCGCGAGGTCGCGCTCGCCGCGCTCGAGCGACCGCCGGATCGTCGGCTGCGAGTCGCTGGCGGTCTCGACCTTCAGGTACGCCGCGCCGGGCAGCTCGTCCTCGAGCGACTTGGCCCACGCGTCCGTCGTGTTCGCCGGCGTCGCGTCGGGCATCCGCACGAGCGTCCGGTAGCGCACGCGGCTGCCGAAGCCGAGCAGGCCCGTGCGCTCGAGCCCATCGATCGTCGTGAAGACGCGCGGTCCGGCCTGGAACGCCGCGCCGAGTCGTCCGGGTTCGTCGAGCACGACCGCGGCGACGGTGAACTCCGCGCTGCCGATCGAGATCCGGTCGCCCAGCGCGATCCCGAGGTCGCGCAGCAGTTCCGGCGCGACGGCCGCGCGGTCGGGACCGAGCGCGTCGAGCGCGCCCGGCGGATCGAGCGGCACCGCGCCGTACAGCGGATATCCCGCGCCCACGCCGGCGAGCTCCACGAGGCGGCTCTTCCCGCTCGAGCTCGACCGCGCCATCGTCGACAGGTCGCGCGCATCGGTGCGTCGCGCGCCGGCGATGGCCGCGACGCGCGCGTCGAGTTGCTCGGGCAGCGCGCGCCGCGACTCGACGGAGACGTCGGCGCCCAGCAGATCGCGCGCGCGCCCGCGGATCCCGCCGTCGATCGCGCCCACGAGCGCCGCGACGCCCGTGATCGCCGCGACGCCCAGCGCCAGCGACGCGGCGAAGAAGAACAGCCGCCCGCGCGCCCCGCGCGTCTCGCGCAGCGCGAACGCCAGTCCGTCGGCGAACCTCACACCGCGGCCTCGACGCGCTCGACGCGGCCGGCGCGCAGGTGGATGCGACGTCCGGCGGCGCGCGCGATTTCGCGGTCGTGCGTCACGAGGATCAGCGTGGTCCCGCGCCGCGCGCGCAGTGCCGACAGGAGCTCGAGGATCGACGCGCCCGTCGCGCCGTCGAGGTTGCCGGTGGGTTCGTCGGCGAACAGGATCTCGGGCTCGGGCGCGAACGCGCGCGCGAGCGCCACGCGCTGCTGCTCGCCGCCCGACAGCTGGGCCGGATAGTGGTGCGTGCGATCGCGCAGGCCGACCTCGCCCAGGAGTTCGAGGGCGCGAGCTCGCGCCCCGCGCACGCCGGTCAGCTCGAGCGGCACGAGCACGTTCTCGAGCGCGGTCAGGTTGCCCAGCAGCTGGAAGCTCTGGAACACGAACCCGACCTGGCGCCGGCGCAACAGCGAGAGCTCGTCCTCCGACAGCTGGTCGATGCGCCGTCCCGCGATCCAGACCTCGCCCTCGGTCGGCCGGTCGAGGCCGGCCATGAGCCCGAGCAGCGTCGACTTCCCGCTGCCCGACGGCCCGAGGATCGCCACCGATTCGCCCGGCGCGATCTCGAGGTCGATCGCATCGAGGATCGTGAGCAGCTCCGGCCCCGACGGCAGGCGTTTCGTGAGGCGGACGCAGGCGACGGCGGGGGAGGTCATGGGATCCCGTGGGGTACGGCGGGCACCCACTCTCGGATCCGCGGCGCCGGATGCAAGCGGCGCGGACCGCGACTAGAGTCGGTCGTCATGTTCGATCTGCGTCGCGCGCTCCTCGGCCTCGGACTCGTCACGCTCGCCGCCTGCGACGGCAACTCGCGCGTCGAGCCGCCGCGCGCGCTGCCCGGCGAAGCGGCGTCCAAGGTCGCGGGCGCCGCGCCGACCGCGACGGCGTCCGCCCCGGCCGTGCCCGCGGACGCGCCGCTCGTCGTCGTGCTGGGCGACAGCATCGCCGCCGGGCTCCATCTCTCGGCCGACGAGGCGTTCCCGGCCGTCCTCCAGCGCGATCTGGCCGCGGCCGGCGTGCCGTTCCGGCTCGTGAACGCCGGCGTGAGCGGCGACACGACGGCCGGCGGTCTGCGGCGCATCGACTGGATCCTGAAGCAGAAGCCCGACGTGCTCGTGGTCGAGCTGGGCGGGAACGACGGCCTGCGCGGCCAGGACCTGGCCGGCGTCGAGTCGAACCTGCGCGGCATCGTGTCGCGTGCGCAGGCAGCGGGAGCGCGCGTGATCCTGATCGGCGTGCAGATCCCGACGAGCTACGGCGCGGACTACGCCGGCAAGTTCGCCGCGATCTACCCGCGCGTCGCGGACGAGCTGGGCGTCGCGCTGGTGCCGGAGTTCTTCGCGGGCGTCGGCGGCGTGCCGGAGATGACGCTCGAGGACGGGCTGCATCCGACCGCCGCCGGTCACGCGCGGCTCGCGCGGAACGCCGCGCCGGTGCTGAGCAGCGTGCTCGCCGGCCTCGCGAAGCCGGCCGCGCGCTGACGCGCGAACGACGCGCGCACCCGAGGCTTTTGACCCCGGGCGCGCGCTCCGTCGATCCACGGGATCAGAAGACCGGGGGCAGCAGCACGTTCCCGACCACGTGGATGTTGCCGTTCGACGTCTCCACGTCCGCCGTGGAGATCAGCACGCCGTTCACGAACGTCTGGTTGCCCTGCTTCGTCACGAGCAGCGTCTGGCCGTTGACGGTCGTCAGCACCTGGTTGTTGACCAGCTGGTCCGCGTAGATCCGTCCCTGAACGACGTGGTAGGTCAGGATGTTCCGGAGGCGCGGGATGTTCACCGGCAACAGCAGGCGGTTGACCGGCAGCGTCGAGAAGGCCGCATTCGTCGGCGCGAAGACCGTGAACGGACCGGGTCCCGACAGCGTGGTCGCCAGGTTCGCCGCCGTGACCGCGGTCAGCAGCGTGCTGAAGCCCCCGACCGCCGCGGCGGTCTGCGGGATGTTGTTCAGGTTCGGGGTCAGGACCGCGTCGAGGACGTGGATGATCCCGTTCGTGCACACGATGTCGGTGAGGATCAGGTTCGCCGAATCGATCTTGGGTTGCGCGCCCACGATCGACACGTCCACCCGCTGACCGTTCAGGGTGCCGATCGTGTTGAGCGCCAGGACCTGGGTCGAGTTCAACGTCTGGCCCGCGACGTGGTACGTCAGGATCGACGAGAGGGTCGGCAGGTTCTGCGGGAGGAGGAGGTTCTGCACCGTGCCCGGCGGGAGCGCGGCGAAGGCCGCATCCGTCGGCGCGAACACCGTGAAGGTGCCCGGACCGGAGAGCGGCACGTCGAGACCGGTCGCCTGGAGCGCCGTCACGAGCGTGGTGAAGTTGCCGTTGGCGACGGCGGTCTGGACGATGCTCGCCTGCGCCTGGCCGGGCGCGGTGAGGAGTCCGAGGGCGAGGACGGGCGCGGCGGCCGCACCCAGGATGTCGTGGAGTTGGAAGCGCATGTGTCTGTGTCTCCGATCCGCCGAGGGGGGCGGCGGACCGGAACGGGTTCGCGATCCGCGCGCGAGCCGATGCGCCTCGATGCAACGGTTCTGCAAGCCCGTGCGCGCCGCTTCGCGGACTCGCGCGTCGAGATGTAGATCGCGTGAAGCTCAGCGCGACGCAGCCGGCATCGACGCGAACGCGCGCGCGATCTCGTCGAAGCTCGGATGGTCGCCGACGTCCGCGGCGCGATGCGCCCACTCGATGCGACCGGCGCGGACGAGGAACTCGCCCGAGAGCTGGCGCACGTCGCCGACCGGCATCCCGATGCCGTTGCCCTTGAGCACCGCGCGCAATCCCGCGGAGAACACGCTCGTCGACATCAGCTGGCCGGCCGTGCCGCGCTGCAGCCCGAACGCCGCGTACAAGACCTTGTCCGGATCGGCGATCGCGCGCGCGTCGGGATCGAAGTCGGCGAAGAAGTCGCGCGTCGCGTCGGCGGAACCGAGCGTCACGTAGAGGACGGGCGGGAGGTCGACTCTGGTCCCGCGCGCACGGCGCAGGTCGCGGACGCGCTCGCGGCAGAACGTTCAACCGAAGTGGCGCAGGAAGACGACGTGCGTCGTGTCCGCGCCGAGCTCCTCGCGCAGCGTGGCGCGTCGCAGCCCGCAACCCTCGATCGGGCGGTCGAGGACGGCGTCGGGCAAGGTGTCGGGCGAGCTGTCGGTCAGGCGTCGGTCGTTCATGGGATTCGAGCATCGAGCGGACGCGGACGTCCGTATCCACCCACCCTACGCCGTCGCCGCACCCCCGGATTCCCCGGGCGGCACCGAGCGACCCGATGAGCACCGTCCGACGCGAGCTGGACGCCCGGAATCCGCCCGCGCGAGGCCGGACGTGGGTCTTCGTGGCGTACGACCAGCTCTCGGACCGGATCGGACCGCTGGCGCGCGCCGCGGCGGGCGAGATCGCGATCGTGCTCGTCGAGTCGCCGCGCAAGGCTTCGACTCGGCCCTACCACAAGCAGAAGCTCGCCTGCGTGCTGGCGAACCTGCGGCACTTCGCGCTCGAGCAGGCCGAGCGCGGCGTGCACGTGCGCCACGTCGTGTCGGAGGGCGGCTACGGCGACGCGCTCGCGCCGATCGCGCGGGAGGTCGGCGGCCTCGTCGCGCTGGAACCGGCCGAGCGCGAGCTGCGCGCGGATCTCGAGCCGCTCGTCGCCGCCGGGCTCGTGCGCTGCGTGCCGCACGACGGATGGTTGACCACCAGCGAGGAGTTCCGGGCCGCGTGCGGCGCGAATCCGCCGTTCCGCATGGACGCGTTCTACCGCCACGTGCGCCGCGCGAGCGGGATCCTGATGGAACGCGGCAAGCCCGTCGGCGGCCGATTCTCGTTCGACGGCGAGAACCGCCGGAGCTGGGACGGCGATCCGCCGGCGCCGGAGCCGCCGCGCTTCGAGCCCGACGCGATCACGCGCGAGGTCGGTGCGCTGGTCGAGGCGCGGTTCGCGCGGCATCCGGGTCGGCTCGACCTCGCGGCGCTGCCCGCCAGCGCCGCCGATGCCGCGCGGCTGTGGTCCTGGGCGCGGCACGCGTGCCTGGAGAACTTCGGGCCCTTCGAGGACGCGATGAGCACGCGCTCGCGCGGCCTGTTCCACACGCGCGTCTCGCCGCTCGTGAACCTGCACCGGATCCTGCCGCGCGACCTGATCGAGGGCGCGCTCGCGGCGCCGATCCCGCTCTCGAGCCGCGAGGGATTCGTGCGGCAGGTGCTGGGCTGGCGCGAGTTCGTCCGCCACGTGCACCGCGTCACGGACGGTTTTCGCGCACGCGTCGGATTCGAAGTGCCGCGCGCCGCGAGTGCGGGCGACGGCGGCTGGTCGCGCTGGAGCGGCGAGCCGTGGAGCACGACGGGCACTCCGCCGGGCGACTTCGCCCTGCCGAACCACCTCGGCGCGCACACGCCGCTGCCGCGCGCGTACTGGAGCGCCGACAGCGGCCTCGCGTGCCTCGACACCGTCGTGCGCGAGGTGTGGGAGGACGGCTGGAGCCACCACATCACGCGCCTCATGGTGCTGGCGAACATCGCGACCCTCCTCGACGTCTCGCCGCGCGAGCTGGCCGACTGGTTCTGGGTCGCGTACGTCGACGCGTACGACTGGGTGGTCGAGCCGAACGTGCTCGGCATGGGCACCTTCGCCGTCGGCGACGTGATGACGACGAAGCCCTACGTCGCCGGCTCGGCGTACATCGACAAGATGAGCGACTACTGCGCGACGTGTCGCTTCACGCCGGGGAAGGACTGCCCGCTGACGAGCCTGTACTGGGCGTTCCTCGCGCGGCATGCGCGCGAGCTCGACGGGAACCAGCGGATGCTGATGCCGCTGCGCTCGCTGGCGCAGCGTCCGCCGGAGAAGCGCGCGAGCGATGCCGCCGTGTTCGAGGCCTGGAAACAGCGCCTCGCGTGACGGCTCAGGTTCCAGGCTCCGCGCGCAACTCCGGCGACAGGTGCGACACGTCGCCGAGCCGCACGAGCATCGCGCTCTTCGGCCCGAGCTCGAACAGCGAGACCGCCGCGACCGGTTGCGCGATGCGGTCGCGGAAGTCGCGCACGTCCATGCCGAGCAGCGCGCACACGACGATCCGCAGCGTGGCCTTGTGCGAGACGACCAGCACGTTGCCCTCCGTGTGCTTCACGCGGATGCGTTCGACGGCCGCCATCGCGCGCGCGGCGACCTGGAACGCCGTCTCGCCGCCGGGCGTCCCGCGGCTCGCGACGTCGTGCGCCCAGTACGCGAACGCCTCGGGGAACCGCTCGCGCACTTCGTCCTGCTTCAGGCCTTCCCACTCGCCGTAGCCGATCTCCTTCAGGCCTTCCTCGACGATCGGCGTCACCTTCGCGCGCGCGCACAGCGGCGCCGCGGTCTGACGGCAACGCAGCAGCGGGCTGGCGTACACCGCGCTCCACGGCATCGCGCCGTACGCCGCGGCCAGCGCGTCCGCCATCGCGAGCCCGGCGGTGGTCAGCGGCGGATCGACGTGCCCGCTGAACCGGTTCTCGCGGCTGGCGGCGGTCTGTCCGTGGCGGACGAGGTAGAGGTGGAGCTTCGACATGGACCGCGGTTCCGTTCAGCGCTCGCGCGCGACGAGGCAGGCGGCGAAGACGGCGATGCGCTCGAGCACGGTCGGTTCTCCTGGTTCGTCGGCGCGGCCGCGGGACTGTCCCCGGCCGAGTTCCCCGCCGTGGGCGAGCGGACGCGCCTCGGCACAGTCTGCCGGAATCGCGCGCGCCTTTCCCGCCGGCCGAGCGCCGGGTCGCGAGCCCGGTTCCAACGTCCGCGCGGCGAGAGGACCCTTCAGTGAAGGGTCAACCTGACCTCCGCCCCTTCCGGGTTGAGGTCCGCCACCTCGAACGTGACACGACCCGCGAGGCCGGTTTGCGTGCTCGCCTCGACGGTGTACACGCCGACGTCCAAGCCCGCGAGGGACCCGAGGCAGGGTTGCTTCGACGAACACCGCATCGCGAAGTCGTGCACGCCGCGCCCGTGCGCGTCCGTCACGACGACGCGCACGCGCTCGGATCCAGCGAATCCGGAGGGCAGGACCAGCTCGAGCGTGCGTGACGTCGCGCGCTTCAGTTGGATCCGCACCGCCGTTTCCGCGCCGCTCGCGATCGTGATCGTCTCGGCGTCGGCGCGCACGTCGGAGCTCGTGATGCGCAGCGAGTACGTCCCCGGGGCCAGCGGATCCGAACGGCCGACGAGGTCCTGGAGCGAGATCAGGGCGAGCGTCACGCCCCCCGGTCCGACGACCGACACGTCCGGTGCCTGCGCGAGTCTGATCCCCTGCGGCTCGACGAGCTCGACCCGGACGAACCCCGCCGGCGCGAGCGGGAGGACGCCCAAGTCGCGATGCTCGTCACCGGTCAGGTTCAGGATCGGCAGCTCGCGCTGCCCGCGCAGGGGAGCTTCGAGGGTCAATCGGTACGCACCGGGCCGGAGGGGGGCGATGCGGAATCCGCCGCTCTTCGGATCCGCCTGCTCGGCCGATCCCGAGTCGGAGCCGACGCGCCACACGATCACCTGCGCGCCGGCGATCGCGTCGCCGTGCTCGTCGACGATGCGGCCTTCGATGGACGCCGTCGCTCGTGCGTCGCGCGGGATGCGGATCACGAGGTCCTGCTGACCGACCCTTGGATCGTGCAGCATGGTCACGGCGTCGTGGGTCCAGGCATCGGGGTCGTGCACCTCGAGCCGCACGGCCTCCTTGGGCCAGTTCTTCAACGCGAACGCACCCTGCTCGTCCGTGCGCTTCGAGAGCAGCTGACGCCCGACGTACCCGTCCTCGACGGCGGCGACCAGCCAGTTCGCGAGCGGCCGCCCCACGTCGTCGACCACGCGGCCGGAGACGCCCGGTCCCGTCGTGAGCACAGGATCCCACGCGACCTCGCCGCCCGACGTCAGCGTCAGCGTCGCACGGACCCTCCCCTTGTCGCGGGCGTCGGCGCGCACGTCGACCTCGCCGCTCGGCAGTCCCTCGAGGGCGAAGGACCCATCGGCGGCGGTGCGCGTCTGCGCGCCGTAGACCGAACCGTACTCGCCGCAGCCGACGAACACTCCGTCGAGCGGACGGCCCTCGCCGTCGCGGATGGTGCCGCGGACGATGGCGCCGAGCGCGAGCTCGACGTCGACCTTCGTCGTCCTGTCGACCTCGACGGCGAAGGCACCGGTCCAGGGGGCGAAGCCGCGTGCTCGCACAGCGATCGGGACCGGACCGCGGGCCACGCTCTCGACGAGGAACTGACCGTCCCGATCGGTGCGGACCTGCAGCGGCGGTGGCGTGGAGAGGTAGCGCCCCTCGGAGTCCTGGATCGTGCTCGTTCCCTCGCTCCCGGCCTGGACGAGCGCTCCGGCAACGGGACGGCCGCTCGCATCGCGCACGATTCCGCGCACGCTTCCGCCGCGGGAGGAAAGGACGATCCGCGTGCGCACCGTGCTGCCCGGATCCCCGGCGACCTCGTACGAGGGCGACATCGCGAACCCGGGTGCGCGCGCCGCGACCCTCCGTCCTTCGCCGACCGCGCGCAGGTGGAAGCGACCGTCGCCATCGGCGCGCGCGACCTCTTCCCCCTTTCCCGCGTTGCCGAAATCGGAGAGCCAGACCGCGGCGTCGGGAACCCTGCGTCCGCTAGCGTCGACCACCTCGCCGTCGACCGCGACGCCGACCGGGATGGCGATCGATCTCGTGGCGCGCTCTCCTGCCGCGACCGTCACGGCGTCGTCGCCGCCGAACTGGCACAAGAGATGCACTTTGCCCGGGTGCAGCGCGTCGAACCGCAGCGTTCCGCTCGCGTCCGCGGTGCGCGTCTCCGAGTAGGCGAACGGATCGGGGGCGCCCCAGGCGTACGCGCGCACGATCGCTCCGGCGGCGGGAGTTCCGTCCTCGGCCCACGTCACGCGCACGGCGAGCGACGCGAGGCCGGCCGGCGGAATCGCGGTCTCGATCGGGCTCTGCACCCCCGGTGGCTCGGCCGCCGCGGTCGCGGGCACCCGTCCGACGTCGCGCTCAACCCCCGCATCGGCGAGTTCGAGCCCGCGGTTAGGCCGGGAAGTGGAGTCGAGCGCGGGACCCGGGCCCTTCGCGCCCGCTGGCCACACCCACCAGGCCAGCGCCAACACGCCGGCGATGCCGAGTCCGAACTTCACGCCGCTGCCCATAACGAGTCCTCCCGACACCGAGCTGCTCACCCACGCCGTCGTGCCCGCCGTCGCGAGCGACGATCCGTCGTTCGTCGCGTGGTCCGCGAGCGGAGCGAGCATTCCGGCCCAACCCGCACCGCCGTCGCGCTCGAGCTTCCGGCGCAGCTCCGCGATCCCGCGACTCAGCCGGCTGCGCACCGTCGAGCCGGGCACGTGCTCGCGTCGCGCGATCTCCTCGGCGGACAGGCCGTCGAAGAAGTGCAGCAGGATCGTCGAACGGCTCGGCTCGGGCAGCGCGAGCACCGCCTCGACCAGCCGGCTCTGGGCCTGCGCCCGCGCGACGACGTCCGCGGTCGCGGGCAGTGCTTCGGGACGAGCCGAAGCGCGTTCGCGGCGCTCGCGCGCGCGCTCGCCGCGCCAGCGCTCGCGGGCGAGGTTCCTGAACACGCCGGCGATCCACGGGCGCGATCCGGCGCGCGGCTCGGCGCGCTTTTCCAGCGCGATGACCCAGGCATCCTGGATCGCATCGTCGACGTGCTGGCTCTCGTCCACGAGCCGTCGCGCGAGCGCGCGCATCCACTCCGCGTCGCGCAGCAGCTCCTCGATGGGGTTCGTGCGGGGGTCGGCCATGGTGTCCACGGATGAGTGCGGCCGCGCCCGGAAGTGTCGCACCGAACCCGGGATTCGCGCTGCGCCGGGCGCGACCCCGGAACAGCGCGAGGGCGCGCCGCCTGCCGCGACGCGCCCTCGCCAGTCCCGTGAGCGCGCCCCCGCGCTCGACGGCACTCACCCTAGGGCATCCACACGACCTGGACCGCACTCGAGATGTTCGAGAACGTCCCGCATGGTCCAGCCGGGTTGCGGTACCAGCACTGGTAGTAGCGCACGCCGCCGCCGGCCGGCACGCCGCCGGCCACCGAGACCGGGTTGTCGCCGACGCCCGGGTACATCGAGGTGCCGCCCAGGACCTGCTTGATGCCGAGGCGCCGGATGTTGCCGCCGGCGCAGATCAGGCCGTCGTTGAAGTGCGTGCCCAACCCGCCGTTGATCTGCACGTCGCCCTGGAAGAACAGGCAGAACGTGAACGGCGAGGGGCCGTGGGTCATCGTGAAGACGAGCTGGTCCTGGGACAGGCTCGTCGTCCCCGAGCCCAAGAGCTGCGCGCCGAATCCGCTGGAGTTGCGGCAGCCCGCCACCGCGCCGTTCGGCGGCACGTTCCCGCACGGGCAGGGCACGAGGAGGCCGTCGCCGAAGCAGTAGGGCGTCCCGCCGGGCAGTTGGCACTCGTCCGGCACGCCGTCTCCGTTCACGTCCGGGCTCGTGCCCCCGGTGACGTCGCACGGGTCGAGCCGGTGGTTGAAGTTGCAGTCGGGCTCGCCCGCGGCGAGCTGGCACACGTCGCCCACGCCGTTGCCGTCGCAGTCGAGCTGGTCCTGGTTCGGGATGCCGTTGCAGTTGTCGCAGGCGTTGCCGACGTGATCGCCGTCCCCGTCGCCCTGCGTCGGGTTCGGGTTGTTCGGACAGTTGTCGTTGCAGTTCGCGATGCCGTCGCCGTCGTTGTCGGTGTCCGGCACGCCGCAACCGCAGACGCCCGGGGCGATCTTCAGCGAGTCGAGCGGGCAGCCGTCGACGCAGTTCGACGTGCCGTCGCCGTCGGTGTCCAGGTCGGATGCGTTGCACCCGCACTGACCCGGCGCGGTCTTCAGCGGATCCGTCGGGCATCCGTCCACGCAGTCGGCCGTCCCGTCCCCGTCGCCGTCCGTGTCGGGCGCGCCGCAGCCGCACTGTCCCGGCGCGACCTTCGTGGGATCCGCCGGGCAGCCGTCGCAGGCGTCGCCCGTGGTGTCGCCGTCGGCGTCGCCCTGGCCGGAGTTCGCGCTGTTCGGACAGTTGTCGCAGGCGTCGCCGAGCGCGTCCTGGTCCTGGTCGCTCTGCGACGCGTTCGCGATCGCCGGGCAGTTGTCGACGCAGTCCGCTCTGCCGTCGCCGTCCGTGTCCGTGTCGAGGAACCCGCAGCCGCACTGCCCGGGCGCGAGCTTCAACGGATCGTTCGGGCAGCCGTCATTGCAGTCCGCGGTGCCGTCGCCGTCCGCATCGGTGTCGGGGACGCCGCAGCCGCACTGGCCCGGAGCGACCTTCAGCGGGTCCGTCCGGCAGCCATCGCTGCAGTTCGGCGTGCCGTCGCCGTCGGTATCCGTCGGATCGATGGTCAGCACGCCGACCGTGCTCGTGATCGAGCCGCAGCTGTTCGACACGACGACGTCGTAGGCGCCGGCGTCGGCCACCGTCACGGGTCCGATCACGAGGGTCGGGGAGAGTGCGCCCGACACGCGGCCGCCGTTCGCGAGCGGCGAGCCGTTGTGCCGCCACTGGTAGGTCAGCGTGCCGCTGCCGCTGGCCTGCACGGTGAAGCTGGCCGTGTCGCCCGGGCACACGGACTGGTTCACGCGCTGGCTCGAGATCGACGGACACACCTCGACGGTCACGGAGCCGGACGGCAGCGCGAGCCCCGCGCCGAACGTCCAATTGGCCGCGTTCGCGATCGCGTTCAGCCAGTCGGCCTTCGTGCCCGAGGCGAGGCTCGACGTCTGGAACGACATCGAGCTCTGTCCCGCGCCCGGCTGGAAGAACGTCACGGCCGTCTTCGCCGCGCCCGACAGGCCGCTCGGGATCGAGCCCGTCGAGGCGCTGGTCGCGGACTCGTACGCGCCCGTGTCGTCGAGCAGGTACAGCGCGCGCTGCACCGCCGTGTTGAGCGGGTTCGAGCCCGTGTCGTGCTGGAACGCGGTGATCTGGTCGCCCGACGCGCCCAGCGCGAGGTCGGCGAACGTCCCGCTCGCCGCGCCGGGGATGGCGCCGGCGTTGGTCCAGGAGAACCCGGCGCCGACGTCCGTGGAGCTCAGGATCGTGCCGGCCGGGATCGCGGACAGCGCGCTGAAGCGCAGCAACTGCTCGTCGCCGTCGCCGTCCGTCGGCCCCTGCGTGTTGCGGAATCCGGAGCCGGTCCAGCCGCTGTTCGTGAAGAAGACCTGCGCGCCGGCGGGCACGTCGGCCAGGAACACGACCGTGAAGGCCGGGACGGCTTCCCCCGAGTCGCGCCAGCCGACGACGGCGACGTCACCGGGCTCGAGGCCGATCTGCGCGCTGGCCGGGGCCGCGATCAGCGAAGCGACGGACAGAAGGAGAGACGAACCCGCGAGGCGGGCAGACACGTGGCGTGCGAGCATGGTGACGATCCGGGGAAGCGGATGTGGAACGGGGGTCTACGGGGCGCGTCCCGCCTGCCGAGCGGGACGAATTGCCGCCTGTAGAACGGCCTTGCAGGGTACGGCGCGATGCGAATTCGCGAAAGTCGCTGCCGGCGGCACCGATTCGCCGACTCAGCCCGTCGAGCAGCGCGGTGGTGCCGGACATGGAGTGGGTGGACGAGGAGTCGGGGTCGCGCGGCCGGCCCTGGGATCGCCGCGGGCTCGGGGTGGCGCAGGGCCGCGACTCCTTGCCGGACCCACCCGCGGCGTTGCGGGGAATCCGCCCGCCCGCGCAGACCGGAAGCTGACCCAGCTCGCTGGGCCTTCGCCGAATCGACACCGCAGCTGGTGGGTGCGGTCGGCGCCGACCGCCATTCCTGGTGTAGGTGCAGCGAACCGGGTCAGCTTCCCGGGCGGGGCGAGGTCACAGACTCCACGTGACCTGCAGCCCGTTCGACAGGTTGAACGTCGACGTCGTGCAGAAGGCCGCCGCGTTGCGGTACCAGACCTGGTACAGGCGCACGTCGCCCGCGGTCACGAGGCCATGCACGGAGATCGACGCGTCGCCCGGCTCGGGGTAGCGCGAGGCGCCGCTGACGTTCTGTTGCGTGCCCAGGCGCAGGGTCGAGCCGCCGGCGCAGCGCAGGCCGTCGCCGAAGGGGATGCCCGCGCCGCCGCTGACCGCGCTGGTGCCCTGGAAGTAGAGCGCCGAGCTGTTCGGCATCCCGTCGCCGAGCAGCACGAACGTGTCGGCCGACGTGCGCGGCGACCCGGTCCCGCCCAGGCGCGCGCCCGACGGCTCGATGGAGTTGGCGCAGCCGCGGCCGGTCGCGCCCGCGTTGCCGCACGGACAGGCCGTGCCCGCGCCGTCGCCGAAGCAGAAGGGGACGGTGGACTCCGCGCCGCGGTCGCGCAGGAAGACGTCCCACATGTTGTTGTTGTCGCCGGCGACGAGGTTCGTGGCCGGGCTCTCGAACGCGACGAAGCGACCGTCGGGCGTGATCCACGGAGCGCGCGAGCCCGCACCGGCCTGCGCGCCGGCCGTGTTCACGCTGACGCGCACCGTCGTGCCGGCCAGCACGTCGCGCACGAAGCAGTCCGAGCCGGCGTTCGTGTCGCCGGCGACGAGGTTCGAGGCCGTGCTGTCGAAGGCCACGAAGCGTCCGTCGGCGGAGACGAGGTGCGTGCCCTGCGCCAGGCTCGGGCCGTTGCCCTCCACGCCGAGCGCGCCGACGCTGACGCGCGTCGTGACTCCGCTCGCGAGGTCGTGCGCGAACACGTCGGTCGCGCCGTTGCCGTCGCCCGGGACGAGGTTCTGGGCGAGGCTCTCGAAGACGACGACGCGTCCGTCGGCCGAGAACGAGGGGTCGTCGCTGTCCTGGTCGCCCTGCGCGCCGGACGAGTCGACGCTGATGCGCGTCGTGACGCCGGTCTGCAGATCGCGGACGAACACGTCGAGCGCGGCGTTCGTGTCGAGAGCGACGAGGTTCGAGGCCGCGCTGTCGAACGCGACGTAACGGCCGTCGCCCGACAGGGCCGGCCAGCCGCTGGCGCCGTCGCCCTGCGTCCCGCCCGCTCCCACGCTGGCGCGGACGGTCGTGCCCGTCTGCAGGTCGTGCACGAACACGTCGGTGAGGCCGTTCGTGTCGCCCGCCACGAGGTTCGTCGCGTCGCTCTCGAACGCGACGAAGCGGCCGTCCTCGGAGAGCGCCGCGCCGCGCGACGCGCCGTCGGCTTGAGCGCCCGCCGTGTCGACGCTGGCGCGGACCGTCGCGCCCGTCACGCGGTCGTGCACGAAGACGTCGTAGACGGCGTTCGTGTCGCCCGCGACGAGGTTCGACGCGAAGCTCTCGAAGGCGACGTAGCGACCGTCGGCCGAGATCGCCGGAGCCACGCTGCCCGAGTCGCCCTGGATGCCGGCCGAGCTGACGCTGGCCATCGCCGTGTCGCTGGTCGTCCGGTCCTTCACCAGGATGTCGGGCAGGTGGAAGTTCGTGTCGGTCAGCGTGAGGTTCGACGACAGGCTCTGGAACGCCACGTAGCGTCCGTCGGCCGACACCGCGCCCCAGAAGTTGTGGTAGTTGCCCTGCGTGTTCACGGGGCTCGTGCTGACGCGCGTGGTGCTCTGGGCGAAGGCGGCGGAGCTCGTCGCGATCAGGACCACCGCCAGGTCGCGGATCGACGTGGATCCGCGCGCGGATTCCTCGCGTGCGCTGGAGTTCATGAGTTCTCGATGGGGCTCCGGGAGCCCGGCTGACGATGTCCGCGCGCAGCGCGGAACGAAGGCAGGGGCGGTGGATGCGCGCCCCTCGTCGAGCCTAGACGGAGCGCTCCGGAGCTCCATGGGCCGCTGGTCGTATCGGCGAGCGCGCACCGACGCGCCGTCGGATGCGCACAAGTCCGCAGCCGGCGGGAGCGCGCCGCATCGGATCCGTCGTTAGGCTGCCCGGGCCCTTCGCGCCGGCGTGCGCGCGGAAACCGGGAGAATCCGCTCGATGAGTCGCTGGCTGCGCTACCTGCTCGTGCTGATCGCCGTCGCCCTCGTGGCGTGGTTCGTGCGCGCCCGCTACTTCGGCGAGGCCCCCGTCCCCGTCCGTACGGCGATCGTCGCGCGCGGTCCGGTGGAGGAGACCGTGACGAACTCGAAGGCCGGCACGGTCGAGGCGCGGCGGCGCGCCAAGCTCTCGCCGGGCACGAGCGGCATCGTGGCGGCGGTCGAGATCGAGCGCGGACAGAAGGTCTCGGCCGGCCAGCCGCTCGTCCTGCTCGACGACGGTGCGCAGCGCGCGCAGCACGCGCTGGCCCAGCGCGCGCTCGGGGTGGCCGAGGCCTCGAGCCGGAAGAGCTGCATCGCGGCCGAACGCGCCGAGCAGGAGCTGAAGCGCAACCAGGAACTCGGGACGAAGGGCATCGTCTCGGCCGATTCGATCGACGCGCTGATCAGCCTGAGGAACCTCGCGCTGGCCGACTGTGCCGTCGCCGCGGCGGAGGTCGAGCGCGCGCGCGCGGCGGTCGACGTGGCGCAGGCCGAGCTGGACAAGACGATCCTGCGCGCGCCGTTCGACGGGATCGTGGCGGAGGTGCCGGTCCAACTGGGCGAGTGGGCCACGCCGTCGGTGCCGCTCGTCGTCGCGCCCGACGTCGTCGACGTGATCGACCCGACCTCGATCTACGTGGCCGCGCCGATGGACGAGGTCGATTCGGCGCGGCTCGCGGTCGGACTGCCGGCGCGCGTGACGCTGGACGCGTTCCCCGGACGCTCGTTCCCCGGACGCGTCGTGCGCATCGCGCCGTACGTGCTGGACGTCGAGAGCCAGAACCGCACGGTCGAGATCGAGGTCGAGTTCGACGACGTGGCGTTCGGCGCGCGGCTCCTGCCCGGGACCTCGGCCGACGTCGAGGTGATCCTGCAGGTGCACGAGGACAGCCTGCGCGTCCCGACGGGCGCGCTGCTCGAGGGCGGACGCGTGCTCGTGATCGAGGGCGATCGCCTGGTCGAGCGCGCGCTCACGACGGGTCTGCGCAACTGGGACTGGACCGAGGTGACGGCCGGGATCGAGGCGGGGACGGCGGTCGTCACGAACCTCGACCAGGCCGGCGTGCGCGCGGGCGCGGCCGCCACGGTGCGGGCGGAACCGTGAGGAGCGGCGCGCGGTGATCCGCCTCACGGACGTCTGGCGCAGCTACCAGCTGGGCGAGGAAGCGCTGCACGCGCTGGCCGGCGTCTCGGTCGAGATCCGGGACGGCGAGCACGTCGCCGTCATGGGGCCGTCGGGATCGGGCAAGTCGACGTTCTTGAACCTGATCGGACTGCTCGACCGGCCGACGCGCGGGACGTACGAGCTCGACGGGCGCGAGGTGTCGCAGCTCCTGGACGACGAGCTGTCGCGCGTGCGGCGCGAGCGCATCGGCTACGTGTTCCAGGCCTACCACCTCGTGTCGCGCCTCGACGCCCTGGCGAACGTCGAGCTGCCCCTGCTCTTCGCGGGTCTGGCGCGCGGCGAGCGCCGACAGCGCGCGCTCGCGGCGCTGACCCAGGTGGGCCTCGAGAAGCGCTTGCACCATCGGCCGTCGCAGCTCTCCGGCGGCGAGCGCCAGCGCGTCGCGATCGCGCGCGCCACGGTGCTGCGGCCGACGGTGCTCCTGGCCGACGAACCGACGGGGAACCTCGACCGCGCGTCGGGCGCGCTGGTGCTCGAGCTGCTCGAGCGCCTGAACCACGCCGGGATGACGCTGATCGTCGTGACGCACGACCTCGACGTCGCGCGGCGCGCGCAGCGCGTCCTGATCCTCGAGGACGGCCGCATCGTGAACGAGGTGCCCGGCCGCGAGCTGGTGAGCCTGGCCGACGCGCTGGCGCGCAAACGGGTGGCGACGTGAGGTTCGGCGACGCGATCGGGTTCGCGGCCGGCGCGCTGACGACGCAGACGCGGCGCACGATCCTGTCGCTGCTCGGCGTGTCGATCGGCGTCGCGGCCGTCGTGCTGCTGACCGCGCTGGGCGAAGGCGCGCGCGGATACGTCGCGGCGCAGTTCGCGGGCATCGGCACGAACGTGCTGGCCGTCGTGCCGGGCAAGGTGAAGACGGGCGGGATGCCGCCGATCGGGAACACGACCACCGACCTCTCCATCGCCGACGCGCAGGCCCTCGTCCGCGCGCTGCCGCGAGCGCGCGCAGCGGCGCCGCTGGTCGTCGGTCTCGACGAGGTGGCGCACGGGTCGCGCGCGCGCAGCGCCATGCTGGCCGGCACGACGGCCGAGATGCTGGAGATCCGCGGGCTCGAGCTGGCCTCGGGCGAGTTCCTGCCCGAAGGCGACTGGGACCGCGGCGGAAACGTCGTCGTGCTCGGCGCGCGCACCGCGTCGGAGCTCTTCCCGGGCGAGAGCCCGCTCGGCGCGCAGGTGCGCGTCGGCGACTGGCGCCTGCGCGTGATCGGCGTGCTGCAGGAACGCGGGATGCACATGGGCTCGAACCTCGACGAGGCCGTGTTCGTCCCCGTCGCGACCGGGATGCGCATGCTCGATCGCAGCTCGCTGTTCCGCGTGCTCCTGATGCTGCGCTCGACCGACGACATCGAGCCCGCGCGGCGCACGGTCGACCGCGTGCTGCGCGAGCGCCACGGGCGCGAGGACTTCACGCTGATCACGCCCGACGCCGTCATCGGCGCGCTGACGCAGATCCTGTCGGTGCTGACGCTGGCGCTCTCGGGCATCGCCGCGATCTCGCTCGGCGTGGCCGGCATCGGGATCATGAACGTGATGCTCGTCTCGGTGTCCGAGCGCCGCGCGGAGATCGGCCTGTGGAAGGCCGTCGGTGCCGCGCGTCGCCAGGTCGTCGGGCTCTTCCTGCTCGAGGCCGCGCTGCTCGCCGGCGCGGGCGGGCTGATCGGCGTCGGTCTGGGCTGGCTGCTCGCGGCGTCGGCGCGCGGGCTGTTCCCCTCGTTCCCGGCGTCGCCGCCGGCGTGGGCCGCGGCCGCCGCGTTCGCGACGGCGATCGTCGTCGGTTTGCTGGCCGGTGCGTTGCCGGCGCGCTCGGCGGCGAAGCTCGATCCCGTCGTGGCCCTCTCCAAGCGCTGAACCGTGCACGCCCTCGACCACGTCGGCTTCTGCCTGACCGCGCTGCGCGAGCACCGCCTGCGCAGCGCGTTGTCGATCCTCGGCATCGCGATCGGCGTGGCGGCCGTCGTGCTCCTGACCTCGGTCGGCGAGGGAGCGCGCGCGTTCGTGGCCGGCCAGTTCTCGCAGTTCGGCACGAACCTCCTGCAGGTCACGCCGGGCCACACGGAGACGGCCGGGATCCCGGGCGTGCTCGGCGGCTCGACGCGCAAGCTGACGCTGGCCGACGCCGAAGCGCTGCGGCGCGTGCGCGGCGTGGTCGACGTGCTGCCCACCATCGTCGGTCAGGGCACCGTCGAGGGCGGCGGTCGCACGCGCGACGTCTACGTGATCGGCACGACGGCCGCCGCGCCCGGGATCTGGAAGTTGCCGGTTCGGCGCGGCACGTTCCTCTCGAGCAGCGAGGCCACGCGCGCCGGCGGGGTGGCCGTGCTCGGCCCCAAGCTCGCGCGCGAGCTGTTCGGCGAGACCGACGCGCTCGGAGCCTGGGTGCGCATCGCCGGCGCGCGTCTGCGCGTCGTCGGCATCATGCAGTCGAAGGGCGAGATGCTGGCGTTCGACCTGGACGACGTCGCCTACGTCGACCTCGCGACCGGCATGCAGATGTTCGACACGGACGAGTTGTCGGAGATCGACGTGGTCTTCGCGCCCGAGCGCGGTCCGGATCCCGTCGTCGCCGGGATCGAGGCGCTGTTGATGCAGCGCCACGGCCGCCTCGACTTCACGGTGCTGACGCAGGCGGCGATGCTCGAGACGTTCGACTCCGTGCTGCGCGCCGTGACGCTGGGCGTGGCCGCGATCGGCGGCGTCTCGCTGCTCGTGGGCGCGATCGGCGTGCTGACGATCCTGTGGATCGCGGTGGGCGAGCGCACGCACGAGATCGGCTTGCTGCGCGCGATCGGCGCGACGCGCGGCGAGATCCTGTGGATCTTCCTGACCGAGTCGGCCGTGTTGGCCGGGCTGGGCGGGCTCGCCGGGCTGGCGCTGGGCTACGGCGCGGCCGCGGCGCTGAAGGCGATCGTGCCGGCGCTGCCGATCCAGACCTCGGCGACGTTCGCCGCGGCGGGGCTCGCGTTCAGCGTCGTGACGGGGCTCGTCGCCGGCGCCGCGCCGGCGCGCCGAGCGGCGCGCCTGGACCCGATCGAGGCGTTGCGGGCGGAGTGAGCCGGCCCGGAGAGCGTGGCTCCGCAGCGACCGGTCACGATCCCGCCTCCCGGCGCGCGCGCAGCACCGCGACCGCGCCGACGACGGCGACCAGGACCGCCGCGGAGGCGAACGTGACCCGCATCGCGTGCGCGACCGCGCCGGGTGACGCGTCCGCGATGTCGCCCGTGCCGCACGCGGCGGCGAACACCGATCCCAGCACGGTGGCTCCGCTCATCAGGCCGATGTTGCGCGACAGGCTCAGCAGCCCCGACAGCACGCCACGGCGCGCGGCGGAGGCATCGGCCAGCACCGCGGTGTTGTTCGCCGCCGAGAACAGCGCGTAGCTCGCCGTCGTGGCGGCGAGCGGCACCACGTAGGCGAGCACCGTCGGTTCGCCGGCCAGCGCCGCGAGGGTTCCGATGCCGGCGGTGACCCCCAGCAGGCCGGCGATGGCGATGCTCCGCGCGCCGACGCGATCGACGAGCCTCCCCGCGGGCACGCCGATCAGCGCCGAAACCAACGGCCCGATCGACATCACGAAGCCGGCGTGACCGGGCTCGAGCCCGAGCGCGTGCACCAGGTGGAAGGGTCCGACGATCAGCGTCGCCATCATCACCGCCGAAACGACGGCGTTGGCGAGCAGCGAGTCGCCGAGGCCGCGCTCGCGCAGCATCGGGATGGGGATCAAGGGCGACGCGGCCCGCCGCTCGACCGCGACGAATGCCGCCGCGCCCGCGCAGGCTGCCAGCCCCGCCGCGAGCCGCCAGCCACCGGCGACGCGCGCGGTCATCGCCAGCGCGAACAGGGCGAGCGTCGCCGCGAGGAGCGCCGAGCCTGCTCCGTCGAAGCGCTCGCGCGGGCCGCCCGCCGGGTCCCGGTCGCGCGGGAGGTGGCGCGCGGCGAGCGCGAACGCCACCAGCGCGATCGGCACGTTGACGAAGAACACCGCGCGCCAGCCGAGCGTCGCCACCAACGCGCCGCCGATCGACGGGCCGAGCGCCGTCCCGATCGCGGACGTCGTGCCGAGCAGGCCCATCGCCGATCCGGTGCGCTCCTTGGCGACGACCGACCGCGTCAGTGCCACGCTCAGCGCCATCAACACGGCCGCGCCGATGCCCTGCACCGAGCGCGCCGCGATCAGCGCCGGCAGCGTGGGAGCCAGACCGCAGGCCACCGAGGCGGCTGCGAACAACGCCAGACCGGCGAGCAGGAGCCGCCGCGCGCCCACGATGTCGCCCAGCCGACCCACGACGACGATCACCGCCGTGCTCGTGAGCAGGTAGGCGATCACGATCCACTGCACGGCCTCGAACGGCGCCGCGAAGATCCCGGCGAGGCTCGGCAACGCCACGTTCACGATGCTCGTTCCGAGCGATGCCGTCAGCATCGCCAGCGCCAGGCCCGTCAACGCCCACGGGGCCGCGTGCTCGCGCGGTCCGTCCACCGCAGCGACCGATGCGCTGCTCATTCCCATGTGTTTCATCCCTCGCAGGCTAGGGCGCGGGCGCGGCGGCGGAAGGAGCGCCGCGCGCACGCCAGCCGTGCGCTGGACGACATGCCTGGCGTGCCTATGCTGCCGGACCCGTGGCCGATCCCGACCTCAACCTGCTCGTCGTGCTCGACGTCCTGCTGGCCGAGCAGAGCGTCGCGCGCGCGGCCCGCGAGCTGAAGCTGAGCCCATCGGCGATGAGCCGCGCGCTCGCACGGCTGCGCGACACGACCGGGGATCCGCTGCTGGTCCAGGCGGGGCGGGTGCTCGTCCCGTCGCCGCGCGCGCTCGAGCTGCGCGATCGCGTGGCGCGGCTCGTGCGCGAGGCGCGGGAAGTCCTGCGACCGGGCGAGCAGCTCGAGCTGACGCGGCTGGAGCGGTCGTTCACGCTGCGCACGAGCGAGGGCTTCGTCGAGAACTTCGGTCCGGAGTTGCTCGCGCGCGTGGCGGCGGAGGCCCCCGGCGTGACGCTGCGATTCCTGCCGAAGATCGGCAAGGACAGCGCGCTGCTGCGCGACGGAACGGTCGACCTCGAGACCGGCGTGATCGACGACGAGACGAGCCCCGAGTTGCTCACGCGGACGTTGTTCGAGGACCACCTCGTCGGCGTCGTGCGCGAAGGTCACCCGATCGCTCGCGGCAAGGTCACGGCGGCGCGCTACGCGGGCTGCGACCACATCGCCGTCTCCCGCCGGAGCCTCGAGCGCGGTCCGATCGACGACGCGCTGCGAGCGCGAGGCCTCCAGCGCCGCGTGGTCGTGGTCGTCGGCGGATTCGCCACCGCGATCGCCGTGGCTCGCCGTTCGGACCTCCTCGCGACGGTGCCCTTCCACCACAGCGGCGTCCTGCTCGAAGGACTGCACGTGTTCGCGCTGCCGGTGGAGCTCCCGACCATGAAGGTCTCGCTGATGTGGCATCCGCGCCTGGACGCCGACGGCGCGCACCGCTGGCTGCGGGAGTGCGTTCACGCCGCGGTCGACCTGCGCCGCGCGAAGAGCCGTCCCTGAGGGGCGGTGCAACCGGACGGCTCGAGCGCCGCGAGGGTCTCCGGAGTCCAGCCCGTCTCCGCCGCGATTTCCGGCGTCGATCGGTCGGACCGGGTTCGCCGTCGGGCGCGTCGAGCCCGATCGGCGAGCAGCGCACGGTCCTGCGCACGACGAATCCCTACACTGCGCGCCCTGATCCCGTTCCGACCCGATCCGAGACGAGCCCGTTGCCCCAGCTCCCGTCCGACGACAAGTCCCACCGTTCCATCCTGGCGCTGATCGCGGACCGGACCGGCCTCGCGCCGAAGATCCTGCTGTCCGACTCGGACTCGGAGCACGGCGCGTCGCCGGTCCTGGATCCGACCGCGGCGACGTCGAAGCTCGTGCCGCAGGGCCGCGGCAACTACCAGCTGCTGGGCGAGATCGCGCGCGGCGGCATGGGCGTGATCCTGAAGGGGCACGACACCGACCTCGGCCGCGACGTGGCGGTCAAGGTGCTCGACGGCGAGCTCTCGAAGCGGGCCGCGGTCGTGCAGCGCTTCGTCGAGGAAGCGCAGATCGGCGGGCAGCTGCAGCACCCGGGCATCGTGCCCGTGTACGAGCTGGGCCTGATGGCCGACGACCGGCCGTACTTCACGATGAAGCTCGTGAAGGGACGCACGCTCGCGGCGCTCCTCTCGCAGCGCAGCACGCCGAGCGACAACCGCGGCCGTCTGCTGGCGATCTTCGAATCGGTGTGCCAGACGATGGCCTACGCGCACTCGAAGGGCGTCCTGCACCGCGACCTGAAGCCGGCGAACATCATGGTCGGCGCGTTCGGCGAGGTTCAGGTCGTCGACTGGGGGCTCGCGAAGGTGCTCTCGCGCGGCGGCGTCGCGGACGAGAAGCGCGCGAAGGAGAGCCTGCACTCGGTGATCGAGACCGTGCGCAGTGGTCCGGGCTCGTCGGGCTCCGACTCGATCGTCGGCTCGGTCATGGGCACGCCGGCGTACATGTCGCCCGAGCAGGCCGCGGGCGAGATCGAGAAGCTCGACGAGCGCGCGGACGTGTTCTCGCTGGGCGCGATCCTGTGCGAGATCCTCACGGGCCGGCCGCCGTACGGCGACGAGCTCTCCGACGCGGTCGTCGTGCAGGCTGCGCACGCGATGCTCGATCCCGCGCGCGCGCGCATCGACGCGTGCGAGGCGGATCCGGCGCTGAAGCGGCTGTGCCTGGGCTGCCTGATGCCGGCGCGGAACGCGCGGCCGGCGAACGCCGACGAGGTCGCGAAGGCGATCCACGGGTACCTGACTTCGGTCGAGACGCGCGCGCAGAAGGCCGAGGTCGAAGCCGTCGAGGCGCGCATCAAGGCGGCCGAAGAACGGCGCGCGCGACGGCTGACGCTGGCTCTGGCCGGCACGATCGTCGGGGCCATCGTCCTCGTCGCCGGCGGCGTGTGGTGGGCCAACCACGAGCGCACGCGACGCGCCGAGGAACAAGCCCGGCGCACGGAGCAGACGCGCGCTGTCGTCGAGGCGGCCCACGGCGAGTCGATCGAGTTCGGACAGGCCGGCAAGCCCGTCGAGGCGCTGGCCGCCGCGCGCCGCGCGCTGACCCTGGCGGAGAACGGCGATGCGGACGCCGCGCTGCTCGAGCGCACGCGCAAGTTCGTGACGAAGGCCGAGCAGGACGTGGGCGCGGCCGATCGCGAGCGGCTGCTCCTCGAGCAGGACGAGAAGCTGCGCTCGCGCCT
Source organism: Planctomycetota bacterium (assembly GCA_044221705.1). Classification (GTDB taxonomy): domain Bacteria; phylum Planctomycetota; class UBA1135; order UBA1135; genus JAEUHZ01. Next base: position 42,691 of record JBGAOR010000001.1, read on the forward strand.
CATCGACCTCAGGCTGGCGCAGATCGCGACGATCGGCGACGCCGACCGCGAGCGCGCTCTCGACGCCGACTTCACCGCGGCGTTCCACGACTACGGCGCCGACCTCGAGGGCGACGACCTCGTCCCGGCGCTGAAGCGCATCCGCGAACGATCCGTCGCCGCGGACGTCGCTCTCGCGCTCGACGACTGGGGCCGCCTGCGCCGCAGCGTGCACGGCGCGAAGTCGGAAAAGGCCGAGAACCTGCTCGTCCTGGCGATGGACCTCGACCCCGATCCGCTGCGCATGCGCATGCGCGAGGCGATCGCGAACGGCGACGAGGCCGCGATGCACGAACTCGTCTCGGTCGAGAACTTGCCCAAGCTGGGGGCCGGATCGGTGGTCGTGCTCGCCTCCGAGCTGTGGGGCGGCGGCGCCGAACCGCGGCGCATCCCCGTGTACCGCGTCCTCGAGCAGGCGCTGCGCCTGTACCCGGGCGACTTCGTGCTGCAGGCGGTGGCGGGCGCCTACTACCACCAGGGCGGGCGCTTCGAACTCGCGCTCGCGTGCCGTTCGGCCGCGTCGGGCCTGCGGCCGACCGACCACATGGCGCGCGTGAAGATCGGGGAGACCCAGTACTTCATGGGGCGTCTCACCGAGGCGCGCGGGACCCTGCGCGCGTGTCTGAGCGTCGTTCCCGACCACCTCGAGGCCTGCGATCTGCTCTGCCTCGTCGAGATGCAGCTGGGCAACTACGGATACGGCCTGGCCGTGCTCGAGCGCGGTGCCCGCCTCGAGTCGAACCCCGGGACCGTCGCCGACCTCGACGCCGCGCGGTTCCTGACCGGAGCCATGACGCGCGCGGAGTTCGCACGCCACCTCGACCTCCCGATCGAACCGGCGCAGATGGCCAGCTACATGCTTCCGCTCGTCGACCATCCCGACGCGGCGCAGCGCGACCCCGAGCGCGTGCTGCGGAAGCTCGAGGAACGCAGCACGACGCTGCAGATGCGCTGGTGCCGCGTCATCGAGGCGATCGCGCGCGTGCGGCTCGAGGACTGGTCCGGCGCGGAGCGCGTCCTCGAGGAGATGTACCGGCCGCCGTGGCTCATGGTCCTCTCGCCGATGGCGTACGAGTTCCTGCGCTCGCTGATCTACAGCCGGGTCGGACGCGCCGACGAGGCGCTCACCTGCTACAAGCGCGGAATGGCGCGTTGGAGCCTCGAGACCGAGGACGATCCGGCGGCCTGGGAGCGATCGGATGCCATGCGCTGGCGGCGCGAGGCCGAGGCGGCGCTCGCCAAGTAGTCCGCGCCGCCGCCCAGGCCATCGCGGAGTTTCGCCCACTTCGATCGGGGGTGCGGCCCTACACTGCGACCTTCGCCCCCGTTCCGACCCGCTTCGCGAGACGAGCCCGTTGCCCCAGCTCCCGCCCGACGACAAGTCGCACCGTTCCATCCTCGCGCTGATCGCTGACAAGACCGGTCTTGCGCCGAAGGTCCTGTTGTCCGATTCGGACTCGGAGCACGGCGCTTCGCCCGTGCTCGATCCGACCGCGGCGACGTCGAAGCTCGTGCCGCAGGGCCGCGGCAACTATCAGCTGCTGGGCGAGATCGCGCGCGGCGGCATGGGCGTGATCCTGAAGGGCCACGACACCGATCTCGGGCGCGACGTGGCCGTCAAGGTGCTCGACGGCGAGCTGTCGAAGCGGCCCGAGGTCGTGCAGCGCTTCGTCGAGGAGGCGCAGATCGGCGGCCAGCTGCAGCACCCGGGCATCGTGCCCGTGTACGAGCTGGGGCTGATGGCCGACGACCGGCCGTACTTCACGATGAAGCTCGTGAAGGGCCGCACGCTCGCGGCTCTCTTCCTGCAGCGCAAGACGCCGGCCGACAACCGCGGACGGCTGCTCGCGATCTTCGAGTCGGTGTGCCAGACGATGGCCTACGCGCATTCGAAGGGCGTGCTGCACCGCGACCTGAAGCCGGCGAACGTGATGGTCGGCGCGTTCGGCGAGGTGCAGGTCGTCGACTGGGGCCTCGCGAAGGTGCTGCGCCGCGGCGGTGTCGCGGACGAGAAGCGCGCGAAGGAGAGCCTGCACACGATCATCGAGACCGTGCGCAGCGGGCCGGGATCGTCCGGCTCCGACTCGATGGTCGGCTCGGTGATGGGCACGCCGGCGTACATGGCGCCCGAGCAGGCGCAAGGCGAGATCGAGAAGCTCGACGAGCGCGCGGACGTGTTCTCTCTGGGCGCGATCCTGTGCGAGATCCTCACGGGCCGGCCGCCGTACGACGACTCCGTCAACGAATCCCTCGTGGTGCAGGCCGCGCGCGCGATGCTCGATCCGGCGCGCGCGCGCATCGAGGCCTGCGACGCGGATCCGGCGCTGAAGCGCCTGTGCCTCGACTGCCTGATGCCGTCGCGCGCGGCGCGGCCGGCGAACGCCGACGAGGTCGCGAAGTCGCTGCACGCGTTCCTCACCACGGTCGAGGAGCGCGCGCAGAAGGCCGAGCTCTCCGCGACCGAAGCGCGCGTCAAGGCGGCCGAGGAGCGTCGCCGGCGCAAGCTGACGGTCGCGCTCGCCGGCACGGTGATGGCCGCGCTGGCCCTCGGCGGCACGGGCTTCTGGTGGGTGAGCCGCGAGCGCGCGCAGCGCGACGAGGAACGAGCGGCGCGCATCGAGCAGACGCGCAACGCCGTCGAGGCCGCGCACGGCGAGTCGATCGAGTTCGGTCAGGCCGGCAAGCCCGAGGAAGCGCTGGCCTCCGCGCGTCGCGCGCTGTCCCTGGCCGAGACCGGCGGCGCCGACGCCGCGCTGCTCGAGCGCGCGCGCGGTTTCGTGGCGTAGGCCGAGGCGGACGTCGGCGCCGCCGATCGGCAGCGCGAGCTCGCCCGGCAGGACGAGGAGCTGCGCAAGCGGCTCGTCGACCTGCGACTCGAGCAGATCGCGACGATCGGCAACCGCCAGCGCGAGATCGAGCTCGACAACGAATTCTCGTCCGCGTTCCGCGATTACGGCGTCGACCTCGAGGGTGCCGACCTCGTCCCGGCGCTGAAGCGCATCCGCGAGCGCTCGATCGCCGAGGAGGTCGCGCTGGCGCTCGACGACTGGGGCCGCCTGCGTCGCAAGGTGCACGGCGCGAAGTCGGAGAAGGCCGAGAACCTCTTCTACCTGGCGATGGACCTCGACGCCGATCCCGCGCGGCAGCGGATGCGGCAGGCGATCGCGGACGGCGACCTGGGTGTCCTGCTCGAGCTCGGCTCGCCGGAGAACGTGCCCAAGCTCGCGCCCGGATCGGTCTTCGTGCTGAGCGCCGCGCTGTGGGACTCGTTCCCCGAACACAAGCCCGACGTGTACCGGATCTACGACCAGGCGCTGCGCCTCTACCCCGGCGACTACGTCCTGCAATCCGTCGGCGGGACCATCTACGACGTCGCGGGACGCGTGGAGTCGGCGCTGATGTGCCGATCGTCCGCGCTCAGCATCCGGCCGCACGATCCCGTCGCGCTGTTCCGGCTGGGCGAGTCCCTGTCGTTCCTCGGACGGCTGACCGATGCCGAGGGCGCGCTCCGCGCAAGCATTGCCGCGGATCCGCGGAGCCTGGAGGCGTTCTGGTCGCTCGGCGTGGTGCAGAGCCAGTTGGGCGACCGAAACGGCGCGCTCGAGACGTACTCGCGCGCGCTCGAGATCCGCGACGACCCCGACCTGCGCGCGGACATGATGGGCATCCGGTTCCAGCTCGGCCTCGCGTCGCGCGACGACATGGTGGCCTTGGCGAAGGGCGCCAACACCGCGCTCGGCCTGGTGAACGCGCTCTACCCGCTGCTGGATCACCCCGATCCGGCGCGGCGCGACCCGCAGTTCGTGTTGCGCATGATCGAGGAGCGCGGGGGCCTGCTGAGGCAGGACGACATCTTCTTCCTGCTGAATTCGGTCGCCCACGTCCGTGCGGCGGACTGGCGCGGCGCGCTGGCGGCCATCGAGGGCCGCTACTACCAGGCGAAGCTCCAGCTCGTGACGCCCAACGCCTTCGACTTCATGCGCTCGCTCATCTACAGCCATCTCGGGAACGTCGAGGCCGCGCACGAGTGCTACGCGCGCGGCGTGGCCGAGTGGAACGGCTTGACGGCCGGCAATCCCGGGGCGTGGGAGAAGTCCGACGTGATGCGCTGGCGGCGCGAGGCGGAAGAGGCGCTGCCGAAGTAGCGCGGGATCCGGACTTTCGTCCCGGGGCCGACGCGGAACCGCGCCGCTAGACTGCGGCGCCCGCAACGCGTTCGAGGACCGACGACATGACGCGAACTTCCGACCGCTCCCGAACCCGCGCCGCCTGGACGCTCGCGCTCGCGCTCGTCGCGCTGACGAGCGGCTGCTCGACGCCCAGCGTGGACCTGGGCACGTGGCGCGCGCGCGAATCGGTCGCGCGCGCTGTCGAGCAGCGCGGGACGCAGGCGGCGGACGTCGCGACCGTCGAACGTCTCCGCGAGGCCGACGAGCTCGCGGAGTCGCGCAAGCTCGCGCTCCAGCTGGCGGCCGAGCACGCGGACGACGGGGCGGTCCTGTTGCTCGCGTCGCGCGCCGAATCCGACGGCGTGCTGCTCTACCCCGAAGCCGACAAGGACTCGCGCAACCATGCGGCGGCGAGCTCGCTCGCCTACGCCGAACGCGCGCGGGAGCTCGGCCAGGAATCGCCGGCCGCGCAGGCGCAGCTCGCGTGGGTGCTCGGGACGACGACGCACCTGCAGTCGATGGGGGATCGCAGCGCGCACGCGCGGCGCACGAAGGAAGTCGCCGAACGCGTGATCGCGCAGGATCCGCAGAACGCTGTGGCCCTGGCGACGCTCGCGGTGTTGAACCTGCGGCTCGAGACGCTGCCCTGGATCGCGAACCTGATGGCCAGCGGGCTGCCCGAGTCGAGCCTCGACGACGCCGAGAGCTTCGCGCGCCGCGCCGTGGCCGCGCGACCGAGCCGGGAGAACCGGCAGATCCTGGCCAAGGTCCTGATCGCGCGCGACCGCGAGGACGAGGCGCGGGCCGAGTTGCAGGCGGCTCTGGACGCCGGCGCGCACTTCCCGCGCGACCATGCGCTGGAAGCGCCGATCCGCAAGCTGCTCGCGGACCTGTAGCCGCTCGGCCCCGCGTCGCCCGTCGGACCGGACCCGCCCCGGTTGCCAAGCCTAGCGGTGCTAGGTATGGTGGGGACATGCCGAATCCCCTGTCCAAGGACCTCGTCGCGGCCTCGAGCAAGCCGATCGTGCTCGCGATCCTCGCGCGCGGCGAGAACTACGGCTACGCGATCATCCAAGAGGTCCGCGAGCGCTCGAACGGCCGCCTCGAATGGACCGAGGGGATGCTCTATCCCGTCCTGCATCGCCTCGAGGAACAGAAGCTGATCCGCGCGCGATGGCTCGTCGGAGAGAGCGGACGCAAGCGCAAGTACTACCGGCTCAGCCCGCAGGGAACGCGCGCACTGGAGAGCGATCGCGAGGACTGGACCGCCGTGTCGGCCACGCTGAAGGCCCTGTGGGAGTGACCATGTTCGACGACGAAGCTGCCATCCGGGGTTGGAGAAGGACGTTGCTCGCGAGCGGGACGCTGCGCGCGGAGGACGTCGACGAGCTCGAGGACCATCTGCGGCAGGAGATCGAGCGGCTGTCGGCGCTCGCGCGACCTGGAGACGCGGCGCTCTCGAGCGAGGAGGTCTTCGTGCTGGCCACGCGCCGGCTCGGACGCACGGAGGCGCTGGCCGAGGAGTTCGCCAAGGCGGACCCGGGTGCCGCGTGGCGCCGGCGTTGGATCTGGATGCTGTCCGGCTACCTCGGGTTCGGCCTGGCCGCGAGCCTGATCTCGACCGCCGCGACGATCGCGTACTCGTACTTGCGCGCCTCGTCCCCGACGCTGGCGATCGTGCTGTACGCCGCGGTCGTCCTGCTCGGACTGGCGGGGCTCGTCGCGCTCGCGCGCTTCCTCGGTCGGGAGTCGTCCACGACGCGCGCGCGCACGCTGCTCGCGCGCGGACTCGGCACGACAGCGAGCCTCGTGACCCTCACGCTCCTGTTCATCGGCCTCAGGACCGCGGTCGTCCCCGTCGGCATCATGCTGCAGGTGGGACCGGATGGCATGAGGATCGGTTCGGTGCTCGGAGGGGTGTGGTACTCGCAACTCGGACTCTGGCTCGCGCCGAGCCTCGCGCTGTCGCTGATGCTGTGGTTCGAGCGCGACCAGTTCCGGCGCGACGCGGACTCGTCACCGGCCTGAGACCGCAGGATTCAGGTCCCGTCCGTCGGCGCCGACGCGAGCGGCGGCGGGATCCCGCCCGTCACGAGCTCCGTCGCGATCTGTCCGCGCGACCACAGCGTGCGCTCGACCATCATGGCGAAGACGCGCTCGAGTCGCGCCTGCACCGCGGGTCCCTCCAGGATTCCCAGGGCCCGCGCGACCGCCTCGAACGTCGCCACGAAGCGCGGGTTCTTGTGGCGGCGCAAGCGGTACGTCGACGGCGGACCGTCGGGCAGATGGACGCGCGCGAGGCCGGCGAGCGCGGGCTCGCGCAGCGCAAGTTTGTACGCGCGGCGCCAGTCGGCGTCGGGCACGACCAGCGTGACCGGGCGGGCATCGACCTCGTCGCGCGCCAGCTCGCGCGAATCGTCGGTCGGGTAGAGCAGCACCGTGCGTCGCGTCGGGTCGGAGAACCCGCCCGTGTCGAGCTCGATGCCGCGGTCGCCGAACGTGCGCACCTCGCCGTTCGCGAGCGACAGCCCGACCAGCCGACCGGTGTTCGTCGGCTTGCAGACCTCGCGCCGGTGCCGCAGCACGACCACGCGCGTCGCGAGCGCGATCGGTTCGACGGTCGCGCACAGACACAGGCGCAGGTGCAGGACGCAGCGCGGGCACCGGTCGAGCGGAGCGCGCGGGCCGTACACCTTCTGCCGAACGGATTCGCGCGCGCCCAAGACGACGGAGCATAACGGCTCGCGCTCGCGCCGCGGCCGGGGTGTTACGCTGACCGCGATCCTCACGCCCCGCGGAATCCCAAAGACCAGCTCAGCGCCATGTTCGACCCCAAGATGCAGCTCCTGAGCACGGTCCTCGCCACCACTGCCGTCTCGATCGCGTCCGATCCGTCGAACGAGGCACCCTGGGCCGAGGCGGCCGCCGCGCTGGGCTCGTCGCGCGAGCAGGAACCGGAGATCGCGCGCATCGTCGACGCGCGCGACCGGGCCGCGCTGACGGCGCTCGTCGCGGAATGGCAGTCGGGCAAGAAGCACCTGCCTCTCCAGGACCGCGAGGTGCTGAAGCGCGCGCTGAAGGCCTACCGCAAGAGCCTCAAGGTCACGCAGCTCGACGCCGAGTCGTCGATCGCCGGCGGTCCGATGAGCAGCGGGCGTTCGTCAGGGATCCTCGGCATGCGGCCGCCGGACCGCTATCCGCGCGCCGTGTGGGACGAGCTCGTGCGGCAGAAGAGGCTGAAGTACGCCGGTCAGGGCCTGTACGAGCTGCCGCCGGGCGACGAGGACTGACGCGCGTCGGCCGCGGGGGCTTCACGGATGCGGAGCCGCCGGGAGTCCGACATCGTGCGAGCGCCGCGGGTCCTCGACGGCGCGGCCTCGTGCTCGCACGGCGCGCAGTGCTCGGACCGCGGCGGTCACGACGGGAGCGCGTCCGTGCTCACGCGGCGCGCGCTGCCCGGCCTGATCCGCCCGGCCGCGAGCGGCGGAAGCGCGAGGCGCCGTGCCGTCTCGCCGCGAGCGAAGTCCACAGCCCGATCCGACTGCGATCGATGCGCATGCGCCGTCACCGCGCTCACGCAGGATCGGGGTCCGCAGGATCCCAGGCCACGCCGCCGCGCGGCAGATCGTGCGTCGAGATGAGGCCGTGCTTCGTCCATCCGAGCGACAGGAGCCACGAGCCCGCACCCGGCAACGGACGGTCCGCGCGCGGCCTCCGGTCGGCCCAGCCGCCGAACCACGGCCCGGACGAGAAGGCGTCGATCCCGAGGATGCGCGCTCCGTGCTTGCGCGCGTTCTGCAGCGTGTAGACGAGCACCTGGCGCACCTCGTGCGGCGTCTTCAGCACGCGCGCGTGGTAGCGATCGCGGATCACGCGGCCGCGGCGTTCCCAGGCACGGTTGAGAGCCTTGGCGAGCCGCACGAGCAGCCCTTTCAGTCCACGGCCGAGCGCGCGCTCGTCCTGAGCCTCGACGACGAGATGCAGGTGGTCGGACTGGATCGAGTACTCGACGAGCCGGAACTCGAAGCGGTCCGCGCCCGCGCTCAGCGTGTCGCGCAGGAGCGCGAGCGTGCGCTCGCGCCGCAGGCTCGGCAGTCCCTCGACGAGCTTCGTCGTCACGAAGACCGGCGTGTGACGCGTGACGCGCGCGCGCCGCGAGTGCGCGACGAGCGCCCGCTCGCCCGCGGGCTTCCGTCCAGCTCCATCCCGCCGGCCTCCGCGGCGGAAGAGAGCGAGCTGCTGCACACCGTTGCTTCGCACGCGACGCATCGAACACCTCCCTTCCATGGACGAACGGCGCGCGACGCGGTCGCAGGAATTCTCGAAGAAACGTGTGAGTGCTCGCTGTCGTGTTCGAAGTGGGAAGATGATTCGGCGGACATTGGACGCTGCCGCAAGTCGCTGCCCGATGGCGGTCTCGCACCGCCAGGAGCCTGCGCCACGGATCGAGACGTTCGGCCGCGCAAGGTCGTGCTTCGCATCCCGAGACTGCGGTCGCGCACACGACACTGCTGTCCGTGAGCGGCGAGTTCGGTCCGCTGCGCAGGCTCCTGGCCCCGGATCATCGAAGGGGACGAGCGCTGGGGCATGGGGCTGGTGCTCTCGCCAGAGCTCTGCGCAGGCATGTTCTCGGAGAGGAGTGCACGGAGGTGAACGCGTCGTGGTGCCCTGGCCGCGACGAGCGCCACCGCGCGGTGGCAACCGTCCTGGCCAGCCAGCCCCAAGAACCCTCGAGCAGCTCGCGAGGACTTGGGTTCCCGAACCGCGGTCCAGCCGGGATCTCGCGACAGCACCACACCGAGGCCATCGAGGAGCAGCCCGATGTGCAGCACGAATTCAGGCCATCCCGGTCGTTCGTTCAGCCGCCGCAGCGACGCACGTCGGTCTCCGGATGTGCAGGCCCGCGATCATGCCCTCACACGCACGCGTCCATGACGCGGACGGTCCGAGCGCTGGAACAGCAGTCCGGTCCGCGCGCTCGGATTCCGCACGCTCCAGATCTCGAATCTTGGCGCATCGCCCTTGGGAGAGATGTCTCGCGATCCTCTCGACGGGTGCCCACCCCGACGTCGGCGAGGCCCGGCCGGCGAAACGTGCATTCGAAATCGATTCGGCGCACATCGAGCACGACCCGTTCACGCATCCGAGCAGTTGCGGATACGAGACGTGCGACCGGGAGCTGGCGCGCGCTCGAGCGTCCTCTTCGAGCGGGGTCCGGATTCCAGCGCACCGAGAGCGAGCGGGCACAGGCCACCACGGCCGGATGCACCTCGGCTGCCGTCATCTGCGTGCTTCCAGAGAGAGAACGAACATCGGACTTCGATTCGGCGCACATCGAATCCGGCTGGACGAGGAGGGTGTCAACCCCTGCATCCTCGAAGCGGATGCCTGGAGTGATGGACGCGGGGATCGTGCGTGCCGCGTCTCGGCGCCGCGCGCCTCGAAGGCGAGTCCCGTGCCCCGGCCGTGACGGACGCTCACTGCCAGCACGAGTCACGCGAGCGCTCGGGTCGCCGCGAATCGTCCGAGGCCGACGCACTCGGACGCGCCGGCGGCTCCGCCGCACGCGATCCCGGAACCTCCCACCGACCACGTTCGCGCGCCGGACCGCGCATCGCGTCACCAGGCGCTCCGAACTCGCGAATCCCCCGGCCTCAGCGATCCCAGTCCGCGACGAAGAGCGTGTGCGTCTTCACCTGCGCCTGCGGGTAGGCCTTCGCACCGATCGCGTCGGCCCGGAACCCGGCCTTCGTCAGGCGCTTCAGGAACGAATCGTCCGTCCCCGCCGACCAGAACACGGCTCGACCGCCCTTGCGCAGCGCGCGCGCCAACGTCTTCAGGCCCGGGTCGGCGTAGATGCGCTCGTTGCGCGGATCGACCAGCGCCTCGGGACCGTTGTCGACGTCGAGCAGCACGGCGTCGTAGCTCTTCGGCGCCGCGCGCGAGAGGACGGAGAACACGTCCTCGAGCAGGATCTCGACGCGCGGGTCGTCGAGCAGTCGCCCGTTCACGGTCTGCAGGTGCTCGCGGTTCCAGGCGACGATCTGCGGCAGGAGCTCGGCGACCTGGACCTTCACGTCCGGGCCGACGAGCTCGAGGACGCGGCGGAGCGTGAACCCGAACCCGAACCCGCCGATCAGCACGGTCTTGCCGGCGCCGGTGCCGAGCGACTCGTGGGCCAGCTCGGCCATCTGCGCCTCGGAGGCGGTGGCGGTCGTGCTCATCAGGAGCTCGCCGCCGACGCGGATGTGGTAGTGGCCGTCGTGGCGGCGCAGGGAGAGCTTGGTCCCGTCCGCGAGGAACGACTCGGCCAGGACGACGGACGGTTTCATGGCGAACGAAGGTCGTCGCGCGAACGACGATTGTCACCATCGAACTCGTTTTGGAGGCCCGGATCTCGCGCACACGGCCGCTGCGGAGCATCCGTGGTCCTGCGCGGGAACGGACCCGGACCCGGGCCCGCTTCCAGCACAGGTCCTGGCAGCGCTCCTGGACCCGGCCTCGCGGGGCGATGGACCGGCTCGTGTCGCCCGGCCGACCGTCGGCCCGACGGGATCCGACTGCCGCGCGACTCCGCGCACGCTACGCTCTGCGCATGGCACCGCAACGCATCACGCAACCCCTCGTGCGCGACGACGGCCGGCTCCGACCCGCGACGTGGGACGAGGCTCTCGACCGGGCCGCGGCCGGCATCCGGAAGTCCGTCGGGCTGCACGGCCCGAGCACGTTCGGGATGTTCAGCTGTTCGAAGGCGACGAACGAGATGAACTACGCCGCGCAGAAGTTCGTCCGCGCGGCCGTCGGTTCGAACAACATCGACAGTTGCAACCGGACTTGACACGCACCTAGCGTCGTCGGTCTGGCGACGGTCTTCGGCGCGGGCGGCGGGACCTCGAGCTATCGCGAGGTCGAGGCCGCCGACGTCATCCTCTTGTGGGGGTCCAACGCCCGCGAGACGCACCCCATTTTCTTCCATCACGTCCTCAAGGCGGTCCGCCGCGGGGCGAAGCTGTACGTGATCGATCCGCGCCGCACGCCGACGGCGGAGTGGTCGGAGGGCTGGCTCGGGCTCGACGTCGGGACCGACATCGCCCTGGCGAACGGCGTGGGGCGGGCGATCCTCGACGCCGGTCTGGAGAACCGCGAGTTCATCGCCAACGCGACCGCCAGCTTCGATGCGTACCGCGCGACGCTCGAGCGCTACGACGTGGAGCGCGTTTCGGCCATCACGCAGGTGGACGCCGCGCTGATCCGCCGCATGGCGCGCGACTTCGCGAGCGCCGAGCGCGCGATGATCTGCTGGACGCTCGGGATCACGGAACACCACAACGCGGTCGACAACGTCCTGTCGCTGATCAACCTGGCGCTCTTGACGGGGCACGTCGGCAAGTGGGGGAGCGGACTGAACCCGTTGCGCGGCCAGAACAACGTGCAGGGCGGCGGCGACATGGGCGCCCTGCCGCACAAGCTGACCGGTTTCCAGGACGTCGAGGACGCCACGCTGCGCGGAAAGTTCGAAGCCGCCTGGGGCCGCCCGATCCCGCCCAAGAACGGCTGGCACCTGACCGAGATGTTCGAGGCGATGGGGCGGCGCGAGCTGACCGCGCTCTACGTCATCGGCGAGAACCCGGCGCAGAGCGAGGCCGACTCGACGCACGCGCTGCACTGCCTCGAGGGCCTGGAGCTCCTGATCGTGCAGGACATCGTGATGACGAAGACGGCCGAGATGGCCGACGTCGTCCTGCCCGCGTCGGCCAGCTGGTGCGAGTCCGAGGGCACCGTCACGAACTCCGAGCGCCGCGTGCAGCGCGTGCGCCGCGCGCTGAACCCGCCCGGCCAGGCGCGCGACGACATCGAGATCCTGTGCGACCTCGCCCTGCGCCTCGGATACGACATGCAGGCGCGCACGCCCGAGGCGCTGTGGGACGAGCTGCGCAAGCTCAGCCCGATGCACGCCGGCATGAGCTACTCGCGTCTCGATGCGTTGGGCGGCATCCAGTGGCCGTGTCCCGACGAGACGAGCGCCGGGTCTCCGTTCCTGCACGGGCGTTTGTGGGAGCGGCCGGTCCGCGGGCCGCGGGCCGCGTTCCACCCGGCGGAGGACGAAGGGCCGGTCGACCGGCTGACCAGCGAGTTCCCGCTGCGGCTCACGACGGGCCGTCGCCTCGACTCCTACAACACGGGCGTCCAGAGCGGCGCGTTCGCGTGGCCGATGGAACGGCGCGAGACCGTCTGTATCTTCCCCTCCGACGCGGCCCGCCTCGGCGTGCGCGACGGCGAGCGCGTGCGCGTCGTCTCGCGGCGCGGCGCGGTCGAGGCGCCGGCGCAACTCGACGACCGGCTGAAGCCCGGGCTCGTCTTCATGACCATGCACTTCCCCGACGACGTCGACACCAACCTGCTCACGATCGACGCGACCGATCCGCGCTCGGGCACCGCCGAGTTCAAGGCCGCCGCGATCCGCGTGGAGAAAGTGGGCTGACGAGCCGCGAGCCATGGACCTTCGCCTGCACGACGAGGCGCCCACCGACGCCGAACGCGGCGCGGTCGACGCCGTGCTGGGACCCGAGGTCCCCGACGCGCCGCCGCCGGGATTCGCGGCCGTGCGCGATGCGCGGACGCTGCTCCTGCCGGCGCTCCACGCGCTGCAGTCCAGCGCGGGCTGGGTCAGCCGCGGCGGTCTCGACTACGTTTGTCGGCGCCTCGGCGTGCCGCCGGCCGAGGCCTTCGGCGTCGCGAGCTTCTACGCGATGCTGTCCCTGGCCGAGCGCCCGCGCGCGTTCGCGCACGTGTGCGACGACATCGCCTGCATGGCCGCCGGCGCGGAGAAGGTGTGCGCGGATCTCGAGCGCGCGATCGGCGCGCCCGCGTCGGGTCACGCGAAGGCGGACGCCGCGCGCGCGCACGGCGCCAGCGGAGCCGCGGCCTGGGCGCGCAGCCCGTGCCTCGGATTGTGCGAGCGCGCTCCGGCCGCGCTGGTGACGATCGCGGGACAGCGGCCGTCGGACTGCGCGTTCGGCGGCGCCACGGCCGCGAAGATCGGTGCCGCGCTGGCCGGGAAGGCTCCGCCGGTCGAGGAGGCGTTCGTGGCCAGCGCGGGACCGCGCCGTCTGCTCGCGCGCGTCGGCGTCGCGGATCCGCGGAGCCTCGCGTCCTACCGCGCGCACCGCGGCTACGCGGCGCTGGCGCGCGCGTTCGAGCTGGGCACGGAAGGCGTGCTGCGCGAGGTCGCGGCGTCGAAGCTCGTCGGGCGCGGCGGCGCCGCGTTCCCCACCGGCCGGAAGTGGGAGACCGTCGCGCGCGCGCCGGCCACGCCGCACTACGTCGTGTGCAACGCCGACGAGTCCGAGCCGGGCACGTTCAAGGACCGCGTGCTGCTCGAGGGCGACCCGTTCGCGGTCGTCGAGGCGATGACGATCGCGGGCTACGCGACGGGATCGCGGCGCGGCTACCTGTACCTGCGCGGCGAGTACCCGCTCGCGCTGGAGCGCTTGACGCACGCGATCGACGCGGCGCGCGCGGCCGGGCTGCTCGGCACGGACATCCTCGGTTCGGGCTTCGCATTCGACGTCGAGCTGAGGCGCGGCGCGGGCGCGTACATCTGCGGCGAGGAGACGGCGCTCTTCAACTCGATCGAGGGCCTGCGCGGCGAGCCGCGCAACAAGCCGCCGTTCCCGGCGCAGGTCGGGCTGTTCGGCAAGCCGACCGCCGTGAACAACGTGGAGACGCTCGTCGCCGTGCTCGACATCGTGCGCGACGGCGCCGCGTCGTACGGCAGCGTGGGCACGCCGGGTTCGCCGGGGACGAAGCTCTTCTGCGTCTCGGGGGCCGTCGTCCGTCCGGGCGTGTACGAGGTGCCGTTCGGCACACGGCTCGACGCGCTCCTCGCCCTGGCCGGCGGAATCCAACCGGGGAAGCGCCTGCGCACGATCCTCCTGGGCGGGGCGGCCGGCGGGTTCGTCGGGCCCGAGCAGCTCGCGCTGCCGCTCTCGTTCGAGGACACGCGCCAGGCTGGAGCGACGCTCGGTTCGGGCGTCGTGCTGGTCTTCGACGACCAGACGGAGCTCGTCCCCGTCCTGCGCCGCATCGCCGCGTTCTTCCGCGACGAGTCGTGCGGCCAGTGCGTGCCGTGCCGCGTGGGGACCGTGCGCCAGGAGGAGCTGTTGTCGCGCGTCGTGAGCGGACGGTCCACGCTGGGCCGCGAGCTGCCGCTCTTGAAGGACCTGGGCCAGGCGATGCGCGACGCGTCGATCTGCGGACTCGGACAGACGGCGTCGAGCGCGATCGAATCGGCCGTGGGACTCGGGTTGTTCGAGGAGAAGCGATGAGCGAGTCCAGCGGACGCGAAGTGGAGCTCACGCTCGACGGCCGGACGGTGAAGGTCGCCGAGGGATCGACGATCCACGCCGCGTGCCGTTCGGCCGGCATCGACACGCCGACCCTGTGCTGGGCCGAGAACCTGACGCCGGTGAACGTGTGCCGCGTGTGCGTCGTCGAGGTCGAGGGCGCGCGCGTGCTGGCGCCGGCGTGCTCGCGCAAGGTCGAGCCCGGCATGGTCGTGCACACCGACAGCCCGCGCGTGCGCACGAGCCGCAAGCTCGTGCTCGAGCTGCTCGGTTCGTCGGTCGACATGTCGCTCTCGAAGCCTTTCGCCGACTACGTGCGGCGCTACGAGGCGGATCCGGAACGTTTCGGTCCGCGCGCCGCGCCTTCGGCCGCGGGCGTGCGCGCGAGCGCGCATCCGGGTCATCACGAGGTGCCGGACGGCGCGCACGCGAGCACGGTCGGACAGCCCGCGAAGGTCGACAACGACCTGTTCGTGCGCGACTACGACAAGTGCATGCTCTGCTACAAGTGCGTCGAGGCCTGCGGCAGCGATGCGCAGAACACCTTCGCGATCGCCGTCGCCGGCCGCGGTTTCGACGCGCGGATCGCGACCGAGCACGAGACGCCGCTGCCCGACTCGGCCTGCGTCTTCTGCGGGAACTGCGTGGGGGTGTGCCCGACCGGCGCCCTGATGTTCAAGGCCGAGCACGACCTGCGCGAGTCGGGCCGGTGGGACGAGTCGAAGCAGACGACCACCGACACGGTCTGCTCCTACTGCGGCGTCGGCTGCGTGCTCACGCTGCGCGTGCAGGACAACAAGATCGTGCGCGTGACGTCACCGAGCGACAGCTCCGTCACCGGCGGTCACCTGTGCGTGAAGGGCCGTTTCGGCTTCAAGTTCGTCGAGTAGTACGGAGCCAGGCTCCCCTCCGCCGTTCTCGCGCCGCGCCGCTGGGATCTGCCGGCTCGCCGCGGCGAGAACGGCGGAGGGGAGCCTGGCTCCGTACTACAACCCGGCGAACTTCTTGATGTCCTTCTCGTGCTTCGCCAGCGACTGCTGCAGCGCCTTCGCCGCTGCCGCGAGGTCGGTCCGCGAACCGGTCTTCAGCGCCGCCTGGAAGCCCTCGAGCTTGGCCGTGAGCTCCTTGTCGCCCGCCGCGCCATCCAGCAGGTAGGACACGAGGAGTCCGGCCTCGTGGTACAGGCGGCTCGAGCCGGGGATGTCCTTGATGTCGAGCTTGAAGGCGAACACGTCGTCGAGCTTGTGCAGGCCTCCGGCCTTCTTCACCTCGCCGAACGCGAACGCGCGCAGGTTCCAGGGGTCCGTGCCCTCGGCCGCCTCGGGGTTCTTCATGTAGCGCTCGACGTACGACGACGCGCCGTAGCGCAGCCAGCGCGGGATCTTCTTCTCGCTCCAGAATCCGCCGGCGTGCGCCGCGATGTCGCCGCGTCCCTCGGCCGCGATCCACTGACCGACCGCGATCCAGGACGGGTCGAGCGCGTCGACGAAGCTCTGCGCCGCGGCCCAGCGCAACCAGTAGGGACCCCAGCCCGAGATCTTCGGGTCCTTGCGGTCCCAGTAGCTCACGCCGCATCCGAGGAACTGCGTCGGCTTCGTCGGGTTGTCGAAGAACGTGTCCGCGAAGTACGCGCCGTGCAGCGAGGAGAAGCCCTCGCTCTCGACCAGGATCGGCTGGTTGCCCGCGGCCTGGTTGTACTGCTGCAGGCTGTTCAGCACGACGAAGTGCGGCTTCTTCGCGGGCTCCGTCCCGAAGAGGCGCACGAGCTCCGCGTGCGTCTTGTCCGCGTGCCAGCGCGCCAGGTTGGCGCCGTCCCAGTCGATCGTGGCCCACACCTCGAAGTGCTCGCCCACGAGCTCCCAGGCCTGCTCGATCTTCGCGTGGAACTCGTTGGCCTTGGCCATGTCGACCCACTCGTCGCCGCACTTCCACAGCAGCGCGGCCCACTTCTCGGCGTCGGCGGGCGCGATCCAGCTGTTGTCGTCGGCGCGGAACTGGTAGCCGGCGGCCTTCCACTCCTCGACCTGCTTCGCGCGCGCGGCCTCGATCGGATCGACCCAGGCGCCCTGCGCGTCCTTGGTCCAGCCCATGGAGAGGAAGGGCACGTCGGCCTCGGGCACCCATTCCTCCTTGAAGCGCGCGAGCCCCTTGGCCTTCATGCGCGCGGCTTCCTCGCGCTTGTACTTGGCCAACTCGGCGAAGCTCTCGAACCACTTGCCGTCGTAGAACTGGTGGCGCAGGGCCTTGTGCGCGACCTCGTTCGCCGCGTCGAGTTCGAGGACGCGCTTGTAGACCTTGTCGGCCGAGTCCTGCATCGGCCCGCCGGCGAAGGACGCGGCCAACTCGAGCAGCTTGGCGACGTCCTTGCCCGCCGCGGCGATCTTGGCGTCGAGCGTGTCGTCCACGGCCGACGCGGCGAGGACGGGGGACGGAACCGGGAAGGCAGAGATTCCCGGGAGGAGGCACAAGGACAGCGCGACGATCATGGCGGTTGCGTTGGCTCTCGGCTCGCGGTTGGGACGGGTGGAGCGTGCCGACGCGCGCGCGGAAGGCCGCGCGGCATCGCTCGGAGGAGGGGCGTTGGCCGCCGCGTCTTCGATCCCGCCGGTGGGGCCGGCGGGGGACGGGCGAGCCGGGCAGAGAGCTGGCCCGAGAGAGTATCGCGACGAAGCGGCGCGCGGATGCCCGTTCAGGTTCCCGACGCGGATCGTGCGTCCGGCCGGCTGCCGGCGCCGTCCGCGCTCACCCGCCGGCCCTTGGTGTCCGACGAACGGACGGGCAGGCGATGGCCGACCCGTCGCCTTCCCGTCCTGCGAGCTCCGAGCGCGAGGTGGACGCGGCAACTTCCGGAAGAACCTGCCGCGCCCGTCCGAATGGGAACCCTCGCCGTCGGGCCCCGCCGCCGCCTAGTGCGGCAGGCTGTGCCCTTGGCCACGGTCCACGTGTGACCGTCGACCGTCCACGAGCGGTCCGCCGCGGCGCGCGACAGCGCCGTACCGAGGAGGTTCGACCCGTGGCAGGCCCGACAGCTGGCCGGGTTCTGCTCGAAGAAGTTCTCGTGCCCGTCGTCGATGAAGTTGAGCTGGTCCACGTTGTGCATCCCGTGCGGACCGTTCATCGTGCGCGCCAGAGTCCCCGGCGGGTGGCAGGACGCGCACTCGGCGATCGTGCCGGTGTGTCCCTGCAACTGCATCGCCGCCACGTTGTCGTTGGCGGCCGGATCCGAGTTGGGCCACTCGGCGTGCGTGCTGCCGTGGCAGTTCTCGCACGAGATGTCGCCGTGTCCCTTGCTGAAGCGGTAGAGCGTGTTCGGCTCCTCCGCGAAACGTGAGTTCGGCGAGAGGATCGGCGATGCGGCCGGATCCCCGACGCGGTACGAGCGGCGCAGACGGATGCCGTCGGCCGCGAGCTCGTAGCCCGGACCGGAGAGGTGGTTCAGCGCGTCGCCGGTGTGGCACGACTGGCAGCGCGGCAGGTCCTTCCACGGACGGCGCGACTCCAGGTCGGCCTGGCCGTCGAGGCTGCCGCCCGGCTGCAGCGGGAACGCGCCGCCGACGGCGAGCATGTCGCCGTGACACGAGAGGCACTCCATGCCGCCCGTCTTCATCGCGCCGCGCAGGCACTCCGTCACCGCGCCCGGGTGGCACTGGTAGCACGTCGAGAGCGCGTCACCGCCCGGCGGGAACAGCGGGTTGCCGGCGTCGTCGTTCAGGCGCCCGTGGAAGTCGTGCATGACGCGCGACATCATCGGCGGATAGTTCTGCGGACCGCCGGGAACCTGCGTGTGCGGACCGGCCCGCACCGCGGTCGAATGCGCGCCTCCCACGCCGGTCGGCGGGGTCGACGGCGGCGCCGAGCCCAGATCGAGCGGCGGCGAGTCGTGGCAGCTCGCGCACAACACCGGCTGGTGCGCGACGAGGTCCGTGTGCTCGCGCACGTCGTGCAGGATGAGCACGTTCTGCTTGGCCTGCACCTCCGAGTCGGCGTTCGTCGACCAGGCGACGCCCGCTTCGCGCGCCGCGATCTGGCCCGTCGTGTGGCAGTTTCGGCAGTCGGTTTCGCTCGCCACCGGCACGACGACGTCGAGCGTCGCCAGCGTCGCACCGGTCGCCGGATTCCGCGCGCGCACGCGCAGCATCGGGTACGGGTTCGTGCCGCCCGCGTCGTCGATCGGCGTGATCGGGATGCCGAAGGAGTGGAAGACCTGCTCGCTCGCGCTCCACGAGAGCGGTTGCGGTCCGGGCGTCGGCGCGTCGGCGGGCATGTACAGCCCGGTCACGCCCATGCCGAGCGGCAGCGAGACGCCGAACAGTCCGGGAACGTACGTCCAGAAGTCGCTCTTGCCGATGCTGCGCGAGTTGATCGAACCGTGCGCGTCCGCGACGGGCTCGTACGTGACGTCGACTTCGTTCGGCTGCATCACGCGCGGTCCGCCGCTCGCGTTGCGCTGCACGACCTGCGCGCGCAGGACGTTGAACGGCGGGAGGATCGAAAACGTCGAGAATTCCCGGTCCATGCAGTGCATGCCGAGGTCGTTCGTCGCCAGCACGCGGTAGCTGCCGGGCGGGACGGCGTTGCTCGGCGGAGCACCTCCGCTCGCGGCGACGGTCCCGTCGCTAGCCGCTCCACCACACGCAGCCAACCCGCACAACGACATCGACGCGACGATCGCTCTCATCAGGCCACCTCAGCGAGCCGACCGAGTGGGGGGCACGGGAGGTGCCGGGTCCGACGCTTCGAACCTATGCCTCGCCTGCGAATCGCGACAGTGCGTAGATGGCCACGCAGAGTGCGTAGTCGCGGGCACTCTTCCTCTCGAGGAGTCTCGCACGTGCTCGACCCGGCGATGCAGGTGCACTGCGTCATGGGGCGATCCATGACGAACGTACCGTGTGCTGCTACCCACGTCAGCGCATGCGAGCGAGCCGCGCGGTGCCTAGTGTGGAACCTCCCGACAACGAAAGGTCCGCTCATGCGCCGCTCCGTCCTCGTGTCGATCGTTACGCCCGTCGCGGCGCTCGCCGCCGCACAGCTCGTGCCCTACGGGCGCGATCATTCGAACCCGCCGGTTGCTGCCGAACCGGCCTGGGACAGCCCGAAAACGCGCGATTTGGCGGCGCGCGCGTGCTTCGACTGCCACAGCAACGAGACCGAGTGGCCCTGGTACTCCCACGTCGCGCCGGTCTCGTGGCTCGTGCAGAACGACGTCGTCGTGGGCCGCTCGAAGTTGAACTGGTCGGAGTGGAACCGGCCGCAGGACGAGGCCGACGAGGCGGCGGACTCCTTGCGCTCGGGCGAGATGCCCATCGCCGCCTATCGCTGGATCCACCCGCATGCACAGCTGACTGCGACGGAGCGAGCGGATCTGGAGTCTGGACTCGTCCGGACTTTCGGCGGCGGCGAGGAGTCCGGCGAGACCGCGGAATCGAGCGAACCGGACGAGGGTTGAAGTTGTCGAACCGTCCGCGAATGGCCCGCGTGATTGTCGAATCGACAAGCCGTCGGTCGCTGTCGCGTCCAGATCGCGGACGCGCGCCGGAAGTCGCCTGCGCACTGTTGCGGGGCAGTCCGTGTGTCGTGGCCCTGAGCGGGCATCGAAGGACGCATGCGGGTCGCAGCAGAGGGGTCGTGGCTCCGCGGGATCGACTTTCGCCGTGGCCGCCCGACTCGGAACGAACGTTGCCATTCGCAGCGCACGAAGCACTCACGGTGCGCGAGTTCGACTCGTGCGCCGCGCACCAGTCCCTCCCGATCGAGGATCACCCATGACCACCATCCTGCAACCGCGTCCGCGTTCGATTCCGTTCCTGGCCCCAGCGCTGAGCACCAGCATCGCCGCTCTCGCGCTCGCCTTGCCTGGATTCGCCCAGCGGCGACTCGATCTGCCGCCAGGAGGATCCAACTGGATCCCGCAGCAGTCGCTGGTCGCGGGGCTCGCGACGCAGAGCATCGCCACCGGTGGTCAGACGCCGGCCAGCATCGTGCAGGCGCTCGTCGGACCCGGCGTCACGATCACGAACATCCAGTTCAGCGGGGATCCGGTCGCGGCCGGCACCTTCACCGGCGGAACGGGCGTCATCGGATTCGCACAGGGCGTCGTGCTCGGATCGGGCAACGTGGCTTCGGTCGCCGGTCCCCAGAACCTGAGCGCTTCCACGAGCACGGACAACCTGCTCCCCGGCGACGCCGACCTCGACGCGCTGGTCAGCGGCGCGACGCAGGACGCGAGCGTGCTCGAGTTCGACTTCGAGTGCCCGAACACCGCCGTCTTCTCCTTCCAGTACGTGTTCGCGTCCGAGGAATACGACGAGTGGGTGAACACGCCCTACAACGACGTGTTCGCGTTCTTCCTCAACGGGCAGAACATCGCGCTGATCCCCGGGACGAACACGCCCGTCGCGATCAACAACGTGAACTGCGGCAACCCGTACAACCCCGCGACGGGACAGAACTGCGCGCTGTACACGACGAACGACTGCGACTCGCAGGGCGTCGGCTATCCCTGCTCCGCCATCGCGACCGAGATGGACGGCCTCACGACGGTCTTCTCCGCGACCGGGACGCTCCACGCCGGGCCCAACCACATCAAGCTCGCCATCGCGGACCGCGGCGACGGCGTCTACGACTCCAACGTCTTCATCCGCGGCGAGAGCTTCGTGTGCGCTCCGGCCGGTCCCGCGTTCGATCCGCCGTCGCCGTGCGGGCAGACGTTGACCGCGTTCGTCGGCGCGACGCTGGCGTTCAGCATGGAGACGATCGCGACGAACGGGCAGCCGGGCCAGACCGTCGTCCTGAGCGTGGCCGGTGATCCCGCGCCGCTCGCTGGCGGATCGTTCGTGCCGCCGCTGCCGGCTGGTCCCGCCGCAGCCGTCATGTCGGAATTCCACTGGGCCCCGACGAGCGCAAACCTCGGCCTGCACCACCTGGTGTTCACGTCGACGGACCAGCTCGGCCAGTACTCGACGTGCGACGTGTGGATCGACGTGATCCCGTCGCAGATCCACGAGTACTGCTTCGGCGACGGTTCCGGCACGGCCTGCCCGTGCGGGAACAACAGTCAGCCGGGCGACGGTCAGGGCTGCCTGAACTCGACCGGCAAGGGCGGGCTCCTCCAGCTGGCCGGAACGCCTTCCGTCGGCAACGACACGGCGACGCTCGAGGGCGAGAAGATGCCGAACAGCTCGGCGCTCTACTTCCAGGGCACCACGCGCACGAACGGCGGAGCCGGCAACGTGTTCGGCGACGGCCTGCAGTGCGCGGGCGGCGCGGTGATCCGCCTCGGGACGAAGACCAATGTCGCCGGCAAGTCGCAGTTCCCGTCCGGCTCGGATCCGCTCCTCTCGGTGCGCGGCGCCGTGACGCCCGGTGCGACGCGCACGTACCAGGTCTGGTACCGCAACGCGTCGGCCTTCTGCACGACGAGCACGTTCAACCTGACGAACGGACTCGAGCTGACCTGGGCCCCGTGAAGTCCGAGGACTCGGGGCGCCTCCACCCGGAGGCGCCCCGCGGTCCTCCGCACGGCCCGCGGCCTCCGCGCCGGACCACTCACCCTCGCCCGACCGTCGCGCACCGCTGCGCAGGGTCGTGCCGATCGCGAACACCACGCACCCCGAGCGCGGCCCCGTCGCGCACGACACCACTCAGCCGCGTCCACGGAGCCTCTCCATGTCCCCGATCCCGCGAAGCCTCTCGAACTCGATCCCGTGGCGCGCCGGAGCGCTCGCCCTGTTCCTCGCATCGACCGCAGCAGGGCAGAGCTTCAACGTGGACTTCGGCTCGTTCAGCAACCCGCCGGTGCCCTCGGCCGCGTACGGCGCCGCCGCGGCACAACCCGGCCAGTGGAACGTGATCGACGTGACGATCGTGAACCCGGCGCTCCGCGGGCTGGACGGCGGCGCCACCGCGGTCACGCTGACGCGCTCGAACCTGCTCACGATCGACTACGGCTTCGACAACGCGCTGACCTCGGGCGACGACGGCGCGCTCATGGACGACGGCGAGAGCATCGGTGGACCGGCCGTGTGGACGTTCAGCCACCTTTCCGCCGGCGACTACGCGCTCTACACCTACGCGTGGGCCTCGGACAGTTTCACGTACCGCACGCGCGTCGGCGGCGGGACGCAGGATCCGGACCAGATCGTCGGGGGCATGTGGCCCGGTCACCAGCAGCTCGGCGTCACGTACGCGCTGCACCACTTCTCCGTGCCGGTCGATGGCTCGATCACGATCAGCGCGTCCACGCAGATCACCGCGGGCACGATCAACGGGTTCCAGCTGGTGCGGGCGGACACGCCCGTGCAATCCGTGTGCGCGGGCGACGGCACGGCCGCGGCCTGTCCGTGCGGCAACAGCGGGGGGACCGGGCGCGGCTGCGGGAACAGCATCGTGCCGGCCGGAGCACTGCTCAGCGCGTCCGGGGTGGCCTGGGTCTCCGCCGACTCCTTCGTCTTGTCCGGAAGCGGGATGCCGAACGGCACGGCGCTCTACGTGCAGGGCAGCAGCGCGATGAACGGTGGGCTCGGGGTCGCATTCGGCGACGGCCTGCGCTGCGTCGGCGGCAACGTCGTGCGGCTCGGGATCAAGACCAACATCGGAGGCACGTCGAGGTATCCGGAGTCGGGCGATCTCTCGATCGCGCTGCGTGGCACGGTGGTCGGCGGGGCGACGCACACGTACCAGGTCTGGTACCGCAACGCCGCGGGCTTCTGCACGACGGGCACGTTCAATCTCTCCAACGGCCTGACGGCGACGTGGTCGCCCTGAGCGGACCGGACTTCCCGACGCGTCTTCGTCCTCACCGTCGCTCGAGGGTTCCGACGCTTGGAGCGCGCGAGCGCTGCGGACGAGCGAGGCGCACCGCTCGCGCGCGGCGCGCCTCGCCTCGTCACCGGAGGACGAACCCGTCAACGGGAGTTGACAGGTCCACCCATCTCACGGCGCCCAGAAGATCGCCAGCCCGTTCGTCAAGTTGAACGTCGCCGGCGTGCAGAACGGCGCCGCATTGCGGTACCAGCCCTGATAGAACCGCGTGCCTCCCGCGGCGGGGATCGCGCCGCGCACGGAGATCGGCGGGTCGCCGGCACCGAGGTTGGGATAGGAGGACGAGTTGCCGGCGTTGACCTTCGTCGCGAGGCGCAGCACTCCGACGGCCGCGCAGCGCAACCCGTCGCCGAAGACCGCCGCGACCTGGCCGTTGCCCTGGAAGTAGAGCACGGTCGAGTTCGGCATCTTGGTGCCCGTGATCACCACGGTGTCGCCCGCGACACTCGCCCTCCCGGTCGCCGCGAGGTTCGCGCCGACGGCGAAGATCGAGTTCGAGCAGCCGTTGCCCGGCGCGCCACCCAGTCCGCACGGACACAGCGCCACCGTGCCGAAGCAGTACGGCAGGGCCGTCGCCGGGACCCAGCGCGTGTCGAGCGCATCGAGGTCGTCGCCGCCGAACGGCACGCCTTGCGAGCGCTGCGTCGCGAGCCCCAGCCACTCGGCCGCGATGAAGATCGCGGGCGGCATGCCCAGGACCGGAGGCGGGCAGAGGATGTCGCCCGGCTGGATCGGCGCCCCGGTCAACGCGTCCGGAGTGCCGACGACCGCCGATCCGCGGCGGACCGAGAAGAGCACCATGTCGGAGCCGCCGCTCGACCACGAGAACGGACCGCCCACCTGGAATCCCGGCAGGCCGTTCTCCCAGACCGCCAGCGCATCGAGGTCATCGCTGCCCGCGGAGCCGACGAGGTCGAGACCCAACAGCTGCGGGTTCGCGTACACCGCGATCGGCGCGCCCGGCGCCGGTACGGTCAGGATCATGCCCGGCAGGAATCCGTTGAGGATCGCCGAGTTCGTGTTGGGGAGGCCCAGCGCGGGATCGAGGAAGCCGGCGTCGAGCGAGAAGTACGGCTGCGTTCCCGGCATCGGCCCGTCGTCGATGTCGTAGGCGTCGAGCTGGTCTCCGTCGATCGGCAGAGGCGGCGCCTGGAAGTTCGGCTCGATCAGGCCGAACCCGGGGTAGTGCGCGCCGCTCGCGCTCGGCATGCCGTTGCCGTCGTACAGTCCGCTGTTGCCAGGCACCGCGCCGGCTCCGGGCGGCGGCAATGGAGCTCCGGGCAGGCCGAGGTCCTCGAAGACATCCGAGGCACTGTCGCCCACGGCGCTCTCGCTGGCGACGTGCGGCGCGAGCGGGGCACCGGGGAAGCTGATGGCGAACTCGTCCACGGAGAAGACGAACGTGCCGGCCGGTAGGGGGCCGGGTGCCACGGGGAGGTCGGTGCCGTACGACAGCGCATCGACCTCCACACCGCACGGGAATCCCGGCGGATGGCCGACGCACGCGGCCCACAGCGGCAAGCCGAGGCCCGCTCCACCGGGAGGACCGCCGGGCAGGAAGATCGTCGGAGGGGCGAGCGGTCCGTACGAGGGAACGCCGCCGAGCGCGGGCGTGAGGACGTCGCCTTCGGTGATCGGCGTCGGAGAGGGAACGGCGATCGTCGGGCTGCGGTAGGTGATCGAGAGCGCGCTGCGCTGCATCGCTCTGGCGAGAGGTACGACGAACAGCAGGACCACGACGGTCGCTGACAGGGAGTGTGAGCGCATGGTGGGATTCCCCGCGATCGGCCCGAGCGTGGTGCGGACATCGCGGCAATCCGCACCGCGTCCGTCAGGAGTGCCGAGCAGCGCCGCGCCGGCTGGCGGTCATCTCTTCCGTGTCGCCGGCGCGGGCCGACGATCGGCCCGGTGCTCCGGTCGTCCGCCGGCTCGCGCGGACCGAACTCGTGCGATCGCATCGTCCCGATCCGCGGAACACGTGGCGATTCGTCGAGTTGGGGGCGGGCACGGTGCGAAGTGGGTAGACGGAGCCCCGACCGCGATCTCGGCGACCTTCGGCACGGTCTCGATCTTCGACCGGACGAACGGACTCCGGGCCACCTGGAAGCCGTCACATGGCGGAACGTGCCGGCCGCCGTCCACGGGTTCGTCGGCCGGTAGTGCTGCGAGGCGCGTCGCCACGGGCTGCGCGCCGAGCTCGAAGGGCCAGAGCGCGATTCCCGTGGGTTTCCCTGTAGTGTTCCCGACCCCGCGGCAACGTACCTGGCCGATGGGGCATGCGGCGCCTTGAACGTGGAAGCAGAGCGACAGTCGCGCTTCGTCGAGCTGGTGCGCGTCCACCAGGGCGCGATCCGCAAGATCGCGGCGCTCTACGCCAGAGACAGCGCGGACCGTGACGACCTGTTCCAGGAGATCGCGCTCCAGCTGTGGCGCTCGTTCGGTGGATTCCGCGGGGAGTCGTCGTTCTCGACCTTCCTCTACCGCGTGGCGCTCAACACGGCGCTCATGCGGATCCGCGGCGCGCAGCGGCGTCCGAAGTTCGACGACTCCGAGGTCGTACGGACCGCCGAGTCGCCCGCGAGCCCGCGCGACGACGAGGAGGTCGAGCGCCTCTACGCGGCGATCCGCGAACTCGCGCCCATCGATCGCGCGATCGTGCTGCTCGTGCTCGAGGAGCGCAGCCACGAGGAGATCGCCGCCGTGACCGGCCTCACCACGGGGAACGTCGGTGTGCGGCTCTCCCGCAGCAAGGCGCGTCTGCGCCGCCTGCTCGGGGCCGCGGATCCAGCTCAGGAGGCGATGCCATGATCGACGAGAGCATGAAGGCCGCGTGGAAGCGCGCGGGTGCCGCGGCGAAGCCGCTCTCCAGGGACGCGATCGAGGAGCTGTTGCGGCCCGCGGCCCGCCGGACGGGGTGGGCGCTCGAGTTCCTGGTCTGGACGCACGTCCTGATGCTGGCCGTGACCACGCTGCTCGCGCTCGCGAACCTGCCCGGATACCGCGACAACCCGACGATGATCACGGTCGAGATCGTCCTCGCCGCCGTGTCGGCGAGCTTCGCCGCGCTCGGGATCCGGATCCTCGCGGCCATCCGGCGGGTCCAGCGCGCCGACCTGCCGCTGGTCGAGTCCATCGAACGGCGGCTGGCGATCCACGACCGGTGGCTCGGAGGTTGGCTCGTCACGGCATCCGCGTCCCCGTGGCTCCTCACGCTCGGCATCACGACGTTGATCGACAACGAGCAGGGCACCTACCGCGTGAACCACCCGATCGAGTTCGCCGTCGTGACGGTGGTGATGTTCGGCGGTACCTACCTGATGCTGCGCGGGGCGACGAATCCGACGCTGCGCGAGCTGCGCGCCGTGCTCCACGACCTGCGCGCCGAAGCCTTGGAATCGACGCCGGGCATCGAGGTCGTTCGCCGGCGCTCGATGGTGTGGATGGCCATGGGAGTCGCCATCGTGGCGATCGTGCTGGGCTTGACCGTGTGGTTGTGGCTCAGCCATGCCGCGGCCCGCGGGTAGCGGCTGGCTCTACCCTCCACGAAGGACTGGCCTCCGGACGAGTGGGTATCGCCCGAGCAGAACGTGGCGGTGACCATGTGCCCCAGACGGGGCGCGACAGGCGTCCGGCACGGTCCCGGATCCGTCCGCTCTGCAGGGAGTTCGCCATGGTCCGTCTGTCCGCGCTCGCACCGCTCGCCGCCGTCGGTCTCTGTCTGTCCGCGGAGACCGCGCCGTGCGCCTCGTCCGCCGGTCCGCAGGGCGGTCCCGGCATCGATGCCGGCTCCTGCCTCGCGTTCGACGGCATCGACGACCTCGTCCACGTCGTGCGCAGCGTCGCGCTCGAGCCGGCCGAGATCACGATCGAGATGTGGGCGCGCCTCGACGGCCCGCAGGACTGGAACTCGCGCTTGCTGCGCAAGGGCGAGCACGACGCCTACTTCATCACGGCCGACCAGGACTTCGACCAGCACATGCAGTTGCTCGTCACGCGCGGGACGGGTCAGCGCATCTCGGCCGAGGACGTCCGGTCGCACGTCGACTACATCGGCACGTGGCACCACTTCGTGGGCGTCTATGCGACGGACCACGCCGAGTTCTGGGTCGACGGCGCGCAGGTCTCGAGCGTGGTCCACGGCCTCGGCGCGCTGACGCACCTTCCGCTGACGGACCTGTACATCGGCGCGGGCTTGCCCGTGACGCTGCAGAACGAGTACTTCGCGGGCCGCATCGACGAGGTTCGCATCTGGGACCACGCGCGCACCGCCAGCGAGATCCAGCACGACTGGAACGGCCAGGTGCCGACCGCGTCGCCCGGACTCGTGGCGTACTGGCGCTTCGACGAGGGCAGCGGGCAAGTCGCGCACGACTCGTCGCCGTTCGGCCACGACGGCGAACTCGGCCAATCGCCCGCGGCCGGGCCCGACGATCCCGCCTGGGTCGTGTCGGACGCGCCGTTGGGCGGGGGAACGGCCTGGATCCTGCGCTATTGCGACAGCACACCGAACTCTTCGGGCCTCATGGCGCGCATGGACATCGTCGGCAGCCTGTCGGTCCCGGCGAACGACTCGACGCTCCTGGTCGAGCACGCGCCCGCCGGGCACCACGGGATGTTCTTCTACGGCGGCGAGCGCTTCCGCGTCCCGATGGCGGACGGGTACCTGTGCATCAGCCCGCACAACCCGGGCCTCTTCCGCCTGTTCCCCGTCGTCCCGATCGACGCGACGGGTTCCGCACGGCGGGCGCTCGACATCGCTTCGCTGACGGCGTCCGGGCAGATCACGCCTGGATCCACCTGGCACTTCCAGTTCTGGTTCCGCGACTGGGCCGCGGGCGGGACGGGCTCGAACCTCTCCGACGCGATCGAGGTGACGTTCCTTCCGTGATCGCGCGCGGCGTCGAGGGCGCGCTCACCGTACCCTCGCGGCGAGCCGGCCTCGATCCGCCCCGCCCACGCTCACGCGATGGGGAACGGGCGATCCCGAACGTACCATGGAACTCGACTCGATCCTCCGCGACCTGCTCGATCCGCGCGCGCACCCGGCGGCGTCGAGCGCTCCCGTGCTCGTGCAGACGCACGCGTCGGCCGTCATCCTGGCCGGAGACGACGTCTACAAGCTCAAGAAGCCGGTCGACTTCGGCTTCCTCGACTACTCGACGCTCGCGCGGCGCAAGGCGATGTGCGCGGCCGAGGTCGCGCTGAACCGCCGCCTGGCGCCGGGCGTGTACCTGGGCGTCGTGCCCATCACGGAGCGCGGCGGGCGCGCCGTGCTGGGCGGCGCGGGCGATCCGATCGAGTACGCGGTCCACATGCGCCGGCTCCCCGAGGAGGCGACGCTCGCCGCGCGCGTGCGCGCCGGCCCGGTCGACGCGGGACTGCTCGAGCGCGTCGGTCGCCGCATCGCACGCTTCCACGCCGAGGCGCGCCGCGGGCCCGACGTCGCGCGCTGGGCCGAGTTCGAGCGCGTCCGCGAGAACTGCCGCGACAACTTCGCCGGCCTGGCGACGCACGCCGGATCCGTGGCGCCGATCGAGGAGCTGCTGCGGCTCCAGCTCGAGACCGAGGCCGAGCTCGACGCGCAGCGCGCGCGCATCGAGCGCCGCGCGCGCGAGGGGGTGCCCTGCGAGACCCACGGCGACCTGCGGCTCGAGCACGTCTACCTGTTCGAGGACGGCGAGCTCGCGATCGTCGACTGCATCGAATTCTCGCAGCGCTACGCCTGCGCCGATCCGATCGCCGACGTCGCGTTCCTGGTGATGGATCTGCGCGCGCACGGGGCCTGGCCGGAGGCGCGCGCGCTGCTCGGCGCGTACCTCGACGAGAGCGGCGACGACGACGGGCGCGCGCTGCTGGCGCTCTACGTCGCCTACCGCTCGGCCGTGCGCGCCAAGGTGCGCGCGATCCTGGCGAACGCGCCCGGAATCCCCGCGGAGCAGCGCGAGTCGGCGCTCCAGCTCGCGCGCGCGCACGTGCAGCTCGCCGTCGGCGAGCTCGCGCCGCCGGGCGAGCGGCCGTGCCTCGTCCTCGTCGGCGGACTGCCCGGAACCGGCAAGTCCGTGCTGTCGAGCGGGCTCGCCGCTGCGGCCGGCCTCACGTGGCTGCGCGCTGACGCGATCCGCAAGGAGCTCGCGGGACTCGATCCGCTCGCGTCCGGCCGTGCCGAGGTGCGCGCCGGGATCTACACGCCCGAGTGGAACGAACGCACCTACGGCGCGTGTCTGGAGCGCGCGCAATCGCTGCTCTACTCGGGCCGACGCGTGCTGGTGGACGCGAGCTTCAAAGAGGAGCGGCGGCGTCGGGCGTTCGTGGATGCCGCGCGCGATTGGGGCGTGCCGGCGTTCTTCCTCGAGTGCACGTCGAGCCCCGAGCTCGTGCGCGGACGCATCGCGGAGCGATCGGGAGACCCCTCGGATGCCGACTGGTCGATCTACGAGCACGTGCGCCGCACGTGGGAGCCGCTCGGGCCGCGCACGCGGACGCTGCACGCGGCGATCGACACGTCGAGCACGCGCGCGGAGTCGCTGGCGCGCGCGCTGGCCGCTCTCGCGGCGGCCGGGCTGCACGGCGACTGAGCTGCGCAGGAACGGAGCCGTTCGCGCGTGCGCCGCACGCGCGGACGGCCCGATCGTGCCGCTGGGATCAGCCCGGCGTCACCGCGGCGCGAGCGCGCTGCAGGAGCAGCGAGCACAGCGCGTCGCACTCGGCGCGGGTGATGCGGCCGCCGGCAGCCGCCTCGCGGATCACGTCGAGGCGCGCCTGGACCTTGCGCATGAACTCCGAGATCTCCGGCACGCCGCTGGCGACCAGAGCTTCCTTGACGTCGCTGAAGTCGCAGACGAGCAGCGGGTAGCGACCCTTCGGATCGATCACGCCCGGCGTTTCCTGGCGGGCCCTCTTGCTGAGGCGCGCCGCGGTCGCGTGGACCATCACGTCGGCGTGCAGCGTCTCGATCGGCGTGATGTCACCCGGCTTCAGCGCTTCACCGGCGCGCTTCTCGATCCGCTCGCACTCGGCCATCAGGCGGCCGATGATCGCGTCGATCTCGGGGTCCCAGTCCCGCGCCGCGTCGAGGCGCTGCGTGAGCTGGGCCTTGTACATCGTCCACTGCAGGCGCGTGACGTCGCCCGCGCGGGCGCGTTCGATCGTGCGCTGGAAGATCCCCTGGAGGTCGAGGTCGAGGATCAGGTCCTTGAACGCGTCGAACTCGGCCAGCTGGAGGGCGGCGTCCTTGGCCCGGACCTCGAGCTCGTTCATGCGCGCGATGGCCCGCTCGCGGATCCCCGCGACGCGCGCGTCGTCCATGTACTCGTTGGCGATCACGCGCATCTCCTCGACGACCTTGGCGAAGTCCTCGCGGGTGGCCTTGCGCGCGGCGGCCTTCTGCGCCAGTTCGTCGACCATCGCGTTGAAGCGGGCGCGCAGCTCGACGCGGGTGGGTGCGGTGGTCGCCGGCGTGTCGCTCGCCGTGAAGGCGATGGACGGAGCAGCGGTCAGGGCGAGGAGGATCGGAAGGATGGCGAAGCTCGTTTTCATGGCGGTTTTCCGGAGCGCGGCTCCGGCTCCAACAGGCCCCTCGGTGGCGGCTCCCTGCCGCCGAGTCTCGGGACGAGCGTGAAGGTAGCCCCGCGCATCCAGGCTCGAACATCGGGCACACGGCGTAGGCACACCCGCCCATGTGCGGAGAGTTCGATCGGGAGCCAGACGAGCGCGGCTGCCGCGCAGTGTGCGCCACGCGCCTGCGCACTTCGGCCGATTCTCGGACTGCCAACGAGGATCAAGATGGGAAGCAGACCGCACGGAGGTGCCGCGATGAAGCAACAACTCGGCTGGACGATGGGCGCCGCCTGCGCGCTCTTGTGCATGACCCTGGTGGCGGCACACCTCGATGGCGTGGCCGGCACGAACGCCGGGAAGACCGGCGAGTTCGAGAGTGGCTGGATCGTGGATCCGACCGACAACGTGTGTGGTCTCGCCGACCCGCGCATGCTGAGCCGCCCGGCGCGCGTCGACCACCCATTCCTCCTCGCGGCCACGCCCGAGATGAAGCGGATCACGCAAGAGGGGATCGACCCGAACTCGCCGCTCGGCGTCATGCTGAGGCAGCGAGGCATCGACCGCGTGCTGCGCTCCGCGGATCGGGTTCGCGAGCAGGAGGGTTACTGCAGCATCTGGAAGCGCATCCGCCACCGCGACGGCCGCGTGATCCCGGACGTGACGGAGCCCGTTCGCCAGGGTCTGTAGCGAGCTGTTCGGACGCGTCGGCCGCGCGAGCGCGTCGTTCGCTTGCGCACGGGGCGGGCGTAGCATGCGGCGAGTCCCGAGGGTCCTCGCATGCCCAGCCCGCACACGCCTTTCCATCCGATCGTCTACGTCCGCGGCTTCGCCATGACGCGCGGCGAGATCGACGAGACCAGCGCGGATCCGTTCTGCGGATTCAACCTGGGCTCGACCGTGTACCGCGCGGTCCCCGACCGCAAGCGCCCGCCGCGCAAGTACGTGTTCGAGTCGCCCGTCATCCGCCTGGCGTCCGACTTCGGGTACCGCGACGTCTACGAGGACGGCTACGACCTCCTCGATCCGGAGTGGCGGCAGAACGAGAAAAACCTCCTCGGGAGCCGCTCGATCGTCGTCTACCGCTACTACGACGAGGCCTCGACGCTGCTCGGCACCGGGCAGACGCCGTCGATCGAGACGTTCGCCACGAAGCTGGGCGAGCTGATCCTCACCGTTCGCGAGCTCGTCTGCGCGAACGCGGCGAACGAGATCGCGCCCGCGGACTTCCGCTGCTACCTCGTCGCGCACTCGATGGGCGGCCTCGTGTGCCGCGCGTTCCTGCAGAACGCGAAGCTCGACCCGAACGGAGCGGCGCGCTTCGTCGACAAGCTCTTCACGTACGCGACGCCGCACAACGGCGTCGACGCGCTCGGGACGAACGTGCCCGGTTGGCTGAAGTTCGGCGACACCGACAACTTCAACCGCAAGCGCATGTCGAAGTACCTCGCCTTGGAGGGCGCGTACGCGTCGACCGACCGCGTCGACTGGCTGCCCGAGGCGCGCTTCCCGTCGCGACGCGTGTTCTGCATGGTCGGCACGAACCGCCAGGATTACGAAGCCGGGATGGGCTTGTCGCGCACGTTCGTCGGGCACGGCAGCGACGGGCTCGTGCGCATCGAGAATGCGACGCTGACGGGGTTGAAGGCGAACGGCCAGCCCGGCGAGCCGTGCGCGAAGGCCTTCGCGTACCGCGCGCACTCGGGCTTCTTCGGCATCGTGAACAGCGAGGAGGCCTACCAGAACCTCGCGCGCTTCCTGTTCGGCGACGTGCGCGTGGACATCCACGCCGAGTTCGACGAGGTGCGCGTGCCCGCGGAGCTGAAGGGCGACGACGAGAAGGGCAAGGTCGACGCGCTCTACCAGGTCGAGCTGCTCGCGTCTCCGCGCGGAAAGCTCTGGTACCTCACGCGGCGCACCGCCGAGGAGGACTCGGTCGCGTGCTTCACGCACAAGGAGTGGAGCAAATCGCGCAAGGGCGTCTCGAAGTACATGTCGACCGTGTTCCTGGCCAACCGCGCGCGCGTGAACCAGAACCGGCCCTCGCTGGCGTACAGCGTGACGTTCGGCGTGAAGGTGCCGGACTACGAGGTCGACAAGACGCTCTGGTTCGACAGGCACTACGAGGGCGGCTACCTCTTCCGCAACGCGCTCGTGGTCGAGCTCGTGCCGCCGCAGAACCAGGACGGCGAGTGGCACGTGAAGTACGCCTGGCAAGACCAGGCCGTGCAGTCCGCGAACAAGGCCGTCGACACGCGCGAGCTCACGAAGGGACGCGTCGAGGTCGTGATCCCGTTCGACAGCGCGAAGTCGCCGGGCGTCACGGGGCGGCTGCGCTTCGTGTTGTCGCCCTGGAACGAGGACGCGGAAGCGGCCGGTTGACGCACGGTGTCCGGATGCAGATCGGCCGCGGAGCCTCACCTCCGCGGCCGAACCATCAGGAGCTGCGAGCCGCTGCGCGTCCCCGTGGACGCTCACCGCGCTCGCTCATGCCCCCCAGGTGACCTGCCAACCGTTCGTCACGTTGAACGTGCTCGTCGTGCAGAACGCCGCCGCGTTGCGGTACCAGACCTGGTACGTGCGCACGTCGCCCGGCGCATCGACGCCGCGCACCGAGACCGCCGCATCGCCCGCGACCGGATACTGCGACGCGCCGCTCGCGTTGACCTTCGTGCCCAGGCGGATCACCGACCCGGCCGCGCAGCGCAGGCCGTCGCCGAAGACCGCGCCCGCTCCCGCGGCCGACTGGCTGGTGCCCTGGAAGTAGAGCGCCGAGCTGTTGGGCATTCCCGACCCGGCGAGGACGAGCGTGTCGCCCGCGACGCTGGCCGATCCGCTCGCGACGAGCACGCCGCCGACGCCCAACGAGTTCGAACAGCCCGAGTTCGCGCCGACCGCGCTGGAGTTGCCGCACGGACACGCCGTGCCCGATCCGTCGCCGAAGCAGAACGCGAACGAGGTGATCGGCGGATCGAGGCTGCCCTGGATGCCGGACGGCGGGGTCTGGCCCGTCGTCGTCCCGTTGGTCTGGTAGCGCGTGTTGTTGGACCCCGGCGTCCATCCCGGCTGCGTGTTG
Organism: Planctomycetota bacterium; assembly: GCA_044221705.1. GTDB lineage: Bacteria > Planctomycetota > UBA1135 > UBA1135 > JAEUHZ01. Next base: position 76,698 of record JBGAOR010000001.1, read on the forward strand.
GCTCCGATCTCGACGAGGTTCGTCGAGGCCGTCGGATCGACGTCCGAGTCGAAGCTCGCCGCGTTCTGGATCGCGAGCGTGAGCGACTGTCCCGCGTGCAAGCCCGTGCGCACGCGCCAGCCGTACGCGTTCCAGCTCGCGCCGCCGCTCGGATTCCAGTGGCACAGCTGACACACCGAGCCCGTGCCGGCCTGCACGTTCGTCTCGCTGCTCGAGCCCGGGTAGAGCACCGTCCACGTGTTGATGAACGGCGCCTCCGCCGCGGCGGATCCAGCCAGGGCGAGCACCGCGATCCCCGCGAGGGTTCGGACCGGGAAGAGCAGCGATAGGGGGCGCAGAACGGTGTCCATGGACGGGATCTCGCAGGGGACTTCGATCGGTGCCGTGCCGTGCGCGGGAAGCGCTCCTCGGCACCTCTCGAATCGAGGCTACTCGCGGCCCGCGGGAACCCGCTGTGCCCCCAGTGGGGTAGGGCACTGGGGCAGAGTGCGCAGTCGCGGACGCAACGCCCCGCGGCCAGCGGATGCGCGCTCGAGCCCGGGAACGAGCCTCGCGTGTAACGTTCCCGGCGTTCGTGGAGATCCCACGCGCCATGGAAGACCGCCGCACACCCGAGATCGATTTGGAGTCCGAGTTCGACCGCTTCGTTCGCCAGGGCGACGTCGAGGCGCTGGCGCGCGTCTTCGATGCGACGGCTCCGGCGCTCCTGTCGGTCGCGCGGCACCTCACACGCGGAGCGTCGGATGCGGAGGACCTGGTCCAGGCCACGTTCCTCACCGCGATCGAGCGCGCATCGACCTTCGACCGCTCGCGCAACCTGCTGGCGTGGCTGACGGGCATCCTCGCGCTGCATGCGCGAAAGCACCTGCGTCAGGCGGCGCGCGCGCTCGATCCCGAGCGCATGACGAACCGCGACACGGAGGACCCGCACCGGGCCGCGCAAGGCGCTGAGGTCTCCGCCGCGGTCGAGCGCGCCATGGGCGAACTGCCCGAACGCTACGCGGGCGTGCTGCGCCTGCACTTGCGCGATCAGCTCGCGCCGCGCGAGATCGCGCTGCGCCTCGGGATCGATCCCGGCACGGCGCGCGTGCAACTCCATCGCGGGCTGCGGATGCTGCGCGAGACGCTGCCCGCGGGACTGGGCGGGTCCGGCGCCGCGACACTACCGTCGAGCGGACTGTCGGCCGTGCGTGAGGCCGTGCTCGTCCGCGGCGCGCAGTACACGGTCACGCCCTCGGGAGCGGTGGCGGTCGTCTCGACCGGGATCTCGGGGTCGCTCGTCGTGATCGCGGCGCTGGTGCTCGCGCTGGTGGGCGGGCTCGCGCTTTACACCGGACGCGGCGCGGTCCACACCGAGGACACGCCGATGCTCACCGCGCTGACGCTGCCCGCGAGCGCGCCGCCCGCGCCCGGCCTCGCCGATCCCGGCTCGCCCGCCGTCGCCGCGTCGCCAGGCGCACCGTCGCGCGCACAGGTGCCTCCGGTGCCCGCGCCGGCGACATCTCTCGGCGACGGAGCGCGAGTTCGCGGCCGGCTGTTGCTCCCCGACGGGAAGCCCGCGGTCGACGCCCAAGTGAAGTTGCGCGGCTGGAACGCCAACCAGGAACGCGTGATCGAATCCCCGCCGCCCGCGGACTGGAAGGACCCGGCGCCGGTGCGCACGGACGCTGACGGTCGCTTCGCGATCGATGTCGTGCCGCCGCGCGCGTTCCAGTTCAGCGCGGACGCGGAACTCGCCGGTCACGCACGACTCTCGTGGCGCTGGACGGGGATCGCGACTCGGGAGCGCGTCGACGTGGGCGAGCGGAAGTTCCAACCGTCCTGCACGGTGCGCGTGCGCGTGCTCGACAAGACCGGAGCGCCGATGGCGACGCGGTTCCAGGTCAGCGCGCGCCAGGGCCGGTCCGGCTTCAGCGACGGGAGTCCAACCGACGTGATCGAGCCCATCATCGTGAACGCACGCTTCGACGGCGCGAGCGGCGAGTACGTGCTCGAGGGAGTTCCTCCGGGTCGGACCGAGGTCAAAGCCAAGTCCGATGTCACGGACTGGCTCAAGCCGCGCAACGTCGTGGCCGCGCCGGGCGAGCCGGTGCGCGCCGACCTCACCTACGAGGGCCCGGATCCCTCGACGCGCATCGTCGTCACGTGGTCGTGCCGGCCCTTCTACACGTTCGATCCCGACCTCGCACACGTACGCCTGCTCAAGGACGGCGGGAGCCCGATCGCGCCGAAGAAGCTCGATCGCACGCCGGACTCGGTCAGCTTCGATGGGTTGGGCGAAGGCCCGTACACGGTCGAGATCGACGACCCGCGCTTCGAGCGCTTCGTGCAGCACGGCGTCGAGCCGGGGACGCGCGTGCGGGCCAAGCTGCTCGGCAGCGCGGCGATCGCGGTCGTCCTGAAGCGCGGCGAGGATCGCGTCGAGGTCGAGCCCGAGCGCCTGACGTTGACCTACCCCGAGAGCGGATCGTCCCCGAACGAGTTCGACTTGCGCCAGGCGCCGGCGCTGCCGGTCGTCGACGGCTTCCTGACCGGCATCGTCCCCGGCCGGTGCGAGCTGCGCGTGGGCGTCCAGGGATACCCCGAGACGCGCGTGCCGATCGGCGTGCTGCAGCCCGGCGAGCGCCGACGGGTCGTCGTCGACCTGGGAGGCACGCGGACGCTGCGCGGCGTCGTGCTCGATGCGGAAGGCGGCAAGCCTTCGAAGGGCGCGGTCGTGCTCCTGACGCGGGGCTCGCGTTCGGGGCACGGACTCGGCAAGGGCGCCTCTCACAGCACGGACGGAAGATCGATTCCCGCGGCGGATTTCACGGCCACCACAGGCGCGGACGGCCGCTTCGCATTCGATGGTCTCCAGGCCGATGAGTACACGCTGCGCGCGGCCTGGGGCGAGTGGCTCTTCGTCGATCGCGCGATCGAGATCGGTGACGAGGATCCGCCTGAGCTCGCCCTGATCGCGCCCGAGTCCGGCGCCCTGGAGGTCGAGCTGTTGGCTCCCGAAGGGGCTAATGTCGATGGACTGGGAGTCGAACTCCAGTCGACGAGCGCACCGGCGGAGCGTGCCTTCCTACGGTTCACGATGGACGAGATCGTGATCGTGCCCGGCACCGCCGTCACGATCAGTCCGATTCGACCCGGGCGATACAGCCTGTACATGACGATTTCGACCCCCGACTTGAGCTCGGGCGGTTACGCGCGTCAGGAGGTCGAAGTCATTGCGGCGAAGCGCACGCCCGTGGTCATCGACATGCGCGAGTCGCTGCCGGCTCGCCTGCGCGTGCGCGCGATGATCGAGGGGCGGTTCCAGCCGGGGCAGCCCTTCGAGGTCGTGCGTGCCGATGGAGGGGAACTCGGGCCGCACATGCTCGCGTTCCAGACCGGCGCAGGCATGTCACTCGCCATCCTGCCGCCGGGTCGCTTCCATCTGCAATTCCTCGGCGCGGACGAGCGCTGGTCCTGGTCAGATCCGCGTGTGATCGAGCTGAGGCCGGGACAGGACCTCGAAGTCGAAGTCGAGATCCCGATCATCCAGCGCACAATCGTCCTGCTCGATGCAGCGGGCAAGGCTCTCGCGGATCGCGACGTCGTTGTGATCGCCGCCGAGAGCGAGACAGACGTCAAGGCGTCCGTGCGGTCGGATGCACTGGGCCAAGCGTCCGTGGCGAAGTTGCCGGGTCGGTACCGAGTGCGCGTCGATGGGCTGCAGAGCCAGCCGCTCGAGTGGGACAAGAACGTACCCGAGGCCTTCGAGGTCCGGCTCGCGCCGCGCTGACCGCGTGTTCGCGAGCGGACTGCCGGCCGGCAACCGCGTTCGCGGCTCGCATCAGCCCCCGAACGCGTCGATGCTCGTCGTGTCGTCGCGCAGCACGTCGGGGCTGAGGCACTCGATCTCCTCGCCGTCCATGTCGTCGCGCAGCTCCTTCACGAACGCGCGCACGCTGTCCACGTAGGCGGCCGGGTCGGCGTCGGCGGGGATCCGCGAGAGCTCGGCGACGCGCTGGCGCTGCACGACGTGCTCGTCGTCCATCCGTTCGATGCGGATCGGGCCCCAGTTGTCGATGTCGGCGAGGACCGGGCGCAGGATCGCCTCCTCGTGCGCGATGTGCATGACGAACAGGTCGCACAGCGTGGCGAAGCTCGCGCGCAGCTCGCGGCGCGCGGTGGCGTCGCCGCGCGTCAGGCCGTCCAGGAGCGCTTCGATGCCGGCGAGGCGGCGACGCAGCTCGCCGTGTTCCTCGAGGATGATCGACCGGATCTCACTGGGCTTCAGGGCCATCGGAATCCTCCTGGTTGCGAATCGGTTTCTCGAGCGGGTGATCCTCGCGCGGGATGCGTGTGGCGATGTCAGGGGTTGCCGGCGAACGCGCTGGCGGCGTGCGCGGCCTGGGCCAGCAGCGGGCCGGGCCACAGTCCGAGGCCGAGGACGGCGGCGAGGCACAGCGCGATCGCGGCGCGCAGCGGCAGGCCGGAGCGCACGGGTTCGGCGGAGCGGCCGTCGGCCATGAACGTCGAGCGCGCGACGGACAGGTAGTAGAAGAGCGCGACGACGCTCAGCACGACGCCGGTCACGACGAGCCACACGAGCCCGGCCTGGTACGCGGCCAGCAGCACGAAGAGCTTGGCCCAGAATCCGACGGCGAACGGGATGCCGGCCAGCGAGAGCACGAAGACCAGCAGTGCCGCGCCGAGCCACGGCGAGCGGCGCGACAGGCCGGCGATCTCGTCGAGCGAGTGTCCGGTCGAGTTCTCGGCCGCCGCGTGCACGACCAGGAACACGCCGAAGTTCGTGAACACGTAGCTGGCGATGAAGAAGAGCGCCATCGCGATGCCCTGCTCGCTCTGCGCGCACACGGCGACGAGCACGTAGCCCATCTGCGCGACGCCCGAGTAGCCGAGGAGCCGGCGCGCGTCCTTCTGCGGGAGCGCGAACAGGTTGCCGACGGCCATGCTCGCCGCCGCGACGACCCCGAGGGCCGGCGCCCACAGCTCGTGCTGTCGCGTCCAGCCCGCGAGAAGGACGACGACGAGCGCCGCGAGCCCGCCCGCCTTCGGCGCGACCGAGAGGAACGCGACGAACGGCGTCGGCGCACCCTGGTACGTGTCCGGGATCCACATGTGGAACGGCGCGGCTCCGATCTTGAAGCCGAACCCGGCCAGCACGAGCAGCATCCCGACGCCGGTGAGCGCGGAGACGTTCGCGGTCGGCAGTCCGTCGAGGCTCGACGTGCCGCTCGTGCCGACCACGAGCGCGAGGCCGAACAGCGTGAGCGCCGTGCTCGCCGCGCCGGTGACGAACAGCTTGAGGCCGGCTTCGGCCGAGAGCTTCGGCTCGCGCGCGGGGCCGTCGAGCTTGGCGTACGCGCACAGCGCGTAGAGCGGGATGCCCATCAGCTCGAACGCGACGACGAGCAGCACCCAGTCGCGCGCGCCGGCGATCAGCATCATGCCGACGAGGCTCGCGAGGACGAGGAACAGGTACTCCGCCGGCCGGCGCGCGACGCGCGACTCGAGCCAGTCGATCGAGCCGAGCACGCCCAGGATCCCGGCGCACAGGAACAGGCGCTGGAAGTAGACGCCCCACGCGCTCGAGACGTAGACGCCGTGCGGCGCGGCGCCGTCGAGATCGAGCGCGAACGACGCGCCGAGGACCGCCGCGAGGCCGATCGTCGTCATCCAGCCCAGCACCCGCGCGCCCAGCGGGAGCAGCGCGTCGCACAGGAGCACGACGAGCGCGATCGCGAGGACCGCGAGCTCGAGCGTGAAGATGTGGAGCCAGGGGGGCATGGACGGGATCTACGAGATCGTCGGGAAGCGGCCCAGGAGGGCCGAGCTGGTCAGGTCGATGAAGTCGAGGAGGAAGCGCGGCCAGACTCCGAACAGGACGAGCGCCGTGCCGAGCACGAGCGGCGCGCCCCACTCGGTGCGGCGCACGTCCTCGAGGTGCGCGAACTCCTCGGCGGGCGGCGGCCCCCAGAAGATCGTCTTGCACGCGCGCAGCACGTAGACGGCCGTGACGAACGCGCCCAGCACGCCGGGGATCGCCCACCACGCGTGCGCGCTCTGCGCCGCGCCCAGGAACACCAGGAATTCCGCGACGAAACCGCCGGTTCCGGGCAGCCCCAGCGACGACAGGCAGGCCAGCGTGAAGAAGGCCGCGACGACCGGCATCGTGTGCGCGAAGCCGCCCATCCGCGCGATCGTGCGCGTGTGCGCGCGCTCGTACACGATGCCGACGAGCGCGAAGAAGAGGCCCGTCATGATCCCGTGCGCGAACATCTGGTAGACCGCGCCGTTCCACCCCGTCGTCGTCAGCGTCGCCGCGCCGAGCATCACGACGCCCATGTGGCTCACGGACGAGTACGCGACGATGTACTTGAGGTCCTTCTGGCTGGCCGCGCACAAGGCGCCGTAGAGGACGTTGATCACCGCCACCGCGCCGACCGCGGGCGCCCACGCGACCGCGGCTTCCGGCAAGAGGACCATGCCGATGCGCATGACGCCGAACGCGCCCAGCTTCATCAGCACGCCGGCGTGCAGCATCGAGACGGCCGTGGGGGCCGACGCGTGGCCGTCCGGCGACCAAGTGTGGAACGGGAAGACGCCCGCCAGCGACCCGAAGCCGAGCCACACGAGCGGGAACGCGATCATCTGCGTCGTGCGCGAGAACTTCGTGGCCTCGAGCACGGCCAGGTCGAACGTCGTGCCGCCGGCCTCCTTCCACAAGAGGAACATCGCGACGAGGATCGCCGCCGAGCCGACGAGCAGCATCAGCGTCAGCTTCATCGCGGCGTATTCCTTGCCGCCGACGGCGAAGCGCTTCCACACGAAGCGGAACGGACCGGCCGCGGGGACCTCGTGGCTCGCGCCCCAGATGCCGATGAGCAGGTACATCGGCAGCACGGCGATCTCGTAGAACAAGAAGAAGACGAACAGGTCCTGCGCGACGAAGACGCCGAACACGCCGGCGACGAGCACGAGCAGCAGGACGAAGTAGTCCTTGTCGCGCTTCGCGACGGACCAGCTGGCCAGCACGCCGGTGACGATGATGATCCCGGTCAAGAGGAGCAGCGGCACGCCCCAGCCGTCCACCGCGAGGCGCAGGTGGATGCCGAGCGACGGCACGAGCGGGTAGTCCTCGACGCGCTGCAGCCCGCCGGCCGCGCGGTCGTACGTGAGCGCGACCGCGATGCTGCCCGCGAGCGAGACCAGCGCGCCGAGCAGCGACACGGCCCGCACGGCGGTGCGCGCGGAGTCGGGCAGCAGGAGCAGGATCGCCGCCGCCACCGCCGGCGCGGCCACGACCAGCGAGAGGAGGTGCGTCATCGCAGCACCCCGAAGAGCGAGAGGAGGATCGCGCCGACGACGACGGCCAGCGCGTAGTCGCGGATGCGGCCGGTCTGCAGCGTGCGGACCGCGCTGCCGCTCTCGAGCGTCGCGTAGCCCGTGAAGTTCATGATGCCGTCGATCACGTAGCGGTCGAACCAGCCCAGGACGCCGCTGACGCCGAGCATCGCGCGGCGGTACAGGAACTCCCACGCGCGGTCGACGACGCCGGCGCGGTCGAGGCCGCGGATCGTCGCCATCGCGGCCAGCTCGCGTCCGCGACCGAAGACGAGGCCCGCGGCGACGAGTCCGCCGATCGCCATCGACGACGCAACGATCGGCGTCAGGCCGATGTGCGCGTGGTATTCGGCGCCGACGAAGTGCGCGAGCGTGCCGCCGAAGAGTCCCGCGATCACCGAGGGCACGGCCAGCAGCAGCAGCGGTCCGGTCATCGCGACGCCCGGCTCGTGCGCGTGCGCGGCCTTCGCCGACGGCTCGCCGAGGAACGCCTTGACGAAGACGCGGCCCATGTAGAACGCGGTGAGGAACGCCGACGCCATCAGCAGCATCCACGGGATCCAGCCCGCGCGGCCCTCGACCTCGGTGAGCACGAGGTCCTTGCTGAAGAAGCCCGCGAAGCCCGGGATGCCGGCCAGCGACAGCGCGCCGATGCCGAACGTCGCCGCGGTGAGCGGGATCTTGCGCCGCAGGCCGCCCATGTCGGCCAGCTCGTTCGAGTGGACGGCGTGGATCACGCTGCCGGCCGCGAGGAAGAGCAGCGCCTTGAAGAACGCGTGCGTGCCGAGGTGGAAGAAGCCCGCGAAGGCCGATCCGGCTCCCAGCGCGGCGACCATGTAGCCGAGCTGCGAGCACGTCGAGTAGGCCAGCACCTTCTTGATGTCGGTCTGCACCAGCGCCAGGAACGCCGCGAAGACCGCGGTGATCGCGCCCACCCAGAGCATCACGTCGCCCGTCGCCGGCGCGAGCGCGAACAGCGGGTGCGCGCGCACGACCAGGAACACGCCGGCCGCGACCATCGTCGCCGCGTGCAGCAGCGCGGACACCGGCGTGGGGCCTTCCATCGCGTCCGGCAGCCAGACGTGCAGCGGGAACTGCGCCGACTTGCCCATGACGCCCAGGAACAGGAGGAGCGTGACGGTCGTGGCGACGGCCGTGGTCGGGACGGCCGTCCACTCGAACGAGCCCGTCGCGACGTAGAGGACGAGCAGCGCGACGAGGAAGCCCATGTCGGCGAGCTTCGTCATCCAGAACGCCTTGACCGCCGCGCGAGCCGCGCTGGGTTTCGCGAAGTAGAAGCCGATCAGGAGGTAGCTCGCCAGGCCGACCAGCTCCCAGCCCACGAAGAGCTGCAGCAGGTTCGGCGCGACCACCAGCAGGTTCATGCTGAACAGGAAGAGCGCGTGGTAGGCGAAGTAGCGCCCGAACGCGCGCTTCGTCTCGCCGTGCATGTACGCGATCGAGAAGACCTGCACGCACAGCGCGACCAGCGTGACGACGACGAGCATCGCCGACGAGATCCCGTCGACGTGCACGCCGGCCTCGGCGATCGTGCGGCCGCCCGCCTGCAGCCAGGGGACGACGTGGCGCTCCGCCGCGGCGCCCGGCGCACGGCCGAGCGCCAGCGCGAGCGCCGCGCCGAACGACGCCAGGCTCGCCGCGATGCACACGAATGCGGCCGGTGCTCCGCGGTGGCGCAGCGGCGGCGCGAGCACGAGCAGCAACGCCGCGGCCGCCGGGGCGAGGAGCGCGATCGCGGCGAGGAGGGCGGGCGTGCTCATCCCTTCGTCTCGCTGGCGGCGTCGACGTCGGTGCCGCCGTGCCGCCGGTAGAGGAGAAGGACGAGCGCCAGGCCGACCGCGACCTCGGCGACGGTGATCGCGAGGGCGAAGATCGCCAGGATCTGTCCCGGCCCGCCGCGGAAGTGCGCGAACGACACGAAAGCGATGTTCGCCGCGTTCAGCATGAGCTCGACGCACAGGAGCATCGCCACGGCCTGCTTGCGCGTCAGCAGCCCGTACACGCCGACGCTGAAGAGCAGCGAAGCGAGGAAGATGCAGTGGGCGAGGGTCATCGGATCAGTCCGCTCCCCGACGGGCTGCCGGCGAAGGCGTGGCCGGCACGGTCTCGTCCGCGCGCTCGTGGTCCTTGCGGCGCGCGAGCACCACGGCGCCGACGATGGCCGCGAGCAGGAGGAGCGACAGCGCCTCGAACGCGACGAGGTGCTCGTCGATCAGCGACCGGCCGATCTCGGCCGTGGTCGGCGCGGGCGGCGGGGTTCCCGTCGCGAGATCGGACCGGCCCACGGCGACGAAGAGCAGCGCGCACAGCGCGATCGCGGCTCCCGCGCCCGCGAGGTTGCGCACGTTGCTCGCCACCGGCACGGCGCCGTCGTGCCGCTGGGTGAGCATCACGCCGAAGATCATCAGCGTCACGACGCCGCCGACGTACGTCAGGACCTGCACGCCGGCGAGGAACGGCGCCTCGAGCATCGCGTAGAGCGCCGCCGTCCCGAGCAGCGTCAGCGCGAGCCACAGCACGGCGTGGATCAGGTTCGCGCAGCGCACGACGTACAGCGCCGACACGATGGTGACGCCGGCCACGATCCCGAAGGCGATCGTCTCCGTCACGGCGCGCCTCCCGTTTCCGGGGGTGCCGGCGGCGGCGCGGATTGCGCCTGGCTCGCCGAGGCGGGTTTCGTGGCGTCGGCCGCGGCCGGTGCCGCCGCTTCCGGCTTCGTCGCCGCGGCATCCGCCGCGGGCGCGTGCGCCTTCGGCGCCTTGGGCGCCTCCTGCATGCCCATGAGCTTCGTCGCGTCGCCCCACGAGCGCGTCTTCGACTTCTCGTTGGCGTAGAGCTTCTCCATCGTCAGCACGAGGTCCTCGCGCGAGTACGCCGGCGGATCCTGCTCGCGCGTCATCACGATCGCGTCGGTGGGGCACACCTGGACGCACAGCTCGCAGAAGATGCAGGCCGACATGTCGAGCGTGAAGTCGTCGGCGTAGCCGCGCTTCTTGCCCGTGATCGGCGACTCGCGCTTGCCCGCGGCCTTGATCGCGATGACCTGCGACGGACAGATGCGCTCGCACTGGAGGCAGCCGATGCACAGCTCGTCGCCTTCCTCGTCGTGCAGGAGCGCGAAGCTCGCGCGGTAGCGCTCGGCGCGCGGACGGACCACGTCGGGGAACTGGACCGTGATCGGCGCACGGAAGACCTGACGGATCGACGTCCGCAGTGCGCGCACGGTGTCGACCAGGTAGCCCATGGACTTCACGCGGAGGGCCCCCACGCGACCCACGCGCCGGCGCCCATCACGAGCACGACCCCCGCCGGAACCAGCCACGTCCAGCAGATGTGCAGCAGCTGGTCCGAGCGGAAGCGCAAGAGCGTCCAGCGCACCCAGTACACGCACCCGAACAGCACGAACGTCTTGAGCAGGAGCCAGTGCAGCCCCGGCGCGATCGGACCGTCCCAACCGCCCAGGAAGAGCGTGGCGGCCAGCGCGGACGCGATCAGCGTGTGCGCGTACTCGGCCAGGTAGAACAGCGCGAACTTCATCCCCGTGTACTCGGTGGTGACGCCGGCGACGAGCTCGCTCTCGGCCTCGGGGATGTCGAAGGGGATGCGGTTCGACTCGGCCAGCATCGCCATGAGAAAGACGACGAAGGCCGGAACCCCCAGGAAGAAGGGCCACACCGCGATCCAGTGACCGTGCGCTTGCTGCCGCACGATCTCGCCCAGGTTCATCGAGCCGGTCAGCACGATCGGCACGAGCGCCGCGAGCAGGAGCGGGATCTCGTACGAGATCGACTGCGCGATCGCGCGCATGCCGCCGAGGAGCGCGAACTTGTTGTTGCTCGACCACCCGGCGACGAACACGGGCAGCACGGTGACCGCGCCGATCGCGAGGACGAAGAGCAGCCCCAGGTCGACGTCCGCGGCCGCGACGTCCGGCGCGAGAGGAACGACGGCGGCCGCGCCCAGCGCGCACGCCGCCGCGAGGATCGGCGCCAGGTTGAACAGGCCCCAGTCGGCGTTCGCCGGCCGGATGTTCTCCTTCTGCATCAGCTTGAACGCGTCCGCGACGGGCTGCAGCAGCCCCACGGGGCCGACGCGCGTCGGGCCGAGGCGCGACTGCATCCGGCCGGCGAACTTGCGCTCGAACCAGATGGCGAAGGTCGTGAACGCGAGCACGGTGCTCACGACGACCACCGCCAGGATCAGCGCGCGGAGGTGGACGTTCACCGGTCCGCCTCGCCCATGATCGGATCGAGAGAGCCCAGGATCACGACGGCGTCGCTGACCGTCGCGCCGGGCAGGATGTGCGGCAACGCCGACAGCGCGTGCAGGCTGGGCGGCCGGATCTTCAGGCGGTGCGCGTTGGGCGTGCCGTCGGCCACGCAGAACGTGCCCAGCTCGCCGCGCGGCGTCTCGATCGCGGCGTAGGCCTGTCCGGCCGGGATCTTGAACTGCGCCGGCTGCTTGATCGGGCGGCCGGCGTTGATGATGCCGGCGGGGATCCCGTCGACCATCGCGCGCACGAGCCGGATGCTCTCCACGAGCTCGCCCAGGCGCACCTTGGCGCGCGCGAAGCAGTCGCCGGCCGACTCCGTGACGACGTTCACCTTCACTTCGTCGTAGGCGTGGAACGGCGCGTCGCGCCGCAGGTCGTGGTCGACGCCGCTCGCGCGCAGGTTCGGGCCGGTGACGCCCAGCTCGAGCGCCAGCTCGCCCTCGAGCACGCCGACGCCGATCGTGCGGTCCTGGAAGATGCGGTTCCCGAGCGTCATCGAGACGTACTCGGGGACGCGCGACTCGATGACGTCGAGCGCGCTCTTCACCTTCGCGCTCCAGCCCGCGGGGATGTCGTGGCGGTTCCCGCCGACGGTGTGCGTGTTGTAGTGGAATCGCGCGCCGGTCACGTCCTCGAACAGGTCGAGGATCAGCTCGCGCTCGCGGAAGCAGTGCAGGAACACCGTGGATCCGCCGCCCAGCGCACCGCCCAGGTCCAGAGAGAACGTCCCGAGCCACAGGAGGTGCGACGCGATGCGCTGCAGCTCGGCGAACACCGTGCGGATCCAGCGCGCGCGCCGCGGGACCTCGATGCCGAGCAGCGTCTCGAAGACCATGTTGATGGCCTGCTCGTTCGTCATCGGCGCGACGTAGTCGTTCTTGTCAACGACGGGCGTGATCTGCGCGTAGGTGAGCTTCTCGCACAGCTTCTCGACCGCGCGGTGCAGGTAGCCGACGTAGGGCACGACCTTCACGACGATCTCGCCGTCGAGGTACAGGTCCATGCGGAACACGCCGTGCGTGGACGGGTGTTGCGGACCGAAGTGCAAGAGCAGGAGCTCCGCCTCGGGGTCGTACAGGTCGATCGCCAGGTGCGGGTCGACGCGGCGGGTGATGGTCGTGAGCTGCAGCACGCCTATCTCCACGGCGCCGCGGCGGTGTCGGAGGCGAAGTCGCGGCGCAACGGATGGCCGACGTAGTTCTCCGCCATCATCAGGCGGCGCAGGTCGGGGTGCCCGGCGAACGGGATGCCGACGAGGTCGTACTGCTCGCGCTCCTGCCAGTCGGCTCCGGCGTAGACGGGGACCAGCGACGCGACGGATTCGCCCGGCGCGAGCCGCACGCACCACGTCGCGACGCGCGAGCCGGATCCGACGGTGCGCGCCAGGTACGCGACCTCGAAGTGCTCGGGCTCGGCGGCGTCGGCGCCCTTGCGACCGCGGCCGGCCGGCCAGTGGCTGGCGACGATCGAGACGAGCTGGCGGAACCCCTGCGCCTTGAGCTTGCGCGCCAGCGCGAGGTGCTGTCCCACGGGGACGATCGGCGGGCCCTCGCGCGGGAACTCGGCCACGCCGTTCTCGGCGAAGAGGCGCTGCAGGTCCGCGTCGACCGGCTGCGCGCCGGGGGACTCGAAGTGCACCGGCGCGCGCGCTTCGGACGCCGTGTGCGTCGCGGCCGACTCCTCCTGCGCCGCGCCCATCTCCGCGGTGCGCTCGGCGTCGCACAGCCGCGGGACGGACGGCTTCGTGATCGCCAGGAGCGCCGGGTTCGGATCGCGCGCGACCTTCTGTCCCTGGCGCTGCAGCCGCACCTTCTCCTGCAGCCGCAGCAGGCCGTGCATGAGCGCCTCGGGGTTCGGCGGACATCCCGGCACGTACACGTCGACCGGCATGAACGTGTCGACGCCCGGGACGACGGAGTACAGCTCGCGGTAGAAGTCGCCCGAGATCGCGCACGACCCCATCGCGATGCACCACTTCGGCTCGGGCATCTGGTCCCAGAGCAGCTTGACGCGCGGCGCCATCTTCACGGTGATCGTCCCGGCGACCACCATGACGTCGGCCTGGCGCGGCGTGCCGCGCACGATCGTGCCCATGCGGTCGAGGTCGACGCGGCTCGCGGCGGCGGCCATCAGCTCGATGCCGCAGCAGCTCGTCGCCATGGGGAACACCCACAGCGAGTTCGTCAGGCCCCACGTGAGCAGGTCGTCCAGCGGCGCGACGCTGACCGACAGTCCGGGCGTGTCGAGCAGCGTCGTGTAGAGCGGGTGCTCGAACGCGCTGCCGTCGTCGACCGTGCGGCCCTTCACTGCCATCGGAGGGCTCCCTTCTTCAGGGCCCACAGCCACCCGGCCATGAGCACGCCGACGAAGCCCGTGATCGCCACGAAGCCGGCCGGTCCCAGCCCGCGCGCGCCCAGCGCCCAGGGCAGGAGGAACACGGCCTCGACGTCGAACAGCACGAAGAACAGCGCCACGAGGTAGTAGCGCGCGTGGAATCGGACCCACGTGACGCCGGTGGCCGTCTCGCCGCACTCGTACGTCGTGTCCTTGAGGCGCGACGCCGTGCGCGCGCGCACCCGCAGCAGGTGACCGGCGACGAGCATGCTCCCCGCGGTCACGAGCGTGACCGCCAGGAAGATCGCGAGGGCTGTACCCTGGTCCGTCGGCATCGCTCGGGGAGGCTGGCGCTACTTCACGCGGAAGCGGGAGGGGAACGTCTGCGACTCGATCCGCGACCGCAGCCCGGCATCCTGCGGGTGCAGGCTGATCGCGCGCGCGGCCAGGACGGATTCCGTCTCCGGACGGGAAGGGTCGGGGAGGCAGCATTCGACCGGGCAGACCGCTTGGCAAGCCTCCTTCTCGTGGAAGCCGACGCACTCGGTGCAGCGGGCCGGATCGATCTGGTAGGTGTCCGCGCCCTCGGAGATGGCTTCGTTGGGGCATTCCGGCAGGCAGGCGCCGCACTGGATGCACTCCGCGGTGATGGTCGTGGCCATGGGGTCCTCTCGATCGGGGTCTGGGGAGATTCGGGAGCAGTCCTGTCCGTCACTGCTGGACGGGCGGGTCGCTGTAGTCGTCCGGGTTCCCCGGGGGGTCGGGGGGCAGCTCGGCGATCGCCTCCCGGACGAGGCGCTGGTGCAGGATCTCCTCGACCTCGAGCTCGGCGAAGAGCGCCTGGGTCTCGGGGTCGCGCACCGCAGCCTTCGCCGCGGCGAAGAACGCCTGGGCGTGCTGCTCGCCGCGCAGCGCCACGTTCAGGGCGTCGCGCACGGTCATGAAGACGCGCGCCTCGGAGTACTCGGGCGCCTCGACGTCGAAGATCATCCCCAGGTTCACGCGCGAAGGCTGGGTCCCGAACCGCGCGCGCCGGCGCTCGGCCAGCTCGCGCCGGTGCTTCTCCTCGATCTCCGACATCCAGCGGAAGAAACCCGCCGCCTCGGGGGTGTGGTGGAGGGTCAGCTGGTCGGCGAACTCGGCGTAGCGGTCGCGCGCCTCCTCCTCGACGAGGACGGCCAGGTCGATCGCGTCGCACAGCCCGAGCTGCGCCAGGTCGAGTCCGCGGGTCTTGATGTCGGGGGTCACGTCGGCCCTCACTTCTGCACGTAGGCGTCGAGGATCTGCGCGCGCGGACGGGCCTGTTTGGCCATGTCCTCCTGCCGCAGGCGGATCAGGCGGTCGTAGGACAGCGGCGGGTCCGGGTTCCGGTAGAAGACGCCGGTGTAGAGCTCGGTCCCGTAGTCGCGGGCCCGGGCGAGCGCCTGCGAGAGGTCCGTCGGGTCGTGGCCCAGGCTGGCCAGCGACTTCATGTGCGCCTTCTGCGCCCGGACCTGCTGGTCCTCCTGGCCGAACGTCACGCACGGCGACTGGATGTTCACGAACGAGAAGCCCGGGTAGCGGATGGCCTCCTCGAGCAGCGCCGTCATGCCGGGCATGTCCGCCGGCGTCGACTGGGCCACGAACCCCGCGCCATAGGCCAGCACGTAGAGCAGCGGGTTGATCGGGTCCTCGAGGCTCCCGAGCGGCGACGTGATCGTCTTGAGGCCCTTGGGCGACGTCGGCGACAGCTGGCCCTTGGTCAGCCCGTAGACCTGGTTGTCCATCACGATGTACGTGATGTCCGCGTTGCGCCGGACCGCGTGCGCGACGTGGCCGCCGCCGATCGAGAAGCCGTCGCCGTCGCCGCCGGCCACGAGCACCAGGAGGTCCGGGTTCGCGAGCTTGACGCCCTGCGCGATGGGCAGCGCGCGGCCGTGCACGCTGTTGAACCCGTAGGCCGTCGTGTAGCCCGGGATCCGGCTCGAGCAGCCGATCCCCGAGATGAATGCGATTTCGTGAGGAGGCCTGCCGATGCTGGACAAAGCCCGGTACAAGCCGCTCAGGACGCCGAAGTCTCCGCACCCCGGACACCAGATCGGCTTGAGGCCGCTGTTGAAGTCCTTCGGGTTCAGCGCCGGCGCCTCGCCTCGCTCGATCGTCGTCGTGGTCGTCGCCATCAGAGCCCCGCTCCCTTCGCGATCTCCATCAGCTTCGCCAGCACCTCGACCGGCCGGAACGGGTTCGCGCCGCTCTGCGCCAGCGAGCGCACCCCCTTGGGCACGTCCACGTACATGCGCAGGATCCGGTAGAGCTGTCCCTGGTGCGACAGCTCGAGGACGAGCCCGGCGCGCACCGAGGCGAAGAAGTCGGCGTAGACCTCCTCGGCCACCGGGTAGACGAGGTAGGGGACCATCAGCTTGGCCTTCACCCCGCGCTTGCGGGCCAGCGCGAGCACTTCGCGCGCGACGCCGGCGCTGCTGCCCCAGCTGACCAGCGCGAGCGGCGCGTCGAGGTCGCCCGTGACCTCGAACAGGTCCTGGCGCTGCCCGAGCGGCGCCAGCTTGTCGAAGCGCTTCGCGTTCATCCGCGCGTGGACGACGCCGCTGGCGGTGGGCTCGCCCTTCTCGTTGTGCTCGATGCCCGCGCCCTGGTACGCGCCGCCGGCCATCCCCGGCTGGCTGAGCGGGCTGATGCCCGAATCCGTCTTGCGGAAGCGCAGGTAGGGCTCGAGCTCGGCGCCCTGCGGACGCAGGCGCTCCTCGACGACCAGCTTGGACGTGTCGATCCGGTCGACGGTCTCCTTGCGCTGCGCGATCTCCTGGTCGGACAGGAGGATCACGGGCGTCTGGTAGTGCTCGGCCAGGTTGAACGCCTCGACCGTGATCGCGAACGTGTCCGCGACGCAGGTCGGCGCCAGGACCGGCCGCAGGACGTCGCCGTGCGCCGAGAACGCGGCCTGGTACAGGTCGGCCTGCTCGGGCTTGGTCGGGATGCCGGTCGACGGGCCGCCGCGCTGGACGTTCAGGATCACGAGCGGGAGCTCGGCGATCGTCGCGAGGCCCAGGATCTCCGTTTTCAGCGCCATTCCAGGGCCGGAAGTCGCGGTCATCGACTTGCGGCCGGCGAACGACGCGCCCAGGGCCGCGCCGATGCCGGCGATCTCGTCCTCGGCCTGGAGGACGACGCCGCCGTACTTCCAGATCTCCTTCGACAGGGTCTGCATGACCTCGGTCGAGGGCGTGATCGGGTAGCCGCCGAAGAACTCGACGCCGCTGAAGAGCGCGCCGGCCGCGCACATGTCGTTGCCGTCGCACAGCATCTTCGAGCCCGGCGGCGAGGTGGTCTTCTCCAGCGTGCGCGGCCTCGCGAGCGGGTGCGCCTCGGCGTACGCGATCCCCGCCGCCAGCGCGCGGTCGTTCGCGGCCAGCACGTCCTCGCCCTTCGACGCGAACTTCTTCCGCAGGCCGCGCCTCAACGACTCGGCCGGGACGCCGAACCAGCCCGAGACGAGGCCCAGGACGACGCTGGTCTTGGCCTTGTCGGTGCCGGCGGACTGCTTCGTGATCTCGGTGATCGGGACGGAGAGGATCTGGGCCGGGACGGCGCCGCCCGCGCGCAGCGTGTCCGGCGGCGGACCGGCCTTCTCCTCGTGGATGAGGACCGTGTCGACGGACAGCGGCAGCTCGGCGCCGAAGCGGAAGAAGTCCTCCCAGTTCAGCGCGAACGCGACGTCGAGCGCGCCGCCCGGGTTCAGGACCCGGCGCGTGCTGACGCGCACGCGGCAGGACGACTCGCCGCCGCGGATCTGCGAGCCGAAGCTCTTCGTCATGATCGCGTGGTAGCCCTCGGCGGACAGCGCCCCGAGGAGCGACTCGCCGGCGCTGACGACGCCGTCACCTCCCGATCCGGCCATTCCGAGGACCAGGTCGTCGACCGTCGTGTTCATGCGGAAGCTCCTCTGCGCGCGCTGCGGCCCGTGGTCGGGCGCGCCCGCGTGCTCGTCCAGCGACGCCGCCGGCCGTTCGCGAAGGACGGTCCCGACCGGCGCCCGTCCGCTGACGATCGTGTCGAGCGGCTCATGCAACCAGGATCGGGTTCTGGCCGCGCCGACGTAGTGAGCAGAGTGCGCACTCCGGGGTGGCCGGAGTCCGTAGGGCGTGAGCCTCGCGACGCCGGATGCAGCGATCACCGCGATCGACGTAGATCCGCGCGAACGAGTGCGTAGAGCGCGCTCTGCGCCCACTTTCCCGCGTCTCGCGTCGCGCGGTCGCCGGACAATCGCTCTCGCGCGCGACGAGCGCTCGATGCGGGCCCGCGCCGACCTCATGAAACGACCCTTCGTCACCGTCGACGGCAACGAGGCCGCCGCGAACGTCGCCTACCGGCTCAGCGAAGTCGTGGCGATCTACCCGATCACGCCCGCGTCGACGATGGGCGAGCTGTCCGACGCGTGGGCAGCGGCGGGAGTGCGCAACGTCTTCGGCAGCCTGCCGCGCGTCGTCGAGATGCAGAGCGAGGGCGGAGCGGCCGGCACGCTGCACGGCGCGCTGCAGGCGGGATCGTTGGCCACGACCTTCACGGCGTCGCAGGGCTTGCTGCTCATGCTGCCCAACATGTTCAAGATCGCGGGCGAGCTGACGCCGACCGTCGTCCACGTCGCGGCGCGCACGTTGGCGACGCACGCGCTGTCGATCTTCGGCGACCACAGCGACGTCATGTCGGCGCGCACGACGGGCTGGGCCATGCTGTGCTCGGCGTCGGTCCAGGAGGCGCAGGATTTCGCCGTCATTTCGCACAGGGCGACGCTCGAGGCGCGCGTGCCGTTCCTGCATTTTTTCGACGGCTTCCGCACCTCGCACGAGGTCGCGAAGATCGAGCAGATCCAGCCCGAGGACCTGCTCGCGCTGGTCGACGCGCAGCGCATCCACGAGCACCGCGAGCGCGGACTCACGCCCGACCGGCCCGTCCTGCGCGGATCGGCGCAGAACCCCGACGTGTTCTTCCAGGCGCGCGAGGCCGCGAACGTCTATCACGATGCGGTGCCCGCCATCGTCGAGGCCGCGTTCCAGCGCTTCGAGAAGGTCGTGGGCCGTCGCTACCGCGCGTTCGAGCGCTACGGCGCGGCCGACGCGGAGCGCGTGATCGTCGTCATGGGTTCCGCGGGCGGCGCGATCCAGGAGGCCGTCGACCACCTCGTCGCGCGCGGGGAGAAGGTCGCGCTGATCCAGGTGCGGCTCTTCCGGCCGTTCGACGTGCTGGCGTTCGCGGCCGAGCTGCCGGCGACCGCGAAGCGCGTCGCGGTGCTGGACCGCACGAAGGAGCCGGGCGCGGTGGGGGAACCGCTGTACCAGGACGTGGTCGCGGCGATCGCGGAGACGCGGCCCGGCGCGCAGCGGCCCGACGTGATCGGCGGGCGTTACGGGCTCTCGTCCAAGGAGTTCACGCCGGCCATGGCGATCGCCGTGTTCGACGAGCTCGCGCGGCGCGAGCCGAAGCGCCGCTTCACCGTCGGCATCGTCGATGACGTGACGCACGCGAGCCTCGCCTGGGACCGCGACCTCGACGCGCAGATCGAGCGCGCGCGCAAGGGCGAGGTGCGCTGCGTGTTCTATGGGCTGGGGAGCGACGGCACCGTCGGCGCCAACAAGAACTCGGTCAAGATCGTGGGCGAGGACACGGACCTCTACGCGCAAGGGTACTTCGTCTACGACTCGCGCAAGGCCGGCGCGGTCACCGTCTCGCACCTGCGCTTCGCGCCGAAGCCGATCCGCTCGAGCTACCTGGTCCAGCGCGCGGGCTTCGTCGCCTGCCACCAGTTCCACTTCCTCGAGCGCATGGACGTGCTCGCGCTGGCCGACGAGGGCGCGGTGTTCCTCTTGAACAGCCCGCACGCGGCGGACGCGGTGTGGAGCCGGCTGCCGGTCGAGGTGCAGGCGCAGGTCCTCGAGAAGAAGTTGCGGCTCTTCGTCGTGGATGCCGACCGCATCGCGCGCGAGGCGGGGCTCGGCGGGCGCATCAACACGGTCATGCAGACGTGCTTCTTCGCGCTGTCCGGCGTGCTGCCGCGCGACGAGGCCATCGCGCGCATCAAGCACGCGATCGAGAAGAGCTACGGCGGGCGCGGACGGCGGCTCCTGGAGATGAACTTCGCGGCGGTCGACGCGTCGCTCGGCGGCCTGCACGAAGTGCGCGTCCCGCCCGAGACCGGCGGCGACGTGCGCCGCCTCGCCGCGTTCGCGCGCAGCGGCGACGTCGTGCCCGACTTCGTCGAGCGCGTGACCGCGCGCATCCTGGCCGGCGAGGGCGATCTGCTGCCGGTCAGCGCGATGCCGATCGACGGCACGTTCCCGACCGGCACGTCGCGCTTCGAGAAGCGCGGCATCGCGCGCGAGATCCCGATCTGGGACGCGGACCTGTGCATCCAGTGCGGCCTGTGCCCGCTGGTGTGCCCGCACGCCGCGATCCGCATGAAGCCGTACCGCGCAACGGCTCTGCAGGGCGCGCCGTCCGGGTTCCAGAGCCGCGCGTGGTCGGGCAAGGAGTTCGCCGGGCTCTCGATGACGATCCAGGTCGCGCCCGACGACTGCACGGGTTGCGGCGTGTGCGTCGACGTGTGTCCGGCGCGCAGCAAGGAGGTCGCGAAGCACAAGGCGATCGACATGCGGCCGCGCGCCGAGCACGTCGAGCGCGAGCGCGCGAACTTCGAGTTCTTCGCGGCGCTGCCCGAGGTGGACCGCGCCGCCGTCGAACCGGGAACGGTGAAGGGCTCGCAGGTGCTCGAGCCGCTGTTCGAGTTCTCGGGCGCGTGCGCCGGATGCGGCGAGACGCCGTACCTCAAGCTCCTGACGCAGCTCTACGGCGATCGGCTGGTCGTGGCCAACGCCACCGGGTGCTCGTCGATCTACGGCGGCAACCTGCCGACCACGCCCTGGACGAAGAACAAGGACGGGCGCGGGCCGGCGTGGGCCAATTCCCTGTTCGAGGACAACGCCGAGTTCGGCCTGGGGTTGCGGCTCGCGCTCGACCACCAGGAGACGCGGGCCCGCGAGCTCTTGGCCGAGCTGTCGCCGCAGCTTTCGCAAGAGCTCGCCTGCGATCTGCTCGACGGCGAGCAGGAGACGGAGGCCGGGATCGCCGCGCAGCGCGAGCGCGTCACGGTGCTGCAGCGCCAGCTCGGGCGCATCGACACGCCAGCCGCTCACGATCTCTTGCGGCTGTCTTCCGCGCTCGTGCGCAAGCAGCTGTGGATCGTCGGCGGCGACGGCTGGGCGTACGACATCGGGTTCGGCGGCCTCGACCACGTGATCTCCACGGGCGCCGATGTGAACATCCTGGTGCTCGACACGGGCGTGTACTCGAACACCGGCGGACAGGCGTCGAAGTCCACGCCGCGCTCGGCAGTCGCGAAATTCGCCGCGGCCGGGAAGACGTCGCGACGCAAGGACCTCGGCCTGCTGGCGGTCTCGTACGGACACGTCTACGTGGCGCAGATCGCGCTCGGCGCGAACCCCAAGCAGACGATCGAGGTCTTCCGCGAGGCCGCGGCGCACCGCGGGCCCTCGCTGATCCTGGCGTACAGCCACTGCATCGCGCACGGCATCGAGATGTCGACGTCGATGACGCACCAGAAGGACGCGACGAACAGCGGGTTCTGGCCGCTCTACCGGCACGATCCGCGGCTCACCCTGTCTGGCAAGCATCCGTTCCAGCTCGACAGCAGGAAGCCGCGGATCCCCTTCAAGGACTTCGCCGCGAAGGAGGGGCGCTTCGCGTCGCTCGCGCTCAGCGATCCGAAGGCCGCGGCCGAACTGGCGCTGCTCGCGCAGAAGGACATCGACGAGCAGTGGCACCTGTACGAGCAGATGGCCGGCATGGAGCGCGACTCGGGCGCCAAGGAGGTCTCGCCGTGAATCCCGACCTGTCCACCCGCTACCTGGGCTTCGACCTCGCGTCGCCGCTCGTCGCGTCGGCGTCGCCGATCACGGGCGAGCTCGACACGTTGCGCCGGCTGCAGGACTGCGGCGTCGGCGCCGTCGTGCTGCCGTCGCTGTTCGAGGAGCAGATCGAGCACGAGGAGAGCGAGCTGCTGCGACTGCGCGACGTCGGCTCGCAGTCCTTCGGCGAGGCGCTGGACTACTTCCCCGCGCTCGCGGTCTACAACAGCGGTCCCGACGCGTATCTGGAGAAGATCGCGGCGGCGCGCAAGGCGCTCTCGATCCCCGTCGTGGCGAGCCTCAACGGCGCGTCGACGGGCGGCTGGGTCCACTACGCGAAGCGCATGGAGGACGCCGGCGCGTCCGCGCTCGAGCTGAACGTGTACTGGGTGCCCGTCGATCCGCGGGAGAGCGGCGCGCAGGTCGAGCAGCGCTACGTCGACCTCGTCGCCGCGGTGCGCGCGGCGGTGCGCATCCCGCTGGCCGTGAAGACGGCGCCGGTGTTCAGCTCGCCGGCGCACATGGCGCTGCGCCTGGAGAAAGCCGGCGCGAACGGGCTCGTCCTGTTCAACCGGCTGCTGCGGCCCGACCTGGACCTGGAGAAGCTCGAGCTGGTCCCGAAGCTCGAGCTGTCGGAACCGCCCGAGTCGCGCCTGCCGCTCCTGTGGATCGGCGTGCTGCGCGAGCACACGCGCCTGTCGCTGGCCGCGTCGAGCGGCGTGCACTCGGCGTCGGACGCGCTCAAGCTGCTGCTCGTCGGCGCGGACGTCGTCATGGCGACGTCGTCGGTCCTGCGGCACGGCCCGGGCCAGATGCGCGCGCTGATCGACGGGATCCAGGCCTGGATGAAGGAGAAGGAGTACGTCTCCGTCGCGCAGATGCGCGGCAGCATGAGCCGCGCGAACTGCCCCGATCCGTCGGCGTACGAGCGCGCGAACTACATGCGGACGCTCGTGAACTACGCGTCGTCGCTGCCCTGACCGGACTGTTCCGATCCGCCGTGGTCGTGCGGCTGCCCGCCCCACGGCGGGATGAACGTCTCCGGCTCGACGCCCAGCGCGTCGGCCACGCGCGTCACGTAGTTGAAGTAGCCGATCACCTGCACCGCGTCGTGGATCGCGCGGTCGTCGAAGCCGTGCGCGCGCAGGGCGTGCAGGTCGGCCGGGCTCATCGCGCGCTGCTCGCGCGTCAACTTCACCGCGAACGCGCACAGCGCGCGGTCCGCGTCCGACATCTGCGCCGTGCGCCAGTCGGCGACGAGCGCGTGCACGAAGCGGTCCGCGGCCTCGTCGTCGGGAGCGAGCGTGGGGACGACCTCGGCACGGAGGTCGTGCGCGTGGGCCTGGGTTCAATACACGCAGCCGAGCTCGCGCGAGACGAGCGTCGCCAGCATCTCGCGTCGCGACCGCGTCAGCGGCGACGGACCGTGCATCAGCGCGCCGTAGAACGCCATGCTGGTCTCCATCACCGGCGGGTTCGGGCTCATCACGTGCACGATGTTCCACACGCGGCCCGCGCGCGCGATCGCCTCCTGGAAGAGTCGGCCGACGTGTCCCGTGGCGCCCTCGATCGCGGGGAGTCGGATCCAGGCCATGGCGCGCAGCTCAGAGGCGGACTTCGAAGCCCGCGGCGCGCAGCGCGGCGTCGAGCTGCGCGCCCG
The DNA here is from genome assembly GCA_044221705.1 of Planctomycetota bacterium. Taxonomy (GTDB): domain Bacteria; phylum Planctomycetota; class UBA1135; order UBA1135; genus JAEUHZ01. Next base: position 100,243 of record JBGAOR010000001.1, read on the forward strand.
CGTCGGAGCGGCGCGTCTCGACGACCACGTCGATGTCGACGTAGCCGAGCGGCACCTGCCAGCCGGCGCGCAGGTGCTGCACGTCGACGATGTTGCACTGGTTCTGCGCGACGATGGCGACCAGCTTGGCCAGCTGGCCCGGGAGATCGGGCACTCGCACGCGCACGTGGTGCGTCCGTCCGGCACGCTCGAGCCCGTTCTCGAGGATGCGCGCGATCAGGTTCAGGTCGATGTTCCCGCCCGAGATGACCGTCGCGACGCGCTTCGCCCCGCGCACCTTCCGCGCCAGGATCGCGGCGACGCCCGCGACGCCTGCCGCCTCGGCGACGACCTTGCTCTTCTCCATCGCCTGCACGACGGCGTCGACGATCTCGTCCTCCTCGACCGTGACGCACTCGTCGACGCAGCGGCGGATGACTTCGAGCGTGATCTCCCCCGTGACGCCGACCTTGATGCCGTCGGCGATCGTGGTGGGGCACGCGACGCGCGCCGGCAGCCCCGTGAGGAACGCCTGGACCGTCGGCGACGCGCCCGCGGCCTGGACGCCGATCACGCGCGTCGACGGCGAGCGCGCCTTGATCGCCAGCGCCATCCCCGCGATCAGCCCACCGCCGCCGATCGGGACGACGACGGCGTCGAGTGCCTCGGCGTCCTCCAGCAGCTCGAGGCCCGCCGTGCCCTGACCGATCAGGATCGCGACGTCGTCGAACGGGTGGATCAGCGTGGCGCCGTGCTCGCGGGCGAGCTGCGTGGCGACCTGTTGCGCGGCGTCGTAGTTGTCGCCGGCCAGCACGACGTCCGCGCCGTAGCCCTCGGTGCGCTGCACCTTCACGATCGGCGTCGCCACGGGCATGACGATCGTCGCGCGCGCGCCCGCGAGCCTCGCGGCCAACGCGACGCCCTGCGCGTGATTGCCGGCCGAGGCAGCGACGAGCCCGCGCTCGAGCTGGTCGCGCGGCAGGCCGAGCACCTTGTTGAGCGCGCCGCGGATCTTGAACGAGCCCGTGCGCTGCAGGTTCTCGAGCTTGAGCCACACGTCGAGGCCCGTCGGCTCGCTCAAGGAGTGCGAATAGACCGTCGGCGTGCGACGGATGTACGGCGCGAGCCGCTCGGCCGCGCGGCGGATCTCCGGCAGTGCGGTCTCGGGCGTCAGGCGTGTCGTGGTCGTCTCCAATTCTCGAGCAATGATAGCCGCTCGTCACGGGAGGCGGCCGCCTCCTCGTGCTCGCTGGCTTCCGGCGGGGGCGATCGCAGCTGTCCGGATCACGTCAGCGGATGCACGCGCGACGGGCCTCGCTTTCGCTAGACTCCCGCACTCGATCGCATGAACGCATCCCCGATTCGCAAGGTCACCGTCAAGCGGTTCCGTAGTTTCCCGGCCGCGACGCTCGTCCTCGACAACCCGCTCTTCCTCGTGGGGCGCAACGGATCGGGGAAGAGCAACCTGGTCGATGTCTTCGCGTTCGCCGCCGAGGCGATGTCCTCGCCTCTCCAGGCCGTCTTCGATCGCCGCGGCGGGATCCAGGCCGTTCGCAACCGCAGTTCCGTGAGGAGCGCGCCGCCGAACATCGGCTTGGCGTTCGAGTTCGGACCGTTCAACGGCCTCGAGAGCGGCCGGTTCGCCTTCGAGGTCCACGCGCTGCCCAAATACGGGTTCGAGATCGTGCGCGAGCAGTGCGTCGTGTCGAAGACCAACGGGGATCGTTGGTGGTTCGATCGCGGGAACAATTGGCGTAGCAATGCCGCCGGCTTGACCCCGGCTCTGGAGCCGACCGCGCTCAGCCTGCCGCTCGTCGGCGGCGACGAGCGGTTCTCTGTCGTCCCGAAGCTCCTCGGCGCGATGCGGACGTACGCGATCGAGCCGGCGAAGGTGAAGGAGATGCAGGACCCGGACGGCGGCTTCGCGCTGCGGTCCGACGGCGGGAACGCCGCCAGCGTGCTGCAAGAGCTCCATCGATCCGGGAACGGCGCCGCAATCCGCGACGAGATCGACGAGATCCTCGGCGCGATCGTGCCCGAGACGAAGTCCGTGCGCCCCAAGAAGCACAGCAACAAGGTCTCGTTGGAGTTCTCCCAGGAGTGGGGGCAGGGCAAGAAGCTGAACTTCGACGCGTTCAGCATGTCGGATGGCACATTGCGCACCGTCGGCCTGATCCTGGCCGTCCTCCAGAATCCGAAGCCGTCCCTCCTCGTGATCGAGGAGCCGGAGGCGACGATCCACCCCGGTGCGTTCGGTGCCGTGCTCGACCTCTTGAAGCGCGCATCGAAGTCGATGCAGGTCGTCGTGACGACGCACAGTCCGGACCTGCTCGACGCCGAGTGGATCCGGCCGGAGAACCTGCGGATCGTCACGTGGTCGGAGGGCGCGTCGCACTTGGAGCGGCTTTCCGAGTCGACCAGCAAGGCGCTGCAGGCGCACCTGATGGGCGCGGGCGAGATGCTGCGCTCGAATGCGCTGAATCCGGAGCCGCTCTTCCGTGACGACCTCGAGGCTCCGTCGCTCTTCGAGAGCCTCGGATGAAGCTCGTTCCGATCGTCGAAGGCTACGGCGAAGTCCAAGCCGTGCCCGTGCTCCTGCGGCGGTTGATCCACGACGTCGCGGGCTGCAACGAGATCCAGGTTGGTCGGCCAATCAAGCGGACGCAGGCGCAGCTGCACAGCGCGCAAGGCGTGCAAGCGGCCGTCGAGTTGGCGCTGGCGAGCGAGGAATGCGGCGGCGTGCTCGTCCTCTTCGACGAGGAGGACGGTTGCCCGGTCGATCGCGCGCGCGAAGTCCGCGCTTGGGCGTTGCAGGCTGCGCGCGGCAAGCCGTGCGATGTCGTTGTTGCGCACCGCGAGTACGAGACGTGGTTCCTGGCGGCGCTCGAATCGCTGCGCGGCCGTCGCGGGGTTCGGGATGACGCGGTCTCGCCCGCGACTCCTGAGTCCAAGCGCGACGCGAAGGGCGAGCTCGAAGCCTGGATGCCGCGCGAGCGCGGGTACTCCGAGACGCTGGATCAGGCTGCGCTCAGCGCCGCGCTGGATCTCGCGACCGTGCACCGGCGGAGCCGCTCGTTTCGGAAGCTGGTGAAGGCCGTCGGACAGTTGATGAATGACATGGAGTGCGAGCACGGACCATGGCCGCCGGCGGGGTGGAGCGCGGAGGGTCCGGTGACGGCATGACGAAGAAGCAGAAGCTCGAGTTGACGTGGATCGGGAAGGAGAACCGGCCGAAGCTGGAGCCGCGGATTTTGATCGAGGATCCCGAGCGTTCGTATCACGCGAAGCACCGCGTATCTGAGAAGGACCAGTTCGACAATCGCCTGATCTTCGGGGACAACCTGCTCGCGCTGAAAGCGTTGGAGGCGGAGTTCACGGGCAAGGTGAAGTGCGTGTTTATCGACCCGCCGTACAACACGGGTTCGGCGTTCGAGCACTACGACGACGGACTCGAGCACTCGATCTGGTTGGGGATGATGCGGGATAGGTTGGAGATCATCCACCGGTTGTTGTCGCCGGATGGGTCGCTGTGGATCACGATCGATGACAACGAGGCGCACTACCTGAAGGTGTTGTGCGATGAGGTGTTCGGTCGAAACCACTTTGTCGTGAACGCGATTTGGGAGAAGCGCACGTCTAGAGAGAACCGCCGCGTGTTCTCGGTCAATCACGACCACCTGCTGATCTATGCGCGCGCAAAACCTGTCTTCGAACGCGTCCGCAGTCCGCTGCCAATGAGTGCTGAGGTGCTGTCGCGATACAAGAACCCTGATGGAGATCCCCGCGGTTCATGGCAGTCCGTCTCGGCGAATGCTCAGGCCGGGCATGGAACGGCAAGTCAGTTCTATACGCTGCAGTTGCCGTCAGGCCGCAAGATCGATCCTCCAAAGGGGCGGTGCTGGCTGTTTACCGCTGAGCGCATGAAGCAAGAGCGTGCTGCGAACAACATTTGGTTTGGTGTCGACGGCGACAGCTCCCCGCGCGTCAAGAAGTTCTTGAGCAGTGCAGAGACGTCCGGCTTGACTCCGGAAACGCTCTGGCCCGCCATCGATGTGGGCACGAATGACGAAGCGAAGAAGGCGATGCTGTACTTGCTACCTGATGTCGAGGTATTCGAGAATCCGAAGCCCGAGGGCTTGCTTCAGCGGATCATTCACATCGCAACTCAGCCCGGTGACATTGTTCTAGACTCCTTCGCAGGCTCCGGAACGACCGGCGCCGTCGCCCACAAGATGGGTCGCCGCTGGATCCAGATCGAGATCGGTGAGCACTGCCACACGCACATCATCCCGCGCCTCAAGAAGGTCATCGACGGCGAGGACGATGGCGGTGTGACCGAGGCCACCAGTTGGAAAGGCGGCGGCGGTTTTCGCTACTACCGCCTCGCCCCGTCTCTCCTCGAGAAGGATTGTTGGGACAACTGGGTCATCAACAAGCAGTACAACGCCGCGATGCTCGCCGAGGCGCTCTGCAAGCTCGAGGGCTTCACGTACGCGCCCAGCGACACGACCTACTGGCAACACGGCCGCTCCACCGAGCGAGACTTTGTCTACGTCACAACCGCGCACCTGACGCACGACCAGCTCCAGCAGCTCTCGGACGAGGTCGGCTCGGACCGCACGCTGCTCGTCCTCTGCACCGCGTTCCGCTCGCGGGCCGACTTCCCGAACCTCACGGTGCGCAAGATCCCGAAGCACGTCCTGACCCGATGCGAGTGGGGACACGACGACTACAGCCTGCGCGTCGAGAACCTGCCGCGGGCTCCGAAGCCGTCCGGTCAGCAGGGCCTGTTCGGCACGGGAGACGAGGCGTGAGCAAGCACGTCAACGCCATCGCCGGCCGGCTCAGCCTGCGCAAGCCGCAGCGCGAATCGCTCGAGATCCTGCACCGCATCACCGAGATCGCGCCGCCGAAGAAGGACGCCGACCTCACGGCCGCCTTGGCGGCGATCCGGTCCGAGTATCCGATGGTCGCGGACTTCGAGCGCGAGTTCCCGTCGCTGTGCTTCGCGCTCGCGACCGGCGTCGGCAAGACGCGACTGATGGGCGCCTTCGTCGCGTACCTGCACGCGGCGCACGGACTGAACAACTTCTTCGTCCTCGCTCCGAGCCTGACGATCTACCAGAAGCTGATCGCCGACTTCACGCTCGGGACGCGCAAGTACGTCTTCAAGGGACTGTCCGAGTTCGCCGTCGAGCCTCCGCACATCGTGACGGGGGAGAGCTACGAGCAGGCATCGGCGCTGCCGCTCGACGCGTTCTCGCGCTGCACGATCAACGTCTTCAACATCTCGAAGATCAACTCCGAGGTGCGCGGCGGGAAGCTGCCCCGCATCAAGCGCCTGTCGGAGTACATCGGGCAGAGCTACTTCGACTACCTCGCCGGGTTGCCGGACCTCGTGCTGCTGATGGACGAGTCGCACCGGTATCGCGCCAGCGCGGGCGTGCGTGCGATCAACGAACTGAAGCCGATCCTGGGGCTCGAGCTGACGGCGACTCCGCTCGTCGAGGGCAAGAAGGGCGAGTCCGTCCGCTTCCAGAACGTGATCTACGACTACGCGCTCGGACGCGCGATGGAGGACGGCTTCGTGAAGGAGCCGGCGGTCGTCACGCGCAAGGACTTCTCGACCGCGGGCATGACGGAAGAGCAGATCGAGCGGATCAAGCTCGAGGACGGCATCCGACTGCACGAGGCGACCAAGGTCGAGCTGGACACGTATGCACGCCAGGCGGAAGTCGCGCGCGTGAAGCCGTTCCTGCTCGTCATCGCGAAGGACACGACGCACGCGGCGAAGCTGCTCGCCTGGATCGAGTCGGAGGAGTTCTTCGGCGGCGCCTACAAGGGCAAGGCGATCCAGGTCGACTCGAGCCGCTCCGGGACGGAGGAGGAGGAGATGATCGCGAGGCTCCTCGCCGTCGAGAGCCCCGACGAGCCGACGGAGATCGTCATCCACGTCCACATGCTCAAGGAGGGCTGGGACGTCACAAACCTCTACACGATCGTGCCGCTGCGCGCGGCGAACGCGCGCGTGCTCGTGGAGCAGTCCATCGGACGCGGGCTGCGCCTGCCGTACGGGCGTCGGACGGGCGTCGACGCGGTCGATCGGTTGAGCATCGTCGCGCACGACAAGTTCCAGGAGATCGTCGACGAGGCCAAGCGGCCGGACTCCTCGATCCGCTTGCGGTCGATCGTGCTCGATCCGCGCGAGCTGGAGCGGCGGACGACGACCGTCGTGTCCGCGCCGATCCTGGACGTGCTGCTCGGCCTGGAGCCCGAGCCTGTGTCGCTTCCCGCCGGCTCACGGTTCGAACGAACTCGCCCGCTGTTCACGGAACCGGCGGACGCCGTCGCGGCGCGACAAGTCGACGAAGTGATCCGTCGCTTCGCCGAGCAACCCGATCTCGTCCCGTCGCTCGATCACCTGGAGCGCCCCGAAGTCCAGGCCGCGATCGTCCAGGAGGTTCGCCGGCGACACCCCGAGGCGCAGCCCTCTCTGAATGGCATCGAAACGGGGCCCGACCTCACCGCGATCACCGCGACCGTCGCGCGCGCGACGATCGACAGAACGATCAACATCCCCCGGATCACGATCGTGCCGAAGGGCTCGCTGCGCTGGGAGTTCGTGCCGTTCCAGCTCGACCTCGCAACGATGGCGTTCCCGCCCGTCTCCGAGGATCTGTGGGTGCAGCACCTGCGCACGGGGGCTGCGCACGTCGTCTCCGTCTCGGGTGAGATCGGAGGCGCGCAGCGCCTGGAGGACTACGTCGTGTTCGGCCTCGTGGCGAAGGACGACGTCGAGTACGACGAGCACGGGGCGCTGCTGTACGAACTCGCAGGACAGGTCGTGCGGCATCTGCGACGGACGCTCGACGAGGGACAGACGCGCAAGGTGCTCCAGTGCTACCAGCGCACGATCGTCGATTCAGTCCACGCCCAGATGCAGCAGCATTGCCGCGACGCGCCCGTGGAGTACGAAGCGCGCATCAGTCGGAGCTTCACCAAGTTGAAGCACAGCGCCTACACACACTCCGCGGACGAACCGGTCTTGGACTACCGCCAAGCCTTGCCCGCGCGGACATCCATCGGCCGGCACCTGTTCGGCGGCTTCTCGAAGTCGCTCTACGACATCGAGAAGTTCGGGTCGGAGCCCGAGCGCGTGCTCGCCGGCATCCTCGAGCGCGATTCGACGAAGTGGTTCCGTCCGCGGCTCGGGCAATTCCAACTCTACTACCGCGCGGCCGGGGACGAGCGCGAGTACCAGCCAGACTTCGTCGCCGAGGTCCCCGACGCGATCTACATGCTCGAGCCGAAGGACGCCTCGGAGATGTCGGATCCTGTGGTGCAGGCCAAACGTGCTGCCGCGATCCAGTGGTGCCGGCATGCGAGCGAGCACGCCGCGACGATCGGAGGCAAACCCTGGCGGTACGCGCTGATCCCGCACGACTCGATCGCGTCGAACATGACGCTTGAGGGTCTCGTGCGGACGCACGGCGCATCCTTGAGCGGCTGAGGCGCATGCCGGATCAGGAGGCGGCGCCCTTCTTCGAAGGACGTTGGGTACTCCTGACCTCGCGAGTACTCGAACTGCGCACGGCGCCGTACTGACCATGTACTCCACGCCTCCGGGCTTGCCCACTTCTGGCTGCCGAGAGGGGCACGATCCTGCCGTCCTTCGGTGGGTTCAGGGGATCACGACAGGTCGAGCCGGGCCCGCGCGACCGCTCGTACCCAAGCGGCGAGCGCGTGTTCGTCGCTCGACGAGATCCGGTGCTGACCGCGACGGCGCGAATCTCTCGCATCCGTGCAGTCTCGCTTCGCGTACGTTCCCTGGAAAGGGCACGCGGCCGGCCGAACGACACATCCGGCCCGGCCTCACGTCGAATCAAGCCGGGATCGGGAACCACCATGCGCCGCGCGACCCAGCTCGTCCTCGTACTCTCTGCGCTCGTCGTCGGAGGCCTCGCCGTGGGAGGCTGCTCGTCCATGAAGAAGTCCGAGCTCGAGTCGCGGCTCCTCTCGCTCGAGAAGAACCGGCCCGTGCGCGAGGCCGGCCTCCAGGTGCGCGCGGCGGAGGCGACCATCGCCGGCCAACGGATCCCGGTCGAGTACCGCTGGCACCAGGCCGGCACGAGCGGACCGATCGTCGTCCTGGTGCACGGCACGCCCAGCTCGCTCGTCACCTGGACCGAGGTCGTGCACGGCGGAACCGGGTTCGAGGGGCTCGCGCAGAGCTGTCGCGTCTACGCGCTCGACGTGCTCGGCCACGGCACGACGCGCACGGAGTTCTCGCCGTATTCGTTCCAGGCCTGCGCCGACTGGGTCGCCGGGTTCCTCGACATGCTCGACCTGCGCGATGTGACGCTCGTCGGGCAGAGCTACGGCGGCGAGTTCGCCTGGCGCTGCGCGCTCGACCGCGATCAGCGCGTGTCGCGCCTCGTGCTGATGAGCAGCTCAGGTTTCGCCCGCCGCGACGACGAATGGCTGCCCGAGGAGGTCCAGATGCGCGAACGCAGCCTGGCGAAGATCGGTTGGCTCCTGAACTCGCGGGATCGGCTGCGGCCGGCCGTGGACCTGCACTTCGCGCAGCCGAGCCCGGCGGAGCGCATCGAGGAGTACTTCCTCGTGTGCGAGAACTCCGAGAACTGGCACGCGATGATCGACCTCGCGCGCGACGAGAACGGCTCGCGATCGGCGGACCTCGCGCGCCTGAAGCAGCCGACGCTGCTCCTGTGGGGCGAGCGCGACGTCGCCTACAAGCCGGAGCGCTTCGGGAAGCTCTTCGCCGACACGATCCCGGGCGCCCGATTCGCGTCCGTGCCGGGTTCCGGGCACTATCCTCAGGAAGAACAGCCCGCGTTCGTGGCGCGCGCTGTGGCCGAGTTCGCCCGCGAAGGAGCCCGATGATCGCGCTCGTCCACCTGCTCGCCTTGTCGGCTCCGAACGCCGAGTCGCCCACCGTCCTGCCGCGGACGATCGAGTGGGCCGAGCTGAGCCCGGCTTCCTTCGATCTCGCGTACCTGTTGCCCGACGACCTCGTGCCGGCGAGCGAGGGCGCGGGTCAGCCCGTCGACCTGGCGCGCACGCTGCGACGGCTCGCCTCCGATCAGTACGCGCGCAAGCCCGACGCCAGCGAGGGGTGGTACTGCCTCGGCGACGTCGTGCGCGCCGTGCGCGCGGCCGGGGGCGAGGCGCAGGCGTGCGAGCGCGTGCTCGCGCGCGTGCGCGACTTCCAGCCCAGCTTGTGGAAGGACCTGGAGCCGTGGGCCTCCGAGCTCCTGTGCGACGCGCGCTTCCGCTCGCCCAAATGGGATCCCGACCGCGACGACCCGTGCGACGGATTCGTCTTCGCCCGGCCGTTCACGCTGAAGGGACGCACGGAACCGGTGTGGAAGAAGCGCGACAGCGCCGACCTCGTGCAGCAGGCCGCCACGCTGATCTACGCCGACTTCGATGCGATCAAGGCGGCCGAGAACGACTACACGACGTACGCGTCTCGCCCCGGCGCGAGCTACGAGCGCATCGGCCCGATCGCGGACTCGTACGTGCAGGGGAAGGACCCGAACGGCGACGCGTTCTCCGCGCTGCGCATCCTGTTCGAGACGGACCTGCCGTTCCCGTTCTCGTCGTTCACGTGCGACCTGCACGTCCTGAACCGCGTCGACGAGCGCGGCCGGAGCGTGTGCGACGTCTACTCGGCGTCCAAGGACTTCCACTGGCTCGCGGGCCGCGACCACTTCTATCCCGTGCGCGCCAGCGACGGCGAGTGGGTCGCGACGCTCGTCGTGCGCTGGTACGGATTCGACCTGCGCGGCGTGCCCGACGGCGACGACGCGCGCGTCTCCGCGCTGCGTTCGAGCCTGGGCGGCCTGAAGCGCGCCGCCGAGGACGCGTTCCGCGCGTACGGCGGTCCGCCGCGGACGGTCGAGGGCGAGTTCCCGCCGTTCCAGGTGTTCGGACCGACGATGCGCTGAACCCAACGCGGCCCGCGCGGCGTAGACACGCGCATGATGCCCGCCATCGCGCTCTTCGTCGTCGTCCAGGGTTCGCTGACCACGGCTCCCCCGGCCGAGGTCCGGGCCGCCGCCGCCCGCGGACTCGAGTCCGGTCTGGCCGCGGTGAACTCCGACGTGCCCGAGTTCACGGACGCGCAGCGCGCGGCCCGCTTGCGCCGCGAACTCCTCGCGGCGGCGACGGAGCTCGGCGCGGGATCGCTGACCGCGTCGCGCCTGACCGCGCTCGCCACGGGCTCGGCCGAGCTGCGCGAGCTCCAGCGCGAAGCCGGCGCCATCGCCGTCGACCTGACCTTTGCGCCGGTCGTCGAAGCCGATCGCCCGCGCGGCTTCCCCGGCGCGACGCCGGTGGGGGAGGTCCTGGTGCTCGACTACCCGGCGTGCCGGCTGGCGCGCGTGCCGATGTCGCGCCGCGCCGGGCTCGAGACGAGCGCCTTCTGGAAGCTCTTCCGGCACATCGAATCGAACAAGATCCCGATGACGGCGCCTGTGGAGATGACCTACGACGGAGCGGGCGAGCGTCAGACCGCGATGGCGTTCCTGTACGCGTCGACGGAGGTCGGCCGGCTCGGCCCGGCGGGCGCGGACGTCGAGGTCGTGGACGTCGCGCCGCTGCGCGTCGCGAGCATCGGCCTGCGCGGCCGGCGCACGGACGAGCGCGTGCTCGACGCGAAGCGCGCGATCGAGGGCTGGCTCGCGCGCCGAGACGACCTGGAAGTCGCCGGAAACCTGCGCGTCCTGGGCTGGAACGGCCCGATGACGCCGAGCGCGCGCAGCTACTTCGAGGTGCAGATCCCGGTGCGCGCTCGGACGACGGTGCACTGACCGCGGCGGACCGATCCGCTGTCGCCGCACGGAAGGGGACGGGGCTGTGTCGCCGGGGTTCGCGCCGACAAGCGGGGCGCACCCGACCTCGGGCCTCGTGCGTGGCGTGCGTCGCGGATCGTCCGCTCCTCGCCCGCCGTCCGCGGCCTCACGGACCCGAATCCGGGTCCCAGGCGGGCGCCTCGTGCGTGGAGAGGAGACCGCCGCGCAACCAGCCGGTCGTGAGCAGCCACGAGCGCGCCGTCGCCGTCGGACGTCCTTCGCGCGCGACGCGATCGCGCCAGCCGCGGAACCACGCGCCCGACGAGAACGCGTCGATGCCGACGATCTGCGCGCCGTGCTTGCGCGCGTTCTGCAGCACGTAGACGAGCACCGCGCGCACCTCGCGCGGCGAGCGCAGGATCCGCGCGTGGTAGCGGTCGCGCAGCACCTTGCCGCGCAGGGCCCACTCCCGGTTCAGCGCCTTCGCGACGCGCACGAGCAGGCCTTGCACGCCGCGCGCGAGGGAGCGCGCGTCGTCGGCCTCGGCGACGAGGTGCAGGTGGTTCGACTGGATCGAGTACTCGACCAGGCGGAACCCGAACCGATCCGCGCCGGCCGCGAGCACGTCGCGCAGCGTGGCCAGCGTCCGGTTGCGACGCAGGTTCGGCAGACCGGGCAGCAGGTGCGTCGTCACGAGCACGGGATCGCGTGCGGTGAGCCTGGGTCGCCGTGCATGCGGGACGAGCGCGCGGGTCCCTTTCGGCTTGCGCCCTGCGCCGCGTTGCGCGCCACCGCGCGGGAAGATCGTGAGCTGTCGGCTGGTGTGCGACTTCTTCGCCATCGAGTGTCTCCACTCGATGGACGATCGGCGTGCTCTCCGGTCGCAGTATTTCTCGGAGAATCGTGGCGCGTCCTCGGGATGTCGCGGCGGCGGATCGATTCGGCACAGATCCAGCTCGCGCATCGCCCGTGCGTGATGGGTCACGGTCCAGTGCAGCCGCTCGAGAAGGCCAGCGCGCACTACGCCGGCGCGAGAACGCCCCGCGAACGAGGTGGGAGCACCGCACGCCGACGCCCCGATGCGTCCCACGGATCGATGTCGCGCGCCAAGCATCGCCGTGTCTCCACGAACGAAGCTCCACGGTGGGTCGGCGTGGGTGGGCACGCAGTGCGGCGCAGTTCTGCGCGCGTCCGCTGTCGACGCGCTGCAGCCGAAGCACCTCACTCCACGCGCAGCACGACGCGCGTGATCTCTCCGTTCACCAGCTTCACCGGAACGCGGCCGAGCGTGCGGCCTCGAGCAACCGCGGCGAGCGTGAAGTCGCCCGGCGGCACCGGCCCCGAGACCTCGTCAGGGAACTCCAGGCTCCACGATCTCCAGGTGCCGAACGCCTTCGAGCCCGCGTCCGGGCGGAAGAACACCACCTCGTGCGCCGCGTCCGGCCGACTCGCCTCCAGGTAGACGCCGTCTGGACGCGATGCGTCCCCTTCCGATCGAGGTCGCATCAGCGCGCGCTCCGCGTCGACGACCATCAGGATCAACCGTGCCCCGCCCGGCTCGCGGACCTGGAGTCGCGTCACCTCCCCGCCTCGGACGGTCACGACCGACTCGCAGCGCCCACAGACCTCGTTCATTCCGCCGCGCTCTCCAGCTCGCGGCATGCCGTCGATCACGACGCGGTACGTGCCCGCCGGAAGCTGGACGAGCGTGGGTTCGATCGACGAGCGGACTCGCCGTGGATCGACCACCGCGGCCCCGGTGCCCACGTCCAGGCACCTCATCTCCGCCGTCCACGTACTGTGGACTCGCGTCTCCAGCTCGAGCAGGAGCATTCCTTCCCCGGCGCGGAGCGCGGGCAGCCCGCGCGGATCGGCGACGACTTCTCCTCGGCGGTCGATGCCGGACCACGGGCGGGTCCGCACGATCACCGCGACGACGAGAGCCGCGGTGATCAGCGCGAGGACGCGGGCACGCGTCATCGCGCTCTCCGGCCGAGCCGTGCGCGACTCGGCCCGTGTGCCTCGTTCGTTCGTCGCATCACGGCACCGCGTACGTCCGCTTCGCGCCGACGCCGTGGCCCACGAGCAACCCGGCGATCTCGAGCTGCGTGAACGCGCGCCGCGCGCGTTGCACGCCCACGTTGCGCGCCTTCGCGAAGCCCTGGACCGTCGCGTCGCCGTCCGGTCGCGAGCTCGCGCGGCCGCGCTCCGCCACCCACGCCAGCACTGCGCGCTGCAGCGGATCCAGACCCGACGCGGACCCGCGCCGCGCCGATTCGAGCGCGGCGAGCGTCGGTCCCGTCGCCACGCGGTTGCTCGAGCCGACGCGCACGACCGTCTCGCGCTCGCCGTCCGCGTGCACCACCGCGTGCGGGCGCCGCGGCGACAGCGGCACGGAACACCACACGATCGGCCGCCCGCTCACGTCCACGATGCCGCTCTGGACATCGACGGGCGGTTCCACGCACTCGCGCGCGATCGCGCGCACGCGCTCGAGCGTCTCGCGCGGATGCGGAGCGCCGAGGATCTCGCCGCGATCGCCCACGCCGACCAGCAGGATGCCGCCGCGTGTGTTCGCGAAAGCAGCCAGCGAGCGCGCCGTCTTCTCGTCGCGCGGCAGGCCGCTCTTGAACTCGAGCTTGCGGCCTTCGCGCTCCGCGGCGAGCGCCGCGATGTCCTCGGGGGTCGGGTCCACGGTTGTCGGAGGAGGCGCTCGCGGTCAGACTTCGCCGTACCGCGGACCGACCGCGGACCGGACGTCGTACTCCCGTCGCAGGAACCCTCGCATGGATCTCGTCTACTCGATCTTGATCGGCCTCGGAGCAGGATTCCTGGCCGGCCAGCTCACGAAGGGCAGCGGGTTCGGCTGGATCGGGAACCTGATCGTGGGGGCGCTCGGCGCGCTGCTCGGCAGCTTCGTGTTCGGCCTGCTGGGCATGTCGGCCAGCAACCTGCTCGGGCGCCTCGTGTCCGCGACGGTGGGGGCCGTCCTGCTCCTCTTCCTGCTCTCGCTGGCGAGCAAGAAGAAGGTCTGAGGTCCCATTCCGGGCCGTGCTCAAGACGGCCGCGACGAACCGACGATCCACGCCCCGGGTCCGCGCTGGGCAGAGCGCGGCCGAGGAGGAGTCGTCATGCGCTTCGAGCGCCAAATCATGGGGTTCGCGATCGCGTCGGCGCTCGCGAGCTGTGCGGATCGTGCGGCAGGCGGCGGGGAAAAGATCGTCGCGCGCTCGAGCGTCGTCGCGTCGGTGATCCCGCCGCGCGCGAGCGGGGCCTCCGTCGAGGAGCGCTTCGGATTGCCGTCGCGCGAGCCCAAGGCCGACGGTGGCGCGGCGGAAGCGGCCGGCCTCCTGCGCTGGGACCTGCCCGCGGGCTGGGTCGAGCGCGCGCCGAGCGCCATGCGCGTCGCGAACTTCCTCGCCGCCGGCGACGCGGACGCCGAGTGCTATCTGTCGATCCTCGCCGGCGACGCGGGCGGCATCGGCGCCAACGTGAACCGCTGGCTCGGCCAGATGGGACAGCCCGCGCTCGGTCCGGCGCAGATCGAGGCGCTGCCGCGCGCGCCGATGTTCCAGCGCGAGGCCGTGCTGCTCGAGGCCGACGGCGCGTTCACGGGCATGTCCGGCGGCGACGCCAAGGGCGACCACCGGCTGCTCGGCCTGCTGCTCGTCGATCCGGCCGGGTCGGCGTTCTTGAAGCTCGTCGGTCCGTCGGCGCTCGTCGCGAGCGAGCGCGCGTCGTTCCTGGCGCTGGCGGCCTCGTTCCGCTCGTCGCAGGAAGCGCCCAAGTCGAGCGCGCCGCCCGAGCCGCGCACCGAGCGCGCGGCGGGGCTCGTCGCGCACGTGCCCGGCGACTGGCTGCGCGTGACGCCGAAGCCGCCGCGCGCGCTCGACCTGCGCGTCGACGCGGAGGTCGAGTGCTCGATCACGGTCCTGGCCGGAGCCGCCGGCGGAGCGCGCGCGAACATCGACCGCTGGCGCGCGCAGCTCGGCCTCGGGCCGCTCGACGACGCGCAGTACCTCGGGCTCGAAACCGTGCCGATGCTCGGCGCGCCGGCGTTCCTGGTCGAGGCTTCGGCCGGCGAGAAGGGCGTCCTCGGGGTCGTGAGCTCGGCCGCCGATCGCTCGGTGTTCGTCAAGCTGACCGGGCCGGTCGGCCAGATCCCGCGGCACCGCGCCGCGTTCCTGGATCTGTGCCGCACGCTGGAGGACGATTGAGCACGTTGCGGATGGCGGGACGCCGGGCGTTCCTCGTCCTGGCGTCGATGCAGCTCGCGTGCGCGCTGCTCGTGATGCTCGGGATCCTGACGTGGCTCGGGACGCTCGAGCAGGTGCACCGGGCTCTTCGAGGTGCAGCGCAAGTACTTCGAGTCGTTCGTGCTGATGCACGACGCCGGACCGGTGTCGATCCCGCTGCCGGGCGCGAACCTCGTGCTGTCGCTCCTGGCGCTGAACCTCGTGCTGGGCGGCTTCGTGCGCATCCGGAAGTCGCGCGAGACGATCGGCATCCTGGTGACGCACGCCGGCATCGTGCTGTTGCTCGTCGCCGGCTTCGTGAAGCACCACGCGTCGCAGGACGGACGCGTCACGTTGCGCGAGGGCGAGAGCGCGGCCTGGTTCGAGAGCGACGTCGCCTGGGAGCTCGTCGTGCGCGAATCGCTGGCGGACGGATCCTGCGCGCGAGCACGTCGTGCCGTTCGCGGAGCTCGAAACGCGGCGCGGCCGACGCGCCCGCGGAGGTCGCCGCGGACGGTCTGCCCTTCGCGATCGAGGTGCGCGCGGCGCTCGCGAACTGCCGGCCGGCGGCTAACGGCGCCGGCGTGCAGCGCGCCGGAACCGCGCGACAAGGAGGTCATCGCGCGCATGAAGTTCGCGATCGCGCGCGGGCACGGGACGCCGCCGCTCGCGGGCCTCGTGTGGGGCGCGCAGAGCGCGCCGTTCGCGGCGACGGTCGATCGCCGGCGTTTCGAGTTCGACCTGCGCCGCGAGCGCCACGCGCTGCCGTTCACGCTGACGCTGGCCGACTTCCGCAAGGAGGATCATCCGCGCTCGAACATGCCGCGCTCGTTCGAGAGCGACGTGGTCGTCGACGGCGAGCGCACGGTCACGATCTCGATGAACGAGCCGCTGCGCGCCGACGGGCTGGTCGTGTACCAGGCGTCGTGGGGACCGCAGGGCGCCGCGCCCGGCGCGGTGCTGTTCTCGACCTTCGCGGTCGTGCGCAACCCGGCCGACTCGCTGCCGCTGGTCGCGTGCATCGTGATCGCGCTGGGTCTGATGCACCACTTCACGCGCAAGCTGGCGCGGCACGTCCGGCTGCAGCGCGCGGCGCACGGAGCCGTCGCGTGATCCGCGTCGCACGGATCCTGCTGGCCGCGCTCGCCGCGGTGACCGTCCCGATCGGCACGGCGCGCGCGGGCGATCCGGACGCGCGGGCCGTCGAGGCGTTCGAGCGGCTGCCCGTCCAGGACGGCGGCCGCGTCAAGCCGATCGCGAGCTTCGCGCGCTTCACGCTGCTGCGCGTGTCGGGCGGCGCGTCGCCCGCGGACGACGAGGGCCGCCGGTACTCCGCGTCCGAGTGGCTGCTGCGCCTCGCGCTGTTCCCGGAACTCGCGAAGGACGATCCCGTCCTCTTGGTCGAGGACTCGCAGGCGCTCGTGGCCGTCGGGATCGCCGACGCGGAGCACGGGAAGCGCGATCGCTGGGCCTACTCGACGCTCGTGCCCGCGCTGCCCGGACTGCTCGAGCGCGCGCACGCCGCGGAGGGCATCGCGGCCGGAACGCGCACGTCGATCCAGGAACAGACGGTGCGCGTCGCGGAGAGTGCGCTCACCGTCCTGCGCCTCGGGCGCACGTTCGACTTCGCGCGCCACCGCATCCCGCTGGTCGAGGGCACGCGGGTCGCAGCGCTCTTCCCGGCGCGCGCCGACGCGAGCGTCGCGGACGTGATCGAGCGCGGGCCGGAGATCGCGCGGCTCGAGCGCGATCTGGCCGCGACCGACGACGGCCGCGAGAAGGGCGCGGTCTCGGCCCTGTGGCGCGCCGCGAGCGATCTGTGCGCCGACGCGCAGATCCTGGCCTGGATCCCGCCGGCCGCGAGCGTCGCCGCCGAGCCCGACTGGAAGACGCCGGCCGATCTGCTGGTGGCAGCGCGCCGCGGCGAGGCGGTCGCCGAGGCGCACCTCGGGCTCCTGCGCGTCGCCGAGGAAGTCGTCGCGCGCCGCACGGATCCCGCGCGGCTCGGCGCGGCGCTCGAGGAACTCGTGTCGCGCACGTCGGCGCTCGCCGCGGCGCGCGGCGAGATCGCCGACCTCGACGTCGAGGTCGCGTACCAGCGGCTGGGACTCCTGCGTTGGGCGAACGCGCTGTTCGTCGCGGCGTTCGCGCTGTGCGCGCTCGGTTGGTTGCGCACGCGCAGCCTGTTCCTGTCGCGCGCGGCCTGGATCGCGGCCGGGGCGGGGCTCGCGCTGCTCGTGATCGCGGTCGCGACGCGCTGCTGGATCCGCGGGCGTCCGCCGGTGTCGACGCTCTACGAGACCGTGCTGTTCGTCAGCGCGACCGGCGCGGTCGTCGCGATGGTCGTCGAGCGCATCCAGCGGCAGCGGATCCACCTGGCGGTCGCGTGCCTCGTCGGCGCGGGCGGGCTGTTCCTGGCGAGCGGCTACGAAGCGCTCGACGGTCAGGACACCATGCCGAGCCTCGTCGCGGTGCTCGACACGAACTTCTGGCTCGCGACGCACGTCACGGCGATCACGCTGGGCTACTCGGCGGGCCTGCTCGCGGCGGCGCTGGGCAGCGCGTACGTGCTCGTCGCCCTCGTGCGCGGCGAGCGCGCGGACGCGGAGCGTCAGCGGTCGTTGGCGCGATCCGTCTACGGCGTGGCCTGCTTCGCGCTGTGCTTCGCGGTCGTCGGGACGATCCTGGGCGGCATCTGGGCCAACGAGAGCTGGGGCCGCTTCTGGGGCTGGGATCCGAAGGAGAACGGGGCGCTCTTGATCTGCATCGCGCAGATCGCGCTCGTCCACGCGCGGCGCGCGGGCCTCGTGCGCGACCTGGGCACGTGCGTGGCCGCGGCGTTCGGCGGCACGGTGGTCGCGTTCTCGTGGTGGGGCATGAACCTCTTGGGCGTCGGCCTGCACAGCTACGGGTTCACGAGCGGCATCCAGCGCGCGCTGTGGACCTACTACGTCGTTCAGTGGTCCGTGGTCGCGCTCGGCGGCGTCGTGTGGCTGCGGCGGCGCGGCGTGACGCGCGCGCGGTCCTCCGCCGAATCGCTGGCGATCGCGGCGCTCGACGCGGGCACCCCTGCCGCGACCGGGAACTCCGTTCCGCCCGCGCTTCCGCGGCGGACCGCTCCGGCCGCGAAGAGCGCCGTCCGATAGATCCGCGTTGCTCTCAATCGGGCCGCGCGATCTTGCCGAACCGAGACACGTGAGCGGCGCGCGAGCAGCCGCTCGTCCACCGGTTCGAGGGAGAAGGAGCAAGTCGTAGTGGCACACACGTCCACGGTCCGTCCGTACGCATCCGCACTGTCCATCTGTCTGCTGTTCGCTGCGTGCGCCGGCACATCCGAGCGCAGCGAGAGCGTCGAGCAGGTCGACGAACTGTTGACGCGCATCGAGCGCGTGCAGGCCGAGACGGCCGTCGCCAAGGACGCGGTGCACGCCGCGCTGGGCGAGCTGTGCACGCTCGTGTCGCCCAACTTCAACGGGGACGCGGCGGCCGAGTTCGCCAAGTTCCTGACGGCGTCCCAGACCTCCGAGGGGCAGGCCGAGACGCTGCGCGACGCCGTGGAGCCGATGAAGGACGCCGCCGACGACCTCTTCCAGCGCTGGACGAAGGACATGGAGGCTTTCGGCAACTCGAAGATGCGCCAGCGCAGCCAGACGCGACTCGACGAGACGCGCACGCGCTTCCAGAGCATCATCGGTGCGACGCAGTCGGCGCAGATCGCGCTCGACGCGTTCCACGACGACATGCGCGACCACGCGCTGTTCCTGCGGCACGACCTGAACGCGGCCGCCGTCGCCTCGATCCGCTCGGACGTCCGCGCGTTGAACGAGCAGATCCAGGGCCTCGACACGCGATTCGACGCGACCACGGCCGCGGCGCGCGCGTACGTCGAATCGGCCGCGCTGTACGGCCAGGTCGAGGTGGAGAGCTCGACGCCGGCTCCGTCGACGAACGCGACGAGCACCGCGCCGGCTCCGTCGAACACGAACCCCGCGACGCCGGCCAAGAAGCGCACGGTCACGACGCTGAAGCCGAAGGCCGCCGGCGGCAAGCCCGTCGCGACGCAGGCTCCCGCGGAAGCGCCGCCGGTCCCCGTCGAGCCTCCGCCGGCTCCGGCGCCGACCCCCGAGACGCCGCCCCAGGGTCCGTACTGACCCGCACGGCGCGTCCGCGAGGGCGCGCCGCGGAGGAGACCTCGTGGTCACACCTCGATACGGCGCGCGCCCGGGAGCCGGCGCGTGAGCTGGGTGCTGCTCGTCGTGCTGGTCGCGGCGCTGGGCATCGCGCTCGGCGCCGCGCTGCTGCGGCGCATGGAACTCGGGCGGATGGAAGCGCGGCTCACCGAGCGCGAGCGTGCCGTCCGCCTCGGCAGCGCGAAGGCGCAGCTGCAGCACCCGATCGTCGACCTGACGCTGTGCGTCGGATGCGGCGCGTGCGTGCGCGCGTGCCCCGAGGACGGCGTGCTCGACCTCGTGCACGGCCAGGCGATGGTCGTGAACGGCGCGCGTTGCACGGGCGTGTCGGCTTGCGAGACCGAGTGTCCGACCGGAGCGATCACGGTCGCGCTGACGGACACCGAGACGCGCCGCGACATCCCGGCGGTCGCGGAATCGCTCGAGGCCGTCGGAGTGCCGAACTTGTTCCTGGCCGGCGAGGTGACGGCGCGCGCGCTGATCCGCAACGCCGTCGTGCAGGGCACGGCGGTCGCGGCCGAGGTCGCGCGCCGCAAGGATCCGCAGTCGAGCGCGGGGCTCGACCTCGTCATCGTCGGCGCCGGTCCCGCGGGGCTCGCGTGCTCGCTGGAGGCGCGGCGGCTCGGGCTGTCGTTCGTGACGCTCGACCAGGAGCCCGCGATCGGCGGGACGGTCGCGCGCTATCCGCGGCGCAAGCTCGTGCTGACGCAGCCGGTCGACCTGCCGCACGGGGCGCGGCTCGACAAGCCGACGTACACGAAGGAAGAGCTGATGGAGCTGTGGTCGCGCGTCGCGGCGCAGAACCGGCTCCCGATCCTGAATGGCGAGACCGTCACGGGGCTCGAGCGCGCGTCGGACGGAACGTTCGTCGTGCGCACGCAGGCGGGCGAGCACCGTGCGCGCAGCGTGTGCCTCGCGCTGGGACGGCGCGGGACGCCGGCGAAGCTCGGCGTGCCCGGCGAGGACGCGCCCAAGGTGGCCTACGCGCTCGTCGACGCGAACGCGTACCAGGGACGGCGCGTGCTGGTCGTCGGCGGCGGCGAGAGCGCGGCCGAGACGGCGCTGGCGCTGGCCGAGCAGCCCGGGAACGAGGTGACGATCTCGTACCGCAAGGACGCGTTCTTCCGCGTCAAGCAGCGCACCGAGGAGCGCCTGCGCGAGCGCGTGGCCGCCGGCCGCATCCGCCTGCTCTTGTCGAGCCGGGTCCTCGCGATCCACGAGCACGCGGTCGATATCGCGATCGCCGAGGACGGCGCCGAGTCGACGTGGTCGCTGCCGAACGACGACGTCTTCGTGCTCGCGGGCGGCAAGCCGCCGTTCGAGCTGCTCGAGCGCGCCGGCGTGTCGTTCGATCCCGCGCTGCGGCCGTCGTCGGCGCCGGTGAAGGAACAGGGCAGCGGTCTCGTGCGCGCGCTGGCCGTCGGGTTCGTGCTGGCGTCGCTGGCGCTCGCGTGGGCGCTGTGGAACCGCGACTACTACGGACTCGATCCGCACGACAGGGCGGTGCACCCGCTGCACGCCGTGCTGCGGCCGAGCATGGGCACGGGCCTCGCGCTTGGGATCGCGTCGGCTGTGCTGGTGGCGGTCAACCTGGCGTACCTCGCGCGTCGATCGCCGAGCGTGAAGTGGCTGACGTGGGGATCGCTGCGCGCGTGGATGACGAGCCACGTCGCGACGGGGATCCTGGCGCTGCTGCTCGCGCTGTTGCACGCCGGCATGACGGCCGGCGACTCGATCGGCGGGCACGCGCTGCTCGCGCTGCTGGTCCTCTTCGCGAGCGGAGCGATCGGCCGCTACCTGTACGCGTACGTGCCGCGCGCGGCGAACGGGCGCGAGCTCGAGCTGGAGGAAGTCCGTGTTCGCATGGCGCGCCTCGCCGACGCGTGGACCGGATCGCAGCGCGCGTTCGCCGAGAGGGCGCGCGCGACGAT
The DNA here is from genome assembly GCA_044221705.1 of Planctomycetota bacterium. Classification (GTDB taxonomy): domain Bacteria; phylum Planctomycetota; class UBA1135; order UBA1135; genus JAEUHZ01. Next base: position 121,395 of record JBGAOR010000001.1, read on the forward strand.
CGCGGACCTCGTCGCGCGGCGGCAGTGGCGCAGCTCGCTGCCCGGCCGCGTCGCGGCGCTCGTCTCGGGTCAGCGCGAGCTGTCGCGCGTGCTCGCCGGCCTGCGCGCCGAGGGTCGCGCGGCCGGGGTCGCGCCGGAGCAGCTCGACGAGACGCTCGTCCTCGCGCGCGAGGCCCACCGCACCGCGATGGTCGTGGCGCACTTCGAGGACGTGCGCGCGCTCGTGGCCGGCTGGCGCTACGTGCACCGCTGGGTCGCGCTGGCGCTCGTGCTCCTCCTGGCGATCCACGTCGTGGTCGCCCTGTCCTACGGAACGGCACGCATCGCGGAGGGCCTCACGTGAAGCTCGGCAGCCCGAAGGTGTGGGTGACGGCCTGCTCGATCGCGGCGGTGCTCGCGATGGCGCTCGTGGACGTCGACCGCGCGTCCCCGGGCCCCGTGTCGGCCGTGCACGCGCGCGCGGAGGCGACCGAGGGCGGCGACAGCTGCTCGGCGTGCCACGGCGGCTGGTTCACCTCGATGACCGACGCGTGCCTCGAGTGCCACGCGCCCATCGAGGACCAGATCGAGCACGGCCACGGCGTCCACGGCGTGATCGACGGGAACCTGGCGCAGAGCTGCGCCACGTGCCACGGCGAGCACCACGGACCCGGGTTCGACGTCGTCAACGTGCGCTCGTTCGCGCTGGCCGGGTACGCCGATCCGCTCGCGTTCGACCACGCGCGCATCGGCTGGACGATGGACGGGCGCCACCTCGAGGTCGCCTGCGCGAAGTGCCACGAGAACGCGCGCGTCGACGTGCTCGAGGAGGGTCAGTCGCGCTTCCTGGGCCTGTCGCAGGACTGCGCCAGCTGTCACGAGGACCCGCACGAGGGCCGCATGCAGGTCGCGTGCGCGAGCTGTCACGGTCAGACGGCGTGGGACGACCTGCACTCGCTGGGGCACGAGAAGAACCTGCCGCTGGTCGGCGGCCACGGCGACGTCGCCTGCCGCGCGTGTCACGCGCAGGACGGCGCGCACGCGCTCGAGACGCTGGGCGAGAGCCGCGTGCGGCCCGCGTCCCGGACGTGCGCGGAATGCCACGAATCGCCGCACGAGCGCGACTTCGCGTCCTTCTCGGCGCGGCTGGCCGGGCTCGATCTCGAACGCGGCTGCGTCGTGTGCCACGCGGCGGAGCACACGACCTGGCGCGCGTCCGCCGCGACGCTGACGCCGGGACAGCACGCGTTCTCGGGCTTCCCGCTCGACGCGCCGCACGACGCCGCGACGTGCGCGGGCTGTCACGACGCATCGGCCGGCGACTTCCGCGCGCGCCACCCGGGGCGGACGGCCGACGCGTGCAGCACGTGCCACGCGGACCCGCACGGCGGCCAGTTCCACCAGGGTCCGTTCGCGGGCCAGGAGTGCACGGCCTGCCACTCGCGGCTCTTCTTCGAGCCGCACGAGTTCACGGCCGAGAAGCACGCGCTCGCGGCGCTGCCGCTCGACGGCAAGCACCTCGAGACGCAGTGCGACGCGTGTCACACGGTCCCCGGACCGGACGCGCCGCGCGCCTTCCACGGCATCGGCTCGGACTGCGCGGCGTGCCACCCCGACGCGCACCGCGGCTTCTTCGACGAGCGCGTCGCCGACACGCAGCCCGTCGAGCACGGCTCGTGCGCGCTGTGCCACACGACGGCGGGATTCGACGCAGACGCATCCGCGTTCGCGCACGAGGAGTGGACCGGGTTCGCGGTCCGCGGCTCGCACGCGCAGGAGTCGTGCGCGAGCTGCCACCCGTCCATGGATCGCCGCGACGAGACGAAGCGCGTCTTCGGCCGCGTCGACGAGCACTTCGGCGAGTTCACGGGCTGCGTCACCTGCCACCGCGATCCGCACGAGGGCCGCTTCGATGCGCCCGAGCTCGCGGACGTCGTGACGGAACGCGACGGTTGCGCGCGTTGTCACGAGGAGACGTCGTTCCGCAGCTTCCCGCACGGCTTCGACCACGGGACGTGGACGGGCTTCGCGCTCGTCGAGGAGCACGCGCAGGTCGAATGCTCCGCGTGCCACGCGCAACTGCGCCGCCCCGACGCGATCGGACGCACGTGGGGGCCGGCGAACGGATCCTCGTGCGCCGACTGCCATCCCGATCCGCACGCGCGCCAGTTCGACGTCGACGGCGCGACGGATTGCGAGCGCTGTCACGCCAGCCCGCGGCCGAGCTACCTGGCGTTCGACCACGACCGCGACTCGCGCTTCGCGCTGGGCGACCAGCACGAGAACCTCGCCTGTTCCGCCTGCCACCTCGCGTTCGCGCTGCCCTCCGGCGCGGAAGCGGTGCGGTACCGGCCGCTCGGGACCGAGTGCGTCGATTGTCACGGCATCCAGGAAGACGTCCTGATCCGCCGACGAAGGAAGTAGGAGGGGAGATGTTCCATTCACGTGTCGTGGCGTGGACCGCCGTCGCGGTCGGCGGCGTGGCCGTCCACGCGCAGGAAGGTCAGCCCGTGCTGGTCGAGATGCGCGTGGTCTCGGTCGCGACGCGGCGCGCGACCGTCGACCGCGGCGCGCTCGACGGACTGCTCGTCGGCGACCGCGTCGTGTTCCGTCTGCGCGACGGCGGCGAGCGCACGGGGCGCGTGATCGCGGTCGAGGAACGATCCGCGCAGGTCGAGCCGACGGACGCGAACTTCGTCGCGCTGGCCGGCATGCGCGTCGAGGCGCGACTGCCCGCCGATCGGTTCGAGCTCGTCGAGGAGGTCGTCGAGGACGGGGCGGCGCTCGCAGCTCCGGTCGCGTCCCCGCCCGCGGAGACCGGCGCGCCGGCCGAGCACGCGCCCTGGGAACGGCCCGACGACGGCTGGACCGCCGAGATGCCGCTGCTCGCGAAGGTGCGCCCGTTCCGGCCCGAGGAGCGCGATCCGGCCTGGTACGGCCGCGTGTGGACGTCCGCGGACATCGGCGCGAACAGCGAGGACGACCGCAGCGACGCCTACTTCCGCACCGGCGCCGACGCGACGCTCGAGAACGCGTTCGGACTCGGCGGACGGCTGTCGCTCGACGGCGAATGGAACTACCGCGACGTGGACGTCCCCGACGGCGACGGCGAATCGGGATCGCGGTTCCTGCTCGAGCGCGCCTCGTATGCCTGGGGCGGTGACCGCTTCACGCGCGATCGCTTCGAGGTCGGCCGCTTCCTGCACTCGGCGTTCCCCGAGTTCGGCGTGCTCGACGGCTTCGAGTGGGACCGACGTCTGCCCGGCGGCGGATCGTTCGGCACGAGCATCGGCTTCCTGCCCGAGTGGGACACGCTGTCCGAGGAAGGCGACGACCAGGAGCTGGCGGCCTGGTACCGCTGGGCGAGCGACGAGAGCGAGGAGCTCACGCTCGGCGCCGGATACCAGAAGACCTTCCACGACTTCGACGCGGACCGCGACCTCGTCGTCCTGAAGGCGGCGTGGATCCCGCCGCACGCGTGGACGGCGCAGTTCACGGCGTGGATCGACGTGTACGGATCGGGCGACGAGGCCAAGGGGTCCGGGGTCGACGTCACGCAGGCCTGGTTCACGACGGGACGTTCGTGGTCGGGCGGCAGCTCGGTCGACATCGCGTTCCGCCACCTCGCGTTCGCCGAGACGGACCGCGACGAGTTCTTGCCGGTCACGCAGGCGCAACTGGCCGACGACCGTTACGACCGCGCCTCGATCTCGGCGCGCCAGATGTTCGACGTCGTCGGCATCCGCGAGGAAGTCGGCGTGTGGAGCGACGAGGACGAGGAGGGTGGCGACGGCGAGCTGACCTTCGAGGTCCACGACATGCTGTTCGACGGCAGCCGCGTCGAGGCCGCGGGCTTCGGGACGCAGGGCCGGTTCACGACGCTCGCCGGATGGCGCGCGTCGCTCGGCGGCGCGGCGGCGCAGGTCGCGTGGAACGTCGGCTACGAGTTCGTGCTGAACGACCAGCAAGGCTTCTCGACGGACAACGACGAGCTGCCGCAGCACCGCGCGAGCCTGGACTTCGACTGGAACACGCCGTCGGGCTGGAGCCTCGCGCTGCGCGGCGCCTACCTGATCTACGACGAAGAGGACGGCTACACGGCCGGCCTGTACCTGCAGAGGAGCTTCTGATGGCACGCTTCCAGCTCATGAAGCCGTCGCGCCTGTCCGCGTTCGTGGCCGTCGCGTGTCTCGCGATCGCCGCGTGCGTCTCGCAGGGCGGGGACAGCGCTTCGCTGCGCCTGTGGTGGGCCGGGTTCGGTCCCGTGCTGCCGCACGACACGTTCCCCGGCGACTGCGCGCTGTGCCACGAGGGCGGCGACTGGTCGAGCGTGCGCGCCGACTTCACGTTCGATCACGAAGCGGAGACCGGCGTGCCCCTGCACGGCGCGCACGCCGACGCGAGCTGCATCCGCTGTCACAACGACCGTGGTCCGGCCGGCGTCTTCGCGGCGCGCGGCTGCGCTGGGTGCCACGAGGACGTGCACCAGGGTTCGCTCGGCGTCGGCTGCACCGACTGTCACGGCGAATCGAACTGGCACCCGCAGGGGCAGTACGAGATGCACCGGCGCACCCGCTTCCCGCTGGTCGGCGTGCACGCGACGACGTCCTGTCAGCGCTGCCATCCGGGCCTGGAAGCGGGGCGATTCACGCCGACGGACACGGAGTGCGTGACGTGCCATGCCAGCGACCTGGCGCGCGCGATCAACCCGAACCACGCCGGCCTGGGGTGGACCGACCGCTGCGACCGCTGCCACCTGCCGCGCACGTGGCAGCAGGCCGAGATCAACGGGGGATGATCGCGCGCTCACCTCGGTGAGGAGATGGTTCGTGTCCCGCTCAAGATCGCCGGTGCGCGGACTCGATGGATCGGTCAGGGAGACGCCGCGCTCGCGGCGGTGCTGTGCGGCCGGCAGGGCCGCGCGATCCGTGAGGATCGCGGCACCGCGACGGGAGCGGCGGATGGAGCGCGCGCGGGCCACGGTTCGCGCGCAGTCTCCGCGGAGGAGGAGAGATGATCCGGTTCGAGAACAAGTGGCTCGCGGCCACGGGTCTGGTGCTGCTCGCGGGCTGCAGCGGCGAGACGAGCACGCTGACGGTGCAGACGGCTTCGTCCTGCATGCTGTGCCACAACGGCTCGCTGGCGGACGACTACTCGGGGCCGGGCATCGAGAACCCGCACCCGTTCACGGCCGCGTCGAACATCACGTGCGTGACGTGCCACGGCGGCGATCCGAACGGTACGGACATGCTCTCGAGCCACGTGCCTCCGCCGCCGCAGATCGGCGACGATGCGTTCCAGGACGTGAACGCGCAGGCCTGGTTCAACCGCCTCACGCTGGCGGGCATGGACAAGTTCCCGGACTACGTCGTCGACGGGAAGACGTACACGGCGATCGACTACCTGCAGTTCGTGAACCCCGGCGACCTGCGCGTCGTCGAGCACGGGCGCAGCTGCGGCGAGTGCCACGAGGGCCACGCCGAGGTCGTGTCGAAGAGCCTGCTCGCGACGTCCGCCGGCATCCTGGCCGGCGCGTCGTTCGCGGCCGGCATCGAGAGCTCGGTGCCCGAGAGCCAGGGGCTGCACCAGGACACCGCGGCCGACACCGCGGTGCGCGCCGTCGCGGACTCGAACTTCTCCGGCAACCAGAGCCTCGTAGGCGCCGTGTCGCACCTGCTCGAGTACCCGGTGTTCAGCGTGCGCGGTGCGACGGGGCCCGATGCCGTATTCCAGAACCCGGCCTACGACGCGGCGCAGCTCGACGACGACCGCGACGCACAGAACCGGGCGATCCCCGGATCGCCGCTGGCGAACCTGTTCATGGACCAGGTGTCGTTCACGTGCGGCGACTGCCACCTCGGGAGCGCCGGAGCGAACAACCGCGCGGGCGACTTCCGCTCGTCGGGCTGCACGGCCTGCCACATGCCCTACGCGATCGACGGCAAGAGCCGCAGCACGGACCCGAACATCGACAAGCTCGAGCCGGTCGACCCGGACGACATCGACGACCCCGAGCGCGCGCACACGAGCTCGCACGTGATCCACGGCGTCGCGCGCACGCTGCCGAGCGGCGTCGTGGTGCCCGGCATCGAGGACCACACGTGCGCCGGTTGCCACCAGGGCAGCAACCGCACCGTGATGCAGTACTGGGGCATCCGCCTCGACCAGAACGCCGACGTGCGCAACGGCCGGCAGTACCCGGCGAACCCGGTGACGAGCCAGACCACGCACGGCGATCCGCGCCTCTTCGACGCCGTCGCGCAGAACAACACGTTCAACGGCCGCAACGGGAACCAATACCTCCTGAAGGAGGACTACGACGGCGACGGGCGCGACGACACGCCCGAGGACGTGCACTACCAGGCCGGCCTGGGTTGCATCGACTGCCACGGCAGCTGGGACATGCACGGCGGCGACGCGCAGAACCCCGACGGCCTGATCCGCAGCCGCATGGAGCAGCAGACCGCGATCACGTGCGAGAGCTGCCACGGCACGATCGACGCCTACGCGCCGGTCGCGCCGGGCACGACGTACGACGGCGTCGCGGCGAACGTGGCCGCGGACTCGAAGGGCAATCCGCTGCGCCACGTGTGGCGCGCGGCCGACGGCAACACCTACCTGAAGAGCCGCCTCACCGGGAACACGCACGTCGTCCCGCAGACGAAGGACGCCGTCGTGAACAGCGGCAAGGTCCACCCGCTGACGTCGCAGCCCTTCTACAGCGCGAAGGCGTCCTACGCGATGGGCCGCGTCGACGCGACGGCCGCGAACGGCATCGGTCCGAAGCAGACGGGCACGACGCACGACGGCTTCAGCCACACGGACAACATGGACTGCGCGTCCTGCCATGCCGCGTGGACGAACACGTGCATGGGCTGCCACCTGTCGGGCGAGTACGACAACGGCAACAACTTCAGCAACCAGACCGGCGAGCGCATCGTCTACAAGCAGCGCACGGCCGACTTCACGTACCAGTCGCCGCTGTTCTTCCAGCTGGGCGTCGATCCGTCGGGCAAGATCACGCAGTTCAGCTCGAACACGAAGGTCTTCTACCAGTGGCAGGACCGGAACGGCCAGCTCTCGCGGCGCTTCGAGTTCAGCGATCGCCGCGGCATGGGCAACTCGCCCGACGCGCCGTCGGGGTTCCCGTCGCTGTCGCACAACGCGATCATGGCGCACTCGATCCGCGGCAAGATCGACGCGACGCACGAGGGCCCGCGCTACTGCGTCGCCTGCCACCTGACGACCACCGGCGTGGCGCAGTACGGAGCGCAGTACGACGCGTTCCGCACGGCGATGGCCGCGGGCGACTGGGGTGCGCTCGACTACGACTTCTTGAAGCAGCACTTCGGTCGCAACACAGGCAACGTGCTGAACTCGCCGCTCTACGTGCACGGCGTCGCGGGCCTGGGCACGGGCATGTTCCTGTTCGACGAGAACGGCGCGCCGGTCAACCCGCTCGACACGAATCCGAACCGCGTCGGCGCGGACGGAATCGCGCCGGCGTCGGCCTTCGACGCGGCCAACGTCTACTTCGACCTCGACCGCATCGTCGAGCCCGACGGGCGCTCGAACGGGTCGAGCAACCACGCCTGGCTGACCGGCGTCGACGGATCCGCGCTGCGCGACGGCGCGACGGATCCGGCGATGGCGGGCCCGCTCGGCGCGCACCTGATCCAGCTCCTGGCCGACCCGGTGAACGGGCTCGTGCTCGACTCGTGGTTCGACTCGGACTCGGTGCCGCGCGGGGACGCGGCGAGCTACCTCGGTGGCGGGTAGGGTAGTACGGAGCCAGGCTCCCCTCCGCCGTTCTCGCGCCGCGCCGCCTGGAACTGCGGGACGACGCGGCGAAAACGGCGGAGGGAGCCTGGCTCCGTACCATTCACCGTCATGTATCGCTCCACACTCGTCCGCACTCGCCTCGCCGCGATCCTGATCCTCGGTTTCGTCACGGCCTGCAGCTCCTCCGGCACGCGCGGAGGTCTCGACGTCGACCTGGGCGCGCACTCGCGGCCCGTCGCGACGAGCTCGGCCGAAGCCCAACGCTGGTTCGACCAGGGCTTGGGCTGGCTCTACGCGTTCAACCACGACGAGGCCATCCACTGCTTCACCGAGGCCACGAAGCTCGACCCAGGCTGCGCGATGGCCTGGTGGGGGATCGCTACGGCCAACGGGCCGCACATCAACTTCCCCATGGTCCCGCCGGAGCGCGACCGCTTCGCGCGCGAGGCCATCCGCCGCGCGCGCACGCTCGCGATCGGCGCGAAGCCCGTCGACCAGGCGCTGATCGCCGCGCAGTTCGCGCGTTGGGGCGAGGTCGTCCCCGAGGATCGGCGTCCGCTCGACGAGGCCTACGCGCAGGCGATGCTGGGAGTGGCGCGCGAGTTCCCCGAGGACGCCGACGTCGCGTCGCTCGCGGCCGAGGCGCTCATGGACCTTCAGCCCTGGGACCTGTGGACGCGCGCCGGCGCGCCGAAGGGACGCGCGAACGAGATCCTGGCGCTGCTCGAGCGCGCGCTCGCGCTGGACGCGTCGAACCCGCTCGCGAACCACCTCTACATCCACGCCACCGAGGCCTCCTCGCGGCCCGAGCTCGCGCTGGCGGCCGCGGACCGGTTGCGCGACCTCGTCCCCGGCGCGGGGCACCTGGTCCACATGCCCGCGCACACCTACATCCGCACGGGACGGCTCGCCGATGCGTCGCGCTCGAACGAGGTTGCGCTGGAGGTCGACGCGCGCCACCGCGAGGACTACCCGCGCGACGGCTTCTACCGCGTGTACATGATGCACAACGCGCACTTCCTGGCGTTCAGCTCGATGCTGGAAGGTCGCTCGGAGGCGGCTCTGACCGCGGCGAAGCGCATGATCGCCGACGTTCCGCCGGAGTTCGTGAAGAGCGTGGGGCCGCTGATCGACGGCTACCTGCCCGTCGTGCTGCACGTCCTGGTGCGCTTCGGCCGCTGGGAGGAGATCCTGCGCGAGCCGGAGTTCCCCGCCGAGTACCTCGTCGCGAACGGCGTACGTCACTACGCGCGCGGCGTCGCGCAGAACGTGCTCGGTCGCGCGGACGAGGCCGCGCGGGAGCTGGCCGCGCTCGACGCGATCCTGGCGCGCCTCGACGAGCGCACGATCGGGAACAACCCGGCGAAGCTCGTGATGCGCATCCCGCGGCTCGTGCTCGCCGGCGAGATCGCGTTCACCGCGGGGCGCCGCGACGAAGGGCTCGATCTCCTCGCGCAGGCGGTGGCGATCGACGACCAGCTCGTCTACGACGAACCGCCGGACTGGATGATGCCGGTGCGGCATCCGTACGGCGCGATGCTGCTCGAGGCGCAGCGCTGGACCGAGGCCGAGCGCGCGTTCCGCGAGGACCTGAAGCTCTTCCCCGAGAACGGCTGGTCGCTCCTCGGGCTGGGGCGCGCACTGCGCGGACAAGGACGCACCGCGGACGCCGAACGCGTCGAGGCGCGCTTCGCCGCGGCCTGGTCGCGCGCGGACGTCGAGATCCACGCGCCGTGCCTGTGCCAGCCGGGCGAGGCGGCGCGGCCCTAGTACGGTGCCTGGAACGACCCCGACACTTTCGACGCCGCGGCGTGGATCCCTCGCGCGTGCTCTCGAAAGTGTCGGGGTTGTTCCAGGCACCGTACTGCCGTACGGCGAGTAGCATCTCGCCCATGCTGGCCTTCGACATCGAGCTCGCTTCCGTCGTCGAGATCCCCGCGGGCGGGGACCTCGATCAACTCGGCCCCTTCGACCTCGCCGTCGCCGCGGCGCGCGACGACAGCGGCGGGTCGTGGACGTGGCACGGCGTCGAGGGCGGTGCCCCCGCGCCGAAGATGAGCGCGAGCGACGCGCGCGCCGTGCTCGTGGCGATGCGCGAGAAGCAGCGCGCCGGCGAGTCCGTCGTCGCCTGGAACGGCGTCGGCTTCGACCTCAAGTGGCTGGGCGTCGCGGCCGGCGATCCGCACCTGGCCGGCGAGGTCGCGCTCGACACGTTCGATCCGATGCTGCAGATCTTCCACGCGCGCGGCTTCCCGATCGCGCTCGCGGCGGCGGCCGAGGGCTTGGGCGTCGCCCTGAAGAAGTCGATGCACGGCGCCGAGGCCCCGGTGGCCTGGGCGCGCGGCGAGCACGCGCGCGTGATCGAGTACGTGCACGGCGATTGTCAGCTGACGCTCGAGGTCGCGCGGCGCATCGTCGCCGCGAAGAGCGTGCGCTGGATCACGAAGAAGGGGACCCCCGCGACCGAGCCGATGACGCGGTTGCTCAGCGCGCGCGAGCTGTACCGCCTGCCGCCGCCGGACCAGTCGTGGATGTCGACGCCGATCCCGCGCGAACGGTTCTTCGCCTGGATCCCGCCGGCGCTCTTGAGCTGAGGTCCGCGCGCGAGCACGGCTCGCGGGATCAGTCGCAGAGCTGCAACGTCAGCACGTTCAGCGCCGTCGCGCAGATCGGCCCGCCGTGCTCGTACGCCCAGCGGTCGGGCTTCAGCCATCCGCCGTGCGTGCACGAATCCCCGGCGCGATCCTGCAGCGCGATCAGCGCGTCCGCGGTGCGCTGCTTCCACGGCACCCAGTACGTCGTGTTGCGCTTCGGAGCGTCCGGGCCGCCGACGAAGCTCGCGGCCAGCGTCGCCTGGTGCCAGTAGAAGTAGTCGGCCGGCGCGTTCTCGTCCGGGATCGCCGGCATGTCGCGCAGGAGCCGGTCGGCGGCCATGACGAGGAACGGGTCGGGGAGCTCCGCGCCGGCGATGCGGCGCACGAGGATCCCGACCGCCGACATCGCGGCCGGGTGCAGACGCGCCACGTCGAACGAGCCGAGGCTCGGAGAGCCGGCGTACCCCGGATCGACCCAGGCGACGGCGCCCGTCGGCCGCCCGTCGACCGTCTCGGCGACGCGGCGCACGAACGAATCCGCGCCCGCGATCGAGAGCAGGTCGATGCGGAGTCCGGCGAGCTGTCCCGCGCGCAGCGCCGCGGCGCACCAGCCCGTCGCGCCCGTGTCGGCGTCGTAGGGGTTGCGCCTCGACGCGGCCTGCGCGCCGCTCGCGTCCTCGCGCGCGGCGCGCGTCCAGCCGCGCGCGGTGCCGGCGCCGTCGCGGACCTGCACGGAGCCCAGGTAGTCGAGCCCCTTCTGCGCCGGCGCCTCGAGCTTCGGATCCTGCAGCGCGAGGAAGGCCTCGCACAGCGCGCGCGTCGCCAGCGCGTCGACGAGGAGCGGGCTGCCGTCGCGCGCGAACGATCCGTCCTCGCGCTGGCGCTTCACGAGGAACCCGAGAGCCCTCCGAACGATGTCGCCGACCTCGTGGCGAACGTTCGTCACTGGGTCGACGATCTCGAGCTTCGCGGTCGCGTCGACACCTGTGTCCAGGAACGCCAGGATCGCCAGTGCCGTCACCGACGCGTCGTACTCGTCCGCGTACGGCGTCGCGGGCGCGTAGCTCGGAGAGTCCGCGTCGCAGTGACTCGCCGCGTGCGACGGCGTCCACGATCCGTCCTCGTCCTGGTGTCGCGCCAGCCAGCGCAGCCCGTCGAGGATCGCGGCGTCGACCGCGGCCGTTCGCGCGCGCGCGCGCACGAGCCGCGGGCGCGCATCGTTGCGCACCGGCAGGCCGGGCGCATCGGCGGAATCGCGCGGGGTCTCGGCCTGCAGCTCGCGCGACCTGGGCCGGAACGAGCCGTCGTCCGCGTTCTTGTCCGGTCCGCCGAACGGCTTCCACTGCACGCCGCTGATGCGCACCCGGATCCCGCGTTCGGGGACGAGCCCGAACCAGGGGTCGTTCGCGGTCGCGGGCTGCGCGTCGGGTGCTTTCTCGTCGCTCGTCCGGCGCAGGAGCACGCGACCCTCGGCGTCGAGGCGCGCGTAGTCGTCCTGCACGACGAGCACGAACTGCGCGGACTTCTCGCGTCCGAACGCCTTGGACGAGAGCGCGGCCGAGAGCTCGGCCGCCGAGACGTGGTGCTGCACGAGCCGGCGTTGCGAGTCGATGAACTGGACGTCGAGTCCGCACGGTTCGGCCAGGAGCTGGATCTCGAACCGGAGCGCGTACCGGATCGTTCCCTCGGGCAGGTCGGCGTGCAGGAGGAACGGCACGGGCGCTTGCTTCGAGGGATCGGTCGTCGGGCTCGACCATCCGTCCGCGCCGGGGATCCACCGGCGCAGCTCGCTGGCGTCCACGGTGAACGGAGCGGCACTGCGCCAGGGAGCGAGGTCCTTCGCGAGCTCGAACGCGGCGCGGTCCGCGGCGAGATCCGCGGCGTCGTCCGCGCGCTGCGCGGCCGCGAGCGCCTGCTCCGCGGCCTGCCAGGCCTTGACCAGGGCCTCGCGCGCGGTCCGCCGACGGCGCGTGAGCTCTTCGCGCTGGAAGGAGGGCGGCCACACGCCGCGACGTTCGAATGCGTCGCGCTCGGCGTCGTTCTTGGCCGTCGCCTTGGCCAGCTTCTCGGCGCTCGATCGCGTGTCGTCCAGCAGCTCCCTGGTCCGCGCGTCGAAGAGCTCCACGAGGCTCGCTCCGACGGCGGAGATCTCCGCGTCGTAGGCGGCCTTGGCGATCGACAGCGCGTCGAGCGCGGACTCGACGTCCTGTGCCGGAGCCGGACGCGCGAGCACGAGCAGGGAGAGTATGCAGGTCGCGATCGACCTGCGGAGCGACGGGCGAGACGACATGAGGCGAGTCGGACGGGAAGGTTCGGACCGAGTCCTCGCACGGCGCGACGTGGACTCCATTCCGGGGAAGGGCCGGAGCGCGGATCATCGAGCCGCGCGCCGCGCGCGTCAACGAAGCGCCGGGAGCCCGGCCCGCGCGCGCGGACCGGGCTCCCGGAGCGTGGACGAGAAGGCTCTGGATCTCAGCCCGGATGTCCGAGCCGCACGAGCCGCTTCTCGCGCTCGCGCGCGAAGCGCGTGATGCCTTCCCACAGCGAGTCGGGGTCGATGCGCGCTTCCTTCTTGAGCTCGTCGACGGTGCCGCCGGTGCGCCAGCGGTTGTCGAAGTCGGGGCTCATCGCGTAGGCCTCGGCGACCTTCGACGACAGCCAATCGTGCATGAGCCGGCGCGCGCCGTTCGTGATGACCGTCGAGTCGAGCCAGTCGCCGCGCGGCAGCACCGCGTCCTGGTACTCGCGCGACTGCATCTGGAAGAGCTGCCAGCTGACGGCGGCCAGGATCTTGACGTTCGGCGCGCCCGGCTGGCTCAACCGCGGCAGCAGCTGGAACACGGACTCCGTCGTGCTGGTGCCCTGGACGAGCAGCGTGCCCTCCTTCGGCCGGCTCTTGTCGTAGTCGCGGATCACGTAGCAACCCTTGGCCGCGTCCATGTGCGACGCGCAACCGATCGCGGCGCGGTCGGGAACCGCGACGTTCGGACGCGTCAGGTGCAGCGCGATGATCGGCACGTCCGACTGCAGCGCGGCCGCGAGCATCGGCGCGACCTCGTTGTGTTCCCACGGATGCAGGTTGATCACGTGGCCGTCGGGGAAGAGCTGCGTCGTCCCCGGCGCGAAGATCCCGAAGTGCGTGCGGCTGTCCTCGGCCGTCTCGGGACCCGAGTGGCCGGCGACCCAGATGATCTTGCCGACCTTGAGCGGGCAGTCCTGCGCGAGCTGCGAGAAGAGCCGCATCATCCCGTACATCAGGTAGCTGAACGACCCGTACGTGGAGTGCGCGCCCCAGTAGCCGAGGAACTCCTTCTCGGGCTGCGCACTCATGTTCACGGTCGCGAGCCCGGCCATGAGCCCCGAGTTCGTGAACTCGGTGATCTGCTGCGGCAACAGCGACCCGCCCGGGTTCTTGTTGCGCTCGTACCAGCCGAAGCCCTTCGTCGCGCCGAAATCCTGCGCGAAGCCGAAGATCGACGTCGACTCGGCGAGGTCGGCCGAGCAGCCGATGACGAGCGGCCGGCCCATCTTCTCCTTGGCGACCGCGTTGACCCACGCGCCGAACTTCCCGAAGCCCTCCTTGTTCGCGATCTTCGTCCCGGGCGCGACGAACAGTTCCTTGGGCAGCTTGTCGAGCGCGAGCCACGAGCGGTCCGTGTGCAGGTTCACGCTCGACCCGAGCTTGAACCCGGCCGGCTTCGTGGGCACGGACTCGCCCATCTCGACCAGCGTGTCGGACAGGTACTCGACGAGCGCCTTGTCGTCGCGCAGCACCTTCATCACCGTCTGGAACCAGGCCTTCGACTGCTCGCGGCACGCGTCCTCGCCCGGATCCTTCGTGTCGCCGGCACCGGCGAAGACGGCGCCGTGCTTCTTGGCGAAGTCGTCGCGGCACTGCCAGAAGAGCTCGCTGTTGCGCGCGTGCGCCTTGCCGTGGCTCGCGTAGTCGAACTTGTGGTAGCCGCGTCCCTTGCGCGTCTTGACCCAGACCATGCCCGGCCGGCCCTTGGGCGCGTCGTCGTGCACGATGGCGAGCAGCGCCTTCGCGATCTCGGCGTAGCTCTCGCCCTTCTCCGTTCCCGCGACGCGCCAGCCGTACGGCTCGAACCAGTCGCGCGGGGTGCCCGCCACCATGTCCGAGCACGGCCGCGGATCGATGCCGTGGTCGTTCCAGTCGAACAGGTAGATCAGGTTGTCGAGGCCGAGCCCCCAGGCCGAGTGCTTGACCTCGTGGTGCGCGCCGGCGGTGTGGCCGCCCTCGCCCTCCATCGCGAAGACCTTCGTGTCGCCCGCGCCGGCGTGCTTCAACGCCATCGCCTCGCCCAGCGCCGCCGGCGCGCCGTGCCCCGACGGGCCGGTGTTGAACTTGAAGAAGAGCGTGTTGCCCTCCATCTCGGCGTGACCGGGCAGTCCCTTGTTGTGGCGCAGGAAGAGCAGGTGCTCCCACGTGAGCTGACGCTCCTTCGCGTGCGGCACGAGGAAGCGCTTGTCGCCCGTCATCTCGTAGCGCGCGCGCAGCGCCTCGTTGTAGACGGCCAGCATCGCGTAGACGACCGGAGCGCAGTGGCCCGCGACCAGGACGAAGCGGTCGCCGAACGCCTTCTCCGGATGCCGGATGTCGAAGCGCATCCCCGCGCCGAGCGTCGACGCGACGAGCAGCGGCACCTTGCTGCGCGATCCGCCGGGGTGGCCGGATTGCCGCAGGTTGAGCGTGAGATCGATGCACTGGTCGATCAGGTCGCCGGTCTTCTCCCAGTGATGGAAGTTGCGGGAGAGCTGCTCGAAGGAGGGCTTGGCGACGGTCTGCATGTCGAGGGCGGTGGAGGAGGCTCCGGACGTGAAATGCGGGCGCGGAGTATAGCCCTGGCGCAGCGGTGGTCCGGGCGGGCTTCGTGCGGGCGCGAGCGCCGGAGGGCCGACGTGTGGACGCCCTGGCGATCGATTTTGCCCGCCCCCGAGTGCAACGCGGGCGCGGACCGGGACTAGCCCAGCCGAGGACGCCGCCCGACCCCGGTCGCGTCCGGCGGCCTGGCATCCGTCCCTGATTCAGGAGCTCCCTCATGTTCCGCACCTCTTCCTGCGCGTTTGCGCTCGCAGCCCTCGCACTTCCCGGCCTCGTCCAGGCTCAATCCTCCGCGGCTCAGCACCTCCGAACCATCCCCGCCACCGTTCGCGAAGGAGGGACGCTCCACCTCGCGACAGGAACGTGGACGCGCAAGTCCAGCGCGGCTTCGCTGGGCACGGACGTCCTCTACGACAACACGTGCACGCCGCGCTACTTCGGTGCCTTGAGTGGCGACACGTACGTGGACGAAGGCCGCATCCCGGGGACGTCCAGCCCCGACAACAACGTGTCGAAGACCGGCTGCGCCACGAGCTACGCCATCGACGGCTTCCAGATCGCGTACTGCACGGACCTCGCGAGCGCGTCGTTCACCTACTCCTTCTTCGACAGCTACGTCACGTGCAACAGCACGATCGGGGCGACGCCGGCGGGCTCGTTCGCGCTGACGGGCCTTCCCGGCGCGACGGCCTCGACCACGTTCTGCTGGATCGTGAACGTCGACACGTCCGCGACGCCCTTCACGATCAGCGCGGGGTCGAGCAATCCGCTCTTCGGCTTCTCGATGTCGAGCGCGCAGTCGAGCAACATCCAGGGTCCGATCATCACCGGCGACGAGAACCTCTGCTCGCGCTTCGACGGCACGTCGTGGGACCCGGTGCTGAACCTGGCCGAGGACGGCACGGGCATGGGGACCCTGAACCAGTTCTTCATCCAGGGCGGGCCGACGCAGCAGGGCTGCTACTGGTTCGGCGGGGCGCCGTTCGCGAGCTTCTGGCTCGAGCTCTACGGCACGACGTGCGCACCTTCGGGACCGGGTCAGGCCGCGTTCTGCGTGGCGGCCCAGGGAGCGACGGCCGCGTGCCCGTGCGCGAACAACCCGCCCGCGAATGCCGGCACGGGCTGCCGCAACTCGTTCGGCCTCGGCGCGCGACTGCAGGGTTCGGGTGTCGCGAGCATCGCTGCCGACACGGTCGTGCTGACGGGGACGCAGATGCCGGTGAACTCGCCGGTGCTCTACTTCCAGGGCACGCTGCGCCACAACGCGGGGATCGGTCAGGTGTTCGGCGACGGCTTGCGCTGCGCCGGCGGACAGTTGACGCGCCTCGGGACGGCGACGAACTCGGGCGCGGGTACGTCGCAGTACCCGGGCTTCTTCCAGCAGTCGGTCTCCGTCCGTGGCGGCGTGACGCAGCCGGGCACGCGCACGTACCAGGCCTGGTACCGGAACGTCGCCACGTTCTGCACGCCGGCCGGGTTCAACACGAGCAACGGCTGGGAGATCTTCTGGGGCGCGTGACGCCGTAGGGGAGCGACAGCGGAAGCGGGCGAGTCCACGAGTGTCCGGCGCTTCGGTGCAACACCGGAGATCGCCTGGACAGCGTGGATTCGCCTGCCGGCGTTCTCGGGAGGCCCGTCCTCGACGAACGCTTCCCGGAGTCCCGCGCATGTCTCGCTCCGCCGTCACCCTGCTCGTGCTCGCCATGTCGTCCGCCGACGCGCGCGGGCAGGAAACCGCGGCGGGCAGCCTACGGCCGATCACTGCACCGGTTCGCTCGGCCGGCACGCTCCACCTCGTCGACGGGTCGTGGACGCGCAAGGCGGGCGTCGCGGCGCTGGGCACCGACGTCCTGTACGACAACACCTGCGACGCGGGCTACTTCGCATCGCTGAGCGGGGACACGTACCTGGACGAAGGCTACCTGCCCGCGCCGAACACGCCGGACACCGCGACGCTGAAGCCCGGTTGCGCGACGAGCTACCAGATCGACGGCTTCCAGATCGGCTACTGCACCGACCAGTCGAGCGCGGCGTTCACGTACTCGTTCTACGACCACTACGTCGCGTGCTCCTCGGTGATCGGCGTCACGCCGACCGCGTCGTTCGCGCTCGCGGGGCTGCCCGGAGCCGCGAGCGCGGCCCAGGCGTGCTGGACGATGAACATCGATGTGTCGGGCACGCCCTTCGTGCTGAGCGCGGCCTTCACGGGCTCGACGAGCCAGAGCCTGTTCGGCTTCGGGATCTCGAGCCCGCAGACGAGCCTCGCTCACGGCCCGCTCATCGCGGGCGACGACGCCGCGTGCGCGCGCTTCGACGGCACGTCGTGGGATCCGAACATCGACCTGGCCGAGAGCGGCACGGGCATGGGCACGGTGAACTCGTTCCGCATCGAGAGCGGACCGTCGTGGGGCGGTTGCCACTGGTTCGGGGGCGATCCGTTCGCGAGCTTCTGGCTCGAGCTCTTCGGGGACACGTGCGCTCCGGACGCGTCGGGTCAGGCCGCGTTCTGCGTCGCGGGCGCGAGTGGAACGACCGCGTGCCCGTGCGCGAACGACCCGCAGGCGAGCGCGGGCAGCGGCTGCCGGAACTCGTTCGGGATCGGGGCCGTACTGTCCGGCACCGGCGTCGCGAACCTCTCGGCCGACACGGTCGTGCTGCACGGCGCGCAGATGCCGGCGAACTCGCCTGTGCTCTACTTCCAGGGCACGCTGCGCCAGAACGCGGGGTGGGGGCAGGCGTTCGGCGACGGTCTGCGCTGTGCCGGCGGGCAGGCGACGCGCCTCGGGACGGCGATCAACTCGAGCGCGGGATCGTCCCAGTTTCCGAGCGGCGCGCAGCCGTCCGTCTCCGTCCGCGGCGGCGTGACGCAGCCGGGGACGCGCACGTACCAGGCCTGGTACCGGAACGTCGCCACGTTCTGCACGCCGGCCGGGTTCAACACGAGCAACGGCTGGGAGATCTACTGGGGCGCGTGATCGCGCCTGCACGTCGCGAAGGTAGGACCGCGTCCGCTCGTGGAGCGTGCGCGGTCCCGTTCGCGTAGGATCCCGGCGGCTGCGAGAGCCGCACCGTCCGGTGCAGGCCGCGGCCGGTTCCGTCATCCTCATCGCGGAGATTCGCACATGAAGATCAACACGCACTGCGTCGCGCTCGCCGCCGCGCTCGTCCTCCCTCTCGCCGTCGGTTGTTCCAAGGAGACCACGAAGGCCGCCGAGAG
The DNA here is from genome assembly GCA_044221705.1 of Planctomycetota bacterium. Classification (GTDB taxonomy): domain Bacteria; phylum Planctomycetota; class UBA1135; order UBA1135; genus JAEUHZ01. The sequence goes on from JBGAOR010000001.1 coordinate 139,810, forward strand.
CACTTCCTCGAGCTCAGTCAAGGACATGAAGGAGCTCGGCGGCAAGGCGGCCGACGCGGCCAAGCAGTACACCGGCCAGCTCGAGGAGCTGAAGAAGGCGGCCGACAGCAAGATGAAGAGCGTCGACATGACTCTGGCCGACCTCAAGACGAAGGCCGGAGCCAAGACCGGCGAAGCGAAGAGTCAGATCGAGACGCTGATCACGCAGATCACGGCCAAGAAGGACGAGATCTCGAAGCTGTTCTCGGGCTTCGACATGAAGAGCATCGACATGAAGTCGATCGAGGCGCTCAAGGCCAAGGTCGAGCCGATGGTGGCCGAGCTCTCGAAGATGCTCGAGAAGGCCAAGGCCATGTGATCGGGGCGAGCGGGCCTCGGCCCGCTCGGTCGGGACGCACGGACCGCTTCGCGGCCGGAGCGTGCGCGCAGTCGGGCATTCGGCGGATCGCCGGGTGCCCGATCGCGTTCTACTCGGCCCAGAAGCGCTGCAATGCGTCGAGCGCCTTGTCCGAGTCGCTGTTCCCGCGCCAACGGAACGAGGCGAAGAGCGACTCGACCGCGGTCTGCTCGGCCGGATCGGCGAGCTCCGCGCGCCGCAGCACGGGCCAGACGGTGCGCCACATGCGTCCGGCGAGCCGTCCCGGCGGCTGGCGCTCGCCCGCAGCGGCCAGGGTGTTGATCGCGATGGCCACCTGGACCTCGGGATCCTCCTCCTTGCCGAGGCGGTCGATCAGGCGCCGCAGCACGGACTCCGACCGCAGCTTCCACAGGCCTTTCGCCGTCGCCATGCGCACGCCGCGGTCCGCGTCGTCGAGCCGAGCGAGCCAGGCCGTCTGCGTCTCGTCGGACAACGTGCGCACCATCCGGTCGCGCGCCTCGGACACGCCCATCGACCGCGCGCGCTCGATCCAGCCGGGCCAGTCGACGCGACCCTCGGCGCGGTACATGTCGAAGACGATCGCCCAGCCGACGAAGTGCACGAGCACGTTCTCGCGCAGGTCGGTGCCGTGTTCCGCGCGCACCGCGAGCAGGCGCGCGAGCTCGGTGACGTCCGGCGCGCGCTCGCGCAGTTCGCGCAGCGGCCAGCACGCCAGGCCGTCGACGATCCAGCGATCGCCGTCGAGGAATCCGTCGCCCAGGACGCACGCGAGGCCTTCCTCGAACCACAGCGGCAGGTCGGGATCGATCTCGGCGATGCGCGCGTGCACGAGCTCGTGCACGGCGGTGCCCGGATCCGCGCTGCTGGCGTACACGCCGGCCGCCGGGCCGAACGGACCCTCGCCGCGCGTGTGGTAGGCGCGCACGCGCGCGCGACCGATGCCCGGGACTTCCTGCACCGAGGCGACTCCGGCCGTGTCGTCGGCATCGTCGAAAGCGTGGATGCGGACCGGCGCACGGAACTCGCCGAACACGCCGACGACGGCCGCGAGCGCCGGGTCGTAGGCGCGCTCGAACGCGGCGACGTCGACGCCGTCGCGCTTCTCCGCGTAGAGCGACCACCCCTCGAAGGTCTGGACGCGACTCCACGAGGAACACCCGGTCAGGCCGAGGACGAGCGCCGCGAGGAGCGCGGTGCGCCGCACGGATCGCGCGCGCATCACGCGACCTCCAGGAGCAGCTCGAAGAAGACAGCGGTCTCGCTGGGAACGCGTCGTGTCCGAGATGCAGTCCGGTCGAGACCGCTGTTCACCTCGGGATGCTCCGGGCTCGGCGCCATCGTGAGGTCGAGCATACTCGCCGCGGGGCGACCGGGCGGGATCCGGCATCCGGGACACGCCCGTCCTCGATGCGCCGCGACGGTCGGACGCCGAGACCCGAGGCGCGTGGTGCCCTCACCACCCGAGCAGCAAGAGCTCCGAGCAGAACCCCGGGCCCATCGCCAGCATCACGCCGCGCGTCCCGGCCTTCGGGCGCCGCTGCTGCCACGTTCTCTCGAGGATGAGCAGCACGGACGCGCTCGACATGTTGCCCGCGTTGCGCAGGCTCTCCCACGACAGCGCGAGGTCCTCGTCCGTCACGCCCAGCGAATCGCGCGCGGCGGCGAGCACCTTCGGGCCGCCGGGGTGGCACACCCACGACGCGATGTCCGTGCTCTTCAGGCCGTGGTCGCCCAGGAACTTGTGGACGTCCGGGCCCAGCCGCTCGCGCGCGACCGTCGGCACGGCGGGGGAGAGGATGAGGTGGAAGCCGTGCTCGGAGATGCGCCAGCCCATCACGTCCTCGGTGTCGGGATAGAAGACCGAGCGGGTGTCGACGATGCGCGGACCGTCCGCGGCGCGCTGGTCGCCGACCACGACCGCGCACGTCGCGCCGTCGCCGAACAGGCCGGTCGAGATCACGTGCGCGAGCGAGTGGTCGTCGCGCTGCCAGGTCAGCGAGCACAGCTCGACCGTCAGGACGAGCGCCACGCCGTCGCGCTTGCCGCGCACGAAGTCGGCGGCGCGCGACACGGCCGCGGCGCCGGCGACGCAGCCGAGGCCGAACATCGGCATGCGCTTGATGTCGGGGCGGAACGGGATCTTGTTCGCGAGCCGCGCGTCGAGCGAAGGCGCGGCGAGGCCGGTGACCGTCGAGAAGAAGATCGCGTCGACGTCTTGAGGGCGGAGTCCCGCGCGATCGAGCGCGAGCCTCACGGACTTCTCGCCGAGCTCGAGCGCGCAGCGGATCCACTCGTCGTTGAACTGGCCGAACGTCTCCAGCTGTTCGTAACGTTCGAGCGGGAGCGCGAAGTGGCGCCCTTCGACGCCGCAGTTCGCGAACAGCGCGGGCAGACGCCTCACGACTTCGGGGCGTGCGGCCCAGATGCGTTCGAGGTGCTTCTGGACCGTTCGCTGGTCGTAGTAGTGCTCAGGGAAGGCGCTGGCGACGGATGCGATCTTCATGTTCGGAGTCCCCGCATGTTGTATGGCACGCTGCTCGTCAGGACCGAATCCCGCCGTGCGGAATTCGTGATGCGATCGAGTGGTTCGCGCGGAATTCGGATCGTGCGTGTCGAGTTCGACGCCGGAGTCGCGTCGAGATCGAAGCTGGGCGTGCGCACCCGGATCGTCCTCCGTGGACGGAGCGATCCACCGGCGCGTCCGGCGCGCCGAGCGGGAATCACGGTGCGATCCGTCATTGCACCGCCGAGCGCCGCAAGATCGCGACGCCGCCCTCGCTCTCGAGCTTGAGACGATCGGCGGCGACGGACGCGCGCGCCGTCTGGCCATCGCCGAAGTCCAGGTTCTGGCCGTCGAGAGTCCAGCGTCCGGACAGCGTCTGGAACTCCGGGTTCGCCCCGCCGAGCACGAGCGCGGCGCCCGAGTAGGTGCCGTCGGCCGCGAAGACGTACCAGACCTTCCACAGCGACGACGCGACTTCGCCCTCGATCGAGACCGACTCGTACAGGCCGCGCAGGTCCTCGGCGCGCGCCGGAGTCCACGCGATCTGCTCGGTCTCCTGCGCGATCGCACGGCCCGAGCTCTCCACCACGCTCGAGGTGATGCAGGCCGGGGCGAGGAGGAGACAGCACGCCGCGAACCACCCAGCACGCCGCATCAGTGCTTCTCCGTCCCGGCCGGACCCAGCGTGCGGGCGCGCAACGCGATCCACAGCGTGGCTTCGTCCTCGACGGAGATGACGCCGAGCTTGCTGGGCGGCTTCACGCCGAAGTCGCTCATCTTGATCTTCGCCTGGCCGTCGATCGCGACGCGCTTGGAGCCGTCGACCGTGACCGTGACGGGGATCGCGAGGTCGCGCGCGACGCCGTGCAGGGTGAACTTGCCCTTCGCGACGCCGACGACCTTTTGCGCGGCGGCGTCGACGCTCCCCGTCTCGAAGGAGGTCCAGTCGAAGCGCAGGTCGGGGAACTTCGCCGGCTCGAGGATCTCGCGCATGCTCTCGTCGCGCGCTTCGAGCCCCGTGTCCAGCGAGGCCGCCTTCGCGATCACCGAGCCGGCGCAGCCCGCGTCCGGCTTGGCCAGGTTGGCCGTGATCTCGCCCTCGATCGTGGTCGTGACGCCGCTGAAGTCGTGGAGCGTGCTCTTCGCGTCGAAGCCGACGCGCGAGAGGCTCGGGACGATCGCGAAGCGCTGCGGTTCCCCGAACGCGAAGCCCTGCGCCGGCAGCTTGAACGACAGGAAGCCCTTCTTCGCCGGCGCCGGGGCCGCCGGTTCCGCCGCGGGCTCGGCCACCGGCGCGGCCACGGCGACGGCGGCTGCTTCCGGCGCGGGCTCGGGTGCGATCGGCAACGCGAGAGGTGCGACAGCGATCGGCTTCGTCGAACCCTCGGACACCGCCGTGGCGACTTCCTGGAGTCCCACGGAGAGCTGTTCGAGCGAGCGCAGCACCTGGGTCCGCGAGCTCGCCAGGTCGGCGGCGCTCTGGTCGAGCCGTCCCTGGAGGACCGCCATCTCCCGCCGCAGTCCGGCGACCTCGGCGGCGAGCTTCGCCTCGCGCTCTCCGGCCGCGGACTCGAGCGCGTCGTGGAGCGTCTGCATCTGCGTGCCCACCCCGTCGCCGAGCGCGCGCACGTCCTCGCGCACGCTCGCCACGTCGGCCGAGAGCAGCGCCAGCGGGTCGGGACCGCGCTGCGCGGCGGCCTCCTCCTCCGCGACCGTGATGTGGAGCCGGCTCTTGACCACGGCCAGCGCCGCGAACGAGCCGCCGACGAGTGCGATCAGGGCGGCGACACCGATTCCTCGGAGCAGTTTCGAACTCATGCGAGCGTCACCTGAGCAAGCAACGGGCCACGACGCGGGGATCGACGGGCAGCCGGCCGTCCCGGAGGCCGTCGGCGCGCGATTGTCGATCCTGCAACGCCGCGGCAGGAACGACAACGTGCGCGATCTGCGCGCCGGGCACCTCGCGCCACGGTCGGGCACGTTCTTCCGATCCCGTCCCGGCATGGCGTGTGCTGGGAGCGCGCGTGCCCACGCCCCCGCCGTCCCGAGCACGCGCGCTTCTGCTCCTGCTCGCGGTGCTGGCGCCGACGTCGTGGCTCCTGCGCCTGCAGTTCGACCGGCCCGTCGACGTCGAGAACCACGCGATGCGGTCGGTGGGGACGCCCGAGGCCGCGGCGGAGGATCGGCGGACGGCGAGCTTCGGCCGCGACGACGTGGTCGTGGTCGCGTTCCAGGCGCTGTCGGTCGGGACCGGCGTCGTCACCGCGGTCGAGACCGAGGCGCTGGCGCGGCTGGTCGAGGACGTCGAGGCGCTCCCGGGTGTCGACGAGGTGCGCGAGTGGCCCGTGCACTCGGCCGGCGCGCGCGTCTACACCGTCCGCCTCGACGCGCCGGGCGGCGACTACGGCAGAATCGTCGAGGAGCTGGACGAGCTCGTGCGCCGAGAAACTCCGCCGTCCATGCGCGCGGCGGTCAGTGGCCAGCCCGTCGCGGACGTCGTGATCGCCGAGGAAGTCCAGCGCGAGCAGCAGCGCATCGCCCCGCTCATCGCGGCCGGGTTGATCGCCCTCCTCTTCCTCTACTACCGGCACGCGGGCCTCGTGTTCGCCATCCTGGCGCCGGCGGGCGTCGCGATCGTGTGGACGGGCGGGCTGTTCGTGCTGCTCGGGCGCGAGCTCGACCCGATCTCGGTGATGTTGCAGCCGGTGCTGATGACCGTCGGCGTCGCGAGCGGCGTGCACTGGATCGAGGGCTACCTCGACGAGCTGACGGCCGGGTTCGCGCCCGCGGAGGCCGCGCGGCGGGCGATCGACGGACTGCGCGTGCCGGCGATGCTGGCCGGGCTCACCACGGTGGTCGGGTTCCTGTCGCTGTCGTTCAACTCGATCCCGGCGGTCATCGACTTCGGCGTGTTCGCAGCACTCGGCGTCGGTCTCACGTACTGGGTCGCGAGCTTCGTCACTCCGGCGTTGCTTTCGCTCGGGGCCACGCGCGTGCCGGCGAGGCTCCTGGCGCGCCGCGGCGCGACGGCCGGCAAGCTGGGCCGGCTGACGGCGGACTGGATCGCGCGGCGGGCGCTCGCCGTGCGCACCGCGGCGGTGGCGATCACGATCGCCGCGCTCGTCGCGTGGACCCACATCGAGGTCGACAACGACCCGCAGCGACTGCTGCCCGAATCGCATCCGTTCCGGCGCGAGACGGCGACCATCGCGGCCGAGCTGGGCGGCGTCGAGGTGTTCGACCTGCTCGTTCCGAGCGGCAGTCCGGCCGCGAATCCGGTGCAGATCGGATTGATGGCCGGAGCGATCCTCGAGCTCGACGGCGTCGCCGGAGCCGCCGGTCCGGCGCTCCAGGCCGCGAACGGCGACTGGTCGGTGCGCTTCCTCCTCACGCGCTCGGGCAGCGCCGTCCGCGAGAAGCTCTTCGACGCGATCGAGACGCGCGCGCGGGCGCTGGGTGGCGGCGACGTGTGCGTCGCGGGGAGCGCGGTGCAGATCGCGCGCGACAGCGGCCGGCTCGTGCGCAGCTCGCTGTCGGGCCTGGGCGCCAGCATGGCCGCGCTGTTCTGCCTCTTCTGGATCGGCTTCGGTTCGGCCCGCTACGCGTGGCTCGCGATGGTCCCGAACGTGATGCCGTGCGTGATCGTGTACGGCGGGCTCGCGCTGATCGGGCGTCCGCTGTCCGTCGCCACGGCGATGATCAGCTCGGTGCTCCTGGGCCTGATCGTCGACGACACGATCCACCTGCTGCACAGCTACCGCGAGTTGCGCGCGAAGGGGGCCGGGTCGCTGGCGTCGATCGAGCACGTGTTCGAGCACTCGGGGCGCGCCGTCGCGATCACGACCGTCGCGTTGGGCGTCGGATTCTCGCTGACGATGTTCGGGCGCCTGTCCACCACGTTCGAGTTCGGCGCCGTGGCCGCGGTCACGATCGCCGTCGCGGCGCTGTGCGACCTCGTGCTGCTGCCCGCGATCCTGGTCAAGCCGCGCCAACCCGACATCGCCGATGCGTCGACGGAGGCCGCACGTGCCGACTGAGCACCGATTCGACGCCGTGATCGCGGGGGCCGGGCCGGCCGGATCCACGACGGCGCAGCGCCTGGCGCAGGCCGGATTCCGCGTCGCGCTGGTGGAACACCAGCGCTTCCCGCGCTTCAAGCCGTGCGGCGAGTTCATGAGCCCCGAGTGCCTGCCCATGCTCGGCGAGCTCGGCGTCGCCGACCGGCTGCGCGACCTGGGCGCGCGCGAGGTGCGCGGCATGGTGCTGCACGGGCACGGGCGCCGCGCGGCCGGGCGCTTCTCCGACGTGGGCGCGATCCGCGCGCCGTTCGAGCACGGCTGGGCCGTACGGCGCGAGGTGTTCGACGACGTGCTGCTGCGATCCGCGTTGCGGACCGGCGGCGTCGAGCTGTTCGAGGGCGTGCGCGCCACGGGCCTCTTGCGCGGCGGGGACGGCGAGGTCGTCGGACTGGCGGCGCGCCGGCCGTGCGGCGAGACGATCGAGCTGCGCGCGCCGCTCACCGTCGGGGCCGACGGGCTGCGCTCGCGCGTCGCGCAGGAGCTCGGCGTGAAGCGGCCGGTGCCGTGGCTCGACAAGCTGGCGCTGACGACGCGCTACGCCGGCGTCGAGTGGGGCGCGTCGGCCGAGGTGCACTTCTGCGAGGGCGGCTACTTCGCCTGCACGGCCGTGGAGGGCGGGCTCGTCAGCCTCAACCTCGTCCTCGATCGATCCCTGTACACGAGCGCGGGCTTGCCGCGTGACGCCGTGCTCGAGTCCTGGCTCGCGCGCGTCCCGGCGCTCGGCGAGCGGCTCGCGCGCGGGCGACGCGTCGATCTCGTCCGCGGCATCGGACCTCTGGCGACGCGCACGTCGCAGCAGACGTTCGACGGCGCCGCGCTCGTCGGCGACGCGTGCGGCTACGTCGATCCGGTGACGGGCGAGGGGATCTTCTTCGCGCTGAAGGGCGCGGAGATGCTGGCGCGGAGCGCGATCCCGGCCCTCCACGCCCGTCGCGTGGATCGCGTCGCGCTGCGCGGCTACGTGCGTGGGCGCAACCGCGAGATCGCGCCGCGCGCGGCGTTCTCGACGCTGCTCCAGCGCGGCCTGCGCCACCCGGGGCTCGTGCGCAGCGCGCTGGGGATGCTGGAGAAGCGGCCCGAGCTCGTGGACGTGCTCGTCTCCGTCACCGGCGACTACGTCCCGCTGCGCGAGCTCGCGCGGCCGAAGCTGTGGTGGAGCGCGCTGCGTCCCAAGCCCCGCCGTCCGGACGCCGCGCGCCCGGCCGCGAAGCGGGAGAGCGCATGACGCGCCTGCGCGATCGCGCCGTCTTCGTCACGCTGGCTCCTCTCGCGCTGGCCCTGGCCGCGCTCGGCGTGCGCGAGTTCACGCGCGTGCCGTACCGGGACCCCGCGCGACCGGCGCGCGCTACGGAGTTCGTGCCGCCCGCGTTCTTCGTGGCCGCGTCCGCGGCGCCGGGCGTGGACCAGTCGCTGCGCGTGCAGGCGGAGCAGAGCTCCGGGCGCGTCGCGACCATCGGCGGGCACTCGGCGCACGGCGAGCAGAGCCTGCGCGCCCAGGGTTCGCTGCGCATCCTGGCCGACGAGTCGCTGGCCGACGTCGAGCTCGACCTCCAGCCGCGCGCGGGCGCGAACGCCAACGGCTGGCCGCGCGACATCGCGCTGCACCTGCGCGGGATCGGCGCGCGCAGTCGGATGACGGACGCTCCCGGAGTCCGCGCGAGCAGCCTGCGCTGCTCCGTGGTGATCGGCGGCGTCTCGCGCGAGGCCGTCCTGGCCGTCACCTGGATCCGCCTGCCCGGCGGGACCGTCGAGCTGCAGGCGGTCGGGGACCTCGACAGCGCCCCATTCGACTTGCCCGAATCGTGGCTCTGGCGGATGCTGCCGCGCGAGGAACGGTACGTGCTCGGCGTCGACCTCGTGCTGCGCGCGGATCGATGAACGTGGTAACTCCGACGATGAAAGCAATCGACGCCCGGAACCGGCCGGCATTCGGCATCGGCCGGCGACTCGGCGCCGTCTTCGCGCTGCTCGCGGCGCTCATGGGCACGATCGGCGTCGTCGTGGCGTTGCGGGTCGGCGAGATGCACACCAGCGTCGCGCAGGTCTTCGAGGAGCAGCGCGAGTCGATGTACTCGCGCGACATCGCGCACGCGTTGCACGCCGTCGAAACGCACGTCCAGGTCCACGACTGGGCGCGACTGGCGGTCGCCTCGTCCGAGCGCGCGCTGTTGCGGGACCTGACCGCGGACGCCGCCGGCGCGCTGGCGGAGCTCGAGAAAGGGCCCGACTCGGCGGATCCGTCGAAGGAGGCGCACTCGCTCGAGGAGGACAAGCTCTACTCGGCGCTCGACAAGGGCCTGAAGGACCTCGACACGGCGTTGACGGCGGACAAGGACTCCGCGCGCATGCTCGCGCTGACCAGGGACGCGTGCCGGCTGGGCGACGTCCTGCGCGACGAGATGCGCACCGAGGCCGAGGAGTCCAAGCTCGAGCTCCTGAGCCGCGGTCGCGAGCTGCGCACCGAGGTCGTGTGGATGACGCTGGCGTCGCTGCTCGTCCTGGGCGTCGTCACCTTCATGGTGCAACGCTGGATCGTGCAGCCGGTCGAGCACCTGCGCGAGGGGGCGGCGCTCCTCGGCAGCGGCGAGCTGACCCACCGCGTCGAGATCGCATCGCAGGACGAGATCGGGGAGCTCGCCCGCGAGTTCAACCGGATGGCCGGCGAACTGCAGGGGATGCGCGGCGAGCTCGAGCAGCGCGTCGAGGAGCGCACGCGCGAGTTCGTGCGCGCCGCGCGGCTCGCGGGCCTGGGCACGCTGGCGGCCGGGATCGCGCACGAGATCAACAACCCGCTGGCCTCGATCGCGAGCTGTGCCGAGGGCCTGGAGCGCCGGCTGCAGAACGGCGGGGTGACGCCCGAGCAGCAGCGCGAGTACCTGCAGATCATCGCCAAGGAGGCCTACCGGGCCCACGAGATCACCTCGCGTCTTCTCGAGTTCGCGCGGTCCGAGCCCGGCCCGCCCGTGAACTTCGCCGTCGGCGATCTCATGCGCGAGATCGACGTGCTCCTCGAGCACCAGCTCCGCGCGCGCGGGCTGCGGCTCGAGTCCTCGTGCGCCGTGGACATGCCGCCGGTGCGCGGCAATCCGTCCGAGTGCAAACAGGTGCTGCTGAACCTGCTGCACAACGCGATCGACGCCAGCCCGCCCGGCGCCTCGATCCGCGTGTCCTGCCGGCGAGACGGCGCCGAGGCGGTGCTGGAGGTCGAGGACCAGGGCCCGGGCATCCCCGCCGACAGCCACGAGCGCATCTTCGACCCGTTCTTCACGACCAAGGCGCCCGGCAAGGGCACGGGGCTCGGGCTGGCGATCGTGCACCGCATCGTCGAGGCGCACGGCGGGCGCATCGAGGTCGCGAACACCGGTCACGGAGCATTGTTCCGCGTGCGCGTTCCGCTAGCTTCGACGGCCGCATGACGTCTCCGCGGATCCTGTTCGTCGAGGACGACGAATCGCTGCGCAAGGTGCTGACGCGCGAGCTCTCGGACTCCGGGTTCGACGTGAAGGCGTTCGCCTCGGCCGAGGGCGTCGTGGACGCGGTGCGACGCCAGTCGCCCGACGCGATGCTCCTCGATCTGCGGCTGCCCGGCATCGACGGCATCGAGCTGCTCAAGCTCGTCCGCGCGGTCGACGAGACGTGCCAGGTCGTGGTCTTCACCGGACACGGAGCGGTTCCCGAGGCCGTCGAGGCCATGCGACAGGGCGCGCACGACTTCCTGACCAAGCCCGTCCGCCTCGACGTTCTGGAGCAGACGCTGCGCCGCGCCGTCGAGAAGCGCGCCCTGCTCGACGACAACGCGCGCCTGCGCCGCGCGCTCGAGCCGAGCGCCGCGACGAGCGGCCTGCTGGGCGACAGCGCGGCGATGAAGCGCCTGCGCCACGAGATCGAGCGCGTCGCCTCCAGCGCGAGCACCGTGCTGGTCCAGGGCGAGAACGGCACCGGCAAGGAGCTCGTCGCGCGCAGCATCCACGCGCTCTCGCCGCGCGCCCGCGAGCCGTTCGTGGTGGTCAACTGCGGTGCGATCCCGGATGCGCTCGTCGAGAGCGAGCTGTTCGGCCACGAGAAGGGCGCGTTCACGGGCGCGGACCGGCGGCGCATCGGCCTGTTCGAGGCGGCGCACGAGGGCACGCTCTTCCTCGACGAGATCGGCGAGCTGCCCAAGCCCGTGCAGCCGGCGCTCCTGCGCGCGCTGCAGTTCGGCGAGATCCGCCCCGTCGGCAGCGACCGGGCGCGGCGCGTCGACGTGCGCGTGGTCTCGGCCACGAACAGGAAGCTCATGGAGATGGTCGGCAAGGGCGAGTTCCGCGAGGATCTCTACTACCGCGTCGCGACGCTCGTGATCGACGTGCCGCCCCTGCGCGATCGCAAGGAGGACCTGCGTGTCCTGGCCGCGAGCTTCCTGGCGCGCTGCGCCGCGCGCACCGGCCGCGCGCTCGAACTCCAGGATGCCGCGCTACGCCGGCTGGAGCAGCACGAGTGGCCGGGCAACGTGCGCGAGCTGGAGAACGCCGCGGAGCGCCTGTCCGTGATGGTCGACGGCGACCGGATCACGCCCGAGCTCGTCGATCGCTACGTGCTGCGCAAGGACGGCGCGAGCGGCGAGCTGCCCACGCTCGACCTCGAGGAACTGGAGAAGCGCGCCGTCGTGGCCGCGCTCGCGCGCCACCGCGGCGACAAGCGGGCCGCGGCGCTGACGCTCGGGATCGCGCTCAAGACGCTCTACAACAAGCTGGACCGCTTCGGACTGCGGCCGCCCGCCGCGGCCGATGCGGATCGCGCGCCGGACGAAGCCTGACGCGCGGGTCCGTTTCGGTCGCGGGCGCCGGGATCCGGCCGGCAGGGCGCGTCGCACGACGCGGATGCGCGGGTAAGATCTGCGCCCGCGTCCACCCCCCTCGACGATCGCACCGCATGGCCACCTTCCGCACCGAACTCGACGCCCCGAACCACATCGTCCTCGTCATGGTCACGGAGGACGACGGGAGCGAGCACGACTACCAGTTCGACTTCGACCCGCGCTCCGGGCGCTACGAGTTCAGCGAGCGCGACCTGCTCGAGCGCGACTTCGGCCCGGACTTCGTCGAAGACATGGACCTGCAGGTGCGCCTGATGATCCAGCGCGCGCTGGCCAAGAAGAAGACGCCCTGAGGTCCGCGTGAAGCGCGTCTTCCTGCTCGTCCTCGACTCGCTGGGCGTCGGCGCGATGCCCGACGCCGAGCGATTCGGCGACGTCGGCGCGCACACGCTGGACCACCTCGTCGCCGCGGCCGGCGGTCTCGACGCACCGCGGCTCGCGGAGCTCGGGCTCGGCGCGATCGAGGGCGTGCGCTCGATCCCGGCGCCCGCGCGACCGCAGGGCGCGTTCGGTCGCGCGCGCGAGTCGTCGCCGGGCAAGGACACGTCGACCGGCCACTGGGAGATGATGGGCTGCCCGCTCGAGCAGGCGTTCCCTGTCTACTCCGAGGGATTCCCCAAGGAGATCATCGACCCGTTCGTGGCGCGCGCGAAGGTCCCGGGCGTGCTCTGGAACAAGGCCGCGTCGGGCACCGAGATCATCGAGCGCTTCGCGGCCGAGCACATCGCGACGGGGAAGCCGATCGTCTACACGAGCGCCGACTCCGTGTTCCAGATCGCGGCGCACGAGACGCACTTCGGGCTCGAGCGGCTCTACGAGTGCTGCCGGATCGCGCGCGACATCCTCGACCCGTACGGCGTCGGGCGCGTCATCGCGCGGCCCTTCGTGGGCGAGGCGGGCTCGTACAGGCGCACGTACAACCGCCGCGACTACTCGATGCCGCCGCCGCGCGACACGGTGCTCGACCGCTTGAAGGCGCGCGGCGTGCCGGTCGTCGGCGTGGGCAAGATCGAGGACATCTTCGCCGGCCGCGGGCTGACCGAGTCCGTGCACACGGAGGGCAACCTGGACGGCATGCGCGCGACGACGGAGCTCGCGGCGAAGCTCGAGCGCGGGCTCGTGTTCGTGAACCTGGTCGACTTCGACATGCTCTACGGCCACCGGCGCGACGCGCGCGGGTACCGGCGCGCGCTCGAGCAGTTCGACGTCGGCCTGCGCGAGCTCGAGACGCACCTCGGCCCCGACGACCTCGTCGTGATGACCGCCGACCACGGCAACGACCCGACGAAGCACGAGACGACCGACCACACGCGCGAGTACGTGCCGATCGTCGCCGCGGGCGCCCGAGTGCGCGCCGGCGCGAACGTCGGAACCCGCGCGTCGTTCGCCGACATCGGCGCGACGGTGGAGGAGGCGCTCGGGCTCGCGCCGGCCGGGCCCGGGCGGTCGTTTCTGCGCGAGATGGCGGCCACGTGAACACGCTCGCGGGCGACCGCGAGCCCGCGGCGCGCCGGGCGGGAATGCTCGCCCTGGGACTGCTCGCCTCCGCGATCGCGCTGGCCGAGTACGCGCGCGGGTTCCAGCAGCTCGGGGCGCGCTGGTCGTTCCTCGCGGCCGCCGCCGTCCTGACCGTGTGCGCTCTCGGCGTCCGACGTGGCGCCGAATGGGCGCGCGTTCTGGGCGGCATCCTCGCCGTCGCCGCCGGCGCGTTCGGGATCGTGTTCCCGCGACTGGCGATGGAGCGGTTCGTGACCGCTCTCGACATGCTGCTGCCGACGATCGCGATCGCTGTCGGGGCCTACGCGCTGCTCCCCGCCACGCGGCGCGAGCTCGACCGCGTGCGCGCCTCGCGGTCCGCGGCGAAGACGGCCCGGGTCTGACGGGCACGACCGCCGCCGATCCGCTATCGTCGATCCGTCCGGTCCTTCCCGCAGATGCCCCGTCCGTCCGTCGAGTCGCCGATGAAGAGCCCGCCGAAGCGCGCCACGAAGGAAGAGGTCCGCGCGCGCTACCACGGGATGCACGACCACATCCGGTCCACTGGTTTCGAGGCCACGTGGATCGGCTTTCAGGCCGTCGTGATCGCGGTCGGGGGCGCTCTGTTCGACGGCGACGCCTCCGCGAGGGCGAGCATGTTCGCCATCTCGATCGTCCTGCTCGCCGCGGCGATCGGCATCGCGCGCGCGGCCGAGTGGGCGCGGTGGGTCGGCGGGGTCGCGAGCCTGCTGCTCGCCGCCTGCGCCCTCGTGATGCCCTTCCTCGGGCGCGCGCCGGGCGAGGAAGCCGGCCGGCCGAAGTACCTCTTCGTCGTCATCGGGCTCACCACGGGCATCTACCTGCTGCTGCCCTCGACGCGCGAGGCCTTCCGCAATGCGCGCGACAATCGCGAACTCGTGCGCGCGGCGAGAGCTCGAGCCTGATGGACGCACGCTCGGTCGTTCGCACGAAGCGCGACGGAGGCGAGCTCTCCGAGGCGGAGATGCGCTGGTTCCTCGACGCCTACGTGCGCGGCGAGATCGCCGACTACCAGGCGGCGGCGCTCGTCGCCTGCATCTTCACGCGCGGGATGCAGCCGCGCGAGCTGGCGCTGTGGACGCGCGCGATGCTCGAGTCCGGCAGCCGCCTCTCGTTCGACGAACTGCCGCAGAAGAAGGCCGACAAACACTCGACCGGCGGCATCGGCGACAAGGTCTCGATCCCGCTCGCGCCCGCGGTCGCGGCGTGCGGCGTCGCGGTGCCGATGATCTCGGGACGAGGACTGGGTCACACGGGCGGGACGCTCGACAAGCTCGAGTCCATCGCGGGGTTCCGCGTGCGCCTCAGCGAGGACGAGATGCACCGCGTCATCGGACGCACCGGCGTCGCGTTCGGCGCGCAGACGGCCGAGCTCGTGCCGGCCGACCGCAAGCTGTACCAGCTGCGGGATGCGACGGGGCTCGTCGAGTCGATCCCGCTCATCGCGAGCTCGATCATGTCGAAGAAGCTCGCCGAGGGGCTCGACGCGCTCGTACTCGACGTCAAGTTCGGCTCGGGCGCGTTCCTGCCCGAGGTGGAGCGCGGCGCCGAGCTCGCGCGCGTGATGCTCGAGATCGCGCGTTCGATGGGCGTGAAGGCCAGCGCGTTCCACACGGCGATGGACCGCCCGCTGGGCGCCGCGGTCGGGCACGCGCTCGAGATCGCGGAGTCCATCGAGTGCCTCGAGGGGGGCGGACCGGCGGACTTGCGCGAGCTCGTGCTGCTGCAAGGCGGCGAGATGCTGCGCCTGTGCGGTCGCGCGGCGACGCTCGACGACGGGAAGCGACAGATCGCGGACGCGATCGATTCCGGCCGCGCGCGCCGCGTGTTCGAGCTCGTCGTGCAGGAGCAGGGCGGCGATCCGAAGGTCGTGAGCGATCCGACGCGACTGCCGCGCGCGATCCACGTCGATCCGTGGAAGGCCGCGACGGCCGGGTTCCTGGCGTTCCGCGACCTGCGCGAGGTCGGCTGGGCCGCTGCGGCGCTGGGCGGCGGGCGCGTGAAGATCGAGGACGTCATCGATCCCGCGGTGGGGCTCGTGTGGCGGCGCCGCGCGGGCGAGCGCGTCGAGAAGGGCGACGTCCTGTGCGAAGTCCACCACCAGTCCGGGCGCGGGCTCGAGAAGTGCCTCGCGCACCTCGCCGCCGCGATCGAGCTGGGAGCGAGGCGCGAGGTCACGCCGATCGTCCGCGAGAGCTGGTCGGGCTGAGCTCGCCGTCGCGAACCGTGGAATCGTGCCGCTTCTTGCGCGAGCGCATCGACCCGGCGCGGCTTCGCCGGTAGCCTCCGTCGCGTGACGCTCCCCCGCGCGCTCCTCGGCATCGCCATCCTGATCGGCCTCGCGTGGCTCCTGTCGTGGGACCGCAAGCGCATCCCCTGGCAGACGGTGATCGGCGGGATCGTCCTCCAGGTCGTCGTCGTGTTCGGGATCGCGAAGACGACCACGGGCAAGGCGTTCTTCGACGGCGCGGCGGCCTTCATCTCGAAGCTCGTCTCGATGACGGTTCCCGGCGCGGAGATGGTGTTCGGAGGGCTCGCGCGACCGAGCGAATCGCTGGGCTTCGTGTTCGCGTTCGCGGGCACGGGTCTCGTCGTGATCATCTTCGTGTCCGCGCTGATGTCCGTGCTCTACCACTTGCGGGTCATGCAGATCCTCGTGTGGGCGCTGGCGAAGGTAATGAGCAAGCTGATGGGCCTCTCGGGCGGCGAGTCGATGGCCGCGGCGGCGAACATCTTCATGGGGCAGACGGAGGCCCCGCTCGTCGTGAAGCCGTACCTCGGCGTGATGACGAAGTCGGAGCTCAACGCGCTGATGACCGGCGGGTTCGCGACGATCGCGGGCTCCGTGATGGCCGTCTACATGCAGATCCTCGGGCCGGAGATCGCGCCGCACCTCGTGACGGCCTCGGTGATGAGCGCGCCGGCCTCGTTCGTGATGGCGAAGATCATCCTGCCCGAGCGCGAAGTCTCGGCGACCTCGGGCAAGGTCGAGCTCCGCTTCGAGAAGGGCGCGGACAACGTGCTCGAGGCGGCCGCGAACGGCACGAGCGACGGACTCAAGCTGTGGCTCAACGTGATCGCGATGCTGATCGCCTTCGTGGCGCTCGTGGCGCTCGTGAACTGGCCGCTGCAGGCGCTCGGCGACGCGCTCTCGATGGAGGGCGGCCTGTCCTTGCAGCGCATCTTCGGTTGGATCTTCGCGCCGGTCGCGTGGGCGATCGGCGTCGTCGGTTGGCACGACTGCCAGATCGTCGGCGGGCTGCTCGGCACGCAGATCTCGATCAACGAGTTCGTCGCCTACAAGGGCCTGGCGCAGACTCTGCAGGCCACGGATCCGGCGCTGATGCTGCAGGACCCGCGCTCGGCGAAGCTGGCCGCGTACGCGCTCTGCGGTTTCGCGAACTTCTCGTCGATCGGCATCCAGCTGGGCGGGATCTCGGCACTGATCCCCGAGCGCAAGGGCGAACTGTCGAAGATCGCGTTCCGCGCGATGCTGGGCGGAGCGCTGGCGTGCTGGATGACGGCGACGGTGGCGGGGGCGTTCCTGTGAGCGCGACGGCCGTGAACGAGCCGGTCGAGCGCCTGGCGAATTCTCTGCGCGCGCACGGCGTCGAGGGCGCGCGCGTGGCGCTCGTCCTGGGCTCCGGACTGGGCGATTTCGTCGACCGGGTGCGCGGCGCGACAGCGATCCCGTACGCCTCGATCGACGGAATGCCGCAGAGCAGCGTGCCCGGTCACGCGGGCAAGCTGGTCCTGGGCGAAGTCGGCGGCGTGCGCGTCGTCGTGCAGCAAGGTCGCGTGCACCTGTACGAGGGCTGGAGCGCGCACGAGGTCACGCGCGCCGTCCGCGCGTTCGGTCGCGTCGGAGTGCGCGCGCTCGTGCTGACGAACGCCGCCGGAGGGATGAAGCGCGCGTGGACACCGCCGACCCTGATGCGCATCACGGACCACGTGAACCTGCAGGGCCGCACGCCGCTCCTGCCCCGCGAAGCGGGCTCGGGCAATCCGTACGACGCCGAGCTCGGCGCGGCGCTCGACGAGGCCGCGCGCGCGAGCCAGGTCCCGCTCGAGCGCGGCGTGTACGTCGGCGTTCTCGGGCCGAGCTACGAAACGCCCGCGGAAATCCGCTGGTTGACGGCGTTCGGCGCGGACGCGGTCGGCATGAGCACGGTGTGCGAGGCCCAGGCCGCGCGCGCGGCCGGCCTGCGCGTCGCCGCGATCTCGTGCATCACGAACCTCGCCGCCGGACTCTCGCCCGGCCCGCTGAACCACGCCGAGGTCGTCGAGGTCGGCAAGCAGGCCTCGCAGCGCTTCTGCGACCTGCTCGAGGCGGCGGTGCCGCGGCTCGCGGCGCGAGTCGCGTGACGGCGACGTCGGCCAGCGCGAAGGCTCGTCGCCAGCCAGATTTCGCTCGAACGATGCGGCGCCGCTGCGGACCGCCGACTGCCCTCGCGTTAACGTGAACCCATGAGCCACGCCCCCGCGCCGCAGAGCGACCTCGACCTCTCCCAAGCCAAGGTCCGGCCGCCGGGCGCGCGCGAGTTCACGCTGCGCGGCGTCGTCGTGGCGATGCTCGTCGCGGGGGTGATCGGGCTCGCGTACCCGTACGTCGTGCTGAAGCTCGGGTTCGGGCCGAACATCGCCGTAGTGTCGGCGTTCTTCGGCTGGCTCGCGCTGGCCGTGCTCGCCCGCGGCGGCGCGTTGCGCTGGGAGAGCAACCTGGCGCAAGCCGCCGGCACGGTCGCCGGACAGACGGCGTTCATGTGCGTCGTGCTCGCGGCGTTCGACATGTTGACCGCGGATCCGGCCGCCGGAGTGAACATGTCGCTCACGCGCATGCAGACGTTCCTGTGGCTCTCGTCGGCGGGAGTGCTGGGCGTCCTCCTGGCCGTGCCGATGCGACGGCACTTCATCGTCGACGAGAAGTTGCCCTACGCCGACGGTCTCGCGGCCGGCGAGACGCTGATCGTCCTCGATTCGCGTGGCGCGGAAGCGAAGCGCGCCATCCAGTCGATGATGGCCGGCCTCGCGTCGTCCGCCGTCGTGACGTTGGCCTACATGCGCGCGTGGATCCCGGAGGTCCAGGCGATCTCCGTCAACGCCTACTCGAAGATCACCGGCATCGGCTTCTCGTGGGGACTGCTCACGATCGGCTCGGGGATGATCATCGGGCTGCGCATCTGCGCGAACATGTTCGTCGGGATGCTGCTCTCGTGGGTCATCGCGCCGGTGTTGCTGGTCGACAACGGCGTCCTGGCCGACGGATTCACGAAGCGCGACCTCCTCTTGTGGGTCATGTGGCCCGCGACGGGGATGATGGTGGCCGGCGGGCTGACGGCGCTCTTCCTGAAGTGGAACATCCTGCTGCGCACGTTCCGGCAGCTCTCCACGCCCAGCATGGACTCGGAGGACCTGCCGTTGCGCTGGGTGGGCTTCGGATCCGCGCTCGCGGTCGTGGCGATCGTGCTGGTGCAGCACTTCAGCCTCGGCATGCCCATCTGGGAGATCCTGCTCGCGCTCGTATTCACGATCCCGCTGATGCTCGTCGGACTGCGCGTGCTGGGCGAGACGAACTGGGGACCGATCAGCGCGCTCTCGAACCTGATGCAGGGCGTCTTCGGCGCGATCTCGCCCGGCAACATCCCCACGAACATGGCCGCCAGCGGGTTGACGGGCACCGTCGTCGCGACGTCCGAGGGCCTCATCCAGAGCTACAAGACCGGCCACATGATCGGCTCGAAGCCGCGCTACCTGACGTACGTGCAGCTCCTCGCCGTCCCGATCGGCGCCGCCGCGACCGCGATCATCTATCCGATCTTGCGCGAGCAGTACGGCTTCGAGGGCGACAACGCGCTCGTCAGCCCGATCTCGCAGAAGTGGGTGGGCTTCGCGAAGCTGCTCGGTCTCGGCATCCACACGCTGCATCCGAGCGCGCTCTGGGCGCTCGGCATCGGCATCGTGCTCGGGATCCTCTTCACGGTGCTCGAGCAGAAGGGTGACATCCGCACGTGGGTGCCGTCCCCGACGGGAATCGGCATCGGGATGCTGGTCCCGGGTTCCGCGGTCGCCAGCATGTTCGTCGGCGCTTGCATCGACTGGGCATTCCGCCGGCGCGACCCGAAGGGCGTCGACGGGTGGATCCTGCCGCTCGCGTCCGGCTTCATCGCCGGCGAGGCGTTGATCATCGTGATCCTGTCGCTGCTCTACGCGAGCGGGGTCATGAGCCCCGGCGGGCACTGAGCCGGCCGCCGACTGCTAGACTCCCCGCCCCGTGGCTGCCCCCGTCGACCTGAGAGCCCTCGTCCAGCGCGTCGTCGGCCGCGTCCTCTCCGAGCGCGGTCGCACGAGCCATCCCGCTGGACGCCCGCAGACTCCCGGCGTCGAGCGCACGGCCGGCGTGCACGTCACGATCACGGCGCCCGGCGGCCCCGATCGGCCGGCGACCGACGAGGCCTCGTCCGTCGCGCGCCGCGGCGGCGAGCTGGTCACCGCGCGCGACCTCGCCGGGGTTCCCGACGGCGGTGCGTACGACGTGCCGCCGGGCGCGATCGTCACCGATCTGGCGCGCGAGGAGGCCTGGCGGCGGCGCATCCGCCTCGAGGAACGCGCCGCGGGCCGTGGCACGACGACCCGCGTCGCGATCGGGTCCGACCACGGCGGCTTCAAGCTGAAGGGCGAGGTCGCCGACCTCCTGCGCTCGATCGGCATCGACGTCCTCGACGTCGGCACGCGCGACGAGAACCCGGTCGACTACCCCGACTTCGCGCGCGCGGCGGCCGAGCTCGTCGCCCGCGGCGACGCGCGCTTCGCGATCGTCGTCGACGGCGCCGGGATCGGCTCGGCCATGGCGGCCAACAAGGTGCCGGGCGTCCGCGCGGCGAACTGCTGGGACGAGGCCACGGCCCGGAACGCGCGCGAGCACAACTACGCGAACGTGCTCACGCTGGGGGCGAAGCACCTGACGGCCGAGCAGGCGCGCAAGGTGGTCCGAGCCTTCCTCGGCACGCCCGAGGGCGAGGAACGCCATGGCCGGCGCGTCGCGAAGATCGTCGAGATCGAGCGGCGCTACGCGCGCGGCTGACCCGCCACGATCGCACGAGCGCGCCGCGCGATCCGCGTCGGCCCGCCGGACTCGGGCGGCGCACGGTATCCTCCGGCCCATGAGCGCCCCCGCGACCGCGGCCATCGACACCGCCACCCTGGAACGCATCCTCGAGGAGATCGGGCGCCAGATCCTGGAGCACGGTCCCGAAAGCCTGTCCGGCTGGGGCTGTTCCTCCGTCTGCGTCGAGGTCTGTCCCGAGCACGTCGACGAGGTCGTCCAGGCCGGCGCGTGCCGGGTCGGCGTGCGGCCGGGCGATTCGGCGCGGCTGGGCGGGCTCGCGGGCGCGATCGACCACACGCTGCTGAAGCCCGAGGCGACTGCTGCCGAGGTCGACCGCCTGTGCGACGAGGCGCGCACGCACCGCTTCGCCAGCGTCTGCGTGAACGGGACCTGGGTCCGCCGCTGCGCCGAGATCGTCAGCGGGTCGGGCGTCGCGGTCTGCTGCGTCGTCGGCTTCCCGCTCGGGGCCAGCGCGACGGAGGTCAAGGTCTACGAGGCGCGCCGTGCGATCGAGGACGGCGCCTGCGAGATCGACATGGTCATGAACGTCGGCGCGCTGAAGTCCGGGGATCGCGAGTTCGTGCGGCGCGACATCGCCGCGGTGGCGGAGACGTGCCACCGGATGGGTTCGAAGCTCAAGGTGATCCTCGAGACGGCGCTCCTCACCGACCCGGAGAAGGTCGTCGCGTGCGAGGCCGCCAAGGCCGCCGGCGCCGACTTCGTGAAGACATCCACCGGCTTCTCCAAGGGCGGAGCCACGGTGAAGGATGTCGCATTGATGCGCTCGGTGGTCGGCCCGACGCTCGGCGTGAAGGCGTCGGGCGGCATCCGCGACCAGAAGGATGCCGCGGCCATGATCGCGGCCGGAGCCACGCGCCTGGGGGCCTCGGCCTCGGTGGCGATCGTGTCGGGGGCCAAGGGCACCGGCTCGTACTGATCGACCGGCGGACCGAGCGAGCCGCCGGAAAGCGATTGCAGCTTCCTGTGCGAGCGGCGCTGGAAGCTGCAACTGTCTCGGATCGGAGGTCGGGTCAGTTCCGGGCCGGCCAACCCGCCGAGTCGTCCAGGGGCGGGCTCGGCATCCGCGCGGCCGTCTCGTCGGCCAGGAGCTGGCTCGCGATCAGGAACTCGTCGGGCGCGGGTCCCGAAGCGGGCGGCACGAGCTCGACGTGGCCGGCGGTCGTGCCGACTTCGCCCGCCAGGTGGCAGACGCGCAGGACGTCGAGCACGCGGTCCTCGAGGCGCCGACCGGCCGGTTCCTGGAACACGAACTCGGCCTCGCCGCGCAGCACCGCCGCGCTGTCGATCTTGGGCAGGTCCGAGGGGCCGACGATGCGCACGCGCGCGGAGTGGGTCCCGAAGCGACTGCGCGCCCGAAGGCCCCAGAGGCGGATGCCGTCGTGCGCGCGGACTCGGAACTCGTCGACCTCGATGCCGTTTCCGGACAGCTCGGGGCGGGGGATCAGGACCAGGGAGACGCGGGAGAGGCGCAGCTCGCGCAGGCGGTTCGTCCAGTACCCGCTCTCGAGGAGCAGGGGGTGGAGTGTGCCTTTTCGCTGGGTTCCCATCCGAGGCCAGAGCCGTCGTGGTACGCGTGCCGAATGCGAATTCCATCGAGGCGATCGCCCTCGTCGAGGCCCGGGAAGTCCTTTCCACCCGCCGCCGATGTCGCGCGTTCGCGGGCCCGCGCGCACGCGGACGCTGCTCTCCGGAGGGGGTAAGCCGGCCGTAAGCCCGCGCGCGATACCGATCTAAGACCCTCCGTCCCCTTCACGCTCCGCGCGCGACCGGGGTAGGATCCGCGCCCCACCGGCCGAGGTCGTCCGGTCGGTCGCCCCCCAACCTCGATCCGCCGACGGTCTCGCCGACATCCGGCGTCCCGGCGGCACTCCCCACCCTCTCCTCTCCGGGAGCCCCCGCATGCACACGAACGTGGGCTGGCTCGCGCTCCTCCTCGTCGCCGGTTCCGCCGGTGCGCAGGAAGCCGCGATGCCCGCGCGCGAGACCATCCTGGTCCGCGCGGAACACGTCATCGTCCGTCCCGGTCACGTCCTCGACGGAGCGCAGGTGCTCGTGCGCGACGGACGGATCGTCGCCGTCGGTTCCGACCTCGAGGCGCCCGAAGGCGCGCGGGTGATCGAGGGCCGCTGGGTCTGCGCCGGCTTCATCGATCCCTGGTCGGCGCTCGGTCTGGCCGGCGACGCGATGAGCGAGGTCAACGCCACCGCGGCGACCCGCACGATCGACGGCGTCGACACGTTCAACCTCAACCACCTGCGCCGCGAGGCGCTGCGCGCGGGCGTGACGTCGGCGCGCGTCCAACTCGGTCCTCAGGCGCGCGTCGGCGGCCTGGGCGCGGTCGTGAGGCTCGTGCCGGGGCTCGCGCACGAGGAGTTCGTGCTCTCCGACGCGAGCAATCTGTGGATGACCGCGGGGCTCGCGCAACCCGCGGGCGGCCAGTTCGTCGAAGGCGGCGAGGGCTTCCAGATCCAGGGCGGCGAGCGCACGCCCGATCCGTTCGACCGCGCCGAAGCGGTCGATCGCATCGTGAGCCTGCTGCAGGCCGGCAAGAACTACCTGATCGCGCAGAACGAGCACCGCCACGAGCTCGAGGACTGGAAGAAGAAGGTCGCGGAGAAGGACGCCGAGCTCGACAAGGAGTTCAAGAAGGCCAAGAAGGACCGCGAGAAGGCCCTCAAGGACGCCGAGGAGAAGGGCAAGAAGTTCGAGGAGAAGAAGTTCAAGGACGAGAAGAAGCCGCAGGCGCCGCGCTTCGACGAGGACAACGAGGTCCTCGCGCGCGCCATCGACGGCCGGCTTCCGCTCCTCGTCGGCGCCGAGCGCGCGGCGGAGATCCGCGCGCTGCTCGCCGGCACGGAACCACTCGGTCGGCTGCGCCTCGTGATCGCGGGCGGCAGCGAGTCCGTCTCGAAGGCCGGCGAACTCGCCGAGCGTCACATCCCCGTGCTCGTGTGGCCCGCGCCGTTGGGGCGCGTCCGTCCGGACGAGCTCGACCAGCACGACCTCGCGCTCGCCGGGCGCCTGTCGCGCGAGGGCGTGCAGGTGCTCCTCGGCTCCGGCGGCCGCGATCCGGCCGCGACCCGCGACCTGCCGCTCCTCGCCGGTCTGGCCATCGCGCACGGGCTCGGGCGCGACGAGGCACTCTCGGCCGTCACGATCGGCGCCGCGCGCGTGCTCGACGTCGCGGATCGCATCGGATCCGTGGAGGCGGGCAAGGACGCCGACCTCATCGTGCTCGACGGCCCGCCGCTCGAGACGACCACGAACGTCCGGTTCACGATCTCCTCGGGCCGCGTCGTCGTGACGCCGGAGAACCAGTAGCCTTGCTCCCCATCCTCCTGGCGTTCGCCACGGCGACGCTCCCCAGCGCATCTCTCTCCGGCGACGGGCCTCTCGCCATCCGCGCCAAGGTCGTGTGGACGGGCGGCGGACGCGTCCTCGAGAACGCGGTCGTGGTCGTCGAAGACGGTCGCATCCAGTCGGTCGGCACCGATGCCCAGATCCCCGAGGGCGCCGAAGTGCTCGAGCACGACGGCTACCTGACGGCCGGACTGATCGCGCTCCACGGCGCGACGGGCGCCGTGGGCGAGACGCGGGATTCGACCCGGCCCGCGTTGCCCGAAGCGCGCGTCGGCCTCGCGCTCGACGCGCGCGCCAGCGACTTCGAGCTGCTGCGCGGCGCCGGGATCACGAGCATCCTCGTGACCCCCGATCCGAGCGGCGTGACGGGCGGCACGAGTGCCCTGGTCAAGACGATGGGCGGCGTCGTGCTGCGCGATCCGGCGCACCTGTCGCTCGTCTTCTCGGTCGACGGCCTCGCCGGGAACCGCGAGCCGACCAGCAAGTCGGGCGCGCTGGCACTGCTCTCCGCGCTCTTCGCCGAGCCGCGCGGCGTCGTCGCCGAGGCGCGCGACGGGAAGCTGCCGTGCCTCTTCGAGGTGCGCGAGCGCGAGGACGTCGGCCGCGCCCTGGCGTTCGCCGCCGAGCACAAGCTGCGCGGGACGCTGCACGGCGCGTGGCTGTCGGGCGAGATGTCCGAGCCGATCGCGAAGTCCGGGCTCTCCGTGATCGTGCCCGTCCTCGGCGTCGGCGCTCCGAAGCGCGTGCTGGACGCCGTCGCACGGCTCGGCAAGGACGGCGTCGTCTTCGGCTTCGGCCTCGACACGCCCTGGAATCACGCGGACGCGATGCGCTTCTCCGCGGCGCTGTGCGTGCGCGCGGGACTCGATCGGCAGGCCGCGTGGCAGGGCCTGACCGCGAATGCCGCGAAGATCGCCGGCGTGGAAGCGCGCACCGGCCGCATCGAACGCGGACTCGACGCCGACCTGTGCCTGTGGAGCGGCGATCCGCTCGACCTGGCCAGCCGGCCGAGCGTCGTGATCGTCGGCGGGCAGCCCGTCACGCTGGAGGGCGCCCCGAGCGCCGCGAAGGAGTCGCACCGATGACGTTCCTCACCGTCGCGTTCGTCGCGCTGGCCGCGGCGCAGGACGCGGAGCCGCGCGCGTGGACGATCCAGGCCGAGCGCGTCTACAGCGGCACCGGCCGCAACCTCGAGAAGGGGATGGTCGTCGTCAGCGCCGGCAAGATCTCGGCCGTCACGCCCGGCGCGGGCGAGGAGAACGACCGCCCGAACGACGTGCTCAAGTGCTACGCGGTCACCGCCGGCCTCGTCGACGCCGGCGTGCGCGTGACGAACTGGTACTCGGTCGAGCAGTCCAAGGAGGTCACGCCGCAACTGCGCGTGGCGGACACGCTCGATCCGTTCGCGCTCGACTGGGACCGACAGTTGCGCAGCGGAGTGACGACGGTCCTCGTTTCGCCGGTCGACCGCAACGTGATCGGCGGGCTCTCGGTCGTGCTCAAGACCGGCGGCCCCGAGTCCATCGCCGCCCGCACGGTGAAGGCCGACGCGGTGCTGCGCGGCTCGATGGGCTCCGATCCCAGCTCGGGCAACCACCCGGCGTTCGGCCGTCCGACCGACTTCTACTCGCGCCGTCCGACCACGCGCATGGGCGTCGAGTGGGAGTGGCGCAACGCGTTCTTCAACACCGCGCTCGGCCTGAACGAGAAGGATCCCGGCCGCGCGACGCTCGTCGCGGCGCTGCAGGGCAAGCTGCCGGTCTTCGTGCAGGCCTGGACCACGCAGGACATCCGCACGGCCGTCTTCCTGCGCGAAGAAGTGCAGTCGCGGCCGGAGTTCTCCGGCGCCGGCATGAACACGCCGCGCTTCGTGATCGACGCGGCGGCCGAGGCCTGGAAGGAGCCCGAGCTCCTCGTGCGCAGCAAGACGCCCGTCGTCCTGCCGCCGTTCCCGTCCGCCGGTCGCACGCGCGAGAACGCGCTGATGGCCTGGAACGTGGCCAAGGTGCTGAAGGACGCGGGCGTGCCGTTCGCGCTCTCGAGCCACGGCTCGGGCGACGTCGATCAGCGCCTGTCGAACCAGGCCGGCTACGCGATGGCGGGCGGCCTCGACTTCGAGGACGCGTTGGCCGCCGTGACGTCGACGCCGGCGAAGCTGCTCGGCGTCGACTCCCGCGTCGGAACCCTCGAGGTCGGCAAGGACGCCGACCTCGTCCTCTGGAGCGGCGAACCGTTCCAGCCGGGCGCGCGCGTCGTCGCGACGATCGTCGACGGCGTCCTGCGCTACGAAGGTTGGAACGCGGTGCGCGGCGCCGCGATCGCACGCTGAATCGGACCGAATCCATGAACGTCTGGAGATCTTCGATGACGACGACGATGACGCGCGCCACCTGCGCCGCGACCCTGACCGCCGCGTTCCTGGCTCTGGCTCCCGATGCGCGCGCCGGCGACGGCCGCCTGGCGATCAAGGTCGGCCGGATCGTGACCCTCGCGGGTCCCGACATCGAGAACGGCACGATCTACATCGAGGGCGGACGCATCGTGAGCGTCGGCACCGACAGCGGCCGCTGGGACGCCGAGGTGATCGACCATCCCGAGCTCACCGCCTTCCCGGGCTGGGTCGAGGCGCACGCGACGCGGGGGATGGACCGCCCGAACGAGAACATCGAGGTCGCGCCGTTCCTCGACGTGCGCGACTCGATCGACCCGATCAACTTCTACTTCGAGGACTGCCTGCGGCAGGGCGTGCTCGCCATCAACGTGCAGCAGGGCAACCTGTGCGCGGTCGGCGGACAGGGCCGCGTCGTGAAGCCGTTCGGGCTCACGATCGAGGACATGACGCTGCGTCCGAGCTCGGGCCTGAAGATCGCGGCCGCACGCCCGGGACGCTCGCGCGCGCTGCAGGCGCAATCGCTGCGCCGCGCCTTCCGCGACCTGCGCCTGCACCTCGAGAAGCTCGTCCAGGACAAGAAGGACGGCAAGGACACCGCGCGCCGCGAGGCGCTGTTCCAGGGCCGCGATCCGGACAAGGAAGAGAACAAGAAGGGCCGCGCGATGGAGGGCAGCGCGCCCTGGAAGGTGAAGGACCTCGAGTCCATCCCGCGCGGCGAGGTCGACGAGAAGCAGGAACCGCTCCTGCGCCTCGTCGAGGGCAAGATGATGGCGTTCGTCGCCTGCGACGGCGCGGTCTCGGTCGTCCAGGCGCTCGACATCGCGCGCGAGAACGGATTCCTCGCGAACACGGTGCTCGTGATCGACGGCGACGCCTGGAAGGCGGCCGACCGCATCGCGGAAGCCGGCGTGCCTGTCGTGCTCGGGCCGCAGCTCCTGTACGTCGAGCGCGACCCGATCACGGGCAAGGAGATCGAGACGTTCGTGCCCGGCGTGTTCCGCGAGAAGAAGGTGCGCTTCGCGCTCCAGTCGCTGAACTCGACCACGCAGTCGCTGTGGTTCCAGGCCGCGACGTGCGTCGGATACGGCATCCCGCGCGAGGAGGCGATCGCCGCCGCGACGAAGGTCCCGGCCGAGATCCTGCGGCTCGGCGACCGCCTCGGGTCGATCGAGAAGGGCAAGGACGGGAACATCCTGCTGCTCAACGGCGATCCGCTGGCGGTCACGACCTCGGTCCAGTTCGTCGTGCTCGACGGGAACGTCGTCTACGACCGCAGCAAGGACGTGCGCGTCCGCCAGATCCTCGAAGGCGTCGAGCAGCCGAACGCGTCGTCCGTCGACGCGGACGACCCGGCCGAGATCGACCCGCACACCGGCCAGAAGAAGTCCAAGACCGACCAGAAGAAGGACTGATCGATGAGCGTCCAGCTCCTCCTCGCGGTCGCGGCGTTCGCGCCGATCCCGTCCACGCCCGCATCGGCGTCCGCGGCGCACGGGACCGTGGCGCTGCGCGCCGGCTCGGTGCACGCCGTCGAGGGCGGCCGCGTGTTCCAGAACGGCGTCGTGATCGTGCGCGACGGCAAGATCGTCGCGGTCGGCGCCGACCTCGCGGTCCCGGCCGGCGCGCGCGTGATCGACTACGGCCCCGACGCCGTGCTCACGCCCGGCCTCGTCGCCGCGGACAGCAACTACGGCGCGCCGCGTCCGGACGACCGCACGGCCGATCCGTTCCTCCGCGCGATCGACAACTTCGATCCGTACGCGTCGTACGTCTTCGCGCTCGAGGAGGGCGTGACGACCGCGTACCTCGCGCCGGCGCGCAACCGCCTCGTCGCGGGAGTGGGCGCGGTGGTGAAGCTCGCCGGCGAGCCCGATGTCGCCGCGCGCACGCTGCGCGAGCCGTCGTCGATCCACGGATCGCTCGGACTCGACGCGCGCAACTCGCCCGGCTACTGGAAGCCGCCCGTGCCCGCGACCGCGGACGTCGGGCTGGGCGTGGTGAAGCAGGAGCTGCCGCGTTCGCTGGCCGGCGCGGTCGTCGCGTTCCGCGAGCTCTTCGCTCTCGCGCAGGAATCCAAGGGCGCGCCGTCCGAGGACGAGTACGGGCCCGGCGTCGGCGCGGAGCTGCGCGGCCTCATGTCGCAGCGCGTCCCGTGGCGCATAACGGCCGACTCCGCGCCGGAGATCCGCGCGCTCGTCGACCTGTTCTCGAAGAACGGGCAGGCGTTCGTCGTCGACGGCGCCAACGAAGCCGGCGACGTGGCCAAGGAACTCGCCCAGGCCGGCGCTTCGGTCATCGTCGACGCGCCGCTCACGCCCAACCGTCCCGGCGTGGACCGCGGCAAGGACCCCGAGACGCGCTGGCCGCGTTTCGACGCGGCGTCGAAGCTGGCCGAAGCCGGCGTGCGCTTCGCGATCGCGCCCCCCCAGTTCGGGTCGGCGTCCGACCTGCGTCTCGCGGCGCAGGTCCTGTCGCGCGGCGGTCTCGACCCCGAGGTCGCGCTGCGCGCCATCACGCTGTCCGCGGCGGAGATCCTGGGCGTCGGCGACCGCGTCGGCAGCCTGACCCCGGGCAAGGACGCGGACATCGCGGTCTTCTCCGGTCATCCGCTGCAAGGCGGCGCCGTGCTCGCGACGTGGGTCGCGGGCGAGATCGCGTTCGACGTCGAGGACCTGACGCGCGCCGGCTCGTACGACGACGCGAAGGAGCTCGCGCCCGCGTCGCAGACGACGCTCGTGATCCAGGTCGACGAACTGCACGTCGGCGACGGCACCGTGATCTCTCCGGGCGAGGTGCTGGTCGTCGGCGGCAAGATCCGCGCGGTCGGCAAGAGCGTGGGCCGCCCCAGCGGCGCCCGCGTCGTGCACGGCGCGGCGGCGATGCCGGGGATGATCGACGCGCTCGGCTACCTGGGCCTCGAGGGTTCGCAGAAGGTGCCGGCGACGCGCTTCGACCTGAGCCGCATCGTCGAGCCCGGCGACCGCATCGATCGCCTGGTGGCGAAGGCCGGCGTGACCACGGTCGTCCTCGCGCCGCGCGGGCCGAGCCGCTCGGGTGCGCCGATGATGGCCTACAAGCCGGCCGGCGAAGACCCCGAGACGATGGTGGTCGACGCGCCCTGCGCGCTGCGCTTCGCGTGGACCGAGCGCAACCGCCGCGACTCCGGCAACGCGCTGCGCGACCGCCTGAAGAAGGCCGTCGAGTACGCGAAGCGCTGGGACGAGTACGAGACGAAGCTCGCCGGCTGGACGCCGCCCAAGGCGGAAGCCGGCGCGGTCGATGCGGCCGCGGACGGCGAGAAGAAGGCCGACGGCGCCGACGGCAAGGACGGCGAGAAGAAGGACGAATCCGCCGACGCCAAGGAAGGCGAGAAGAAGGACGGCGACAAGGCCGACGCCGACAAGAAGGACGGGAAGAAGGACAAGAAGAAGAAGGGCGAGGAGGAGCCCGCGAAGCCGATCACCGGCGCGTGGGAATCCAAGCTGACGCTCCCGCCGTTCCAGGAAGCGCGCATCCGCCTCTACGTCCTGGACGAGGAAGGCGCCGTGTCCGGCTCGCTGCGCTGCGCCTCGGTGTCCGAAGGCCTGATCCAGGTCGCCGGCAAGCGCGACGGCCACAAGGTCGAGCTGCGCGGCGAGGGTTCGCGCGGGACGGTGACGGTCGTCGGCGAGACCAAGGAAGGCAAGCTGAAGGCCAAGGTCTCCGTCGGCGGCTCGTCCGCGGACGTCGAGTTCGCGCAGAGCTCGACCGAGTACGAGGTCGCGCGTCCGGCCGAGCAGCGCAAGCCGCCCGAGGTCAAGAAGGCCGAGATCAAGGGCGAGCCGAAGGCCCCGGGGATCGATCCCGAGCTCGAGCCGCTGCGCCGCGCGATGGCGCGCGAGGCCGCGGTCGTCGTCGAGGTGAACCGCGAGGACGAGATCCGCGAGTGCGTCGACGCCTTCGAGGAAGCCGGCATCCAGCCCGTGCTCTACGGCGCCGAGGAAGCCTGGAAGGTGGCCGACGAGATCCAGGGCCGCATCGCCGGGATCCTGCCGCTCCACGACGTCGTCCGCGCCACGCCGGAGACCGGCGCGCGCAAGCGCAATCGCTACGCCGAGCTCGTCGCCGCCGGGATCCCGGTCGCGTTCCACAGCGCGGCCGAGGAAGGCGCGATCGACCTGCCGCTCATGGCGGCCTACGCGGTGTCGCAAGGGCTCGGCTCGGAAGCCGCCTTGCGCGCGCTGACGTCGGACGCGGCGCACATGCTCGCGATCGACGACCACGTCGGGAAGCTCGCGCCGGGCATGGACGCGGACATCCTGCTGTTCGACGGCTCGCCGCTCTCGCCGTCGTCGAGCGTGCAGCGCGTCTGGGTCCTCGGCCGGGAAGTGCGCTGACCGCGATGATCGCCGCCGCGCTCATCGCCGTGGCCCTGGCCGGCTCGCCGCCGGTCCAAGCCGGACAACCCGGCGGCCGCGGCTTCGCCGTGCTCGCCGCGAAGGCCATCGGCACCGGCGCCGACGGCCGCGGCGTCGTCGACAACGCCGTGGTGCTGGTGCGCGACGGGAAGATCGAGGCGCTCGGGAGCGCGCGCGACGTGGCGATCCCCGCCGGATACGAGGTCGTCGACCACAAGACGCGCTGGCTCGCGCCGGGTTTCGTCGACCTGCACTGCCACGTGGCGGGCGGGCCGGGCGGGCTGGGCGACATCAACGACGCCGTCTACCTGACGAACCCCGAGCTGCGCGCGAAGTGCACCGTCGTGCCGCGCAACCCGCTGCTGCAGCGCGCGGTGGCGGGCGGCGTGACCAGCGTGCTCTACATCCCCGGTTCGGCGACGAACATGGGCGGACAGGGCGTGCTGCTGAAGACGGGCCTCGCGAAGTACGAGGCCATGGTCATCCGCGATCCGGGCTCGCTCAAGCTGGCGCAGGCCGGCAACCCCGAGCGCTGGGCGATCGGCGTCGGCCGCAGCCTGATGAACTGGAACACGCGCGACACGTTCGAGCGCGGCGTCGCGTACGCGAAGCTGCGCAAGGCGGCGGAGCAAGGCGGCGAAGAGGTCCAGCGCGACATCCACTGGGACGTGTTCCCGCCGCTCGTGGCGAAGGACATCCAGATCTCGACGCACACGCAGCGCTATCAAGTGGTGCTGGCGACGCTGACCATGGTGCGCAAGGAGCTCGGCCTC
The DNA here is from genome assembly GCA_044221705.1 of Planctomycetota bacterium. Lineage (GTDB taxonomy): Bacteria > Planctomycetota > UBA1135 > UBA1135 > JAEUHZ01. The sequence continues at coordinate 171,189 of JBGAOR010000001.1, forward strand.
GAGGTCTTCATCGACCACGGCGAGTGGTTCGGCAGCAAGCTGGCCAAGTACGCCGCCGACCTCGGCGTCGGCGCGATCCTCGGGCCGCGCGCGATCGACCCGCCGTCGCAGATCCTCGACACGGACGGGAAGATCCTCGGCATCGCGGCCGGCTACCAGCAGAACGGGCACCCCGAGGTCGGCTTCAACACCGACTCGCCGGTCATCCCGCAGGAGGAGCTGCCGCTCCAGGCCGCCGTCGGCGTGCGCTACGGCTTCGACGACGCGCGCATGGACTCGATCCGCGGGCTCACGATCGTGCCGGCGCAGACGGTCGGCATCGCGCACCGGGTGGGCAGCCTCGCGCCGGGCAAGGACGCCGACATCCTGGTGACGAGCGGCGATCCGGTGGACCCGCGCAGCTCGGTCGAGACCGTGTGGATCGAGGGGACCCGCGTCTACGACGCCGCGACCGACGGGAGGCTCTGGTGATGCGTGCTGCCTGGATGCGTTCGCGGACGGCGTTCTTCGCCAGCGCGATCCTCTCGTGTGCGCCGATGGCCGCGACGGCCGCGCCGCGCCAGTTCGGTGGCCCGCCGACCGCGCCCGTCGGACGGCCTGCCGCGGCCGGCGAAGTCGGAGGCCCGGGCCTCGCGATCAAGGCCAAGAAGGTGCTCGCGGTTCCCGACGAGGGACCGCAGGTCGTCGACAACGCCGTGATCCTCGTACGCGAGGGCCTGATCGAGGCGATCGGACCGGCGCGCACCACCGCGATCCCGGCCGGCTACGAGGTCTTCGACGCCGGGACCAAGTGGATCTGTCCGGGCTTCGTCGACCTGCACGCGCACGTCGGCGGCACGTTCGACATCAACGAGATGGTCTATCTCGTGAACCCGGGCCTGCGCGTGGCCGCGTCCGTCATCCCGGACAACCCGGCCTTCCAGAAGGCGGTCGCCGGCGGCGTGACGACCGTGCTGTACATCCCCGGCTCGGGCGTGAACGTCGGCGGGCAGGGCGTGCTGATCAAGACGGGCCTCGACCGCTTCGAGGATGCGCTGGTGCGCAATCCCGGCTCGATGAAGCTCGCGCAGGCGGGCAACCCCGAGAGCTGGACGGTCGGCGTCGGCCGCTCGTTCATGAACTGGAACACGCGCTGGATGTTCCGCCGCGGATTGCTCTACGCGAAGCGCTGGGAGGACTTCGAGAAGAACGGCGGCACGAAGCCGCGCCACGAGTTCGACCTCGAGATCTTCCGCTGGCTGGCCTCGAAGAAGACGCAGATCTCGACGCACACGCAGATCTACCAGGTCGTCATGACGACGCTGACGATGGTGAAGAAGGAGCTCGGCCTCGACGTCTACATCGACCACGGCGAGATGGCCGGCTACAAGCTCGCGGGCTTCGCCAAGGATCTGGGCGTGAACGCGATCCTCGGGCCGCGCGTCGTCGAGGTTCCCACGCGCGGCTTCATCAACTGGACCGGCAGCAACCCCGAGGCGATCCTCGGCATCGCGGCCGAGTACCAGAAGCGCGGCATGAAGCGCATCGGGTTCAACACCGACTCGCCGGTGATCCCGGAGGAGGAGCTCTTCCTGCAGGCGTCGACCGGCGCGCGCTACGGCTTCGACGACTCGAACCTCGAGACCGTCCGCGGGCTCACCATCGTCCCGGCGATCACCGCCGGCATCGCCGACCGCGTGGGCAGCATCGAGCCGGGCAAGGAAGCCGACCTCCTCATCCTCACGGGCGATCCCATCGATCCGCGCACGGCGATCGACGTCGTCCTGATCGAGGGGCACCGCGTGTACGACACCGCCACGATGAAGCGGCGCTTCTGATGCAGTTCCCGCGCACGATCTCGACGATCTTCGCCGCCGCGCTCGCCGCGGTGACGGGGCTTTCGTCCTCGTGCGCGTCGAGCCGTTCGGCCGACCTCTCGGCGCTCGGGCCGGGCGACGAGGGCGTGGCGATCCGCTGCGGCCGCGTGCTGACCGTCGACGAGGACGACCGCACGTTCTCTCCCGGGCTGATCCTGGTGAAGAACGGCCGCATCGCCTACGTCGGCGCGGATCGTCACGTTCCGGCCGGCTACGCCGTCGAGGAACATCCCGACCTGTGGGCCGCGCCCGGGATGGTCGAGCTGCACGCGCACATCCTGGGCTCGGGCGGCGACATCAACGACATGGTGTACCCGGTCAACGCGGACCTGCGCGTGTCGGCCGGCCTCGTCCCCGGGAACCCGGCGATCCAGCGCGCGTGCGCGGGCGGCGTGACGACGCTCTTCGGCATCCCCGGCAGCGGCACGTCGATCGGCGGCTTCGGGATCGTGTTCAAGGCCAAGACGCACGCCACCTACGAGCAGGTCGTGGTGCGCAGCCCGGGCGGCATGAAGGTCGCGCAGTCGTACAACCCCGAGCGGCGCGCGGGCGACCTGGGCGCGACGCGCGCCGGGCTGGCGTGGATCCTCGAGGAGTACAACGAGGAAGCGCGCGCGATGAACCGCGAGGGCACGTCGACGCCGGCGCTCGAGAACCTGCAGAAGGTGCACTCGCGCGACCTGCCCGTCCTGATCCACAGCGCCGGCTCGGACGGATATCCGGCGGCCGCGCGCATGTGGCACGTCCAGAACGGCGCACGCGCGGTGCTCAGCCACGGCTGCTTCGACGCGCACCTCACGGCGCCCTGGCTCGTGGCCCAGGGCGTGCCGCTGAACGTCGGGCCGCGCGAGATCGACTTCGTCTCGACGCACGACGGCCGCATCACGGGCACGGCGGCGAAGTACCTCGAGGCCGGGTCGAAGGACCTGTCCCTGTGCACCGACTCGCCGGTCGTCCCGCAGGAGGAGCTCTTCCTGCAGGGCGCGGTCGCGGCGCGCTACGGCGCGGACTCCTACACGATGCTGCGCGCGGTCACGATCGCCCCGGCGCGCGTCTTCGGTCTCGACGAACGGGTGGGCAGCCTCGAGGTCGGCAAGGACGCCGACGTCGTGCTGCGCACCGGCGATCCTCTCGATCCGCGCTCGCGGGTCGAACGTGTCTACATCGACGGGCGGGTCGAATACGACCGCCGTCAAGACGGGCAGTGGTTCTAGGGCTTCCTCCCATGCTGAGTTCAGAATCCTTCCTTCTCGGTGCGAGCACGGCGCTCCTCGCGTTCGCGGGCGATTCGCACGGCGCGATGTCGCCGGCGCTCCCGGGCGGACCGGTCGCGATCCGCGTCGGCCGTGCCGAGACGGTCACCAAGGGCGTCATCGAGAACGCCGTGATCCTCGTCGAGGACGGCAAGATCGTGACGATCGGCGAGGACCTGCCGGTCGAGCGCGGCGTGACGGTCATCGACCGGCCGAACTGGACCGTGATGCCCGGCATGGTGTCGTGCTACACGCGCATCGGCCTCGACAGCGACGGCGGGGACGACATGAGCCCCGACGTGAAGGCCTCCGACGAGCTGTGGCCCAAGTCGCGCGACCTGCGCAAGGTCGTCGAGTTCGGGTTCACGACGCTGGGCGTCTACCCGGCCGGCAATGGCATCCCCGGCCTCGCCGCCGCGATCCGTCCGCGCGGCGACACGGCCGCCGAGATGATCCTCAAGGATCCGGCCTACCTGAAGATCGTCATGCGCTCGGACTCCGCCTCGAAGAAGCGCATCCGCGATGCGTTCGCGAAGGCCGACGAGTACGACGAGAAGGTCAAGAAGGCGCGCGAGAAGTTTGACAAGGAGAAGGACAAGAAGGGCGCCAAGAAGGAAGAGAAGAAGGACGAGAAGCCGCCCGAGGAGAAGAAGATGGCCGGCCCCGAGGGCCAGGACGTCGACCCGGCGGCGGCCCAGGAAGGCAAGAGCGACGCGAAGGACGAGAAGAAGGCCGACGGCTTCGTCCCGCCGGCGCCCGACGAGAAGTCGCGCGCGTTCGTCGAGATGCGCGCCAAGAAGCTGCGCGCGCTGGTGACGCTGGCCGGAGCCGCGGACTGGCTGCACTGGCTCGACGCGCTGGGCAAGGAGACGATCGGCTTCGACGTCCGCATCGTCCTCAACCAGGACTCGGACATGTTCTACGTGTTCGACAAGAAGACGTACGACCTCGAGGCCGACGGCATCGGCGACCGCAAGATCCACGCGGTGGTCGAACCGCTGCTGACCTTCACGCCGAACACGCGGCGCGTGCGCAACCTGCCGATGGAGCTGGCCAAGGCCGGCGCCAAGGTGTGCTTCACGCCGCGGTTCGACGACATCCCGAACTACAAGGCGTTCCTCTCCCACGTCTCCGAGCTCGTCGGCGCGGGCATGACGCGCGACGTGGCCCTGCGCGCGCTGACCATGAACGGCGCCGAGATGCTCGGCGTCGGCGACCGCGTCGGCAGCATCGAGAAGGGGAAGGACGCGAACTTCGTCTTCCTGGACGGCGACCCCTTCCAGCCCGCGACCCGCATCCAGGCCGTCATGCTCGACGGCCGCTTCGTCTTCGGTGAGGTGGACTCGTGATCCAGCTCGATCTCACGCGCCGCCTGGCGCTCGTCGCGGCCCTCGCGGTCGGCGCGTTCCCGGTCCTCGCCCAGGAAGGCGAGAAGCCGGACGGAGCCAAGTCCGAGGAGTCCAAGGACGGGGAGAAGAAGGAAGAGGAGGAGCGCTGGTTCGCGATCCAGAACGGCGACGTCTACACCGGGACCGGCGAGGTCCTGCGCGGCGCGACGCTCCTGGCGAAGAACGGCAAGATCCACTCGATCGGGTACGACCTGTACGTCCCGCCCGACGCGAAGACGCTCGATGCGAAGGGCTACCGGCTCTATCCGGGCCTCGTCGCGATCTCCTCGCAGGGCCTGCTCGGCAACGCGTCGGGCGACTTCGAGGACACGCTCGACCCGTTCAACTTCCGCATGATCCTGGGCCTCGGCACGGGGATCACGACGACCGGCGCCGGATCCGGGGCGGTGAAGCTGAAGCGCTTCTCGGTCGAGGGCGCGGTCATCAACGAGAAGATCTTCTCGAGCCTCTCGTGGAGCAACAACAACCCGCGCGGGAAGGGCGAGCTGCGCGAGAAGCTCGTCGCCGCGACGAAGTACCTGCGCGAATACCGCGAGTGGCAGCGCAAGGTGAAGGACGACAAGACCCTGGTCGAGCCGACCAAGCGCGGCGTCGACAACACGGTGCTGGCCGTCCTCCAGGGCGAGCAGACCGCGAAGTTCGTCGCCAACGACCGCGACGAGCTGCTCGGCATCGCGCGCCTGGCGCAGGAGTTCGGCTTCCGGCCCGTGATCGAGGGCTGCCAGGAAGGCTGGACCGTCGCCGACGAGCTCGGCCGCGCCGGCGTCCGCGCGATCGTGACCCCGCGCGACCGGCGCACGAAGGACGAGCGTCAGGCGCTCGCGGGTGGCGCGAGCATCGAGAACGCCGCGATCCTCTACAAGGCCGGCGTGCCGGTCGCCATCACGCCCGCGACGGAGGGCGTCGACCTGGGCGGCCTCGTCGGACGCGACATCATGCACCTGCCGCTCGAGCCCGGGTTCGCCGTGCGCGGCGGTCTCCCCGAGAAGGCTGCGCTCGAGTCGATCACGATCGTGCCCGCCCGCATCCTCGGGGTGTCGCACCGCGTCGGCAGCCTCGAGGTCGGCAAGGACTGCGACGTGATCGTCACCGACGGCGACGTCCTGCACTACAAGACGTTCGTCCAGTGGGCGATCGTCGACGGCAAGATCGCGTACGACAAGGAGAAGGAGCTCTACTTCGCGCACATCCGTCCGCGACCCGAGGCTCCCGCTCCGAAGAAGATCGACGCCGGCGAGACGCCGCCGAACCCGGACGCGAAGCCCGCCGAGACCGAGAAGGAAGGCGAGAAGGGCGAGAAGAAGGACGGCGAGGGCGACGAGCCCAAGAAGAAGGACGGCGAGGAGCCCAAGAAGGACCTCTGAAACGGGCGGCGCGAAATCCGCGCGCCGTCGCGAGGATCAGCGATCCAAGAGCGGCCGGAGTGCTCCCGCGAGCGCTTCGGCCGCTCGCGCATGACCATCGCGGTTCCAGTGGCCGTCGCGCGCGAAGTGGAGGCGCGCGGAATCGGCTCCGAAGGCGCGCGCCAGGTCCACGTGCTCGATGCCCGGCTCGTCCGCCGCGAGCCGCGCGAGCCGCGCCTGATCCGACACGATCACGAGCGGGCGCTCGCGCAAGACGCCGTGCATGCGACGGTAGATGTCGCAGACGAGTACCCACTCGGCATCGGGGTCGCGGAGCCGCGCGATCGAGTCGCGCTCCCAACTCGCCTTGCGCAGCGCGCGCCACACGAAGCTCGCGCGCTCGAGCCACGGGAAGGGGACGGGCACGCCCTCGAGCACCAGCTCGCCCCCCGTGCGCACGAACCGCGGCTTCGACTTGCCGTACGCCACGTCGTCCGCGCACTCGGGCAGGTCGTTGTCGCAGAAGACGACCACGACGCAGTCCGGCCGGACCGTGCCGTCGAGCTTCTCGAGCAGCAGGCATTCCTGGTCCGTGCCGTAACCCGACACGCCTGCGCCGAGCACGTTCCAGTCGGGCCGCAGCGCCTGCAGCCGCGCCGGCAGCGACTCCTCGAACGTCACGCCCCAGCCGAACGCATACGAGTCGCCCAGGACCAGGACGCGCGGCTTGCGCGACGCGCCCGCGGGTGAGTCGAGGTTCCAATCGGGCCCGCGGAAGCCCTGCGCGTTCGTGCGGACCTCGACGTCGAACTCGTCGCTCGCGTGGCGCTCGACCATGCCCGGCCGGTAGCGCCAGCCCAGCCCGGGGTCGTGCTCGACGTAAGCCGGATTCGTGGTCGGCGAGAGTCCGGCGGTGCGCAGCACGCGGTACGCGCCCTCGGCCACGAGCGGCGCGAGCAGCAGTCCCGCCAGGGCCGCCGCGACGCGCCGCCTCGCGCGCGGACTCCCCGTCTTCGTGCTCAACGCATGGCCTCGGACGCACTCATCGGTCGGATTCGGGATCGCGTTGCCTCGGCCCGCGCGTGCTGCTAGGCTAACCCCTCGGTAGCGTAGGAGTTAGGTCGGACATGAGGGTCCGGCCGGCCACGCTCGAGAGCCCCATGAGCCTGCGCAGCCTGATCCGGATCCTCGGTCCCGGACGCAAGGACAGCCGCAACCTCACCTACGACGAAGCGCACCGGGCTTTCGACCGGATCCTGTCGGGTGCGGAGAGCGAGATCCAGATCGCGACGTTCCTCGTGCTCGTGCGCATGAAGGGACTCACGGTCGAGGAGCTCATGGGGTTCGCCAAGGCGGCGCGCGAGCACGCCACGATCCCGTGCAACGACGTGCCGGGCCTCGTGACCATCTGTCCGCCGCACGACGGGCTCGAACGATCCGCCCCGCTCGAGGTCGCGGCCGGGTTCGTGGCGGCCGGCGCGGGGGCGCGCGTCTTGATCCTCGCCGACCGTTGTGTGCCGCCGCGGCGCGGTCTCTCGGCGGCCAGCGTGCTCGACGCGCTGGGGGTCGGCATGACCTGGGATCCGCGCGAGGTCGAGTCGTGGGTCTCGAAGGCGCGGATCGGCGCGTGCGCGGTGTCGGGCATGCTCCCGGCGCTCATGAGCCTGCGCAAGGTCCGCAACGACGTCGTGATCCGCACGCCGCTCGCGACGGTCGAGAAGCTGCTCGCGCCGGCCTCGAGCGCGGTGCTGCTGGGCGCGCAGAACGGACCGGTGCTCGGGACGGCGGTCGAGGTCATCCACGGTCTCGGGCACGCGCGCGGCATCGCGATCCAGGGCCCCGAGGGCAGCGTCGTCCCCTCGGTGAAGAAGCGGACGCGCGGCATCGAGCTGGCCGAACGCCACCTCGTGCCGCTCAACGTCGAGCCCGAGGACTTCGGCCTGCTGTCCGACCTCGAACCGGAGATCCCCGAGTTCGGGCCGCCGCCCGAGGGCCTCGGCACGGGCGACAACCCCGAGCTCGTGAAGTACGTCGGCGACGTGACCGAGTCCGTGCTCGCCGGCGACGTCGGCCCCGCGCGCAGCGCGACGCTGCTCACCGCGGCGCTGGTCCTCAAGGCCGGCGGCTTCGCGTTCACGCTGGCCGAGGGCGTCGATCGCGCCGCGCGTTCGCTCGACAGCGGTGCGGCGCGCGACGCGTTGGCGCGGCTGCGCGAGATCGCCTGAGGCGCAGGTCCACGCATGGACCTCTCCTTCCGGCACGACTTCTGGCTCGCGCGGCTGCCGCGATCTCCGGCGACGCTCGGCCGTGTCGAGCTCATCGTGGTCCGCCCGCGCAAGGGCGAGCGCATCCAACCGGCCGAGGCCGAGGTCTCCGCCGAGCGCGGCGTGCACGGCGACCGCTGGGAGTCCGACCCGCACAGCCGGCCGGGCAACCAGGTCAGCCTGATGAACGTGCACGTCCTGCGCGCGGTCGCCGGGAACGACCCGACGCGGCTCGCGCCGGCGGGGGACAACCTGGTCGTGGACCTCGACCTCTCCGAGAAGAACCTGCCCGTCGGCTCGCTGCTGACGATCGGCGACGTCGTGCTCGAGGTCACGCCCGATCCGCACCGGCCGTGCGCGTCGTTCGTCGAGCGCTACGGCGCGCTCGCCGCGAAGCGCGTGGCGCGCGGCACTCGCACCGGCCTCCGCACGCGCGGCGTGCTCGCGCGCGTGGTCGTGCCCGGCATCCTGCGCGTCGGCGCCAGCATCCACGTGAAGCGGCCCGGTTCGGCCTGTCTCGCGTGATGCAGATCCCCGTCCCCGAGATCCTGCACCGGAGGTTTCGCCGGAGACCGGGCGAAGGGCCGTGGCGCTACGTGCGTCATCCGGAACGACTGCGGCGCTACACGCTGGTGACGCCGTTGCGCGCGGGCGGCGCGGCGTTCCCGGCGATGCTCGCGGCGATCCGCGCCGCGAAGAGCTCGATCCTGTTCGAGATCTACATCCTGCGCGCCGACCGCATCGGGGAGGCGTTTCGCGACGCGCTCGTCGAGCGCGCGCGCGCGGGGGTCGCCGTGCGGCTCCTGTACGACGCGGTCGGATCGCTCGGTCTTCCCGACGCCTTCCTGGAACCGCTGAGCGCGGCCGGCGGGCGCGTCGCGATCTACCACCCGGTCGCGCTGTGGCGGCGCAAGGCGGGCGCGCGTTGGCGGCTCACGCTCAACAAGCGCGACCACAAGAAGATCCTCGTCGTCGACGAGCGCGTGGGATTCACCGGCGGGCTCAACATCGGCCTCGAGTACGAATCGAAGGAGGCCGGCGGCGAGGGCTGGCTCGACTGGCACGCGCGCGTCGAGGGACCGGCGGTGTACGAGCTCTCGACCTCGTTCCGCAGGACGTGGTCGAGCGCCACGGACGAGGACCTGCCCGACCCGCCGATGCCCGGACCGGCGCAGGGCCGCAACGTGCTCGGAACGCAGGTCGTCGACAACACCGGACTGCGCTCGCGCTGGCGCATGCACCGCGCCTATCTGCACGCGATCGCCGCGGCGGAGCGCGACATCTCGATCTTCAACGCGTACTTCATCCCCGAACTCAGCCTGCGCCGCGCCTTCCGCAAGGCCGCCGCGCGCGGCGTCTCCGTGCGGGTCATCGTGCCCTCGGACTCGGACGTGAAGGCCGTGCGCCACGCCAGCCGCTACCTGTACCGGCGCCTGATCCGGGCCGGCATCCGCATCTTCGAGTGGCCCGAGAGCATGATGCACGCGAAAGCCGGCATCATCGACGGCGTGTGGTCGACGATCGGCAGCTACAACCTCGATCACCGCAGCCTCGTGCACAACCTGGAGGTCGCGCTCGTGTGCATCGACGCTCCGTTGGCGGCGACTCTGCAGGCCGAGTTCGAGCGCGAGCTGGTGTCGTGTCGCGAGGTCACGGTGGCCGACCTGGACGCCTTGACGCGCTGGCAGCGATTCAAGGACTGGTTCTGGTACCAGCTGCGATCGCAGCTCTGAGCCGGCGCCCGCCGTTCCCCGCGGATCGCGACGCGCGCCCATGACGCGGAGCCTCGGGAGCCCGCTGCCCCCGGTCGCTCGTCTCAGTAGTTCTTCGCGAACAGCACGCGTCGCGCGCTCGGCTGGCCCGTCTTGACGCACTTGCCCGGAGCCGGCGCCGGGCCCTGGCCCGCGAGCGGCAGGCAGCGGATCGTCGCCTTCGTCGCGTCCTTGATCGCCTTCTCGGTCTCGGGCGTCCCGTCCCAGTGCGCGTGCACGAACTTGGAGCCGTCGCCGGCGAACACGGCCTGGAACTCGTCCCACGTGTCGACCGAGATCGTGTTCGCTTCGCGGAACGCGGTCGCGCGGCGGAAGAGCTCGACCTGGAACTCGTCGAGCACCTTGCCGATCGACAGGCCCAGGTCCTGCAGCGCGAGCTTCTCCTTCTGCGGCTTGCCGTTTGCGTCCAGCGGCGCGATGCGGCGCTTGATCATCACGCTCGAGCCGGCGAGGTCGCGCGGCCCGAGCTCGATCCGCACCGGCACGCCCTTGCGCTCCCATTCGTAGTACTTGTCGCCCGGGCGCAGGTTGTCGCGGTCGTCGACCTTCACCGACAACCCGTCACCGCGCAGGTCCTTCGCGATGCGGTGGGCCGCTTCGCAGACCTGCGTCTTCTCCGCGTCGGTCTTCCAGATCGGCACGACGACCACGTGGATCGGCGCGAGCTTCGGCGGCAGCACCAGGCCCTCGTCGTCCGAGTGCGTCATCACGAGCGCGCCGACCAGGCGCGTCGAGACTCCCCACGAGGTCTGCCAGACGTGCTCGCGCGCGCCGGTCTCGCTCTGGAAGGTGACGTCGAACGCCTTGCCGAAGTTCTGGCCGAGATCGTGGCTCGTTCCGGCCTGCAGGGCCTTGCCGTCCTGCATCAGGGCCTCGATGCAGCGCGTCTCCACCGCCCCGGCGAAGCGCTCGTTCTCGGTCTTGACGCCCTGGATCACGGGCATCGCCATCATCTCGTGCGCGAAGTCGCGGTAGACGTCGAGCATGCGCGCGACCTCCTCGCGCGCCTCGGCGTGCGACGCGTGGGCGGTGTGGCCTTCCTGCCACAGGAACTCGCCCGTCCGCAGGAAGAGGCGGGTGCGCAGCTCCCAGCGCATGACGTTGGCCCACTGGTTGATCAGCAGCGGGAGGTCGCGGTAGCTGTCGATCCACTTGGCGAAGAAGTGGCCGATGATCGTCTCGCTGGTCGGCCGGACGACGTAGGGCTCCTCGAGCTCGTTCTTGACGACGAGCTTGCCGTCGGCGGCCTTGAGGCCCGAGTGCGTGACGACCGCGCACTCCATCGCGAAGCCCTCGACGTGCTGGGCCTCCTTGGCGAGGAAGGACAGCGGGATCAGCAGCGGGAAGTACGCGTTCTGGTGACCCGTCTCCTTGAAGCGGCGATCGAGGTCGGCCTGCATCTTCTCCCAGATCGCGTACCCGTGCGGCTTGATCACCATGCAGCCGCGGACGACCTCGGCCGGTTCGGCCAGACCCGCCTCGCGGATGACGTCCTGGTACCACTGGGCGTAGTCCTTCGAGCGGGGAGTGATGCGTGCTTCGGCCATGGGGATCTCGCGTCGGGTGCGGTGAAGGGCGAGGAGGGTACGGTGTGCGGCCGCGAGCGGCCACCGGGAGGCATCCCCGGACGAAGACGGCAGGAGCCGGGTCGCCCCGGCTCCTGCTCGCGTTGGCCGATCCCCCCGAGGGCGGACCAGGACCGTCACCCCCGGATCAGGGGTGGAAGATGCTCTGCGAGACGAGCTCGCCGTTCGTTTGCGTGCCGCTCGTGAAGGGCAGCTCGCCCGTGCTGCCGACGTAACGTTCGAACAGCGCGGCGAGGATCGCCGGGTTCGATTCCGTGTCCGCCGAGGAGTACGCCAGGTTGCCGTTGATGCGGAACCAGCCCGTCTCGACGCCGTTGACCGACTCGAGCGGGTTGTGGCCCGTCGTCATGAGGAAGGACTGCGTGAACGCGCCGTTGATGCGGTCGAGATCGACCTTCTTCCAGCACTGGAAGTCGTACTGGGCCGAGAACACTTCCTCGTTGTCGTTGTAGATCAGGAAGTCGACGACCGCAGTGAAGCGCGCCGCGCCCGTCAGGTTGATCAGGACGAGCGTGCTGCTCGCCGCGGGGCCGGCTTCTTGGGTCATCTGGGAGCTCTGCCCGAGGAATCGGGGCACCAGGAGGCGGTCCGGAGCGGCTTCGTACTCGACGCCGTCCAGGTTGCGCAGCCCGTCGCTGTTCACGTCCGTGGCGGCGCCCTCGGCGCCCACGGCCTGGAACACGTACGGGTTGACGTCGACGGCCGTGCCCGCGGCCGAGTCGACCTGCGAGATGCCGATGAGCCAGTTCCACGAGATCGCCGCGCCCGTGACGGGGCTCTTGGCGAACACGTAGGCGTAGCCTTCGCGCTGATTCGGGTTGTCGAGGGCCGCGGTGACCGTCAGCGTGTCGTTCGGCGTCAGGCGACGGGTGCGGTTGAACTCCTGGCAGTCGTGCTTGTTGATGTAGACGAACTCGACGTCGACGGTGCCGGCGAGGAGTTGCTGACCCACTTGCGTGAAGTCGGCGTTCGTGTTCGTGACCGTGAGCAGCGTGAGCGAGCCACGGTTGCTGTCGAAGCACGGGAAGAGGAGCAGCGAGCCCGCTTCGGGCGCGCCGGCGCTGGCGAAGGCGCTGAGGGACATGCCGCAGAGGGCGGCGGCCGGGGCGATCTTCTGGAGGAGCTTCATGGTGCGAGTCGTGGTGGGGATCCGACCCGGAGCGTCCGGGTCGATGCTGGAGGGCCAACGGATGCACAGGCGCCCGATGGCACCCGTGCGTTACGAAGTTGCATTGTCTCCGATCGGCAGGGCGCCGCAAGTGGGCAGATCGGCGTGGGGCGATCATCCGCGGTCGGTGTCGCGCGGCCGAAGGGCGGGTGCCGCTCCGAGGGCGGACCTCGAACGGTCCGCGAGCGCGTCACCGGGCCGCGCTCGGCGCGTGGACGGCGCCCCGATCGCGGATCCAGGCCGAGCCGGCGCTCGGATGGAACGGCAGGAGCCGGGTCGCCCCGGCTCCTGCTCGCGATCACCGGGCCCGTCCGAAGCGGGTCCGGGCCGTCGACCCTCGATCAGTCGTGGAAGACGCTCTGCGAGACGAGCTCGCCGTTCGTCTGCGTGCCCTGCGTGAAGGGCAGGTCGCCCGTCTTGCCCACGAAGTCCTCGAACAGCGCGGCGAGGATCGCCGGGTTCGTGACCGAGTCCGCCGACGAGTAGGCCTGGTTGCCGTTCAGGCGGAACCAGCCCGTTTCGGTGCCGAGGACCGACTCGAGCGGGTTGTGGCCGGTCGACGCCAGGAACGACTGCGTGAACGCGCCGCTGATGCGGTCGAGGTCGACCTTCTTCCAGCAGCGGAAGTCGTACTGGGCCGAGAACACCTCTTCGTTGTCGTTGTAGATCAGGAAGTCGACGACCGCCGTGAAGCGCGCCGCGCCCGTCAGGTTGATCAGGACGAGCACGCTGCGCGCGCCCAGGCTGACGCTCGGGAGGTTCTCGCCGGACTGCCCGAAGAAGCGGGGCACCAGGAGGCGGTCCGGAGCGGCTTCGTACTCGACGCCGTCCAGGTTGCGCAGCCCGTCGCTGTTCACGTCCGTGGCGGCGCCCTCGGCGCCCACGGCCTTGAACACGTAGGGGTTCATGTCCACGGCCGAACCGATGGCCGAGTCGATCTGGCTGATGCCGATGAGCCAGTTCCACGAGATCGCCGCGCCCGTGACGGGGCTCTTGGCGAACACGTAGGCATAGCCTTCGCGCTGGTTCGGGTTGTCGAGGGCCGCCGTGACCGTCAGCGTGTCGTTCGGCGTCAGGCGACGGGTGCGGTTGAACTCCTGGCAGTCGTACTTGTTGATGTAGACGAACTCGACGTCGACGGTGCCGGCGAGGAGCTGCTGGCCCACCGGCGTGACGTCGGCGTTCGTGTTCGTGACCGTGAGCAGCGTGAGCGAGCCACGGTTGCTGTCGAAGCACGGGAAGAGGAGCAGCGAGCCCGCTTCGGGCGCGCCGGCGCTGGCGAAGGCGCTGAGGGACATGCCGCAGAGGGCGGCCGCCGGGGCGATCTTCTGGAGGAGCTTCATGGTGCGAATCGGGGTGGTTGCGCTCCGGCTCCGAACGGCCGGGTCGGGGGGTGGGGATGTCGTGAAGGCCCGCGGCGGTCCACGATCGAGTCCCGAGCGCCGTGAGGGTGCCGGGTCAGGGATGCGCCGCGCACCGCGGGTGGGGAGGCCGGTGCGCAGGGACCGGAGCAGGAGATGCCGTCCAGGAACGAGCACTCCTGCTCCGCGGACCGTGACATCGAAGAGTATCCCGGGTCGACACCATGTGCCGGCCGCCGCCGCGCAACTTGTTCGCGCGCGAAGGCCGCGTCGCGAACGCCGCATCGAAACGGCAGGAGCCGGGTCGCCCCGGCTCCTGCTCGCGATGGTGATGTCCGCCCGAGGGCGGGCTCACACATTCAGACCCGAATCACGGGTGGAAGACGCTCTGCGAGACGAGCTCGCCGTTCGTCTGCGTGCCCTGCGTGAAGGGCAGTTCGCCCGTGCTGCCGACGTAGCGCTCGAACAGCGCGGCGAGGATCGCCGGGTTCGACTCCGAGTCCGCCGAGGAGTACGCCAGGTTGCCGTTGATGCGGAACCAGCCCGTCTCGATGCCGTTGACCGACTCGAGCGGGTTGTGGCCCGTCGTCGACAGGAAGGACTGCGTGAACGCGCCGTTGATGTGGTCGAGGTCGCACTTCTTCCAGCACTGGAAGTCGTACTGAGCCGAGAACACTTCTTCGTTGTCGTTGTAGATCAGGAAGTCGACGACCGCCGTGAAGCGCGCCGCGCCCGTCAGGTTGATCAGGACGAGCGTGCTCTCCGCCGGGCCTTGGCCCAGGAAGCGGGGGACCAGGAGGCGGTCCGGAGCGGCTTCGTACTCGACGCCGTCCAGGTTGCGCAGCCCGTCGCTGTTCACGTCCGTGGCGGCGCCTTGGGCACCGACGGCCTTGAACACGTAGGGGTTGATGTCGACGGCCGTGCCCGCGGCCGAGTCGACCTGGGAGATGCCGATGAGCCAGTTCCACGAGATCGCCGCGCCCGTGAGGGGGCTCTTGGCGAACACGTAGGCGTAGCCTTCGCGCTGGTTCGGGTTGTCGAGGGCCGCCGTGACCGTCAGCGTGTCGTTCGGCGTCAGGCGACGGGTGCGGTTGAACTCCTGGCAGTCGTGCTTGTTGATGTAGACGAACTCGACGTCGACCGTGCCGGCGTAGAGCTGACCCACTTGCGTGAAGTCGGCGTTCGTGTTCGTGACCGTGAGCAGCGTGAGCGAGCCACGGTTGCTGTCGAAGCACGGGTAGAGGAGCAGCGAGCCCGCTTCGGGCGCGCCGGCGCTGGCGAAGGCGCTGAGGGACATGCCGCAGAGGGCGGCCGCCGAGGCGATCTTGGGGAGGAGCTTCATGTTGCGAGTCCTGGAGGGGAACGTTCCCGGCACTGGCCCCGCCGGGGGGGGAGGTTTCAGGGATCTCTGAGCAAACCGAGCACCAGTGCCGGTCTACTACGAAGTTGCATTGTCCATCCGGCCGCTCCGAGCGCAAGGGGTGAACCCGACGAACGGTGCGTCGAACATGTGCGGACTCACCGACGTGGTGAGCGCGCGCACGTGCCGACACGATGCGGCACACGGAAAACTACACCACCGAACGAACGGGGCAGGAAATCCCGCTGAAAACCTGCATCCGCCGATGAAGTGCTGCTCATCCGCACGACATCGTTCGTGCGCGCTGCGTGTGAGGCGCGCCTCACGTCGCGACGCATCCCGTGAGCGCTCGAGGGCGCAGCGCGAACCCGTCCGAGGTCTCGGCCCGGGTGCTGTGCGCGGAGCGTCCGTGACCCGCTTATTGTCCGCGCGCTCGACCGCGCTTCCCGCGGATGGGAAGAGACCGCCATCCGACCTCCTCGGGCTTCAGCGGACCTTCACCCCTGCCGAGAACCACCCCGGTCTCCCGACCTCGCTGCTCCGGCCTTAGACTCCCCGCTTTCCCAGGCGCGGCGTCCCGAGGCCGGCCGCGCGCAGGTACCGCGAGACATCAGGATTGTGGACGATGACGACCGCCCCGACGACGATCCGCCCCGAGATGACCATGGAGCAGATCCTGGCCATCGCGCCGGCCGCGCACCGCGCGCTGTTCCAGCGCTACCACGTCGGCGGGTGCAACGCCTGCGGGTACCAGCCCAGCGACACGCTGGCGCGGGTGTGCAAGGACCACAACCTCCTCGACGTCCCCGAAGTGATCCGGACCATCCTGACCGCTCAGGAGATGGAGTCGCAGCGCCAGGTCGACGCCGCCTCGGTGCGCGCCTGGCTGGCCGAGAAGGCGCCGCTGCGCTTCATCGATGTGCGCATGCCGGACGAGGTGGCCGCCGCACCGCTGGCCGAAGCCGAGCCGCTCGACTACGACGACTCGGGCAAGTACATGACGCTGCCGAAGGAGACGCGCCTCGTCTTCGTGTGCGCGGACGGCGAACGCAGCCTGGACGTGGCGGCCTACTTCGCCGGCCACGGTTTCGAGAGTGCCTTCGCCCTGCGCGGCGGCGTCGCCGCCTGGCGCGGCCAGACGGCCGCGGCGCGTGCCTGAGGCGCAACCGGGAGACCGGTGAAGAATCCTTCAGAATCCCCGTGGACACCCTCCGAACCTCACTGCTAGATTCTCAGAACACCGGCCGGGAACCTGCCTTCCCGACCGGAGTCCGGGCACCGCAAGGTGTTCGGTGCTGCGATCCCCATCGCAGCGCTTGGAGGTCTTCCCTGCCTTGACCTCCAGGCCGCTGGGCGAAGGTTCTGCCACCTGAGCTTGGCCGTCGGCTGATGCGAATCAGCAAGACCCGCGCGGAGTCGTCCTCCGACCCAGGAGGACGACTCCCTTTCTTTTCCGGAGGGGCG
>JBGAOR010000161.1:0-6263 GCA_044221705.1 Planctomycetota bacterium
GGCGCCGGCCGCGCTCGCGTCGCCGCGTTCGAGGGCCAGGTCGCACAGCGCCAGCGCGGCGCGCGCGGCGGCGCGCGTGTGCGGGAACTCGCGCTGCACGCGCGCGAGCCGTTCGGGCACGCGCCCCCCGGCCGTGCGCTCGATCTCGCCCAGCGCCTCGAAGCGCGCGCTCCACGCGGCGCGGTCGGGATCGCCGAGCAGCGCGAGGCGGCGGCGCACGGACCACGCGCAATCCTCGGCGCGGCGCGCGAGCGTGCCGTCCACGTCCGCGCCGGGTCCCGGAGGCGGCGCGACGACGGTCCCGCCTCCAGATGCCGAGTCGGGCGCCGCGCTGGCGACGACCGCGGAGCGCCAGGCGTCGAACGCGGCGTCGCGCTGGCCTTCCTTCCAGGCCTTGTCGCCTGCGACGAGCAGGTCGAGCGCGCTCTCGACGCCGTCGAGGACGACGTCGGGGTCGGGCGGACCTTCGACGACCGCGGGGAGTTCGGGCTCCTGCGCGCGCGCGATCGACGCGCACACGGAGAGTCCGAGCGCGAACGCGCTCACCGCGCGGAGGACGGCGCGTCGCCGGGACGCGCGCCGGAGCAGCGGCCGCAGCCGCATCGGTCAGACCCCGCTCGTCGCGCGAGCCGGTACCGCGGAGCGGTCCAGCACCGCGGTGCGCGCCGGAACGGCGCAGCGCAGACGGCGCTGGCGCTCGACGAAGATCGGATCCTGGCGCACGCGCAGCTGCAGCTCGTACGCGTCGTAGACGCCGCGGTCGTGCGACCAGCGCGCCTCGAGCATGTCCGACGCGGCGGCGAGACGCCGCGCTTCGCTGATCGCCGGACGCAGACCGAGGAAGGCGACCTGCGCGAACAGCGCCAGCGACGCGAGCACGGGCGTCCAGTACGCGAGCCGCGCGCCGACGTGGCGGAGCGTCGCGCTCAGGGACTGTGCCGGAGCGGTCGTCGTCTCGACGGCCGCGACTTCCGTGCTCGCGGCGCGGGACCCGGCATCCGACGGAGACACTTCGGCGTTTCGGAGCGCGTCGCTCATCGGCCCTCCACGAAGAGCTTCGCGCCGTAGATGGCGCTCGCGCCGAGCTCTTCCTCGATGCGCAGCAGCCGGTTGTACTTCGCCACGCGGTCCGTGCGGCACGGCGCGCCGGTCTTGATCTGTCCGCAGTTCATCGCCACCGCGAGGTCGGCGATCGTCGTGTCCTCGGTCTCGCCCGAGCGGTGGCTGGAGATCGTGCGCCAGCCGCTGCGGTGCGCCAGCTGGATCGTCTCCAGCGTCTCGGTCAGCGTGCCGATCTGGTTCACCTTGATCAGCACGGCGTTCGCGGCCTTGCGCAACAGCCCGTTGCGGACGCGCTCGACGTTCGTGACGAACAGATCGTCGCCGACGATCTGGACGCGCGCGCCGAGTCGCGCCGTGAGCTCGACCCAGCCGTCCCAGTCGTCCTGGTCGAGCCCGTCCTCGATGCTGAAGATCGGGTAGCGCTCGCACAGCCCGGCCCAGTACTCGACGACCTTGCTGGAAGACAGCTTCTGGCCTTCGAAGTCGTACTTGCCGTCGTGGAAGAACTCGCTCGAGGCCGCGTCGATCGCGAGGTAGACGTCGCGCCCGGGGCGCAGGCCCGTCTTCTCGATCGCGGAGAGGATCAGCGTGATCGCCTCCTCGTTGTTGGCCAGGTTCGGCGCGATGCCGCCCTCGTCGCCGAACGACGTCGAGAGCTTCTTCGACTTGGCGATGCCGCGCAGCGCGTGGAACACCTCGGTGCCCATGCGCAGACCTTCCGAGAAGGTCTCCGCCCCGAACGGCATGACCATGAACTCCTGGATCTGCACGCTCGTGTCGGCGTGCTTGCCGCCGTTCAGGATGTTCATCATCGGCACCGGCAGCACGTGCGCCGCGGTGCCGCCGATGTAGCGGTAGAGCGGCAGGCCGGCTTCCTCCGCCGCGGCGCGCGCGACGGCCATCGAGACGCCCAGGATCGCGTTCGCGCCCAGGCGCTTCTTGTTCGGCGTCCCGTCCAGCGTGATCAACTCGCGGTCGATCGCGGTCTGGTCCAGCGCGTCGAGGCCGATGAGCTCGCGCGCGATCTCCTCGTCGACGTGCGCGGCCGCCTTCTTCACGCCCTTGCCGGAGTACCGCGATCCGCCGTCGCGCAGCTCGTGCGCTTCGTAGGTGCCGGTGCTCGCGCCCGAGGGGACGCACGCCCGGCCGGTCGCGCCGGATTCCAGGGCGATGTCGACCTCGAGGGTCGGATTGCCGCGCGAGTCGAGGATCTCGCGCGCGTGGACGTGGACGATCGCGGACATGGGGCTTTCCGTACCTTTTTCGCGGGGCGCTTGCCAGCCTGCCATCGCCGGCATCCGACTCTCCGCAGCGACCGCTCGCCGGGCGCGGGTCGGACGGACCGGCGGACGCGGCGGCCGCTCGTTCTGCGGGTGCAATCCTCCCGTGTCCGCCGTACCGTCTCCGCCCCGGCTCGAGGCGCCTCGGCCGGACCGTCCCGTGCGCAAGATCCACCTGCTCCCGAACCTCCTGACGCTGGCCAACGCCTTCTGCGGGCTGCTCGCCATCTGCAAGGGGATCGACGCGCTCGCGTACGCCGACCTCGATCCGCTGCGCTTCTACCAGAACCTCTCGACCGCCTGCTGGCTGATCTACGTCGGGATGCTCTTCGACGCGTTCGACGGCAAGGTCGCGCGGATGGTCGGCGGCGGCAGCGCGTTCGGCGCGCAACTCGACAGCTTCAGCGACATGCTGACCTTCGGCGTCGCGCCGGCCATCCTCACGAAGGTGCTGATCGAGCACGAGGGACCGCTGTGGGGCTTCGAGGTCAACCCGCGCCTCACGTTCGCCGCGGCGGCGCTGTTCGCGATCATGGCGATCCTGCGGCTCGCGCGCTTCAACCTGGACACGGACCCGGATCCCGAGGCGCACAAGAGCTTCCAGGGGCTGCCCTCGCCGGCGGCGGCGGGGACGATCGTGTCGGCGCTCCTCCTGTATGTCACGGTCCGCGCCCCGCAGTTGGAGCACTCGGACGGGATCCGCACCCCGCTCGGGCTCGTCCTCGACCTGCTGCCCCCGAACGTCCACCTGGGCTGGACGCTGCCGGTCCTGTGGGTCCTGCTCGTGGCGCTGGGCCTGCTCATGGTGAGCCGCGTGCGCTACCTGCACATGTTCTCGGCGCTCACCGGCCGCGGGCAGTTCGTGACGCTCGTGTGGGTCGCGATCGCGGCCGTGCTGCTGCTGCTCTTGCCGGCCGTGTCGCTCTTCGTCGTCTTCCACGGCTACGTCCTGATCGGGATCGTGCTGTGGCTCGTCCGCCGCGGGAGGGCGCCGGCCACCCGCCCGGAGCCGGACTCGTGAGCGGACGCCCGGCGGTGCGCGCCGCGATCGCCGTCGGCACGAACCTGGGAGACCGCGCGCAGCACCTCGAGCGCGCGCTGGCGGCCCTGCGGGGACTGCCGCGGACCCGCGTGCGCGGCGTGTCGTCGTGGCGCGAGACCGATCCGGTGGGCGGGCCGGCCGGCCAGGGGCGCTACCTGAACGGCGCCGTGCTCGTGGAGACCGAGCTCGCGCCGCGCGAACTGCTGGAGGCGCTGCTCGCGATCGAGGCCGCGGAGGGCCGCGTGCGCACCGCCGGCCAGCGCGACGGTCCGCGCACGCTCGACCTCGACCTCGTCGTCCATGGCGAGGCCGTCGTGGACGAACCCGGTCTCGTGCTGCCGCACCCGCGCGCCGAGGAGCGCGCGTTCGTGCTCGAGCCGCTGGCCGAGATCGCGCCGGACCTGCGCTTCCCGCGCTCGGGCCGGACCGTGGCCGAAGCGCTGGCGCGCCTGCGGGCGCCCACGTCGACGCGCGCGCTCGCGACGCCGGCCGCGGCGCGCGCCTGGTGTGCCGACGAGCGGGCGCGCGGAGTGCGCATCGGCTTCGTGCCGACGATGGGCGCCTTGCACGAAGGCCACCTCGAGCTCGTGCGCCGCGCCGCGCGCGAGAACGACGCGGCCGTCGTCAGCGTGTTCGTGAACCCGCTGCAGTTCGACGACAAGGCCGATCTCGACCGCTACCCGCGCGTCTTCGACGCCGACGTGGCGCTGCTCGGCCCCGCGGGTTGCGCCATGGCGTTCACGGGGACGCTGGCGGGCTTCTTCCCCGGCGAGCTGGGTGCCGAGGGCTCGCTGCCGGCCGCGAAGCTCCTCGATCCCGGCCCGGCGGCGCTGGGGCTCGAGGGTGCGCTGCGCCAGGGACACTTCGCCGGCGTCGCGACGATCGTCGACCGGCTGTTCGACGTGGTCGCGCCGCACGTCGCCTACTTCGGCGAGAAGGACTTCCAGCAGACGCTCGTCGTGCGCGACCTCGCGCGGCGCCGCGGCGCACCGCCGATCGTCGTGTGCCCGACCTCGCGCGAGGCGTCCGGGCTGGCGCGCTCGTCGCGCAACGAGCGTCTCTCGCCGACGGAGCGCGCCGAGGCCGCGGCGATCTTCCGCGCGCTGTCGGCCGCGCGCGCGGCGTGGCAGGCGGGCGAGCGGCGCCCCGGACCGCTCGGCGCCGCGATGCGCACGGTCCTCGAGCGGACGGACTTGCGCGTCGAGTACGCGACCGTCCGCGATCCGGACGCCTGGACGGCCGACGAACCCGCCGGTCCGCTGGTGCGCGCCCAGGCGCTCGTGGCCGCGCGGCTCGGCGGGGTCCGGCTCATCGACAACCTGCGCCTCGACGCGCCCGCCGGCGGGGGAGCCCGACCGTGAACGGGCCGTGGGCCCGGGCGCTGGCCCCGGCCAAGGTCAACCTGACCCTGGCCGTGCTGGCGAAGCGCCCCGACGGTTACCACGACATCGAGTCGTGGATGCTGGCCTTGGACCTCGTCGACGTGGTGCGCGTGCGCGCGACCGGCGCCGAGGGCGTGCGCATCGAGGTCCACGGCTCGGCGGCTTCGCTCGACGTCCCGTCCGACGATCGGAACCTGGCTGTCCGGGCCGCGCGCAGCGTGCTGGACGCCGCTCGGGAGCGCGGGCTCGCGCCGGGCGTCCAGGGCCTGGAGCTCGACCTCGAAAAGTCGATCCCCAGCCAGGCCGGCCTGGGCGGCGGATCCTCGGACGCGGCCGCGGCCTGGATCGCGGCGCGCGCGGCGCTCGCCGTCGACCTCGACGACGCGGCCGGAGAGAGCGTGCTCGCGCGCCTCGGGTCCGATTGCGTCTTCTTCCAGAAGGCGCGTTCAGGAATGGGAATCGCCACCGGTCGCGGCGAGCGCATCGAATGCGTCGCGGGCTCGCCGCCGCGCTGGGCGATCGCGCTCGTGACGCCCGCATGCGGCGCACCGACGGCCGCGGTCTACGCTCGGGCCTTGTCCAGGGATCCCGGGAGGCCTACTTTGCGACCGCGGATCCTGGAGGCCGCATCGGATGCCTGCGGCTCGATCGAGAACGACCTCGAAGCAGCGGCCCTCGCCGCGGTGCCCGCGCTCCAGGCGTGGAGGTCGCTCCTCGACACGGCGGGTTGCGCGTCCTGGCGCCTGTGCGGCAGCGGATCCTCGTGGTTCGGACTGTACGACGGCGAGGCCGAGGCGCGCGACGCGCTCGCGCGCGTGGAGAACCTCGCGCGCGAGAACGGTCTCCGGACGCGCCTCGCGCGCGTGGTCCACGCGGCAGGACACGGAGCGGTACTCGTCAGGGAAAAGTGAACCGCGATCCGCGGCGAGCGCGGATTCGACGCCGTGCGATCGTCTCAAGGGTCGGGTCGAGGTGCGCCGTCGATGAGGATCACCGAGATCCGCATCAAGCTGCTCCTGCAGGCGCGCGACAAGCTGCGCGCGTTCGCGAGCCTCACGCTCGACGACACGCTCGTCGTGCGCGACATCAAGATCATCGAGGGCGCGAAGGGGCTGTTCGTGGCGATGCCGAGCCGCAAGCTCTGCGATCGCTGTCCGGCGTGCGCGGCGAAGAACCACATCCGCGCGCGCTTCTGCAACGAGTGCGGCGCGCGGCTCGCGGACGACCGCGGCGAGATGGACGAGCGCCGCCGTCCGCGACTCTACGCCGACATCAGCCACCCGATCAGCCAGGACGCGCGCGACTTCGTGCAGAGCGCGGTGCTGAAGGCCTACGCCGAGGAGTTCGAGCGCTCGAAGCAGGAGGGCTACGTGGCCCAGAGCTTCGACGACCTCGACTACGACTACCTCGAAGAGGATTCGTCGAGCGATCTGCGGTAGGTACGGAGCCAGGCTCTCCTCCGCCGTTCTCCCGGCGACCGATCGGCGGGTGGGGATG
>JBGAOR010000162.1:0-6079 GCA_044221705.1 Planctomycetota bacterium
GGGTGGAATGTTCGCGGCCTGGATCCTGGCGCGGCACGGGATCCACGTGACGCTCGTCGATCGGGGCAGCCCGATCGAGCGGCGCGGGCGCGAGCTGGTCGCGTTCCACCGCACGCGCACTCCGAACCCGGAGTCGAACCTGCTCTTCGGCGAGGGCGGCGCGGGCACGTACTCGGACGGCAAGCTCTACACGCGCGTCGACGATCCGCTCGAGGAGGCGCTGCTCGAGGAACTCGTCGCGTGCGGCGCTGATCCGAGCCTGGTGTACGACGCGCGTGCGCACATCGGCACGGACAAACTGCACCGCATCCTGCCGCGGTTCCGGCGCCGGCTCGAGGGAGCCGGCGCGACGTTCGTGTGGAACGCGCGCGTCGAGCGGCTCGTCGCGAGCGCACCAGGTCGCGTGCGCGCGCTCGACACGACCGCGGGCGAGATCCCCTGCGACGCCATCGTGTTCGCGCCCGGCCACAGCGCGCGCGACACGTGGTCCGCACTGCACGAGCAGGGTGTCGTCTTCGAGGCCAAGCCGTTCCAGATCGGCGTGCGCGTCGAGCACCCGCAGGAGCTCGTCGATCGCGCGCAGCACGGGCTCGGGCCCGAAGCCGACCTCCTCGGCCCCGCGAGCTACGCGCTCGTCGCGCGCGCCGCGGAAGGTCACGCCGGCGCGCACAGCTTCTGCATGTGTCCCGGCGGTCGCATCGTCGCCAGCGTGAACGAGCCGGGATACCTGTGCACGAACGGCATGAGCAACTCGACGCACAGCTCGCGCTGGGCCAACGCCGCGATCGTCGCGACGGTCGGGCCCCGCGAGTTCGGGCCCGGTCCGTTCGCCGGCGTCGCGTTCCAGCGCGAGCTCGAGCGGCGCTTCTTCGAAGCCGGCGGCTCCGACTACCGCGCGCCGGCCCAGCGCGCGTCGGACTTCCTGGGCGGGCGCGTCTCGAGCGGCGAACTGCGCTCGAGCTACGTGCTCGGCCTCGTGCCCGGACGCATCGACGAGCTGTTGCCGCCGATGCTCCGCGACGCGATCGCGGCGGCGCTCGTGCGATTCGAGCGCACGATCCCGGGCTTCTCCGGGCCCGACGGGCTGCTCGTCGGGCTCGAATCGCGCAGCTCGGGTCCCGTGCGCATGCCGCGCGATCCCGCCACTCGACGGGCGCAGGGCTTCGCGAACCTGTACCCGGTCGGCGAAGGCGCGGGCTACGCCGGCGGGATCATGAGCGCGGCGCTGGACGGCGCGCGCACGGCGCTCGCGCTGCTCGAGCACGGCTTCGGCTGACGCGACGCGCCGCGCCCGGTACCCTCAAAGCAACCATGCCCAACACTCGTCCCACGCCGACCGACCCCGCCGACCGTCGCAAGGTCACGACGAAGAGCCTCCAGCGCATGAAGGAACGCGGCGAGTCGATCGCCGCGCTCACCGCCTACGACCACACGATGGCGCAGCTGCTCGACCGCGCCGGCATCGACGTCATCCTCGTCGGCGATTCGGTCGCCATGGTGGTGCAGGGGCGCGAGACGACGGTCGCCGTCACGCTCGACCAGATGCTCTACCACGCGTCGCTCGTGTCGGCCGGCGTCGAGAACGCCGGCCGCATGGTCAAGGAGTCCGGCGTCGAGGCCGTGAAGGTCGAAGGCGGCGGTTCGATCTGCGAGACCGTGCGCCGCATCGTCGAGATCGGCATCCCCGTGATGGGCCACCTAGGCCTCACGCCGCAGTCGATCCACAAGTTCGGGACGTACCAGGTCCGCGCGACCACCGAGGCCGAAGCGTCGCAGATCGCGCGCGACGCCAGGGCGCTGCAGGACGCGGGCGCCTTCGCGATCGTGCTCGAGAAGATCCCGGCCAGCGTGGCCCAGTCCGTCGCCGCCTCGCTCACGATCCCGGTCATCGGCATCGGCGCCGGGCCGGGATGCGACGGGCAGATCCTGGTGAGCCACGACATGCTCGGGCTCTACACGCGCTTCCACCCGCGCTTCGTGCGGCGCTACGCGCAGCTGGGCGAGGAGATGCTGGGGGCGTTCCGCCGCTACG
Source organism: Planctomycetota bacterium (assembly GCA_044221705.1). GTDB lineage: Bacteria > Planctomycetota > UBA1135 > UBA1135 > JAEUHZ01. The sequence continues at coordinate 2,033 of JBGAOR010000162.1, forward strand.
TGGGGGACGTCAAGGGGAAGAGCTTCCCGACGAAGGACGAGAGCTACTGATCGGGGCGTTCCGCGGCCGAAGAGGGTGGTCCGGGTCCCGACCGGACCCGACCGCCCCCCATGAAGAAGCTCCTGGTCGTCGACGATTCCTCGGTCGTGCGCGGCATCGTCGTGCGCGTGTTGCGCGAAGCCGGCCTGGGTGACGACGGCATCGTCGAAGCCGCGAGCGGGATCGAGGCGCTGCGGCGCATCGGCACCGATCCGTCGATCGGGCTCGTGCTGTCCGACGTGCACATGCCGGGGATGAACGGGATCGACTTCCTGCGCACGCTGCGCGAGCGGCGCACGAAGAGCGAGCTGCCCGTGCTGCTCCTCACGAGCGGCGATGCGCAGACGCTCGCAGCCTCGGCGCTCGAGGACGGCGCGAACGGGTGGCTCTTGAAGCCGTTCACGGCGGATTCGGTGCGCGCGGCGTGCGAGCCGTGGCTCGCGCGGTCGGACCGCTGAGCGAGGACTGCCTCAGGGCGGCGCAACACGAGCAGGGAAGAGTACGGGCTGGCGCGTCTACTGGATGACGAGGCGCGCCGCGTTGCTCGACGAGTACCTGCCTGCACCCGTGCAAGCGCTGTGGTTCTGGAAGACGTACTGGACCGTGAATGCGGTGCCCGGTTGGAGTGCCGGGATCGGCAGCGGGGTCTCGAGGTAGCCGAACTCGTCGGTGCGCACGCGCAACAGCCGATAGCCTGCGGCGAGATCGACGTGCAGCGTCGCTCCGCCGAAGGTCCGGGGAACCGCGGTTCTCCGCCCGATGAGGAGCGCGCCGCGCGCGTTCTCGGGAGCGCCGGAGCAGTAGAGGCCGAAGTCGGCGGCGCCCGAGGCGGGGCTGCGCCAGGCCTCGGTGACGATCGAGCCGTGACAGGCTGGGGTTCCGGCGCCAACGGGCGTGACGCCCGCGACGGTCAGGTCGAGGGTGATCGCGAAGCCGCTCGTGACTGCCCCGGGATAGGCGTACTGGAACGCGCCGGGCGTCGTCGGCATTTCACCCGGGTTCTGGACGATCCCACCGACGGTGACGGCACGGTCAGGCTGGACAGCGGCCGTGGTCCCGAACTTGGGCGATGGCCCGCCGAAGTGACGCAGGTGGAGCAACCGGCGGAGACGAGGATCGAATCGAGCGATCTGAACTTCGGAGCCCGGCCCAGGCGTCTCGTCGGCGGCGCCCGGAGTCGCGGGAAACGTGCTCCCCGGTTGTCCGAACGCGGAGACGACGCCGCTACGGTCGCAAGAGGGAGCCCCGAGCCCACCGCTGTTGTTGCTCGTGTAAGTCGAACCCACGAGGTGGGACCCATCCGCTGACAGGCGAGTGATACCGCCGCCGTAGTAGGACCATGGCGAGGGCTCCGGGGTCGGCAAGAACGAGTCTGGAGTCGTCGGGAAATCGCGGGACCGGGTCGTGAAATCAAAGGTGAGAGTGTCGAAGTCGTCCAAACTGAGTTGACCTGGGATTGCCTGATCGGAGGCGTCCGCCGATCCCAGGTATGTGCACCAGTTCAGGCTGCTCCCGTCGCTGGGAAGCTGCATCGCGAACAGAATGGTATTCGTGGGGTGGGGCTTCACGGGCATGAACGAGCCCGGGGTCGTGGGTAGGGTCGCTAGGACGACCGTTCCGACCAGGTCGACGTTTCCTGTGCGTGTCACAGCCACACGCCACGGGCCGGCTCTGCTACCGAAGATGCGCGACCATTCGAGGCCAGATCCATCTGCGCTCAGTCGAGCGACGAAGCCACCATAGTAGGATTGAAACGGTCCCGGCGATGGAATCGGGCCAATGGGTGGCAGTGTTGTTGGGAAGTCCGGCGCTCCGGTCGCTGCACTGTATCCACCAACAATCAGTGAAGATCCATCTGCATCAGCATGACAGTCAAGACCGTTTGTCTGACCCGAGGAAGAACCCTCCAAGAAGGTCGAGAAGTCCAGTGTCGCGCCGTCGCTGGACAGGCGAAAAACGAAGGCGGATGTCGTGGAATCGTGAATCCGGTCGAAGGCGCCGGGTGTCGTGGGGAACGACGCCGACTCGGTGGGTCCGGTGACGAGCAGGCGCCCAAGCGAGTCTGGGCTGATGGACGCGACATCGGAGGTTCCCGGGGCTCCAAAGGGCGGATCTCCCGAGCCGCCCAAGACCGCTGAATAGAGAGCGCTGCCGTCACTGCGCAGTCGGGCGATCGTGATGTAGCGCCCGCCGAAGGGGGTATGCCTGTAGGCTCCGGGCGTCGATGGATACGACTGGATTGCTGTGACTCCTGCCGCGAAGGTCGTGTCGTCCGGGCCGAGTCGAACGCACTGGGTGCCTTCGGTTCCGCCGTTGGGCATCGCTGTGCCACCGAGGTAGGTGCCCCAGACGATTTCGGGATCGACTGTGAGTGAGAGTGAAGTGTCGAGCCCTTGCACGTCGAGACGCAGCGCGCCGGCGAGATCGACGACCCAGCGCACTTCGGCCGTGCGCCTCGATCCATCGGCCGCCGTCTGCCAGGCGACGACGGGCAGTTCATGGACGGCTGCGCTGCCGATGTTCAGCGCGAGCCCGGCCCCCGCCGCGGATGCGTGGGGCCCGAGCCAGCGTGCACGGACGACGCTCGGATCGACGCCCGGCGCGAGGACGAGGTCGTATTTCGCGCTCGGGCCCTCGGCTCGCAGGATGAGATCGACGCCCGGATAGATGTCGCGGTACTCGACGGCCGCGTAGGCGTGAGCGTTCGTCCGCCAGCGACTGGGATCGTTGCCGATGTAGTAGTGGTGCACGCCGGGCAACGGTCGGATGCCTCGTGGCTCAGGCATTCGCGCCCCGCCTTCGAAGACGAGCCGAACGTACGCGCCTTCACCGTCCGGAGCCGCGGCGTGGAATCCAAGTCCCTCGCACTCCGCGCGTGCGACGACGCCGCGGATCTCGGCCGCGAAGCGCACTTCGCCCGGCCATTGGCCGAGGTTCTCGACGAAGCGCGCCGAGTTTGCAGCCTCCGACGGAGGGTCTTCCCTCGTCGTCTGTCCAACGACTCGGGCTTGGAGAGAGCACAAGACCAGGGCGACGGCCCAGGCACGTTGGATCGCGAGCATGTTCGACGTCTCCGGGTGAGAGCGTGGGATCGGGTGCCGCGAGTTCGCGGCATGACCTTCTCCCAGGAACATACTGACATGAGTGCCCAGGGATCGCGCAAGTCATGTCGCCACGCGACGCCTGCTGCTCCGTGGCTTCTCACCGCGCGGGTTGGCGCAACCGTGAGGGAGGCAACTCCCATGGCTACGCTCCGAGCCTTCCCCACCAAGGCCCGCGCTCGGTGGACCTCGTCGCCGCGCACGGCGCGAATCCGCGCGCTGCGCAACTCCCTGGCCGCGCTGGCACTGCGCGCGCGCATCCGCGCCCAGACTCCTACTCCCGCTGGCGGTGGCGCGTGGGCCAGCGTCGACTGGCAGTGCGATACGACCAATCTCGGACTGGCGATCGGGAACAGGGTCGGATGTTCCACAGCGCCCTCATCCCCGAACGTGCCGCTGCTCACCGCGAACTCGCTGCCGCCGGGCACTCCGACCGAGCCGTGCGTGCTGCGGAACGGACTCACGAAGTCGAGTGTCGAAGCGGCGCCGTGTGCGCTGAGATGGCGAACTCAGCCATCGGCGGACTGGAGTTCGCCAAGAGCAGCTTCGTCGCACAGGTCTCCCTCGTGTCCTATGCGACCCCGCGTGCGCGTGTTGCGCGAAGCCGGCCTGGGTGACGACGGCATCGTCGAAGCCGCGAGCGGGATCGAGGCGCTTCGGCGCATCGGCACGGATCCGTCGATCGGGCTCGTGCTGTCCGACGTGCACATGCCGGGGATGAACGGGATCGACTTCCTGCGCACGCTGCGCGAGCGGCGCACGAAGAGCGAGCTGCCCGTGCTGCTCCTCACGAGCGGCGACGCGCAGACCCTGGCCGCCTCGGCGCTCGAGGACGGCGCGAACGGGTGGCTCTTGAAGCCATTCACGGCGGATTCGGTGCGCGCGGCGTGCGAGCCGTGGCTCGCGC
>JBGAOR010000035.1:0-42057 GCA_044221705.1 Planctomycetota bacterium
GACTTCCACTCGTCGCGACGGCCGCCGCGGACGGCGATCGCGAACTCCGCACGCTCCAGGCCGCCGCGCGTCTCGAAGGCCTCGGCGCGGGCGAGGGCGCGCGCGGTCTCGGGCTCGTCGCCGTCCAGGGCCGCGGCGACGGCCAGCTCCAGGCACAGGTCGCCGCCGCGCGCGGCGGGGATCTCGTCCAGCGCGCGCAGCAGCGAGCGCGCGGGGCCGATCTCGCCCGCGCGCAGGGCGATGTCGGCGAGCACCAGGCGGCGCGGGCGCCCGAGCTTCTTGTCCACCGTCGCGAGGCCCATCAGCGCGCGCGCCTCGGACGAGGCGCCGCTCCAGCACGTCGCGCGCACGGCCAGCTCGATCGCGTCGGGCGCGCTCGTCAGCGTGCGGCCCATCGGCTGCAGGAACTTCCAGGCCTGCTCGGGCTCGCCGGCGTCGAGGCTGAGCCGCGCCGCGAGCACGCGCGCCTCGTCGCCGAACTTCGTCGGGTCGATGGTCGCCAGGAGGGCCAGCGCCGACCGCGGACGCCCGGCCTTGGCCAGATCCTGCGCGACGGCGACGCGGCCGAAGTACTCCGGGTCGGCGCGCATCAGCTCGTGGAGGTCGCGCGGATCGAGCTCGTCGAGCGGGATCTCGCGCAGCACGTCGGCCGTCTCGGCCGAGCGGCCGCCGGCGGCGATGCGCGCGGTGAGGGCGTCGAGCAGCCGCGGCCGGTTCGTCTGGCGCCGCGCGAGCTCCAGGTTCAGGTCGAGGGCCGGCACGAACCCGGGGACGATCTCGAGCAGACGGTCGAGGTGCGCTTTGGCGCGCGCGCTGTCGCCCGCGGCCTGGTGGATCTCGGCCAGGCGGAAGAGCTCGTAGGGACTCGCGCCCGCGTCCGGCGTCCACACGCGGTTCCGCAGGAGGTCCGTGCGGACGGCGGCGGGATCGAAGCCGATCGAGGCCAGCTCGCGCTTCCCGATCTCGTGCCAGCGCGGCAGCAGTTCCGCGGTGCGCTGCGGCAGGAGGCTCATGCCCTTGGCGAAGCGCGTCTCGGGGATGCGGTATCCGCCGTGGGGCGCGGCCATCAAGAGCTCGGCCATGCGCAGCTGCAGCTCGCCGTCGAAGTCGGGCTCGAGCTCGAGCGCGCCCTGGAGCGCCTCGCGCTCGAACTCGGGCTCGTTCAGCGCGCGCGACGCCTTGGCGATCGAACGCCAGGCCATCGCGCGCGCGCCGGGGACCGGATCGGGCGCGGGCGAGGCGACGAAGTTGCGCAGGAAGCTGCGGCCGACCTGATCCTGCCCGCCGAGCACGAGCCCCATGCCCTGGTAGAAACGCGCCGCGGCCTGGTCGTCGGCCGTGCCGACTCCGTTCAGCTCTCCGCCGGCCTCGAACATGAGCTCCCACTTGTCCGCGCGCAGGCCGATGCGCGCGAGCATCGTGAGGAAGGCCGCGTCGAGCGGGGCGCGTCGCTGCGTCCACTGCCGCGCCAGCTCGCTGGCGAAACGGAAGCGCCCGAGGGATTCGAGCGCGCCGAGGTGCGCGCGCGCGACGGCCGGGTTCGTGCGCGCGGCCTCGAAGCGCAGCGTGGCCGCGGCCAGGTCGGCCGCGAGGTCGGTGCGCCCGGCGCGCGCGAAGAGCTCGAGCAGCCCGGCCAACGGCTCGGGCGTCACGCCGTGCTCCAGCGCGCGCGCGAACCCGTCGCGTGCCTGCAGGGATTCGTCGGCGGCGCGGTCGGAGAGGCGCAGCACCTGCTGCAGGATCTCCTCGTCGCTGTCGCGCAGCACCTCGCGCAGACGTTGCGCCAGCGCGGGGCGCGACAGGTCGGCCGGGTCGAGCGCGATCGCGCGCGTCAGGTTCGCGCGCGCCTCGGCCAGGTCGTCGGGCGGCAGCACGCGCGCGAGCAGCTCGAGCGCGGCCGCCTCGTTCTTCTCCGCGGCCAGGCGGTGCAGACGGCCCAGACGCGTCCACGAGGCGGGCGAATCCGGGTCGAGCTCGAGCCCGCGGCGCACGCGCGCCTCGGCGGCGGCGAAGTCGCCGGCGCGCGTCTCGAGCTCGATCAGGTCGGACTCCACGTCCGGGTCGCCCGGGCGGCGTTCCGCGACGGCCAGGAGGTCGGTGCGCGCGCGATCCCACGCGCCCAGCTCGATGAGCAGCCGACCGCGCCGGAGCAGCACGCGCGTCTCGAGGTTCGCGTCGCCCGCCTCGCGCGCGCGCGCCAGGACCTGGTCGAGGTTCAAGAGCGTCTGCTCGCGGTCGTAGCGGCCGTCGGCGATGCGCTTCTCGACCGCCTCGAAGAACTGCTCGGGCGTCACGCGCGACTGGCGCGAGACCATCGCGCCGACGCCCACGAGGAGCGCCACGGCGGCGACGAAGAGCGTCCAGGTGGTCCAGCGCATGGTTCGGTGGCGGGAGTGCTCGGTGGCGGGAGGGTTCTACTCGGGGCGCGCGGGGAACGCCATGAGACCGTGCCGGCGCATCTTGTTGAACAGCGTCGTGCGGTCGATGCCCAAGAGGTTCGCGGCCTCCTTGCGCGACCCGGAGCAATGCTCGAGCGCGCGGCGCAGGATCTCGCGCTCGGGGCCCTCGAGCAGTTCCTTCAGGCTGCGTCCGGGCTGGAAGAGGTCCGCGCCCGCGGCCGGGATGGGCGCGGCCGTCGCGAAGTCCTCGCCCAGGTCGGCGGGCTCGATCGTCTCGCCGCGCGCCAGCAGCACGGCGCGCTCGAGCCGGTGTTCGAGCTCGCGCACGTTGCCCGGCCAGGCGTGCGCGGCGCAGGCCGAGAGCGCCGCGGCGGACAACGCGCGGCGCGGGCGGCCGTGCTCCTGGCTGAGGCGGTCGAGCAGGCGCCCCGTGATCAAGGCGATGTCGGCCGCGCGCTCGCGCAGCGGCGGGAGCACGAGGCTCACGACGCGCAAGCGCCACAGGAGGTCCTCGCGGAATCGACCCGCCTGCACGGCGCGCGACAGATCGACGTTCGTGGCCGCGACCACGCGCACGTCGGAGGTGCGCGTCTCGGTCTCGCCCACGCGCTCGAACGAGCGGTCCTGCAGGACGCGCAGGAGCTTGACCTGGAGCTCGGGCGACGCCGTGCCGATCTCGTCGAGGAACAGCGTGCCGCCGTCGGCGGCCTCGAAGCGACCGGGGCGGTCCTTCGTCGCGCCGGTGAACGCTCCGCGCGCGGCGCCGAACAGCTCGCTCTCGAGCAGTCCGGCCGGGATCGCGCCGCAGTTGACCTCGACGAACGGCCCGCGCGCGCGGCCGGAGCGCTGGTGCAGCGCGCGCGCGAGAAGCGTCTTGCCCGTGCCGCTCTCGCCCTCGATGAGCACGGTCGCGCGCGTGTCGGCGACGGCGTCGATCGTGGCCAGCACCTGTTTCATGCGCGGATCGCGCGTCGCGATCACGCCGGAGTCCACGCGTCCGGCGAGGTCGTCGCGCAGGCGGCGGTTCTCGGCGCGCAGGTCGCGGGCCTCGAGCGCGCGCGCGACCGCGAGCAGCACCTCCTCGGGTTCGCAGGGCTTCTGCAGGCACTCCGCCGCGCCGCGCCGCACCGCGTCGACCGCGTCCTCGATCGAGCCGAACCCGGCCAGCTCGATCCAGGCCGGCGGCGTGTCGAGCCGGCCCAGCTCGTGGGCCACGTCGAGGCCGGCGCTCTGGGGGTCGCACAGGAGCACCTCGGCCGAGCCCGAGCTCAGCGCGCGCGCGAGCCGCGGTCCGCCGGCGATCGTCTCGGCCCGGTGCCCGGCGGCCTTCAGGACGCGCGCCAGCTCGCGCGCCGAACCGTCGTCGTCGCACACGAGCACGGTCCCGCGACGTGGAGCGGGCGCGCGCGGCGGCGTGGGGGAGTCGATCCGTTCCGACACGTCGTTTCTTTTCGACACGCCGGACCGCGCATCTTCAGCGCCTCTTCACGGTCGTCGTGCTGGCCTGGTCGGTCGGCCAGAGCACGACCTCGCCCACGTTGACGTGCGGCGGCCGCGTGACGACCCACAGGATCGCGTCGGCCACGTCTTCGGGCGCGAGCGGGGTCATGCCCTGGTAGACGGCCCGCGCGCGCTCGGCGTCGCCGCGGAAGCGCACGGTGCTGAAGCCGGTCTCGACCATGCCCGGGTCGACGGTGGAGACGCGGACGCCCGTACCGGCCAGGTCGAGGCGCTGCGCCTCGTACAGCGCGCGCACGGCGTGCTTCGTCGCGCCGTAGACGTTTCCGCCCGGGTAGACCTGCCGGCCGGCCACGCTGCCGAGCAGGACGTGGTCGCCGCGCCCGGCCGCGACCATCGCGGGCAGCGTGGCGCGCAGCACGTGGAGCACGCCCTTGATGTTCGTGTCGACGACGACCGCCCACTCGGCCGGATCGCCCTCGGGGAGCTTCTCGGCGCCCAGCGCCATCCCGGCGTTGTTCACCACGAGGTCGGCCCCGAGACCGCCCAGGGCCGCCTGCACGGCGGCCGCGTCGCGCACGTCGAGCGTCACGCTGCGCGAGCGCGGACACTGCGCCGCGACGGCCGCGAGCCGGTCCGGGTCGCGTCCGACGAGCACGACCTCCGCGCCCGCGGCGGCGAGAGCGCGCGCGGTGGCGGCGCCGATTCCGGACGATGCACCCGTGACGATCGCGCGACGATTCTGGAGACTGGGCATCGTCGGAGTGTAGCCCGGAAAGAGATTCGCTTCCCCGCGTTCCAGTGACGCGCTCGCCGCGGTCGATACCCCGAACGACTCCAGAGAGTGTGCTCACCTTGACCCGTTCCCTGCTCCTCACGCTCGTCCTCGCCGGTCTCGCGACCGGCGTCGGCGCGAACCCGGCGTCTTCCGAGTCGACGCTCTACCACGGCGGTCGCTTCGTCCTGAACGACGGACGCGGCGGCACCGCCACCGCGCTGCTCGAGCGCGACGGTCTCGTGGTCGCCACCGGCACACCGGAAGCCCTCGCGCAGCGGCCCGACGCGGTCGGCGCCGCGCGCGTGGACCTGCGCGGCGCGTGCGTCGTGCCGGGACTGCAGGACGCGCACGGCCACCTCGAAGGCTACGCCGCGTCGCTCGAGGAGATCGATCTCGTCGGCGTCGCGAGCTTCGACGCGCTCGTCGAGCGCGTGGCCGCCGCCGCCGCGAAGCTGCCGGCGGGCACGTGGGTGCGCGGGCGCGGCTGGGACCAGAACCTGTGGGAGGGCGGAGAGTTCCCGCACCACCTCCTGCTCTCGATGGCGACGCCGAACCACCCGGTGTTCCTCGAGCGCGTCGACGGGCACGCCGCGCTGTGCAACGAGGCCGCGCTGAAGCTGGCCGGCCTCGACGGCACGCTGGACCCTGAACCGAAGGTGCAGGGCGGCCGCGTGTTCCTCGACGAGGAGTCGCGCGCGACGGGCGTCCTGCTCGACGCGGCGACGGATCTCGTCGGACGCGTGATCCCGAAGCCCACGCCCGACGTGGCGAAGAAACGCTTCCTCGCCGCGCAGGAGAAGCTGCTCGCCGTCGGCCTGACGTGTGTGCACGACATGGGCACGTCGCGCGCGATGATCGCCATGCTGCAGGACCTGCGCGCGAGCGGCGAGCTCGAGCTGCGCGTGGTCGCGTACCTCGACGGCATGGGCGCGCTCGACAAGAAGTCGCTGGTCGGCTTCCCGATCGCGCCCGATCCGCGCGACATGCTGTCGGTCCCGGGCGTCAAGCTCTACGCCGACGGCGCGCTGGGCTCGCGCGGCGCGGCGCTGCTCGAACCGTACTCGGACGCGCCGACCGAGCGCGGCCTCCTGCTGCTCACCGAGGAAGAGCTGGCCACGCGCCTCGCGCTCGTCGTGCGCGCCGGCCTGCAGCCGGCCGTGCACGCGATCGGCGATCGCGCGAACCGCGTCGTGCTGGATTCGTACGCGCGACTCTCGGTCGCGATCCCGGGCTTCCGCGACCTGCGCCCGCGCATCGAGCACGCGCAGGTCGTCGCGCCGAAGGACTGGGAGCGCTTCCCGGCGCTCGGCGTCGTGCCCTCGATGCAGCCCACGCACGCGACGAGCGACATGGCCTGGGTCGTGGCACGCCTCGGGCCCGAGCGCACGCGCGGCGCCTACGCCTGGCGCGCGCTCGCTCCCGAGCTGGGCCGACTCGCCTTGGGCAGCGACTTCCCGGTCGAGAGCCCCGACCCGCTGCAGGGGATCTTCGCCGCGCGCACGCGCACGAAGGCCGGCGGGAAGCCCGAGGAAGCGCTGTTGCCCGAGCAGCGTCTCGACGGCACGGCCGCACTCGCCGGGTTCACGAGCGGAGCGGCGTGGGCCGCGCGCCAGGACGATCGGCGCGGGCGCTTGCTGCCCGGCTACGCCTGCGATCTCACCGTGCTGGGCGTCGATCCGACGACGTGCGAGCCGGCCGACCTGCTCACGGACAGCGTGCGCATGACGGTGATCAACGGCCGCGTCGCGTGGCGCGCGCCGGCGAAGTCGCCGGACCAGCGTGGCGGCTGAGCCGAGGCTCTGCGTGGCGGCTGAGCCGAGGCTCTGCGGGGCGGCTGAGCCGAAGCACCGCGCGGCCGAGCCACGACGCCGCGACGTCGTCCTCCAAGCCCGCTCGCGCCCCGCTGCGGTCCGGTAGACTGCCGCGGCGCCACGAGGAGAGCGCCGCATGGTCCGGATCGACGTCGAATACCGCGGACGCCTGCGTTGCGTCAGCGTCCACGAACCCTCGCGCGCCGAGCTCGCGACGGACGCCCCCAGGGACAACCAGGGCGAAGGCGCCAGCTTCTCGCCGACCGACCTCGTGGCGACGGCGCTCGCGACGTGCGTGCTGACCACGATGGCGATCGTGGCCAACCGCCACGGCTGGAAGCTCGAGGGCGCGACCGCGTCGGTCGTGAAGCACATGGTCGCCGATCCGGTGCGGCGCATCGGCAAGCTCGAGCTCACCGTGCGCATGCCGGCCGGGCTCGATGCCAGGGCGCGCGAGACGCTCGAGCGCACGGCGCACACGTGCCCCGTCACGAAGAGCCTCGCGCCCAACGTCGAGCTCCCGATGACGTTCGAGTGGGACGCGGTCCCGGCGCGCGCGTGAACCCGGCGGATCCCACGATCCTGTCGGCGAAGGGGCTGCGCTTCGCGTACCCGGGCCCGGTCCAGGCCCTGGCCGGCGTCGATGTCGCCGTGCGCGCCGGCGAGTTCGTGTTCGTCATCGGACCGAACGGCTCGGGGAAGAGCACGCTCATGCGCCTCCTCTCCGGGATCCAGGTGCCCGACGCGGGCGAGGCGCGGCTCGAGGGTCGGCCGCTCGCGGACCTCGCCCCGCGCGAGCGCGCGCGACGCATCGCGCTCGTGCCGCAGTACCTGCCCGTGCTGCCCGAGGTGCTGGTCGCGGACTTCGTGCTGTCGGGCCGCTACGCGCGCGTCTCGCGCTGGGCCGCGCTCTCGGCCGGCGATCGCGAGATCGCGGCGCGCGCGCTGGCGGATTGCGACGCGGCGGATCTGGCGTGCCGCGGACTCGACGAGCTCTCGGGCGGTCAACGCCAGCGCGTGCTCCTCGCGCGCGCGGTCGCGCAGGAAGCCGCGGTGCTGCTCGTCGACGAACCGACGAACGCGCTCGATCCCGAACACCAGATCCAGGTGCTCGACCTGCTCGCGCGCCTCTCGTGCGCCGGACGCGCGATCGTCGTCGTGAGCCACGACCTGAACCTGGCCAGCCAGTACGCGACGCGGCTCGTGCTGCTCGACGAGGGCCGGGTCGTCAAGGACGGCGCGCCCGAGGACGTGCTCGCGCGCTCCGTCCTCGAACCGATCTACGGCACGCGGCTCCACTTCGGCGAGTGGAACGAACCCGGCCGCGGCGCGCGGCCCTACGTCCTGCCCCGTCGGGGGAGCTGACACGCATGTCGGAGTCGACCGAAGCCATCTCGAGAGGCCTGATCGAGTACCTCGCCGCGCGCACCGCCGGCGACGACGCGTTCCTCGGCGAGCTGAAGTCCGCGGCGCGCGCGGCCGGCATTCCCACGATCTGGATCCCGCCCGAGGAAGGCAGCCTGCTCCAGATCCTGCTGTGCGTCGCGCGCGCGAAGGAGGTCGTCGAGGTCGGCACGCTGGCCGGCTACTCCGCGATCTGGATGGCGCGCGCGCTGCCGGACGGGGGCCGCGTGCGCACGATCGAGGTCTCGGCCAAGCACGCCGCGTTCGCGCGCGCGTGGATCGCTCGGAGCGACGTCGCCACGCGCGTCGAGGTGCTCGAGGGACGCGGAGGCGACGTGCTGCGCACGTTCGAGCCCGCGAGCGTCGATGCGGTGTTCCTGGACGCCGACAAGGGCGGATACGGCGACTACGTCGAGCAGGCCGCGCACATCCTGCGTCCGAGCGGACTGCTCCTGGTCGACAACGCCTTCGCGTTCGGCCAGGTGCTCGACGCGCATCCGCGCGACAGCGATGCGCCCGCCATCCAGGCCTTCAACGAGAAGCTCGCGCGCGACGCGCGCTTCCGGTCGCTGATCGTGCCGATCGGCGACGGATTGTGGGTGGGGGCGAAGCGGGCGTGAGCCGGCTCGCGATCGGGACCTGGATCGCTTCCACGCTCACGATCCTCCTGGTCCTCGCTGCGCTGGCACTCGTCTCCGCGACGAGCGGCCACCGTCGACCTCCCTGGCCGCGCGGCGCGCTGCTCCGTCTCGAAGCGCGCGCCGTCCATCATCCGATGGATCGCATCGTCGTCACGGCCGTCGAACGCGACGGCCCGGCGATCCTCGTGGAGACGAGCGCGGACGAACCGGGGTGTACCCGACTCGCGGCGTACCGCTTCCCTGGCGGTGCGTTCCTCGGCGCCGAGGACGAGCCGCGCACCGCGCACGGAGTCGAGCGACCGTCGGGGGCGTTCTTCGACTTCGACGGCGACGGCACGCAGGACTCGATCGAGATCCCCGGAAGATCGGACCACGGTCTGGTCCGAGTGCGCGCCGGCGGTCGCGACCAGGTCCTGTTCGAGGACCGCGATCCGATCGAGTACGAATGCGCCGACCGTGCCTTCGCGCTCCCCGACCTCGACGGGGACGGCTGCTCCGAACTCGCCCTCGTGCATCCGCGGATGGACCGTTCGCGCTACGACCTCGAGCTCTGGGACTTGATGCTGGGAGCGAAGAGCTGGATCACGATCGTGTCCGGGCGCGAGGCGACCCGCTGAACGGCGCGGAAAGCCGACGTCGATGCCCTACGGCATCGCGAGCACGTGGTCCGCCAGCGATTCGAGCGCCGTCTGCGGCAGCATCTTGTAGGTCGGCATCGGCTGGGGGTACTTCTTGCCCTGGGCCTTGAGCCGCGGGTCCTTCGCGGCGTAGCCCGGCGGATCCAGGAAGTAGGTGAGGAGCTTCTCCCGCGTCCAGAACTCCTTCTTCCCGTGCAGCGTCGGCGCGATCTGCGAGCCGGTGCCGTCGCGCATGTGGCACATCGCGCACTGGTTCTGGAAGAGCTCGGGTCCGGTGCCCGTGTAGTCGGGCGCGTCGCTGTTGCAGGCGGAGCCCAGCGCGAGGAGGATCGAACCTGCGATCACGGCGGCGATGCACGATTGGCGCATCGCGTCCTTGTAGCAAAGCGGAGCGCGCCTGCGGATCGGGAGGAATCGCCGCCCGCCGCGCGCGCGTGACATCGGCTCGCAAGACAAGGGCGCCCCGCGCGGTTCTTCGCGCAGGGCGCCCTCTCGGCCCGAGGAGGCCTCAGGATCCTCCTCCTCAGTCGCTCGTCACGTTCGGCACCTGCAGCGCGACCTGGTCACGCTCCTGCGTGTACGTCCAGGCCCAGTCGCTGGAGGAGACGCGCTTCAGGTAGCGCTTGCGGCGCGCGCGGATCTCCAGCAGGTCGCCGACGAGTTCGGGGTGGCGGATCATCGCGGACAGGCGCTCGAACTTGCGCCGGAGCTTGGGCACGAGGCCCTTCGTCGCGCGCGCGTGGGCCTTGAGCAGGCGTTCGCGCTCCTGGTGCAGCTCCTCGTGCGTGAAGTTCGGGTGCTTGAAGCTCTCGGTGGAGTGCCAGTAGTGGAACTCCATCTCGGCCACGTCGCGCGTCAGGTACGGCTTGAGCTGCTCGTAGACCTCGGTGCCCGGGATCGGCTGCAGGATCGAGCAGCAGACCGCGTCGCAGCGCGTCTCGGCGATCAGCTCCTCCGTGAGCCGGTGGTCGCGCACCGTGTCCTCGGGGAAGCCGTAGAGGATGAAGAACTTGAAGTACATGCCGAGCTGGCGGTTCAGCTTCGCGCCGTCGCGCACGCCCTGCGGCGTGACGCCCTTCTTCATCGTCACGAGCATCTCGGGACTGCCCGACTCGAGCCCGTAATAGATCTTCACGCAGCCCGCCTTGCGCATCCAGCGGAGCATCTCGAAGTCCATCGTGTCGACGCGCGACTCGGCGACCCATTCGAAGAACAGGTCGCGCTTGATGATCTCCTTGCAGATCGCGATGACGCGCTTGCGCTGGATCGTGAACAGGTCGTCGAAGAGGACCAGCTGCGGCGGGTTGTACTTGCGCAGGATCATCTCCATGAGATCGACCGTGCGCTCCGGGCTCATCGCGCGGTACTGGCGCGGCGTCATCTCCGCGTCGCAGAACGTGCACGCGTAGGGGCAACCGCGCGACGTGATCAGCGTCACGCCCGGGTTGACCATCAGGCGCATGTAGCGCGGGATGTCCCACAGGTGGTAGGCCGGGAACGGCAGCTCGTCCATCTTCTTGATGAGCGCGCGCCGCGGCGTGCGGAACAGTTCGCCGTCCTTCAGGAACGTGATGCCTTCGATCTTCTCCCAGGCGTCCCGGTCGTGCAGGTGATCGACGATCTCGGGCAGGGTCTTGTCGCCCTCGCCCTGCACGCAGATGTCCGCGGCGCCGGCGTTGAGGAAGAACTCGGGGTTCGTCGTCGGGTGGGGGCCGCCCATCACGACCGGCCGGCCGATCTCGTCCTTGGCGATCTTCCCCAGCTCGCGGGCGCGCCGCGCGTTGGGGGTCAGCGACGAGAGGCCGACGAGCTCGGACCACTCCATGCCCTTTTTGATGTCGTCGATCTCGTCGATCGAGTCGTCGAACAGCTTCACCTCGTGCCCGAGCTGTTCGAGTTCGGCGGCGAGGATGCTGATCCCGAGCGGGGGATAGATCTCGTCGCGGGCGAGTTCGCCCTTGGTGACGTTCTCGTCGGCGAAGACTTCAGCCGCCTTCTGGCGGATGGCCTGCGACTTCGCGTAGATCAGGACGATCTTCATGGAGCGGGACCAGGGTGGCGAGACGCGTCGCGGTGGAGTTGACCCTGCCGGAAGCTGGAGGGTGGGGTCTGGAGTCGCGCGGAGTCCAGATCCCTCTCCTCGGATCCTATCCCGCCCGCTCCGGAGCGGCAATCCGGCCCGGCTCCCGCCCGAGGCTTCGGGCGGAACCTTTTTCGGGCCCTGACACGTCCGGGATGGGGTCGAGGAGTTGCCCGCGCCGCGCGCTAGACTGCGCGGCGCATGTCCTCGAAGACGCCGCCGACCCCGGCCACCCCGGCTCCGACGTTCGACCAGCGGCTCCAGCGCCTGGAAGCGATCGTCGGCGAGCTCGAACAGGGCGGTCTGGCCCTGGAGCCCTCGATCGAGCGCTACCAGGAGGGCGTGGGCCTGCTGCGCGAGTGCCGCGCGGTCCTCGCGAGCCTCGAGAAGCGCGTCGAGGAGCTCACCGCGCAAGGCGGCCTCGAACCGCTGGCCGGCGACCCGGACGCTCCCGGGCCCGGCGGGACGCGCTCGAGCGGGGGCCGCGCATGAGCCTCGCGCCGGCCCGCACGGCCGAGATCGAGGCGTGGCTCGCCGAGGCGCGCGCGTGGACGGACCGCGAGCTCGAGCGCCTGCTGCCGCCGCTCCACGCCGAACCGCGCCGCGTCCACGAGGCGATGCGCTACGCCGTCTTCGGCGGCGGGAAGCGCCTGCGCCCCGCGGTCGTGCGCCTCGTCGCGGCGCACTTCGGCGGGACCGAGCGCGAGGCCGCGCTGTGCGCCGCCGCGGTCGAGTGCGTGCACACGTACAGCCTCGTGCACGACGACCTGCCCTGCATGGACGACGACGACCTGCGCCGCGGTCGGCCCACCGTGCACCGCGCGTTCGGCGAGGACGTCGCGGTCCTGTGCGGCGACGCGCTGCTCACGCACGCGTTCGCGCTGCTGGCGCGCACGGGGCCCCTGTGCGGCGACCTCGTCGGCGTGCTCTCCGAGGCGGCCGGCGCGTCGGGCATGGTCGGCGGCCAGGACCTCGACCTCGAGGCGACGCGCGCGGATCCGTCCGCGGCGGACGCGGAACAGGTCGCGCGCATCCACGAGCTGAAGACCGCCGTGCTCATCGCCGCGTCGGCCGAGATGGGCGCGATCGCCGCGCGCGCGCGGCCGACGGAGCGCATCGCGGCGCAGGCCTACGGGCTCGCGCTGGGCCGCTGCTTCCAGGCCGTCGACGACATCCTCGACGTGACCGGGGACGCCGCGACGTTGGGCAAGACGCCGGGCAAGGACCAGGCGGCGGGCAAGGCCACGCTCGTCGCCGCGCTGGGGCTCGACGGCGCGCGCCTGCGCGCCAAGGAGCTGGCGGCGGAGGCGCGTCAGCGCGCCGAGGCGCTCGGCGCCGTGAAGGGCGACCTGGCCTACGACCTCGTGGCTCACCTGCTGGCGCGGCGCGCATGATCCGGAAGACGGGACCCCGATGACCGACACGAACCGCGCGGACGCCCAGGCCGGACGCTCGCTGCTCGACCGCATCGACTCGCCGCGCGATCTGAAGCGGCTCGCGCCCGAGGAACTGCCGCGCCTGTGCGACGAGGTCCGCGCGTTCCTGATGTCGTCCGTGCAGCAGACGGGCGGCCACCTGGGCTCGAACCTCGGCACCGTCGAGCTGACGGTCGCGCTGCACCGCGTCTTCGACTTCCGCCGCGACCGGCTGATCTTCGACGTGAGCCACCAGGCCTACGCGCACAAGATCCTCACGGGCCGGCGCGCCGGATTCCCGCTGTTGCGCCAGACCGGCGGCATGTGCGGCTTCACGAACCCGATCGAGAGCGAGTACGACCTGTTCCACACCGGCCACGCCGGCACGGCGATCAGCCTCGGGCTCGGGCTCGCGCTGGCCGGCGCGCACGAAGCGGAGCCGCCGCACGTCGTCAGCCTCGTCGGCGACGCGGCGCTCGGCGCGGGCGTCGCGTTCGAGGCGTTGAACCACGCCGCGGCGAGCGGCGCGCGGCTCGTCGTCGTGCTGAACGACAACGAGTGGTCCATCAGCAAGTCGGTCGGCGGGCTCGCGCGCTACCTGTCGCGCATCCGCTCGAGCCGCCTCGTGCAGCGCGCGCACCAGGAAGTGCAGGGCCTCATCCAGGCGATCCCCGTGATCGGCCCGCGCGTCGACCGCACGCTGGAGCAGATCGGCGAGGTCGTGCGCCACGCGGTGATCCCGGGCCACATCTTCGAGGAGCTGGGCGTCACCTACGTCGGTCCCATCGACGGCCACGACGTGGGGCTGCTCGTCGAGCACTTCACGCGCGCGAAGGGCCTGACCGGCGTCGTGCTGATCCACGCCTTGACCGAGAAGGGTCGCGGACACCCCAAGGCGCCGACGCACCCCGAGCGCGTGCACGGCGTGAAGGCGGCCGAGAAGGCGCCCGAGAGCGCGCGCGACAAGCCGCGCGAGTCCGGCGCCGAATCGCAGAAGGTGCCGCCGCGGGCGGTTCCGTCGGAGGCGCGGTCCGTCCCCGTCGAAGCGAAGTCGGCCGCGGCGGGTCCGGCGTTCACGAAGGCCTTCTCGGACGCGCTCGTGAAGCTCGCGGAGCGCGACCTGCGCGTTCAGGCGATCACCGCCGCGATGCCGTCGGGCACGGGGCTCGACGCGTTCGGCGAGCGCTTCCCGGCGCGCTTCCACGACACCGGCATCACCGAACAGCACGCGGTCGCGCTCGCGGCCGGCATGGCGAAGGGCGGGCTGCGCCCCGTCGCCGCGATCTACTCGACGTTCCTCCAGCGCGGGTACGACCAGGTGTTCCAGGAGGTCGCGCTCCAGGACTTGCCGGTCGTGCTCGTGCTCGACCGCGCCGGCCTCGTCGGCGCCGACGGGCCGACGCACAACGGCGTGTTCGACCTGGCGTTCCTGCGCACGCTGCCGAACTTCGTCCTGGCCGCGCCGCGCGACGCGTCGGACATGGAGCGCATGCTCGAACTGGGCCTGCGGCACGACGGCCCGTTCGCGCTGCGCTTCCCGCGCGACAACTGCCCCGGCCAGGAGCGCATCCACAAGAGCGAACGGCGCGAGATGGCGCCCGGACGCGCCGAGGTGCTCGTCGAGGGCGACAGCGTCGTCGTGTGGGCCTACGGCGCGCTCGTGAACCAGGCGCTCGAGGCCAGCGACCGCCTCGCGCGCCGCGGCGTGCGGTTGGGCGTCGTGGACGCGCGCTTCGCGAAGCCGCTCGACCTCGAGCTCCTGTCGCGCCACGCGCAGACCGCGCGCTGGATCGTGACGCTCGAGGAGCACCAGCGCGCCGGCGGCTTCGGATCGGCCGTGCTCGAGGCGTTGAACGCGCTCCCGCCGACGAGCGCGCGCGTCAAGGTGCTCGCGCTGCCCGACCGCTTCGTCGACCACAAGACGACGCGCGAGGAACAGCTCGCCGAAGCGGGCCTCGACGCCGACGGCGTCGAACGCTGCGTGCGCGCGCTCCTCCAGACGAGCCTGGCCTGACATGGCGCGCAGCCCGCGAAAGCCCGCGCCGGGCAAGGTGCGCACCTTCGGCCGCGTGCTCGTCCTCGCCGACGGCGAGAAGGGCGCGGTCGACGAGCTCCTGCTCGAGGTCGAGCCGTGGCTGCGCGAGCGCTCGGCCGCCGTGAAGATCGAGCGCGACCTCTACGCCTACGACGAGCAGTCGCCCGCCGCGCGTCGCAAGCGCGAGACGCCCGACCTCGTCGTCGTGCTGGGCGGCGACGGCGCGATCCTGGCCGCCGTGCGCGCGTTCCAGGACACGCCCGTGCCGACGATCGGCATCAACTTCGGCCGCGTGGGCTTCCTCGCGTCGGTCGAGGCGGGCCAGTGGCGCGAGGCGCTCGAGGAGGTGCAGCGCGGCCGCGCCATCGTCGAGAAGCGCATGCGCCTCTCCGTCGAGCTCTTCGGCGCGAAGACGCCGACCGCGGTCGCGCTCAACGACGCCGTGGTCACGCGCGGCGCGTTCCAGGGGATGCTCAGCATCGCGCTCAAGGTCTCCGGACACTGGGTGACGAACTACCGCGCCGACGGGCTCGTCGTCGCGACGCCCAGCGGTTCGACCGCCTACTCGATGGCCGCCGGCGGACCGATCCTCGCGCCGTCGATGCAGGCCTTCTCGGTGTCGCCCGTCTCGCCGCAGGCGCTGTCGCACCGGCCGCTCGTCGTCGACGGATCCGAGACGCTCGAGCTGCACGTGACGCGCGCGTCGGGACTGACGACGCTCGTCGTCGACGGCCACGGCTTCTTCCCGATGGAGGAAGGCGACTTCGTGCGCGTGAAGAGGCACCCGGTTCCGTACCCGCTCTTGTCGCGGCCGGGCTTCGACCCGTTCACACGTCTGCGCGAGCGCCTCGGCTGGCGCGGCAGCATCGAACCCGACGTGTTCCCCGACGACGACGTGCCGCCGAAGCGGCGCGAGGTCGATCCGGGGCACGGTGGGGTGCTCTAGGCGCGACGTGGCGATTGCGCTCGCCGGAAACCGAGCCAGCGCGTGAGGCGCGTGCTGACTCGAGCGGACCTGGAGCGAGACCCGCACGCGGTCTGGAACACCTTCATCGAGATCATCGCGACGGGGGATCCCGCGGAGCTCACGACGCTCCAGCAGCAGGCGCAGCTCGTGTTTGACTACGACTCGGGGGTCTACAACGGCGGCCACGGGCAGTACCTCGAGAACATGGGTCTCGCCCACGCCGTGAAGACCGTCGACGCGCTCGCCGTCTTCGGGCTCGGCGCTCAGGCCCGCGTCCTGGCGGGGGTCGTCGAGTTGCTCCAGGTTCGCGGCGGCGCCTGGGCTGAGGTCCTCGAGGATGGCGTCATCGAGGAACTCGACGACGCGTTCCACGCCTGCGTGCCGACGGTTCACGAGGCCTTCGAGCAGCATCTCGTGCGTCACTCGGGTGAGCACATCGAGTTCGCGTGAGCGGCGCGCGGGGTCGCAAGCCTCACGGAGGCTCGAGGGCATCGGGATCCCAGGCTTCTCCGCCGCGCGGCAACTCGTGCGTGGAGATCAGCCCACCCCTCGTCCACCCGAACGAGAGCAGTCATGAACTCGGGCGCGGATGGGGCCGGTCCGCGAGCGGCGAGCGGTCGGCCCAGCCGCCGAACCAGGGCCCGGAGGAGTACGCGTCGATCCCGAGGATGCGCGCCCCGTGCTTCTTCGCGTTCTGCAACGCGTAGACGAGCACCTGGCGCACCTCGCGCGGCGTCTTCAACACGCGTGCGTGGTAGCGGTCCCGGATCACGCGTCCGCTGCGTTCCCAAGCCCGGTTGAGGGCCTTCGCGAGCCGCACGAGCAGCCCCTTCATGCCGCGGCCGAGCGCGCGCTCGTCCTGCGCCTCGACGACGAGGTGCAGGTGGTCCGTCTGGATCGAGTACTCGACGAGGCTGAAACCGAACCGTTCCGATCCCGCAGCGAGCGTGTCGCGGAGCAGCGCGAGCGTGCGCTGGCGACGGAGGTTCGGCAGGCCCTCGACGAGCTTCGTCGTCACGAAGACGGGCGTGTGACGCGTCACGCGCGCACGCGGCGAGTGCGCGACGAGCGCGCGCTTGCCGACGGGCTCGCGGCCCGCTCCATCCCGCCTTCCTCCCCGGCGGAACAGGGCGAGCTGAACCGCGTTCTCCTTTCGGGTGCGATGCATCGGACACCTCCGTTCCATGGACGAACGGCGCGCATCGCAGTCGGCGAGAATGTCGAAGAAACGTGTGCGTCTTCGCGTGCGCGCCGAAGTCCGGAGTTTGATTCGGCGCACATCGAACGCGGCCTCGAGAGGCCGTCCGCCAGTCGTCGTTGCGCTCCGCCGCTTCCGTGAGGCGGGCATTGGGGGGGGGGGATGGAGCTCGCGGACCGCTGCGCGTGCGACGTTCGCGCAGTTCGGGTCTCGGACGCGCGTGCCTCGGCATCGCGCGGAGCTCGGTGCTCTCACCTCGACGATCGCCCGCCACGCGACCGGAACCGATCGCACGAGCGCGCTCGTCGGTGCGAACCGGGCAAGGAAGGCGGCCTTGGGTATCGGCCCTGGGACTTGGCCCGAGAAACGGATGACGGCACCGTGCGCGGTCTCGCAACCCACAGTGACGGCCATCGTGCGCAGGACGACGCTGCATGGCCTGCAGCTACCGGCCTCGGGATTCCTCCTGACGGAGGCAGCGCGCTAGAACTCGCCCGCTTCGTTCGTCTGCCCGGCGGTGACCGTCACGATCGTGCGGCGATCCCGTTGGCCCTCGATCATGAGCCCGAACCGACCGGTGATCGCGAAGGGGAACTCGAACGCGCCGTCGGCGGCGACCGCGATCGTCGCCGTGATCGAGGTCCCGTCGGCGGTCCGGCCGGCGAGCTGGATGCGCGCTCCGGGCGGGACATCCGGCGTCAATCGCCCGCGCACGGCGCCGTCCGTGACGTTCCAGGCGAGATCGCTCGCGGCGCTCGTCGCCTTCACGGTGCGCGCGAGTCGCAGGCGCAGGTCTCCGGCGACGCCATCGGCTCGGATCGTCCATTCGCCGCCGGAGGGCAGCTCGAGGACGTGCTCTCCCGGCCGCTCGCCGGCGCGAGCCTGGACGAGCTCCGCGTCCATCCGCGGACTGCGACTCGCGCTGACGCGCCAGGTCGCGTTCGCGAGACCGGGCGCCGTCGCGGAGACGTGCACGACGGCGCGCGTCGATTCGGGCGACGCGACCGGGGGCATGGCTGCGTGCGCGCTCGCCGGCGACGCGGTCGGCACCGCGGGAATCG
The DNA here is from genome assembly GCA_044221705.1 of Planctomycetota bacterium. Lineage (GTDB taxonomy): Bacteria > Planctomycetota > UBA1135 > UBA1135 > JAEUHZ01. Next base: position 17,886 of record JBGAOR010000035.1, read on the forward strand.
CCGGCGCGGCCTCGCCCCGGATCGATCTCCAGGCTGCGAACTGGACCGCCGCGTAGATCAGGACCACGACCGCGAAGGCGACGATCGCGAGCAGCGAGCGCGGACCGGGGCGGCTCACGGTCCGCTCACCACCACGTCGTACGTCGTCACCGCTCCGTCCGTCACGCGGCAATCCCACGCGATCGGCGGCATGTCCTCGTCGCCCGAGCTCGACGAGCTCTGGTTCATCCGCGCGCGCTGCGGCTCGAGATCGCGCACCTGCCAGCCGCCGGGCGCGAGCGGCTCGAACCGGTAGGTCCCGTCGGCGCCGGTGACCGTCGTCACGGGCGAGCCGTCGCCGCACGAGGCGCCGATCGTGCGCCGCGCCAGCGGAGTCCCGTTCGGGTCGAGCGCGCGGCCGGCGATCGATCCGCGCGGACCGACGTCGATGCGCAGCTCCTCGGGCACGATCCCGGACGCGACCTCGACGGCGCGCGAGATCGTGGTCGGATGACCGGCGGCCGCGGCGCGCGCCTGCCAGCGCCCTTCGCCCGCGACGGGCAGGACGAACGAGCCGTCGGCCGCCGTCGTCACCTCCGTGCAGGGTTCGCAGAGCGCGACGGACAGGTCGAAGACGTCCTTGGTCATCGACTCGGTGGTGCGGAGCGCGCGGTGCGCGCGCACGCGTGCTCCCGCGACGGGCTCGCCGCCGCGCACGACGCGGCCGCGCAGCACGGGCAGCGGACGCAGCACGACGTCGATCGAGGGCGGCAGCGTCTCGGGCACGAGCTCGGGCGTCCTCTCCGTGGCGAAGCCGACGGCGCCGACCTCGACGACGAACGGTTCCGCCGGGACCGCGATCGAAGCCACCCCCGGCGTCGCCGGCGAAGAATCGACGGGCAGGCCGCCCTGCACGAACGTGTCCAGGCGGACGTCGACCTTGTACGAGAACTGCGCCACGAAGGCGCCGTCCGGACTCCGCACGCGCAGCGGGATCGAGAGTAGCGGTGCGAGGCGCAGCTCGATGCCGTGCGTGCCGGCCGGAATGTCGACGCGCGAGACCGAGCGCGCCTCGCCCTGCGGGTGGGAAGCGGTGACGCGGAAGACGCTGCCGGCGACTCCCTGGGCCCGGAAGCGCCCGTCCTTCCCGACCTGCGTCGAGGTGGAGGACGTCGAATTCCCCGTGCGCGCCGACCACCGGATCGGCGCCTTGGAGAGCGGCGTCCCGTCGACGTCGTAGACGATGCCGCTGATCGCGAGCGGGTCCTCGTAGATCGGCAGCTCGAGCACGATGCCGGTGCGCGCCTCGTCGGCGTGCACGGTCAGCTCGAAGGGGGCGCTGTCGCGGCCGTCCGGCGCGCTCGCGGTCAGGCGCAGCCAGCCGGCGGGCGCGCCCTCGATCCGGAACGTGCCGTCGGCATTGGACGGCGTCGAGACCCCCGTGCCGGTCCAGCGGTCTGTGCCCGTGTTCAGCGCGACGCGGACCTGTGCGCCCTCGATCGCGAATCCCTCGGCGTCGCGCACCAGCCCCGAGACCGTGGCGCCCGGGAGCAGCGCGAGATCGCCCAGCTCGTACTCGAGAGCGTCATCGGGCACGCTGCAGCCGCGCGAGATCAGGGCCTGACCGGGCGCGCGGCACGTGAACTGGAACCAGGAGATCCTCCCGCCCGGCTTCGGCGTGAGCGCGATGACGAAGGCGCCGTCGGCTCCGCTGCGCGCGAGCGCGAGGGGCGAAGACGCGCTGCCCATCGAGACGCTCTTCTCGTCCGCCGCCTTCGAGTAGGCGTGCTCGATCCGGCACTCGATGCCCGCGACGCCGGCGCCGTCCGCGCCGACGAGTCGGCCGCGGACTTCGAGGTCGCGGCTCGGAGCGGCCGGCGCGCGCGGGCTCGCGGGCGCGGACTCGATCCGCTCGCGTTCGGACTCCGCGGGCGCGGAGTCGGTCAGCTCGGCGGCGGGGCGCGGCACGGCGGCCGGCATGGCGGCGGGAGCGGGGGGGGCTCCCACCGGCGGCGGCGGCGCGCGCAGCACAGCGACGAGGACTGCGGCGACGGCGGCGCAGATCAGGGCGAGGACGAGGACGCGCGAGCGGGAAGTCATGCGGGCTCCATCCTCCAGCCTGCGCGCAGACCTGTCCGCGAGCAAGGCCCGTCCGCGGCCGGACCCGAAGGCGCGGCGAGGCCCGACCGCGCGGGCGCGAGCCGCGTGCGGCCGAGATCCGCGTGAGGCCGGAATCGCCGTGCCGCCGGAATCGCCGTGGGCCGCGCAGGGCGCGTCCAACGTGGCGAGCACTCCGTCTCAGCGCGCCGCCGCGCGCGCGGCCGTGCGCACGTCGCCCTGGATCTTGCCGTCGTCCATCGTGACGACGCGCTGGCAGCGCGCGGCGAGTCGCTCGTCGTGCGTCACGAGCAGCATCGAGAGCCCGCGCTGCTCGCGCTCCGTCAGGAGCAGCTCGAGCACCTTCTCGCCGGTCGCGCTGTCGAGGTTGCCGGTCGGCTCGTCGGCGATCAGCAGCGGGGGATCCAGGAACAGCGCGCGCGCGATCGCGACGCGCTGACGCTCGCCGCCGGAGAGCTGCGCCGGCCGGTGGCGAAGGCGATCCTTCAGCCCGAAGCGCGCCAGCGTCTCCTCGGCCTGCTGCAACTTCTCGCGCCGCCCGGAACGCCACGCGCCCATCGACGAGCCGATCATCGCCGGCAGGACGACGTTCTCGACGGCCGTGAGCTCGGGCAGCAGGTGGTAGAACTGGAAGACGAAGCCGATGCCGGCGTTGCGCAGCTTCGCGCGCTCGGCGACCGAGATCTTCCAGGCGCTCTGTCCCTCGAACGTGACCTCGCCCGCGGTCGGCTGCTCGAGCAGTCCGAGGATCTGGATCAAGGTCGACTTGCCCGCGCCCGAGGCGCCCATGACGCCGACGAGCTCGCCGCGCGCGACGTCGAGCGACACGCCGTGGAGCACTTCGAGCGTGCGGTCGCCGACCTGGAACGACTTCCGGATCCCGCGCGCGGAGACGATGGAGTCGCTCGCGGCCGAGCGCTTCTCGCGGAGCACGTCACTCATAGCGGAGCGCCTCCAGCGGATCGAGGCGCCCGGCGCGCCAGGCGGGGATGGCCGCGAAGAGCAGCGTGCACACGAACGCGCCCAGCACGATGACGACGACCCACAGCGGGTTCACGACGGCCGGGATGTGGTCGAACAGGTAGACGTTGCGGTTGAAGATCTGGACGCCCAGCACGCTCGACAACCAACGTTCGATCGGGTCGATGTTGATCGCACCGAGCACGCCCAGGATCGAACCCGCGAGCGCGCCGATGAGCGCGTCGAGGAACGCGATCCACAGGAAGAGCCCGGTGACGCCGCCGGGCGTCGCGCCCAGCGCCGAGAGGATCCCGATGTCGCGCCGCTTCTCGGTCACCATCATCGAGAGGATCGCGAAGATCGTGAACGCCGCCACGACCACGACGAGCGACAGCATGATCGCCATGAGCACGCGCTCGTTCTCGATGGCGCCCAGGAGCGAGCGGCGGAAGTCCTCCCACGTGCGCACTTCGCTCATGCCGCGCTTGGCGATCAGCCCGCGCTCGCCGAGCCTGGCCCACAGGTCGTCGCGCGTCGCGAGCCCGTCGCGCTCGTAGTCGGCGAGCTTCACGAGCACCTGGCTGAAGTGGCGCGGCGACGAGAGGAAGTCGGCCAGCTCGGCGCGCTCGAAGTAGATCTGCTCGAGATCCATCTCGTTCTCGCCCGAGCGGAACGTCCCGGCCACGACGTAGCGGCGGTTGTTGACCGCGAAGTCGCCCGTCTTCGGGTCGGGCACGCCCGTCACGATCTCGATCTCGCTCCCGCGGCGCAGGTTCCAGGCGTCGGCCAGCTGTTCGCCCACGAGGCAACTCGCGAGCTCGCGCCCCGCCGGCGCGTAACCGGGCGGCGGCGCGAACGGGTGCTCGACGTCGTGCACGCGCGTGGCGCCGAAGCGCGGCTTGGCCTCGAGCGCTGCGCGCAGTCCCGTGGTAGCGAACTCGTCGGCGACGTCGATGCCGACCAACTTGACGCCCGAGAGCTTGCCCATCTGCGCGTCCGCCATGCGCACGTTGGCGATCGCGGCGTCGGAACCGCTCTGGCCGAGGATTCCGTACCACACGAGCTGCGCGCAGGCGGCCACGACGCGCTTGTCCTCGCGCACGGTCGCGACGATCGGCGCCGGATCGAACGGCGCCGTCACGCCCTGCCGGTTCTCGAGGTGGACCGGCTCGATGATGAGGTCCGAGAGCGTCCCGCGCAGGCTCTTCTTCGTTTCGAGCAGGAACCCCGTCATGATCGACAGGATCAGGATCAGCGCGCCGACGCCCACGGCGATGCCGACGATCCCGATGATGTTCGTGCGGCGCGCGGCCAGGTAGCGCCAGGAGAGGAAGAAGCGGTACATGGGCGCGCCGCTACGGCTTCGGACCCGGGGCCTTTTCGCTTTCGACGTGCGCCCCGCGCGATTCCGGCTTCATCGCCGGGAAGAGCAGCACGTCGCGGATCGAGTCCTGTCCGGTCAACACCATGACGAGCCGATCGATGCCGATCCCAAGGCCGCCCGCGGGCGGCATCCCGTACTCGAGGGCCTGCACGTAGTCCCAGTCGACCTGGCCGGGAGCCTCGGGGTCCTTCGTCGCGACCTGCTCCTCGAAGCGGCGCTGCTGCTCGGCCGGGTCGTTCAGCTCGCTGAACGCGTTGCCGAGCTCCATGCCCGCGACGTACAGCTCGAACCGCTCGGCGATGCGCGGATCGCCGGGCTTCTGCTTGGCCAGGGGACAGATCTGCACCGGGTAGTCGACGACGAACACCGGGCCGGACAGCGTGTCCTCGCACGTCGCCTCGAACACGTCGTTCATCAGCTTCCACGGGTCGGCCACGACGTGCAGCTCGAGCTCCTGTGCGCGACGCTTCACCTTGGCGGCCTCGTCGAACGCGAACCCGTTCTTCTCGCGGAAGAGGTCCGTGTACCCGACGCGCGGGAACGGAGCCTTCAGGTCGTATTCGCCGCCGCGGAACGTGACCTTCGTCGTGCCGTTCACGGCCACCGCGCAGCGCTCGACGATCTGCTCCGCGATCTCGAGCATGCGCCGGTAGTCGGCTTGCGCCTCGTACAGCTCGAGCATCGTGAACTCGGGGTTGTGCCGCACGGACAACCCTTCGTTGCGGAAGTTGCGCGAGATCTCGAACACGCGCTCGAGCCCGCCGACGACGAGCCGCTTCAGGTACAGCTCGGGCGCGATGCGCAGGTAGAGGTCGCTGTCGAGCGCGTTGTGGTGCGTGACGAACGGCCGCGCTGCGGCGCCGCCGGCGATCGGATGCAGCGTGGGCGTCTCGACCTCGAGGTAGCCCTCGCCTTCGAGGTACCGCCGGATCGTCGACAGCGTCTTCGAACGCTTCACGAAGACGTCCGCGACGCCCTCGCTGGCCCACAGGTCGACGTAACGGCGGCGGTAGCGCAGCTCCTTGTCGACGAGCCCGTGCCACTTCTCCGGCGGCGGCGCGACGGCCTTCGCGAGCAGCGTCACCGTCTCGGCCCAGACCGTGGGCTCGCCCTTCTTCGTGTGCCCGAGCAGGCCCGTGACGCCGACCTGGTCGCCGCCGTCGAGGAACTTCCGCTGGGGCCACCACTCCGTGAGCTTGTCGCGCTCGAGACCGACCTGCAGGCGCCCGCTGCGATCCTGGATCGGCGCGAACACGAGCTTGCCGAAGTCGCGCAGGAGCTGGACGCGGCCGGCGACGGTGACGCGCGTGCCGGCGAGCGGGCCGGGCGCCTCGGGCGTGCCGACGCCGGCGAGGAGCTCGCCGATGGGCGTGGCCGCGACGCCGCGGGCCGGGTAGGGGTCGATGCCTTGGGCGCGGAGCGCTTCGACCTTGGCGAGGCGGTCGGGGTGGGCGAGGTCGGTCATGGGCGGCCCGGAAGCCTACCGGTCCCGCTCACCGCGCCGAAGCGCGCGACGAGAGCAACAGGAAAATCCGCGGTGCGGATCCGGGCCCGGGGACCACCGACGCAACGGACCGCGGTCCGCGGCGTCTGGTGGAGGATAGGGGGGTCGAACCCCTGACCTCGACAATGCCATTGTCGCGCTCTACCAACTGAGCTAATCCCCCAGGTTGTGACGCCCGGGCGCGAAGCCCGGGACCCGACCGCCGGAGCGATCGGGTGGAGAAAGATGCCCGCGCGGACGGGGGCTGTCAACGTCGGGCCGCGAGGAAGGTCCGGCGCGGCGCGGGAGGACCGATGGGGCCGGGGCCGGCGCTGCTATTCTGCGCGCTTCCCGCCCACCGACCGCGAGCCCGAAACACCCCCCCGTGTCGCAACTCTACGAGCCGTCCACCTTCGAGAGCCGCTGGCAGAAGCGCTGGCTCGAGTCCGGCGCCTTCGCGGCCAAGAACCCCGGGTCGCCGGGTTTCGATCCCGCACAGCCGAAGTACTACGTCCTCGACATGTTCCCGTATCCCTCGGGGTCGGGCCTGCACGTGGGGCACGCGCTCGGGTACGTCGGCACGGACATCGTCGCGCGGCGCAAGCGCATGGAGGGCTTCAACGTCCTCCACCCGATGGGCTGGGACGCGTTCGGCCTGCCCGCGGAGCAGTACGCGATCCAGACGGGCAAGCACCCGCGCGAGACGACCGACGAGAACACGGCGAACTTCCGGCGGCAGCTCCAGAACATCGGGCTCAGCTACGACTGGTCGCGCGAGGTCGACACGAGCCACCCGAGCTACTACCGCTGGACGCAGTGGCTCTTCCTGAAGCTCCACGAGCGCGGCCTGGCGTACCAGGCCGAGGTCGCGGTGTGGTGGTGCGAGGAGCTGAAGACGGTCCTCGCCAACGAGGAGGTCATCAACGGCCGCAGCGAACGCGGCAACTACCCGTGCGTGCGGCGCCCGCTGAAGCAGTGGATGCTCAAGATCACGGCCTACGCCGAGCGGCTGCTGGCGGACCTCGAGGGACTCGACTGGCCCGAGTCGATCAAGATCCAGCAGCGCGAGTGGATCGGCCGCTCGGAGGGCGCGGAGGTGACCTTCGACGTCTTCGGTGAGACCACTGCTCCGCTTCCGGTGACCGTCTTCACGACGCGGCCCGACACGCTGTGGGGCGCGACGTTCCTCGTGCTGTCGCCCGAGCACGCGCTGGTGAAGCGCATCACGACGGCCGCCCAGCGCGTGGCGGTCGAGGCTTACGTCGCCGGCGCCGCCTCGAAGTCCGAAGTCGACCGCACCGATGCCTCGAAGGAGAAGACCGGCGTCTTCACGGGCGCCTACGCGCGCAACCCGGTGTACCCCGCGGACGATCCGCGCGGCCGCGTGCCGGTGTGGATCGCGGACTACGTGCTCGCGACGTACGGCACGGGCGCGATCATGTCCGTGCCCGGGCACGACGAGCGCGACTTCGAGTTCGCGAAGAAGTTCGACCTGCCCGTGCGCGAGGTCGTGAAACCTCCGGCCGGCACGAAGGGGCTCGCCGACGGCGCGTGCTTCACCGGCGAAGGCGTCGCGGTGGACTCGGGCCCGATCGACGGACTCGCGACCGCCGCGGCGAAACAGCGCGCGATCGAGATCCTCGAGCGCGCGGGGCAGGGCAAGTCGCGCGTCACGTACAAGCTGCGCGACTGGCTCTTCTCGCGCCAGCGCTACTGGGGCGAGCCGTTCCCGCTGCTGCACCGCGAGGACGGATCGATCGTGCCCGTGCCGCTCGACGCGCTGCCGGTCATCCTGCCCGAGATGACGGACTTCAAGCCGTCCACGGACGGATCGGCGCCGCTGGCGCGCGTCCCGGGCTGGGTGCGCACGGTCGACCCACGGAGCGGGAAGCCCGCGCGCCGCGACACGGACACGATGCCCGGCTGGGCCGGCTCGTGCTGGTACTGGCTGCGGTTCATGGACCCGCGCAACGACCGCGCGCCGTTCGCGCGCGAGGCCGAAGCGTACTGGGGGCCCGTGGACCTGTACGTCGGCGGCGCGGCGCACGCCGTGATGCACCTCCTGTACGCGCGCTTCTGGCACAAGGTCTTCTTCGACGCGGGCCTCGTGCACACGAAGGAGCCGTTCCAGAAGCTCTTCAACCAGGGCATGGTCACCGCCTTCGCGTACGAGGACGCGACCGGTCGACTCGTCGCCAGCGACGAGGTCGAAACGCGCGGCGACGCCTACGTGAAGAAGGGCGGCGGAGAGCCCCTGAAGCAGATCGTCACGAAGATGGCGAAGAGCCTGAAGAACGTCGTGAACCCCGACGACATCGTCGCGGAGTACGGCACGGACGTGTTTCGGCTCTACGAGATGTTCATGGGGCCGCTGGCCGACTCGAAGCCCTGGAACCCGCGCGACATCCCCGGCTGCCGGCGCTTCCTGGAGCGCTTGTGGCGCGTGTACGTCGATCCCGAGAGCGACGCGCCGATCCGGCCGACGCTCGCGCGGGGCGCGGCCGAGAAGCAGCTCGAGGGCGACACGGCGCTCCTCGAGCGCGCGCTCCATAAGGCGATCCAGCGCACGAACGACAGCTTCCACTCGCTGAACCTGAACACCGCGATCGCGGCGTTCATGACGTTCGTCAACGAGGCCACGCGTCTGCCGCAGGCGCTGACGCGGTCGCAGGCGCAGCGCTTCCTGCGCCTCGTCGCTCCGTTCGCGCCGCACGTGGCCGAGGAGCTGTGGAGCCGCATGGGCGAGCCCGGCCTGGCCTGCCAGGCGACCGTCCCCGTCGCCGAAGCGCGCTGGCTCGTCGAGGACGAGCTCGAACTCGCGGTCCAGGTCAACGGCAAGCTGCGTGGCACGATCCGCGTCCCGCGCGCGGCCGACGGCGCGGTCGTCGAATCCGCGGCGCGCGAAGCGGCCGCGGCCCACCTGGCCGGGAAAGAGGTGCTCAAGGTGGTCGCCGTCCCCGGCAAATTGGTCAACTTCGTGGTCCGCGGCTGAGAATGGTCCCACGCTCGGCGCGCACGTCGCGCCCGGAGGTCCCGATGTCCAGGTTCCCGCTGTCCGTCCTCGCACTCTCCGCACTCCTCACGCTGCTCGCGCCCGCCTGCTCCCACGTCGTCGGAGCGAGCGTCGTCGGCTCGGGCAAGAAGACCAGCGCGACGCGCACCGTGCCGTCCTTCACCGAGGTCCGCGCCACGGGTGCGTTCCGGCTCGAGGTCCAGTCCGGCGCGCCGGCGACGTCCGTCGTCGTCGAGGGCGACGACAACCTCGTCCCGCTGTTCGAGACGAACGTGTCGAGCGGCGCGCTGGAGCTGCATCTGCCCTCGGGATCGTTCTCGCCCAAGCAACCGCTCGTCGTGCACGTCGCCGCGCCCAGCGTGACGAAGGTCGGCGCGATCGGGGCGGTCACGACCGAGGTCGCCGCGATCTCCGGATCGGAGTTCGAGGCGCGGCTCAGCGGCGCCTGCCGGCTGCGCCTGCGCGGGGCGGTGGACGCGGTCCACTGCGTCGGCGACGGCGCGTGCGAGATCGAGGCCTTCGATCTCGAGGCCGGCGAGGTCGAGCTCTCGCTCTCGGGGTCCTCGCTGGCGGACGTCCAAGCCACGCGGCGCCTCGAGGTCTCGTCGAGCGGCGCCAGCACCGTCCGCTACCGCGGCAAGCCCGAAGTGAAGACCTCGATCTCCGGCAGCTCGAAGGTCACGCCCGACGAAGGTCGCTAGAGAGGATCCGGATCCCATGCGCATCGCACCCGCCGCCCACCTCGCCGCCGCCGCGGCCCTGCTCGCCAGCTCGTGCGTCTTCGTCGTGCACGACCACGACGACTGCGGATCGGACTGGAGCTTCACGGCCACCGCGCCCGAGCACCGCGGGAGCGGGACGGCGGCGCAGGACACGCGCACCGTCGCCGATTTCACGCGCGTCGAGGCCGGCGGCGCCATCCACGTGGACGTGCAGGTCGGATCGCCGCAGTCCGTACGCGTTCAGGCCGACGACAACCTGCTCGGCCACGTGCTGACCGAGGTCGACGGCGGCACGCTGCGGCTCTCGATGCGGCCCGGTTCGTACGAGACGAGGACGCAGATCCTGGTCGAGGTCGTGACGCCGAGCCTCGCCGGCCTCGTGCTCGACGGCGCGGCGCACGCGGCCGTCGCGGGGCTCGAGGGCGGCACGCTGCGGCTCGCGGCGTCCGGTGCGGCCGAGGTCGAGTTGCGCGGTCGCGTCGACGTCCTGACCGCCGATCTGTCGGGCGCGGCCGAGCTCGCGGCGGCCGAGCTCGACGCGGCGCGCGTCGACATCGACGTCGAGGGCGCCGGCGAGGCCGAGGTCGCGGCGCGCGATGAGCTCTCCGCGGACGTCTCGGGCGCGGGCAAGCTGCGCTACCACGGCAAGCCGCAGCGGCTGCGCGCGGAGGCGAGCGGTGCCGGCAGCATCACGGAGTCGTGAGCGCGGAGCGCGTTCGAGCTTCGCGCGACCGGTGCTCGCACGCGCCGTTCTCGCCGCCGCGCTCGCGCTGATCCCGGCCTGCAACCTGACCGCCGGTCCGCGCGGGCTCGATGCAACGGGGCCCTTCCTCGTGCCGCCGCCCGTCTCCGAGCAGCGCGCGCTGCCGCCGTTCGCGAGCCTCTACGTGGACGGACCGCTCGACGTCGAGGTGCGCGTCGGCACGCCGTGCAGCGTGCGCTTCACCGGCGACGAGGGCCGGCTCGCGGAACTCGTCGCGGAAGTGCGCGACGGGACCCTGCTCGTCCGCGCCGACCCCGGCGCGCCCTGGCGCGACGGACCGCGCGCGCTGGTGACGCTGCCCGACCTCGTGTCGATCACGTCGGCCGGCGGCGGTTGGGTCGCCGTCACCGGGCTCGACGCCGCGCGGATCGAGGTGCGCCTGCGCGGATCGGGGGACGTGCGCTTGCGCGGGCGGGTCGGCGAGCTCGTCGCGGACGACACCGGCGCCGGCCGGATCGACGCGAGCGAGCTCGAAGTCGGCGCCGCGCCGGCGCGCTGATCCGGCGTCCAGCTGCTTCCCTGTGACGCGCGCGCCGCTATCGTGCGCGGCGTGGAATCGGGCGCGCCGCGACAGGTCTCGTTCGTCGGTCGCGAGGCGCTCTCGATCCTCCTCGTCGCGCTGGTGCTGCGCCTGGCCTTCGTCGTCGCGTTCGACACGCCGGCCGACGCCGACCGCGGGATGTGGGAGTGGGGCTACGAGGCCGGCTCGATCGCGCGCTCGATCGCCGAGGGCCACGGTTTCGCGAACACGTGGACGCGCGACGTCGCGCCGTGGGACCAGGGCTCGGGGGCGACCGGGTGGCTCGTGCCGGTGTACCCGGGCTTGCTCGCGGGACTGCTCGAGCTGACGCACGGGCTGACGCGCACCACGGCCTGGATGCTGTTCGCGATCCAGTCGGTCGTCTCGAGCTTCACGTGCGTCCTGGTGTGGGGCCTCGGCAACCGGCTGGGCGCCGCGCGGGCGGGGCGCATCGCGGCCTGGGCGCTGGCGCTGCATCCGCTGGCGATCTGGCACGCGGCCTCGACCGTGTGGGACACGACGTTCGCGGCGTTCGCGTTCACGCTGGTGCTGACGCGCCTCGCGGCGTGCGAGCGCGCGACCGGTCCGCGCGTGTGGACGTGGTTCGGCCTCGTGTTCGGCGCGGCGCTGCTCGTCAACCCGGCACCGCTCGTGCTCGTGCCGGTCGTGGCCTGGGTCGCGTGGCGCGCGCGTCCGCGCTTCGGCCACTGGATCGGCGCGTTCGCGCCGTTCGCGATGGCGTCGTTCGCGGTCGTCCTGCCCTGGATGGTGCGCAACGCAGAGGAGGTCGGCCCGTTCGCTCTGCGCACGAACCTGGGCGTCGAGCTCGACGTCGGGAACTTCGACGGCGCCGACGGCCGCTATGCGCGCGACCGCCATCCGAGCCACTCGGCGGCCGAGTTCGTGCGCTACCGCGAGATGGGCGAGGAACGTTACGCGGCCTGGGCGATGGAGCGCGCGACGACGTGGATCCGCGCGAACCCGGGGCGCTTCGTCGTGCTGACGCTGCGCCGCACCGCGTCGTGGTGGATCGGCGAGGATCCCTGGACCGACGCGCGCACCGACCGCGGCCTGACCGCGAAGGACGACCCGAAGGCCTGGGCCAAGTGGATCCTGCACATGGGCGTCGGCGTGCTGGCGCTCGCGGGCGCGTTCCTGTGGGCGCGCGCCAGCGCGACGCCGCGTCCGTACCTCCTGACGCTCTTCCTCGTTCCGCCGGTCTACTGCGTGACGCACGTGCTCGAGCGCTACCGCTGGCCGATCGAGCCGCTGCTCGTCCTGTGCGCCGCGTGGCTCGTCGCGCGCTGGTTCCCGCGGCTCGGTGCGCGTCCCGAGGAGCGCCGGACGGCACCGGCCGGTTAGGCTCCGGCTCGCATGGCGAAGAACGACGACCGGCGCGGGCGGAAGGACGAGCCCGCGAAGCCGCTGAAGAGCTTCCAGGACCTCCTGCGCGCCCGCGGCGGCGCGCCCGCGCCCGAGACGTCCGCGTCGAAGCCGGTCGAGGTCACGTACGACGGCGACCTCGCCGCGCGCGTCGAGGAGCTCGGAAACAGCGCGCTCGAGCAGACCGCGCGCGAGCGCATCGCGCGCCGGCCGGACGCGTTCGGTCCGATGGAGCACGGGCCCGCGCCGTACCGCGACGAGGGCTCGGAGGAGATGCAGCTCCTGGCGTCGTTCCGCGTGCGCACGATCTTCCCGCCCGACGTGCTGCGCTACGTCGCGGCGCTGCCGCGCGATCCCGATCCGGCCGAGTACGCCGGGCGCTGGGACCTGCGCGCGCTGTGCATCTACACGATCGACGGCGAGGACGCGAAGGACTACGACGACGCGATCTCGATCGACGAGCGCGCCGACGGCACGAGCGAGATCGGCGTGCACATCGCCGACGTGTCGCACTACGTGCGGCCCGGCACCGTGCTCGACGACGAGGCGCTGGCGCGCGGGACGAGCGTGTACCTGGCCGACCAGGTCGTGCCGATGCTGCCCGAGGGCCTGTCGAACCACCTGTGTTCGCTGGTCGGCGAGCGCGATCGCTTCGCGTTCTCGGTGTTCATGGTGTTCGACGCGAAGGGCACGCGCCTCTCGTACCGCGTCGGCAAGAGCGTGATCCGGAGCGTCCGCCGCAACACCTACCGCGAGGTGCAGGAGCTGCTCGACGGCGTCGACTCTCCCGCCGTGCGCGAGATGAAGGCGCGCGGGCTCGAGGCCTCGCTCAAGGCCTTCCAGCGCTGGACGGTGAAGCAGCAGGGCATCCGCGACGCGAAGGGCTCGCTGCGGATGGCGTCGGTCGAGAAGAAGTTCGTCTTCGACGAGCGACACGAGGTCGTCAAGATCGTCGACGCGCCGCGCTACTTCTCGATGACGCTCATCGAGGAGACCGCTCTGGCCGCGAACCAGGCCGTGGGGGACTTCTTCCGCGAGCGCGGCCTGCCGACGATCTACCGCGTCCACCCCGAGAAGGACGCCGAGGAGATCGAGCAGGTCGCGAAGAGCCTCGAGGAGCACGGCATCCGCGTCCCCAAGAAGGACCGCCTGACCGGCCGCGACATCGCGCGGCTCATCACGCTGGCGCGCAAGAAGGCGAACGCCGAGGCCCTGATCCAGCGCATCATGGGCCTGATCGAGCGCGCGGTGTACGAGGTCAAGGACCACGAGGACGTGGCCACGCACTTCGGGCTCGCGCGGCAGGCCTACCTGCACTTCACGTCGCCGATCCGGCGCTACCCCGACCTGATGGTGCACCGCTGGCTCCACGAGGTCCTCTCGGGCGGCGAGGCCGCCGCGTCGAAGCAGCTGCGGACCGAGGACTACCTGGCCGACCTGAACGACATCGCGTCGCACTGCTCGATGCAGGCCGACATCGCCGAGATGGTCGAGACGGCGGTCGACGACCTGAAGATCTGCCAGTACCTCGAGCCCCACATCGGCGAGAAGCTCGACGCGTCCGTGCTGCGCGTGTCGCCCCCGGGCATCGAGGTGAAGCTCCTCGACTTCAACACGACCGGCTTCCTGCCCTCGCGCGCGATCGGCGACAAGGTCGAGATCAAGGGCGCGACGATGCAGATCAAGGCCGCGAAGCGCGTGTTCTCGTTTACCGAGGGCCACCCGATCGCGGTGAAGATCAAGGACGTCGACTTCCTGAAACTGCAGGTGCTGCTCGAGCTGGCCTGAGCGACGCACATCCGACGCGTGCACCGGGCAAGCCCGCTCGCTACCTTCCCCGCATGTACGAGACCGCCCTCACCGTCCACAACGTCCTGCGCCTGGCCGTCCTGCTCGTGAGCCTGTGGGTCGTGATGCGCGCGGTGGGAGGCTGGCTCGGCGGTGCGGCGTGGACCTCGAAGCACAAGGCGAGCATGCTCGTGCTCGTGATCCTGGTCGACGTGCAGTTCACGATCGGCCTGCTGCTGCACCTCGTGTGGTCGCCGGTGACGAAGAACGCGTTCTCGAACATGAGCGCGTCGATGAAGGACCCTTCGATCCGCAAGTTCCTGGTCGAGCACCCGATCATGATGATCGGCGGGATCGCGCTGGTGCACGCGGCGAAGGTCATGAACAAGAACGCGAAGAGCGACTCGGCGCGGCACCGCCGCACGGCGATCTTCGTCGGGATCGCGCTGGTGCTGTTCTTCGTCGGCTCGGCGTGGCCGTGGCAAGCGGTGCCGCGCCCGTGGCTGCGACTCGGCGGGTGAGACGCTAGACTGCGGGCCTCACGGGCGCCCATAGCTCAATTGGAAGAGCTTCGGTCTTCGGAACCGACGGTTGCAGGTTCGAACCCTGCTGGGCGTACCACCGCAGCTCTCTCGGGTCCGCGGAACTACGGCAACCAGTCGACCTGCAGCCCGTTCGTTAGGTTGAACGTGCTCGCCGTGCAGAACGCCGCCGCGTTCCGGTACCAGACCTGGTAGTCGCGCACGCCGCCTCCGGCCGGGATCGCGCCGCGGAGCGAGATCGGCGGATCGGCGAGCCCGGGGTACTGCGAGCCGCCGCCACCGTTCGTCGTCACGCCGAGCCTCAGCACGGATCCGCCGACGCAGCGCAGTCCGTCGCCGAACACCACGCCCGATCCGCCCCCCGCCTGCCCCGTCCCCTGGAAGTACAGCGCCGACGAGTTCGGCATCCCGTGCGCCGCCAGTACGAGCGAATCGGCCGACACGCGCGCCGCGCCCGTCGCCTCGAGCACCGCGCCGCCCGGATCGACCGAGTTCGCGCAGCCGTGCCCGCTGCTGCCGAAGTTCCCGCACGGACACGCCGTGCCCGTCGCGTCGCCCGGACAGAAGACGACGCCCGTGCAGTTCATCCCGAATTCGTTGATCGTGAACGTGCCGAAGCTCGCGCTCGCGCCCGGTGAGCGGCCCAACTGGATCAGGTACTTCCGCCCGCAGGCGATGCTCCACGTCACGGTCGACGTCACCAGCGACGAGCCGCACTGCAAATCGTCGTTGCACGCGATCGCCGGCGCCGTGGGACATGCGTTGCCGTCGTACACGGCGACCTTCGTGTCGTAGCTGCTACCGCTCGCGATGCCGAAGCACGTCGTCAGCGTGGCGGTGCCGTTCGCGCCGGCAGTCCACACGTACCACTCGTCGTTCGCGATCGCGGTCTGTCCGCCGAACAGGCACAGCGCCTCGCTCTGGCCTTGCGTGCCCGTCGAGCAGACCGAGTTGTCGAATGGGTGCGGGCCGAAGCCGCTGATCGGCGTCGCCGTCGAGCAGTCGTCGCCGAAGGGATAGGGGTATTCGGTCACGACGACGTCGTCGAGGAACACGTGCGTCATGTCGCCGTACGCCGTGAAGAGCAGCGTCACGGCGCCGCCGGCGGCGTCGCTCTTGAAGAAGAGCGTCTGCGGCGTCCACGCCAGCGGGTTCGTCGTCGCCGACGTGCTGAAGTCGGCGAGGTTCGTGTTGAACGACTGGCTGACGGGCACGAGCACGGCGCCCGTGACGTCGACGAGCCAGCTCGAGCCGAGCGTCGCGTTCTCGATCCAGCTGCCGCTGTAGTTGATCCCGCCGGGCGCCATCCGGAAGGTGACGCGGTGCCAGGTGTTCGACACGACGTTGAAGGTCTGGCTCACGCCTTCGTGCAGCGTGAAGAAGCTCCCGCAACCGGCCAGCCAGTCTCCAGCAGCGGCGTCGTAGTAATTCGACTGCGCGCCGGTCGCGTTCTTGTCGCGGTAGACGTCCGAGCTGAGTCCGATGTTGAAGTTCCAGCCCGGCACCACCAGCGAGCCGTCGTTGAAGCGGCGGTCGGGCTGATTCGACGGGTAGTAGCCGCCCGACCAGCTCTCGAAGCTGCCGTTCACGAGCATGTTCGAGGACGCGCTGGCGGGCGCCGCGAGGAGCGTCGCGAGCGCGAGCGGGGCGCAGCGGAGGCGGAGATGCTGGCAGGCGGTATGCATGGCGGGACCGATCGGTGGGAACGGAGTGTGCCGTCGTCCGCGGATGCGCGGCCGCGACGTCCGGGACGCGCCACCCCGATCACCTCGTGGCGCGGGGAAGCGCGCGGTGGACAGGATTCACGGGAAGTGGGGACGCGCCCTGCGCGTCACGGAATGCGGATCGACAGGCAGCTCAGGCCGCCGTCCATCTTCGCGAACTCGGACATGTCGAGCGTCACGAGGTCGAGGCCGCGCGCAGCGAGGCGACGCGCGATCTCGGGGTAGCCGGCGGGGACCAGGACGGCGTCGTTCACGCGCACGCAGTTGGCGGCGTAGCTCTCGGCGGAGTCGACCACGAGGAGGTCCCGGCCGCGCAGGGCGGGGTGGCCGGCGAGCGACCCCGTCACGACAAGCGTCGACTCGTCCAGCGAAACGAGCCCGCTCTTCAGGTGGAGCAGCGCACCGTCGGACTGGATGTCGATCGTCGTTGCGCCGTAGCCGGATCGCTCGAGCCACGCGGCGAGCTGGCGCGCGCCTTCCGCGTTCGTGCGGCGCGACAGGCCGATGTAGAAGTGCCGGCCCGCCTGGCACACGTCGCCGCCGTCGAGCGTGCCGGGTGCTTCGATGGCGGCGAGCTCGCTGAAGCGGCGCTCGAGCGCCGTTCGCATCGCGGCGACCTCGCCCGCGCGGCTCGACGCGCCGGGCCGCGCGAGGATCGCGCCGTGACGCGTCACGACGGCCGTGTCCTCGACGAACGTCGAGTCGGGATGCGCCGCGTCGGGCGGGAGCGACACGACCTCGAGCCCGAGCTGCCGCAGCGCGTCGCAGTAGCGCGCGTGCTGGCGGCGCGCGAGCTCGACCTCGGGCGCGCCCAGGCCGGACGTCGTGATCCCCGCGGCGAACGAGTCGGCCGGCTGTCGCACGATCGCGGTGTGGAAGCGCGTGCCGTCCGCGCTCATGACGCGCCTCCCGCGCGTGGTCGACGGCCGTGCAGGATCAGGCGGTAGATCGGGTACGACGCCGCGAGCAGGACGATCGAGCGGATGCTGTTCTCCTGGTCGGAGATCACGGCGCCGACGAGGAACGCCACGGAACCGAGCAGCACGAGGCCCGTCGTCCACGGGTATCCCGGCACGCTGTAGGGGCGCGGAGTCGACGGCTCCTTGCTCCGCAGCACGAAGACGCAGGCGAAGGTCAGCGTGTAGTTGGCGACGAAGAAGAACGCCGCGAGCGCCAGCACGGTCTCGAACGTGCCCGAGAGGATGAAGCCGAGCGCCAGCCCGATCGTGGTCCAGTGCGCGACCACCGGCGTGCCGCCGCTGTTCACCGTGTCGAACGCGCGCGGCATCAGCCCGTCGCGGCTCATCGCCATCGGGACGCGCGGCGTCATCATCGTCAGCGCGTTCACGCCTCCCAGGATCGAGCCCAGGACGAGCAGGCGGATGATGAGGTCGCCGCGTTCGCCGAACAGCGCGAGCCCTGTGCTGGCCGCGACGAACGGATCGCCGGCCATGCGATCGACGCCGATCACGCGCACGAAGACGACGTTCAGCAGCACGTAGATCGCGATCACGACGAGCACGCCGCGCACCATCGAGCGCGGGATCGTGCGGCCGGCGTCGACGACCTCCTCGCCGAAGTAGATCGGCCCGGTCCAGCCGTCGTAGGTGTAGATGACCGACTGCAGCGCGAGGACGATCGCCGTGAACAGCGCGGCTCCGGCGGGAAGCGCCGCGGCGGCATCGGAGGACGCGTGCGCCGGCACGGCCATCACGAGGCCGGCGACGATGAGCGCGCCGAACGCCAGCGCCTTGCCCGCGCTGAGGAGTTGCTGCACCAGGTCGCCGATCCGCACGCCGCGTCCGTGCATCACGCCGAACGCGAGGACCACCGCGCAGCCGATCGTCGTCCGACCGCCTGGGACGGCGCGGACGAGCGGCTCGGCGTACTCTCCGAACACCATGGCCGAGAGCGCGATCGATGCGGCGCTCGACAGCCAGTCGCTCCAGCCGACGACGAAGCCGGGGTAGGGCCCCAGCGCGCGGTGCACGATGCCGTACTGACCGCCGGACCGCGCGACCATCGCGCCGGGCTCGGCCAGCGACATCGCGCCGAGCAGCGCGTAGAGCCCGCCGACGAGCCAGACTCCGAGGAACAGGCTCGTGCTCGGGAGGCGCTCGGCGACCTCGCCCGGCGTGCGCAGGATGCCGACGACGATCGTGTTGCCCACGAGCACCGCGACGCCGAACGCGACGCCGAAGAGCCGCAGGAGCTGGCCGCGTCCGCTCAGGGGATCCGCCGTTCCGCGCGGGGCCGCCCGATCGGGATCGGGGCGGGGACGGATGACTCGGAACGGTCGAGCACGCGCCGAGGGTAGCCGCCGGCGTCCGGTCCGGACACAGGCTGCCCGCGGGCGAGCGGATCCGTTCGCGCGGACCGCCGCGCTGCAGCGGGGTGGGAACGGGCGCGCCCCGTGGCGTAGAGTGAGCGCGCTCCCGACGCCCATCGCCGACCTCGCATGGCCCGACTCCGCCCCCGCATCGACGCCGCGCTCGCCGAACTCGAGCGCGACGGAACGCTGAGCGCGCAGCAGCGAGCCGCCGTCGCCGATCGGCTCGACCGCGCGCTGCGCGAGGGGCGCGGCCTCGACTTCACCGCGATCGTCGCGACGTTCGGCGCGCTGCTCGTCGCGGCCGGGCTGCTGTACCTGATCGGGTACAACTGGGAGCTCCTGCCCAAGGCGGCGAAGCTCGCGCTGGTCTTCGGCATCTGGATCGCGCTGCACGGCGCCGGCTGGGCGCTGGCCGAGCACCCCGGCACCCATCCGCGAGTCGGACGCGCGCTCACGCTGCTCGGCGTCCTCGCGTTCGGCGGCGCGATCGGGCTCGTGGCGCAGATCTACCACCTGTCGTCGCACTACCCGAACGCGATCCTCGTCTGGTGGGCGCTCAGCGTTCCTGTCGTGCTCGTCACGCGTTCGCGCGCGATCCTCGTCGCCGTGATGACCCTCGGGGTCGTGTGGGCCGCGTGGTGCACCGGCGTGTGGCTCGACGACCTGCGCGGCGACGACGAGCGCCATTGGCTGGCCGGCTTGACGCTGGTCGGCGTGGCGCTGGCCGCGACCTTCCAGGCGCTGGCGGCCCTCGCGAGCGGCGGCGCGTACGAGCAACTCGAGCGCGTGCTGCGCGCGCCGGTCCTCGTGTTCGCGAGCGTCGCGCCCTTCGTGCTGGCCTTCCACGAGCCCTGGTGGGACCACCGGGAGGGTCACGAACTCGGTCCCGTGTTCGTCCCGGTCGCGGTGGCTGCCGGCGGGGCCGCCGTCGCGTCGACACTCGCCACGTGGCGTCGCGGAGCCGCGGCCGCGCGCGACGGCTGGATCCTGCTCGCGACGGGCGCGCTCCTCACGGCGTGCGTCGCGTTCGCGCCGCGCGCGCTGCCCGTCGCCGCCAACGTCGTGCTCTTCGGCGGTGCGCTGGCGCTCGTCGCCATCGGAGTGCGCGAAGGACGGCCGCGTCTCGCGACCTGGGGGATCTTCCTCTTCGCCTCGGGCGTCGTGGCGCGCTACTTCGAGTACCTGTGGGACAAGCTCGAGGGCGCCTACGCGTTCCTCGCGACCGGCGCGCTGCTCCTCGCGGCGGCCTACGTGTTCGAGAACCGGCGTCGCGCGCTGGCCGCGCGCGCCAAGGCGGCCGCCTCGTGAGGTCCACGCCATGAGCTCCGCCGTGCGCTACTGGGGCGCGGTCGTGCCGTCCTTCGCCGCCGTCGCGCTCATCGCGATCCAGGCCGAGTGGACGCTGCGCACCGGCCGCGAGGTCCGTCTCGAGGTGCGCGCCTACGACCCGATGGACGCGTTGTCGGGCCGCTACCTCGCCGTCCCGCTCGCGATCGAGCGCGTGGACCCGGGTGCCACCGCGCGCGACGAGCGCCGCTCGTTCTCGGGCGTCGTCGTCTGGGTGCGCCTCGAGCCGGGCGAGCCCTACTGGCGCGCGACGGACGTGCTCGACGCGCCGCCCGACGATCCGGACGTCGTGGCGCTGCGCGGGACGGTGGTGAACGATCAGCAGAGCGACCTGTGGGTCGACTACGGCCTCGACCGCTACTTCATCCCAGAGGACGCCGCCGACCCGACCGTGCCGCGCAACGCGCACCGTCTGACCGCGGTCGTTCGCGTCACGCGCGACGGGAGCTGCGCGCTCTCCGACCTGCTCGTCGACGGCGAGCGCTACGTCGACTGGAACGCTCGTCAGCCGCGCTGACCGCGCGCGATCACGCCTTGCCCTCCGGCGTGCGGATCACGAGCAGCCGCGGTTCCGTCATCGACTCGATCGCGTAGCGCACGCCCTCGCGTCCGAAGCCGGACTCTCTGACGCCGCCGTAGGGCATCGAGTCCACGCGCCAGCTCGGGACGTCGCCCACGATCACGCCGCCGACCTCGAGCATGTCCCAGGCCGTCAGCGCGTGGTCGAGCGTGTTCGTGAACACGCCGGCCTGCAGCCCGAAACGGCTGCGGTTCGCCTGCGCCAGCGCGTCCTCGAACTCGGTGAACGTCGAGACCACGGCCACGGGCCCGAACGCCTCCTGGCAGGCGATCGACGAGTCCTCGGGCACGTCCTCGATCACGGTCGCCTCGAGCACGGCTCCGCGGCGCGTGCCGCCGCACAGGACGCGCGCGCCGCGCGCGACGGCCTCCGCGATCCACGCCTCGAGGCGCACGGCCTCGGCCTCGGCGATCAGCGGGCCGATCGAGGTCCTCTCGTCGTGCGGATCGCCCGCGACGAGCGCGCGCGTCGCCGCGATGAACTTCGTGCGGAACGCGGCGGCCACGTCCGTGTGCACCAGGATGCGCTGCGCTTTCACGCAGCTCTGGCCCGACTGGTAGAACGCGCCGAAGACGATCCGCGCGACGGCGTCGTCGAGGTCCCAGTCGCGGTCGAGGATGCAGGCGGCGTTGCCGCCCAGCTCGAGCACGACCTTCTTCCTCCCCGCGCGGCGCTTCATCTCCCACCCGACGGCGCCCGAGCCGGTGAAGGAGAGCAGCTTCAGGCGCTCGTCCTCGACGAGCGGCGCGGCATCGCGGCTCGCGAGCGGGAGGATCGAGAAGAAGTCGGGCGGGAACCCTGTCTCGCGCGCGGCGTCGGCCAGCGCGTCGCCGACCGCCAACGCGCCGAGCGGCGTCGAGCTCGCGGGCTTCAGCACGAACGGACACCCGGCCGCGATCGCCGGTGCGACCTTGTGCGCCACGAGGTTCAGCGGGAAGTTGAACGGGCTGATCAGCGCGCACGGTCCGACCGGCACGCGCCGCGTCATCCCGCGGTAGCCGCGTGCGCGCGCCGTGACCTCGAGCTCGAGCACGTGGCCCTCGATCCGCGTCGCCTCCTCGCCCGCGATGCGGAACGTGTCGACGAGCCGCGTCACCTCGCCGCGCGCGTCGCGGATCGGCTTGCCGGCCTCGGTGCACAGGATCTGCGCCAGGTGCTCGGCGCGTTCCGCGAACTTGCGCGCGCACAGGCCGAGCAGCGCGCCCCGCTCGTACGGTTTCGTGCGCCGCAGTGCCGGCGCCGCCGCGGCGGTCGCCGCGATCGCGCGCTCGAGCTCGTACGGACCCGCGAGCGCGACGCGCGCCGCGACCGCGCCCGAGTACGCGTCGCGCACGTCGAGCGAGCGCCCGGTCGTCGCGCGTTCACCGGCGAGGTACAGCGGGATCACGGTGTCCATGCGCGCACGATGACCGGGCCGCGACGCAGGCGCAACCCGCCCTGGAACGTGCGTCACCACGCGCATAGGATCCGAGGCCATGCGAACGACTTGACGCCGGAGCGCGCGCGCCCGGGTGGCGCGGTGGACCGGCGGGGATGCGCGATGAGGATCGCCATCGCCACGCCGGCTCCGGCGGGGACGACCCGCGGCAACCGGATCACGGCGCAGCGTTACGCGACGCTGCTGCGCGCGCTGGGGCACACGGTCCGCGTCGTCGCGCGCTGGGAGCGCGGCGATCACGACCTCCTGATCGCGCTGCACGCCTCGAAGAGCCACGCATCGATCGCGGCATTCGCGCGGGCGCACCCGCGGCGACCGATCGTGCTCGTGCTGACCGGCACGGACGTCTACGGCGGGCTGTCCGCCGCCGGGGCGCGCGACTCGCTGCGCCGCGCGACGCCATCGATGCGCGCAACCGCGTGCGCGCCTCGAGCTGAACGGCAGCTGCGCGCGAGGACGATCTCGATCACCTGGGCGGCCGACGGCGCGCCGCGCAAACCGCGGCCGGCGCGCGGCCTTCCGGGTCATCGCGCTGGCACCTGCGGGCCGTGAAGGCCCCGTTCGTCCTGGCCGACGCGGTCGAGCTCCTGCCGCCGTCCTCGCGCATCGCGGCGATCCACGCCGGGGAGGCGCTCGACGCGGCGCACCGGCTGCGCGCGCGCGAGCGCTCGCAGCGCGGATCACGCTGGCGCTGGACCGGGCCGTGTCGCCATGCCTGCGCGCTGAGGCTCCTCGGCTCCGCGGACGTGTTCGTGCAGACCTCGATTTCCGAAGGCGGTTCGGTCGCGCTGGCCGAAGCAGTCGTGACCGGATTGCCGGTGCTCGTCACGCGCATCCCGGCGGCCGTCGGAATGTTGGGGTCCGGACATCCGGGGTTCTTCCGGGTGGGAGACACCGCCGCCCTCGCGCGGCTCCTCGCGCGCGTCGAGACCGATGCCGCATTCCGCGAGCGACTCGAAGCGGCGAGCCGGAGGCTCGCGCCGCGCTTCGCGCACGCGCGCGAGCGCGCGGCGTGGCGGGCGCTGCTCGCCGGGCTCTAGACTGCGCCGATGGCGAACGCGTTCTCGCTGCGCGTCCTGCCGTCGGGGGACGGCAAGGTCGACCTGGCGCGCGAGGTCCGGTCGGGTCTCGCGGCTCGGCGGAAGTCGCTGCCGTGCCGCTTCTTCTACGACGATGCCGGCTCGCGCATCTTCGAGGAGATCTGCGCTCTCCAGGAGTACTACCTGACGCGCGCGGAGGACGAGATCCTCGCGCGACACGCCGCGGAGGTCGTGGGTTCCGTCGCCCCGGGGGCTACCATCGTCGAGTTGGGCAGCGGTTCGGCCACGAAGACGCGGCGCCTGCTCGCCGCGCACAGGGCGCGCGGCGGCGATCCCGCGTACGCCATGATCGACATCTCCTCGGCGGCGCTGCGGGCCACTGCGCGCGAGCTGGCGGGGGAGTTCCCCGGGCTCGCCGTGGAGGGTGTCGCGGCCGAGTACGCCGAGGGGATCGATCTGCTCGCGTCCGAGAAGCGCGCGCCGTGGCTCGTCCTGTGGCTCGGATCCAACGTCGGCAACCTCGATCGCGAAGCCGCGGCACGGTTCCTGGGCCGAGTGCGCGCGCGCCTCGGGCCCGGCGACCGGTTCCTGCTCGGCGTCGACCGGCGCAAGGCGCCCGACGTGCTCGTGCGTGCGTACGACGACGCGGCCGGCGTCACCGCGCGCTTCAACTTCAACCTGTTCGCGCGCATCGACCGCGAGCTCGGCGGCCGCTTCGCGCAGGCGGCTTTCCGTCACGTGGCCCTGTACGACGAGGCCCGCGGCCGGATCGAGATGCACCTCGAGAGCCTCGCCGACCAGGTCGTGCGGATCGACGCGCTCGAGCTCGACGTCGCCTTCGCGCGCGGCGAGCGCATCCACACCGAGGACTCGTACAAGTACTCCGACGCCGAGGTCGCGGAGCTCGCTCGCGCGGCCGGCCTGCGCGTCGAACGCACGTTCACGGACTCGGAGGCGCGCTTCCTGTCGGTGCTGTTCGCAGCGTAGTACGGAGCCAGGCACAACACCGCCGTTTTCGATCGGACCCACCGCACGGCGCTCGCGGTGCGGTGGGTC
>JBGAOR010000036.1:0-41287 GCA_044221705.1 Planctomycetota bacterium
GCCGATGCGGCGCGGGTCGAGCTCGAGCGCGCGATCGAGCTCGCGTCGCGCGCGCTGCCGGATGGCCATCCGACGCTGTCGATCCTGCGCTCCACTCTCGCCGCGATCCTCTTCGACGCCGGGGACCTCGCCGGTGCCCGGGCGCTGCGCGAGGCCGTGCTCGCCGATCGACTCGAGCGTCTGCCTCCCGGGCATCCGGAAGTGCTCGACGCGCAGGCCGGGCTGGCCACGACGATCCTGGCGTCGGGCGATCTCGCCGGGGCACGCGAGCTGCAGGCGGGCGTCCTCGCCGCGCGCGAGGAGGCGTCGTCCCCGGACGATCCCGAACTGGCGCGTGCGCGCTCGAACCTCGGCGCGACGCTCGCGCGCCTGGGCGAGTTGGAGCGCGCCCAGGCGTTGCTCCAGCAGGCGTTGTCGACGCCCGAACGCTCGCGCGGCGAGGCCGAAGCGCACCAGCCCGCGCGCGCGAGCCTCGCGAAGACGTGCGCGCGCATCGCGCTGGCCACCGAGACCGGTGGGGATGCCGGGCGAGCGCTGCGCGCCCGGGCGATCGAGCTCGTGCAGCGATCCTGCGACGTGGCGCAGGATTCGGCGCGCGAGGCGCTGCTCGCCGGCGCCGCGCGCGAGGCGGAGGCGCGCTGTGCGCGGCTCGCGCCGGTGCTCGACACCGCGCTGTCGGCGGCGGTGGGCTGGGGCGCGTTCGCGCCTTCGGTCGAGCTCGCGCGCGCGGCCTTCCGCTTGTCGGAGACGACGCGCGCTTCCGGGCTCGCGGCCGCGGCGTCGCGCGATCGGGCCGCGGCCGATCCGGGCTACGCCGCGGCGCGCGACGCGTTGCGGATCGCCAGCGCGGAGCTCGCCGCCCTGACCAAGCGCGGCGCGGACTCCGCTCGCTACCG
The DNA here is from genome assembly GCA_044221705.1 of Planctomycetota bacterium. Classification (GTDB taxonomy): domain Bacteria; phylum Planctomycetota; class UBA1135; order UBA1135; genus JAEUHZ01. The sequence continues at coordinate 897 of JBGAOR010000036.1, forward strand.
GGCGGCCGTCGAGCGGCGCGACGCGCGCGAACGTGATCTGACGCGCCTCACGGGGCGAGACGCGGGCGGCACTCTCGCGCCGGATGCCGATGTCTTGGCGCGTGCGCTGCCGGACGGCGCCGCGCTCGTCGCCTTCCGCCGCTCGGTCCGCGGGTGGTTCGAACGCGACGCGTCCGCCCCGGGCGGCGTCGCTGAGCGTGCGGAGGACACGCTGTGGGCCTTCGTGCTGCGCCGCTCGGGGACGGACGGCGCGAGCGCGCTCGTGCTGCACGACCTCGGCCCGATCGCGGCGATCGAGGACGCGGTGCAACGCTGGCGCGCGGCCGTCGGCACCGGCATCGAGCGCGGGCTCGCCGAGGCGGCGGGGGATTCGGATCCCGTCCGCGCGCGCGGCGTCGAGCTGCGCCGGCTCGTGTTCGATCCGCTGCGGAAGGACCTCGAGAGCGTGCGGAGCCTCGTGATCGTGGCCGACGACGTCCTGCACCTCGTGCCGCTCGACGCGCTTCCCGCCGACGCGGCCGAGGCGCTCGCGTCGGGCCGCATGGCAGAGCTCGTCGGCGATCGCTGGCACGTCACGACGCGCTGCACGACGGCGGAGCTCCTGGCCCCGCGGCCGGCGCGCGGCCTGGACGTGGGCGCGGGGGGAGCGCTCGTCGCTCTGGGCGGCGCGGCTTTCAACTCCGAGCCGCTGCCGGCGGGCGCCGAGGACAACGCGGCCCTCGAGGCTTCGGCGCCTATGCCGCTGGCCGGTCTCGCGCGCGCCGCGACCGCGCCGCGCAAGTTCGCGCCGCTCGCCTACACCGCGCCCGAGGCGCGCGGCGTCGCGGCCCTGTACCTGGAATCCCTGGGCGGCGACGCGCGCGCGGTCGTCCTCGACAAGCGCCGGGCGTCGCGCGCCGCGCTCGAGGAACTCGCACCGCGCGCCCGTTGGCTGCACGTCGCCACGCACGGCTGGTACGCCGCCGATTCGATCCGCGCCTGGGGCGACGCCGGGCCGCGCGACGCGCTCACGGGGATCGGTCTCGTGCGCTCGAGCACGGAACAGGTCGAAGGTTCGAGCCCGATGCTGCTCGCGGGACTCGCGCTCGCCGGAGCCAACCTGCCCGAGGACGAAGCCGGCCGCGTGTCGGGGCTCGTGACCGCGGAGGAGATCGCGACGCTCGATCTCCGCGCGTGCGAGCTGGCTGTGCTGTCGGCCTGCGACACGAACGCGGGGGTGCGGCGCGCGGGTCAGGGAGTCGCCTCTCTGCAGCGCGCGCTGCAGGCAGGCGGAGCGCGCAGCGTGATCACGTCGTCGTGGAAGGTCCCCGACGAGGCGACGCTCGAACTCATGCTCGACTTCTACCGACGGCTGTGGATCGAACGCCGGCCGAAGTCCGAAGCCCTGTGGGAGGCGAAGCGCGCGCTGCGCGATGCGCGCGACGAGGGCGGCGAGCCGCGGTACGCGACGCGCGACTGGGCCGGGTGGGTGCTGACCGGCGAACCGGACTGACGGGCCCGGCGTCCGGGGCCGTCTCGCGCCGGATCCGGCCGCCGGTTCGGCGCGGATACGACGCAGAAGCTGCCCCCGCCGGCCGGCCGGGGCGCGGAAGTACACTCCGGTCCTTCAGAGCGGCGCCCGACGCGGGCGATTCAACGCTTCGGGACGAGACGGGAGCGAGCGAGGTGCAGGCACGGTGCTAGGCGGCAGCTGGGATCGGAGATGGCTCGGGCTGGCGCTCGCCGCGCCGCTCTGGGCCCAGGATCCGACTGGCGGGACGCCGCCCGCGACTCCGCCCGTCGTCCAGCCCGACCCGGGTACCACCCCACCCGCGCTCGTGCCGCGGGAGGAACCGCCCGCGCCCCCCGCGGCGACGGCGCAGGGCGCGGGCGACTTCCGACCGGCGGCGACCACCGGCGCCGTGCCGGCCCAGGAACCGGCCGCTCCGCCCGTGCCCGCTCTGCCCGCGGCGTGGGACGCGCGCTACCGCACGCACGACGAGGTCGCGGCCTGGACGAGCGCCTGGATCGCGACGGGTCTGGCCGAGTCCGTCGAGCTGCCCACGGCGCGCAGCGGGCGAGGAGCGCCGGCGCTCCAGTTCGGCGCGGCGGGCGACCGTCCGTTGCGCGAGCGGCCGACCGTCTTCCTGCTCGGCGGACTCGACGGCGTGTCGCTCGCCGGCAGCGAGGGCGTCGTGCGCGCCGCCGACGAACTGCTGCGCGCGCGCGACGCGCTGCCGCCTTCGGTCGCGTTCGTGTGCGTGCCGTGGGCATCGCCCGACGGGCTCGCGCGCACGCTGTCGGGCGAACCGTGCGACGGGCGCGACCGCCTCGCGATCGACGACGACGGCGACCTCGCGCTCGACGAAGACGGGCCCGACGACGTCGACGGCGACGGACAGGTCCTGGAGATGCTCGTCGAGGATCCGAACGGCGCCTGGACGCGCGGAGCCGACGCGCGCTTCCTCGTGGCTGCAGGCAGCGGCGACCGCTTGCGCTACACGCGCGCCAAGGAAGGCCGCGACGACGACGGCGACGGGCGTTTCAACGAGGACCCCGAGGGCGGCGTCGTCCTCGACCTCTCGTTCCCCGTGGGCTGGAGCGGCGAGCCGGGCGGGCTGGGCGGCGCGCTGCCGCTCGACGACGACCTGTCGCGTGCGCTGGCCGACCTGATGCGCGCGCGTCCGCCGCTGGCCGTGCTCGCGTTCCAGGGCAACCACGGTGTGCTCGCGCGCGCCGGCGGAGTCGAGGGCTTGCCCTGGAGCGACGGTCCGGGCACGCGCGCGGACGCGGCGGCGGTACGGCTCTTCGCCGAGTCGACGCAGCGCCCGCAGGCGGAACCGGTGGCGCTGCGGATCGCGCGCGGCGAGGCGCGCCCGGGCGCGGCGCTCGACTGGATCCACTCCGTGGTCGGCGCGCTGGCCTGCGAGGTCGGCGTGTGGGGACCGCTGGAGGAGCGCGCCGATCCGCGCGGAATCGCCGGCAATCCGCGCGCGGATCCGCGGTCGGTGAACGCGTCCGAGGCGGCCGCGCCGAACGGCGAGGGCGCGTGGGCGCGCTGGCTCGACGACGTGCGCGGCGGCATCGGCTTCGTGGACTGGCACCTCGTCGATCTGGGCGAGGGACGTACGGCTCTCGTCGGCGGCTGGCTGCCGCTCGCGCGCGCGAACCCGCCCAGGGAGAACCTCGCGGGAGCCACGCACGGGCTCGGCACGTTCGTGAAGAAGCTCGCCGCCGGCGCGCCCGCGCTCGAGTTGCGCGTCGTCGAAGCGTCGCGCGACGGCGAGGTCGTCACGGTGCGCGCGCGGCTCGAGAACACGGGGCGGCTGCCGACCGGACTCGGCGGCGCGGAGGGCGCGCGGGTCACCCTCGAGTTGCCGACCGGAGCGCGCCTCCTGTGGGGCGAGCTCGACGCGCGCCTCGGCGTGCTCGAGCCGGGCGCGACGAGCCGCGAGATCACGGCGGTCGTGCTCGTGCCGCCGGGCGGGACGCTGAAGCTCGCCGCGCGCGCGCCGTGGGCCGCGCCGGTCTTGCGCGAGGTGAAGCCGTGAGCGGCGTCGCGGCGCTGGAGTGCACGGACCGGACGACGAGCGCTCGCGCGCGCTTCGGCGTGTCCGCGCTCGCCGCGCTCGTACTCGCCTCCAGCGCGTCGCGCGCGCAGGATCCCGCGCCGACGCCGGTCCCGCCCGAGGCCGTGCCCGAGAAGCCGCGTGACGAGGTCGCGCCGGTCGTCGCGCCGGTCACAGACCCGGTCGTCGCCCCGCCAGTGCAGGAACCCGTGCTGGCCGCGGCGCCGGTGCCCGCGGCTCCCGCCCCGGCCGTCGCGCCCGCACCCGACGCGTACGCAGAGCCTTGGACCGAGGCCGAGTTCGAGGGCGAGCTCGCGCGCCTCGTCGCCGCGCATCCGACGCGCGTGCGCATCGCGGCGCTCGGCACCAGCAAGCAAGGGCGGCGCATCGCGCTCGTCACGGTCGGAGATCAGGCCGGCGATCCGGATCGACGGCCGGCGGCGCTGCTCGCGACCGACCTCGAAGCGCGCTTCGGCGAGCGACCGGGCGGTCCCGAGGCGGCGCTCTTCGCGATCCGCATGCTGCTCGAACGCGCGGATCGCGAGCCGCAGACGACCGAGTTGCTGGCCGGCGTGACGCTCTACGCCGTGCCCGCGCCGGACCCCGACGGCGCGTTCGCGACGGGGTCGGCAACCGCGCGCACGTGCCGTCTGGAGCACAATTTCCCGGCCGGATGGCAGCCTTCGGACGCGATCGACTGTCCGCAGGGCCCGTACCCGTGCTCCGAGCCGGAGACGCGCGAGCTGGCGCGGCTCGTCGCGCAGCGGACGAACATCGGTGCACTGGCCGTGCTGGCGCGCGTGAACGCGCCGGCGGAAGCGGAGTCGCCGTCGGTCGAGCCGGCGCTGGCGCGCAACGCGGCGCGCGCCGCGCTCGACGCCACGCTGCTCGCGCGCGCGCGCGGCGCCGTCCTGGCGCAACCCGGCAGCCTGGCCGCGTTCGCGCGCGCGCGTGCGGGTGCGTGCGTGCTGGCGCTCGATCCGTGGAGCGGCGCAGCCGCGCCCGAGGGCGGCGTCCGCGCCGCGTTCCAGGCCGTGCCCGCCGCGGTCGAAGCCCTGTTGCGCGAGCTGCCGCGCCTCGAGGCCGCCAACTTGCGCGCCGAACGCCTGCGCGAGCGGCTGTGGCTCGTCGAGGTCGAGCTGCGCGTCGCCGGGGGACTTCCGACCGCGAGCGCCGAGGAGCGCGCGAAGGCGCCGGCCAGCGTGTGGCTCGACGTCGAAGGCGCGCGCGTGTCGAAGATCGGATCGCGCCGCGAGGGGCAGCCGGTCGCGAACCTCGACGTGCCGCGCGGCAAGACCTGGCGCATCGGCCACCTGCAGGGGAACGAGTCTGTGCGGCTGTACCTCGCGGTCGAGGGCGAGGAAGGCGGCGTGCTGAAGCTCGCGTTCCGCAGCCTGCGCGGCGGACGCTCGGAGTTCGACGTGCCGCTCGGGGGCTGAGCGCGGGGCGTCTTCGGCACGAGGCCCAGCCGCGGCGCCGCAGCGCGCGCGGGCTCGTCAGCTCAGTGGGTGACGAACAGCGACTCGAGCTCGACGAGCCCGCGCAGCGTGATCCGGCCGATCGCGTCGAGGCTCTCCTTCGAGCAGTTCTCCGGCACGTCCTTCTCCGTGTGCCAGTACGAGTTGTCCGGGCCGAACTCGAGGTCGATCAGGTCCACCGTCCGCACGCGCGCCATCAGGAAGGGGACGTGGTCGTCGCGCACCTCCATGGACTTGCCGCCGACGTGCTTGCCGAGCCCGAGCTCGCGCGCGGCCTTCGTGAAGACCTCCATGAGCCGGCGGTCGGACAGCGTGTCGTTCGTCAGCTTCAGGTCCTTGTCGCCGACCATGTCGAGCAGCACGAGCGCGTGCACGGACTCGATCCGACCGTCGGCCTGGATCGCCTTCACGTGGTGGCGCGAGCCGTAGGTGTTGTCGTCGCCGAGCCACTCCTCGCGCACGGCCTCCTCGCCGTCGAAGAACAGGAATCGGTAGCCGATGGCGCGCTTCTGGCCCTGCGTCAGCGCGCGCGCGATCTCGATCAGCGCCGCCGTGCTCGACGCGCCGTCGTTCGCGCCCACGAAACGGAAGGGCATGCGCTTCGTGTCGAAGTGCGAGGCCACGCAGATCCAGCCGGCCTTCGGGTCGGTGCCGGCGAGCTCGGCGACCACGTTGGCGAACTGCACGTCGCCGGCGGGCGTCTTGTCGCTGAACGTCTCGCGCTTGGGCTCGAGCCCCATCCCGCGCAGCTCGCCCTCGATCCACTGGCGGCAGGTCTCGTTCTGGGGCGTGCCCGCGGGGCGCGGGCCGATCTCGACCTGGTGGAGGAGTCCCTTCCAGGCGCGCTCGGCGTCGAAGGCTGGTGCCGCCGCGGAGCCGCCGGCGTCGGGGCAACCCGCCGAGCAGAGGGAGAGGAGCAGGGCGGGGACGACGACGCGGGCGCGGGGCTTCACGGCTTCGAGCCTAGCAGAGGGACGGGATCGGATCGCAACGGCGAGGCGCGGCGCGCAACTCGAGCGCGCGTCTGGGAAAGGGATTCCGGCGGGGCTACGTGGCGCACGGAGGGCTGGGGTGGGGCCGAACGGGGCGTCGCTCCAGAAGTCGGGACGACCGACCGAAAGGCTCGGTACGTCACGACCTCCCCGCGCCGCGGACTTCCTCCGGCCACGGCGCAACCAAACCTCCTCCGTAGAGCGGCCGACATGTCCGAAGCCCCGCGCACTTTCCTCGACCAGGTCGTTGGCCGCCTTTCGTCGGCGAACCACGCCGCGCTGACCTGGCAGGGAACGTTCGAGGAGTACCTGGCGCTCGTCGAGGAAAGGCCGCAGGTCGCGCGCAATGCCTGGCAGCGGCTGCTCGACATGATCGAGAGCCACGGCTCGGTCCGCTCGGAGAAGACGGGCGTGCGGCGCTGGCGCATCTTCGAGGACCCCTTCGGGGACGGCGCGGACGCGGTGTACGGGCTCGACGAGCCGCTGGCCCGGCTGGTCCAGACGATCCGCGCCGGCGCGCGCGGGCTGGGGCCCGAGCGGCGCGTCGTGCTGCTGCACGGACCGGTCGGTTCGTCGAAGAGCACGATCGCGCGAACGCTGAAGCGGGGGCTGGAGGAGTACTCGCGCACGGACGAGGGCGCGCTCTACACGTTCTCGTGGGACGTCGACGGCGAGATCGTGCCGTCGCCCATGAACCAGGACCCGCTGCTGCTCGTGCCGCGCGAGGCGCGCGCCAGCGTCGAGGAGCGCCTCAACAAACGCTTGCGCCGCGACTACCGGATCCAGATCGAGGGCGAGCTCGACCCGGTCGGCCGCCACTACTTCCGCGTGCTGATGGACCGCTACGCGGGCGACTGGAAGAAGGTCGTATCGCACGTGCGGGTGCGCCGCATGATCCTCTCCGAGAAGGACCGCTGCGGAATCGGCACGTTCCAGCCCAAGGACGAGAAGAACCAGGACTCGACGGAGCTCACGGGCGACCTGAACTATCGGAAGATCGCCGAGTACGGCAGCGACAGCGACCCGCGCGCGTTCAACTTCGACGGCGAGTTCAACGTCGCGAACCGCGGCCTCCTCGAGTTCGTCGAGGTGCTCAAGCTCGACGTGGCGTTCCTGTACGACCTGCTCGGCGCGACGCAGGAGCACGCGATCAAGCCGCGCAAGTTCGCGCAGACCTCGATCGACGAGGTCATCCTCGGGCACACGAACGAGCCCGAGTACAAGAAGCTCGCGAGCAACGACCTCATGGAGGCGTTCCGAGACCGCACGATCAAGATCGACGTGCCCTACAACCTGTCGGTGCGCGACGAGGTCGAGATCTACCGCCGCCAGTTCGCGCGCCGCCGCGTGCCGGGTCGCACGATCGCGCCGCACACGCTGGAGGTCGCGTCGCTGTGGGCGGTGCTGACGCGGCTCGAGGACCCGACGCACCCGAGCCTGACGCTGCTGCAGAAGGCGCGCCTGTACGACGGACAAGACGTGCCGGGGTTCACGCGCGAGCAGGTGGCGGATCTGAAGGACCAGAGCCCGCGCGAGGGCCTTGCCGGGATCAGCCCGCGCTACGTGCAGGACCGCGTCGCGACCTGCCTCGCCGGCGACAAGCCCTGCGTCGGCGCGCTGGACGTCCTCGAGGAGATCGAGAGCGGCCTGCGACACCACTCGCTGGTCTCCAACGAGGAGACCAGGAAGCGCTACGTGCAGCTCGTGTCGCTGGCGCGCGAGGAATACGAGGAGATCATCAAGCGCGAAGTGCAGAGCGCGATCACCGCCGACCGGGAGGCGATCGACCGCTTGTGCGGCAAGTACCTCGACAACGTGAAGGCCTACGTGACGCGCGAGAAGGTCGTCGATCGCGAAGGCCGCCTGTCGGATCCCGACGAGCGCGTGATGCGCTCCGTCGAGGAGAAGATCGAGATCCCCGAGTCGCGCAAGGGCGACTTCCGCCACGAGCTGATGAACTACGTGGCCGCGTGCCAGGCCGAGGGCCGCACGTTCGACTACCGCGAGAACGCGCGGCTCGTGCGCGCGCTCGAGCTGAAGGCCTTCGAGGACCGGCGCGACACGATCCAGCTGACGAGCCTCGTGTCGACGGTGGTCGACCCGGACGCGCTCGAGAAGATCGGCCTGATCCGCGGGCGGCTCATGCGCGAGTTCGGCTACGACGAGGTCTCGGCCGACGAGGTCCTGCAACACGTCGCCGGCATCTTCGCGCGCGGCGAGGCCAAGCGTCCGGGGGCCGAGGCCGCGTAGGGGTCTCTCCATGCACCGCATCGAACGCGACCGCGCGCGCTTCCGCGAGATCGTCCGCGGACGGCTGCGTTCCGACCTGCGCAAATACCTGTCGACGAGCGAGCTGCTCGGCCGGCGCGGCGAGCACTCGGTGACGATCCCCATTCCGCAGATCGAACTGCCCCGATTTCATTTTGGCGACAACCAGAAGTCCGGCGTCGGACAGGGCCAGGGCGAGAAGGGCCAGCCCGTCGAGGGCGAGGCGCAGGACGGCGAAGGCGCCGGCGGCGCGGGCGAGGAGGCCGGCCGCCACGTCCTGGAGGTCGACGTCGAGCTCGAGGAGCTGGCGCGCATGCTGGGCGAGGAGCTCGAGCTGCCGAACATCGAGCCGCGCGGCGACAAGGCACTCGTCGCCGACGGCGGTCGCTACTCAGGGGTGCGCGACACCGGCCCGAAGTCGCTACGTCACTTCCGCCGCACGTTCCGCAACGCGCTGCGGCGCACGATCGCCGAGGGCGTCTTCGACCCGCGCGCCCCCGAGGTCGTGCCTTGCCCCGCGGACGAGCGCTTCCGCTGGAAGAAGCGCGCGCCGAAGCCCGACTCGTCGGCCGTGATCTTCCACGTCATGGACGTCTCGGGCTCGATGGGCCGCGAGCAGAAGGACGTCGTGCGCATCAAGGCGTTCTGGATCGACACCTGGCTGCGCAGCCAGTACCAGAACCTCGAGGTCGTCTACATCGTGCACGACGCGGTCGCGAAGATCGTCGACCAGCAGAGCTTCTTCTCCCTGCGCGAGTCGGGCGGCACGAAGATCAGCTCGGCCTACGAGCTCTTGTTGCAGCTCGTGCGCGACAAGTACCGGCCCGAGGACTGGAACCTGTACCCGTTCCACTACTCCGACGGCGACAACTGGTCCGCGCGCGACACGGAGCGCTGCGTCGCGATCCTGCGCGACGAGCTCTTGCCGCGCGTGAACCAGTTCTGCTACGGCCAGGTCAAGAGCGCCTACGGCTCCGGCCAGTTCAAGAAGGACCTCGACACGGGGCTGGACGGCGAGGAGAAGCTCGTCACCGCCAGCGTCAACGACCGCGACGGCATCGCCGACGCCATCCGCCTGTTCCTGGGGAAGGGGCGCTGATGGGGAAGAAGACCGACCTGCCGCCGCAACTGCGCCACGAGGCGGCGCGCATCGAGCGCATCGCGCGCGCGGCCGGGTTGGACTTCGGCGACGTGGCGTTCGAGATGGTCGACGCGCGCGACGTGAACGCGCTGGCGGCCTACGGCGGCTTCCCGGTGCGCTATCCGTCGTGGCGGTTCGGCATGGACTTCGAGCGACTCGACAAGGGGCGCCAGTACGGGCTGTCGCGCATCTACGAGCTCGTCATCAACACGGACCCGGCCTACGCCTGGCTCGTGCGCACGAACAGCGACATGGAGCAGAAGCTCGTCATGGCGCACGTGCTCGGCCACGCCGACTTCTTCAAGCACAACGTGTGGTTCCAGCCGACGGACCGGCGGATGCTCGACCGCATGGCCGACCACGGCACGCGCATCCGGCGCGCGATCGACCTGCACGGGCAGGACGCGGTCGAGGCGTTCATGGACTCGGCGCTCGTGCTCGACAACCTGCTCGACCCGTTCCTGCCGCTGCGCGAGCACATGAAGGTGCGCGCCGGCACGACGCGTGACGGCGCGCCCACGGTCGGCGCGTCGTTCGAAGCCGTGCGCGAGCGCGCGCTGGGCTCCAGCTCGAGCCGCCCGCCGACGTTCGACATCCTGGGCTTCCTGGCCGAGCGCGCGCCGGTCGCCGAGTGGCAGCGCGAGCTGCTGCGCATCGTGCGCGCCGAGGCCTACTACTTCCTGCCCCAGCGCATGACGAAGATCATGAACGAGGGCTGGGCGAGCTTCTGGCACAGCCGGATCCTCACCGGCGGTGTGCTCGACGCGTCCGAGGTCGTCGAGTTCGCCGACTGCCACAGCGGCGCGACGGCCTCGTCGCCGGGCAACCTGAACCCGTACAAGCTCGGCATCGAGATGTTCCGCACCGCGGAGGAGCGCGGCCTCGACCTGTTCCGCCTGCGCCGCGTGCACAACGACGCGTCGTTCGTCGACGAGATCGTGGACGAGGACTTCGTCCAGCGTCACGCCCTCTTCCTGTTCGGCAAGAACGGCCGCACGGGCCGCACGGAGGTCGTGGACCGCGAGGCGCGCGCCGTGAAGGAGCGGCTGCTCCAGGACCTGTCGTGGGGCGGGCTGCCGCAGATCGAGCTCGTCGACGACGACCACGCCGGCCGTGGCGAGCTCGTCCTGCGCCACCACCACGACGGCCGCGACCTGCAGCTGTCGCACGCGGCCGAGACGCTGAAGAGCCTGTCCCGGCTGTGGGGGACCTCGGTGCACATCGAGACGCGCGAGGAAGCCAACGTGCGCTGGATCTCGAGCGACGGCGCCGAGATCCGCACGGGCGAGCGGCCCTACGAGCGCGCGGTCTGAACGTACGGTGCCAGGCACGACCCCGACACATTCGCCCCGGCAGCGGAGTGTCCCCCGGCGGCTGCGCGAATGTGTCGGGGTCGTGCCTGGCACCGTACTGGACGCTTCGCTCAGCGACGCGCGCTCACGGGCGCCACTCCACGACGACGGCGTTCGTCAGGTTGAACGTGGCCGGCGTGCAGAACGCGGCGGCGTTGCGGTACCAGGCCTGGTAGTGCCGACGCGTGATCGTCGAGGGCACGAGACCTCCGACGTGGATCGGCGGGTCGCCCGCCGCGGGGTGATCGGTCGTACCGTTCGGCGCGGCGTGGACGCCGAGTCGGACCACCGTGCCGTTCACGCACAGGGCGCCGTCCCCGAACGCGGTCGGCGTCGCCGGCGACGAAGTCCCCTGGAAGAAGAGCGCGGACGTCCCCGGCGGCATGCCGGCGGCGTGGAGCACGAGCGTGTCGGCGCTCGTGCGCGCCACGCCCGTCGTCGTCAGCAGGGCGCCGTTGCTCCCGGCCGTCGAGTTGACGCAGCCGTGCCCGATCGCTCCGACGTTGGCGCAGGGACATCCCGATGATCCGAACGCGCTCCCGCACGTGTCGCCGGCGAACGAGCGATCGAGGACGACGATCGAGTCGGCGGCCGCGCCCGTCCCGTTCACGATGTACAGCTGAGAGCCCGAGCTGCTGAAGTCCATGCCGCCGGTGATCGTGCCGTGTCCGATCAGGAACGAAGTCAGGTCCTGCGTCGCCAGGACCGCTCCGTTCGTGACGTCGATCTGGCGCAGTCGATCGTCCTCGAAGAGCGCGTACAGACCGCCCGTGTGCGCGTCGAAGGCCATGTCGACGATGCGCGCGGTCAGGCCGGGGATCGGCACGGTCTCGAGCACCACGCCGGTCGCGGTGTCCAGCCTGAGCAGCGTCGAGCCCGCACCGGCGGTCGTGCCGGATGCCACCCACAAGCCGCCGGCGCCGTAGTCGGCACCGGTCGCCGCGTGCGCTCCCGGGAACGTCGACTGCAGCACTCCGGCGGTCGAGATCCGACCCGCGACCGACTGGCCGAAGGAGCTGAACACGAAGAGGGTCGAGACGCCGACCGACGCGAGCGCGTCGGGCCCGCCCGTGAGCCCGGGGACGATCGACGGGTCCACCGTCGGGCCGGGTGAGCCCGAGGGCAGGTTCACGGCATGCAGGATCCCGCCGGTCGTGGCGTCCGCGACCCAGATCAGGTTGTCGATCACCGTCACGTCGCCCACGCTGACGATGTTCAGCGCGCTGATGTCGATGGTCCCGCCGGCGGACAGGCTCAGCTCGCCGGCCGAGGCCGAACCGGCGAGGGGCAGCGCGAGCAGCACGAGGCGATCGCGGGAAGACTTCGTGTGGAGCATGGAGAGGGCCTCGTGGATGACCGGGAACCGTGGCCGATTCGGTGCCACGCGCTCTCGTCTGTCCCGAGGTCGGCCCGGTCTTTCGGGCGTTCCGTGCATTCCCGGGGATCGGCGCCGCGGGCGCATGTGAGTCCGTGTCCCGAGGCGCTCCCGCGCCGCGAGCTGCCCGTCCGGACCGAACACCGTCCTGGATCCGCGGGTCGCGCACGGGCTAGCATCCGACCGCGCGCGACGCGTTCGCGCCACGAGGACGATTCCCTTGGGTCATGCCACGCCCCCCCCGCAGGCACCGAAGCCGGTCGCCGAGCATCAGCCCTATATCCCGGCCTCCCAGGACATCGCCGAGTTCACGCCCAAGGCGGTGATCTTCGGCGCGATCTTCGGGATCCTGTTCGGCGCCTCGACCGTGTACCTGGCCTTGAAGGCCGGTCTCACCGTCTCGGCGTCGATCCCGATCGCGGTGCTGTCGATCAGCCTGCTGCGCTCGTTCGGGCGCGCGACGATCCTCGAGAACAACATCGTCCAGACGATCGGCTCGGCGGGGGAGAGCGTCGCGGCCGGCGTCGCGTTCACGATCCCGGCGATGCTGTTCCTCTCGACAGGCGCGAGCGGTCAGGAGTACTTCAACTACTTCACGATCTTCACGCTGGCGGCCTGCGGCGGGATCCTGGGAGTGCTCTTCATGGTGCCGCTGCGACGGTCGCTGATCGTCGCCGAGCACGGCACGCTGCCCTACCCGGAAGGCACGGCCTGCGCGGACGTGCTGATCGCCGGCGAGAAGGGCGGGAGCATGGCCAAGGTCGTGTTCCAGGGCGTCGGCCTGGGCGTCCTCTACAACGTCCTCATGAAGGTCGGCGGCCTCTGGAAGGAGGCGCCGGCGTTCATCAGCGCGAAGGACGCCACGCTCCCGAACGCGACGGTCTCGGGCGAGCCCACGTCCGAGTACCTGGGCGTCGGTTACATCCTCGGGCCCAAGGTCGGCGGGATCATGGTGTCGGGCGCGATCCTCTCGTGGATCGTGCTGATCCCGCTGCTCTCGCTGCTCGTCTCCGAGGCCGAGGTCGCGGCGGACCTCGCGGCGCTCGGACGCAGCGCGGAGTCGATCGCGGGCATGTCCGGGCCGCGCAAGTTCTACGAGGCCTACGTCCGCTACATCGGCGCCGGCGCGGTCACGATGGCGGGGATCATCACGCTGATCCGCACTTCGCCCACGATCGTCCGCGCGGTCAAGGAGTCGATGGCCAGCATGGCGGCGCGCAAGAGCGGCGGCGCCGCGGTGCTGCGCACCGAGCGCGACATCCCGATGCCGGTCGTCGCGCTGGGCGCGATCGCGCTCGTGGGCGTCATCGCCGCGCTGCCGATCCTGCCGGGCGGCTTCGGCGGCAAGGTCGTGATGGCGCTCCTGATGCTCGTGTTCGGGTTCCTGTTCGTGACCGTCAGCTCGCGCATCGTGGGCATCATCGGCAGCTCGTCGAACCCGATCTCGGGGATGACGATCGCGACGCTCCTCGGCACGGCGCTCGTGTTCGTCGCGATGGGGATGGGCGGCGACGCGTACCAGCCGGTCGCGCTGTCCGTCGGTGCGATCGTGTGCATCGCGGCCGCGAACGCCGGCGCGACGAGCCAGGACCTGAAGACCGGATTCCTCGTCGGCGCGACGCCGATCCGGCAGCAGATCGGCCTGGTCATCGGCGTGCTCGTCTCGGTCCTCGCGATCGGCTTCACGATGCAGCTCCTCGACACCGGCATGGCGCCCGAGGGGATGGCGCACGGCATCGGCACGGACAAGCTGCCCGCACCGCAGGCGACGCTGATGGCGACCGTCATCAAGGGCGTCATGTCGCAGAACCTGCCCTGGGGCTACATCCTCGTGGGCGCGGGACTGGCGACCGCCGTCTGGCTCGTCGGCGTGTCGCCGCTCGCGTGGGCGGTCGGCGCGTACCTGCCGTTCGCGACGAGCTTCACGATCTTCCTCGGCGGACTCCTGCGCGGATTCGTGGACAAGAAGTCCGGCGCGGCGGCGGACAGCGAGATCTCGTCGGGCATGCTCTTCGCCACGGGTCTCGTCGCCGGCGGGTCGCTGACCGGCGTCGTCGTGGGGGCGCTGTCCGCGAAGGACGTCGACGTGGACGGCAAGTCCGTGCCCCTCGTCGACTGGCTCGCTTCCAGCGGGCACGGGATGCAGAAGGCGATGGCCGACTCGTTCGGCGAGTTCGCGCCGGACATCTTCTCGACGTTGATGTTCGGGCTCCTGGGCTTCGTCCTCTACCGCGTCGCGATGAAGAAGTAGATGGCGGAGTTCCAGCCGCACGTTCCGCCGGAGGAGGCGCCGCCCGAGCTCAGCGCGCGCGCGCTGATGCTCGGCGCGGTGCTCGGGATCGTCTTCGGCGCGGCGTCGACGTACCTCGCGCTGCGCGTCGGGCTCACCGTCTCGGCGTCCGTGCCGATCGCGGTGCTGGCGATCTGGGCGATCCGCTCGAGCCGCGGCCAGCGCGCGATCCTCGAGCACAACATCGTGCAGACGACGGGATCCGCCGGCGAATCCGTCGCGGCCGCGGTCGTGTTCAGCGTCCCGGCGCTCATCTTCCTGGGCTGGCCGCTCGAGGTCGGGCTCACGACGTTGATCGCGATCACCGGCGGCTGCCTGGGCGTGCTGATGATGGTGCCGCTGCGGCGCTACCTGATCGTCAAGGAGCACGGCACGCTGCGCTATCCCGAGGGCAAGGCCTGCGCCGAGATCCTGAAGGCCGGCGAGAAGGGCGGCACGAGCGCGAAGAAGGTCTTCGTCGGCCTCGGCTTCGGCGCCGCGTTCAAGTCGCTGCAGGCCGTGTTCGGCGGCGTGAAGGGCTCGCTCGCCGCCGCGGTGCCGGGATTCCGCGGCGCAGAGGTCGCCTGCGACGTCGCGCCCGAGCTCATGGGCGTCGGCTACATCATCGGCTGGCGCACGAGCCTGATGATGGTCGCGGGGTCGCTGCTCGCGTCGTTCGTCTTGATCCCGGCCATCGTGGTGTTCGGCTCGGGGCTCACGACTCCGCTCGCGCCCGCGACCGAGCTGATTTCCGCGATGTCGCCCGGCGACGTCTGGTCGAACTACGTGAAGCACATCGGCGCGGGCGCCGTCGCAGCCGGCGGCGTGTTCGCACTGGCGCGCGCGCTGCCGTCGATCTGGAGCTCGCTCGCGGCGTCCGTCGGCGCGCTGCGCGGCGGCGGCAGCGGACAGAGCACGGTCCGCACGGAGCGCGATACGCCCGTCGCCGTCCTCGTCGTCGGCGCGCTCGCGATCGTCGCTTTCATCTGGCTCGTGCCCGCGTTCGAGATGACGCTGCTCGGCGCGGTCCTGATCCTGTTCCTGGGCTTCCTGTTCAGCGTCGTCAGCTCGCGCATCACCGGCGAGGTCGGCTCGAGCTCGTGCCCGCTTTCAGGGATGACGATCGGCGTGCTGATGGCCACGTGCGGGATCTTCCTGCTCACCGGCCGCGAGGGATCGGGCTACGCGCGCCTCGCGCTGATCGTCGGCGCGGTCGTGTGCATCGCGATCAGCAACGCCGGCACGTGCTCGCAGGACCTGAAGACCGGATTCCTGCTGGGCGCGACGCCGGTGAAGCAGCAGGGCGCCCTGCTCGTCGGCGTGATCACGTCGGTGCTCGCCGTCGGCTGGACGACGTGGCTCCTGAACCGCGCCGAGACGACCGAGGTCCGGCCGCCGAGCCCGATCGTCCTGGCGCAGGAGTTCATCGAGCGCAGCCCGGTCACGCAGAGCGTCGTCGACGGCAAGACCTACGCCTTCGTCAGCGTGCGTCCCGACGACGGCTTGGCAGTAGCGCCGGGCACGTACCTCGCCGATCCGACGACGCGCGAGGTCGCGTGGCTGCGCGAGGACGGCATCGGCGCGGGCCGGTTGCAGGCGCCGCAGGCGAAGCTGATGGCGACCGTCATCGACGGCCTCCTGAACCATCGTTTGCCGTGGGACCTGATCCTGATCGGTGTCGCGATCGCCGTGTTCGTCGAACTGCTCGGCTTCCGCTCGCTGACGTTCGCGGTCGGCGTGTACCTGCCGCTGGGGTCGACGATGCCGGTCTTCCTGGGCGGGATCGTGCGCTGGATCGCCGACCGGCGCTTCCGCCGCGAGCCCGACGCCGAGGACGAGCCCGAGGGCATCCTGTGGTGCTCGGGCCTGATCGCGGGCGCGTCGATCCTCGGGATCCTGGCCGCGATGCAGTCGTTCCTGCCGGGCTTCGACAAGGAGAAGTTCCTGTATCCGCCGCTGGCGTTCCTCGGCGGGTGGTGGACGTCCTCGACCGACTGGTTCGGCGTCGTCGTGCTCGTCGCGATCGGCGTGTTGATGTTCCGCGGCGCGCGACCGAGCCGTGCGGAGTGACGCCCGCTCGAACGTCGCGTTGACCCGGATCCGACACGACGCGCACGTCGTGCGCGCGGCCGCGTCGCCTATCCTCGCCGCCCTGCGCATCCCGTTTCGTCCAGACCTCGCCATGAACCGACGCCCCCCCGCCGTCCTCGCTCTCCTGTCGTCCTGCTCCCTCCTCGCCTGCTCCGCGCCCGCGCGGCCGCTCCAGGCCGAACCTCCGCGCGCGGCCGTCGTGGCTCCCGCGCCGGCGGCGGACGCGGACCTCGACACGCGCCTCCTCGACCAGCCCGCCGTGAGCGCGCGCCACATCGCGTTCGCCTACGCCGGCGACCTGTGGATCGCGAACCTCGACGGCTCGGACGTGCGGCGCCTGACCTCGCACCCGGGCGAGGAATCGCGGCCGCGCTTCTCGCCCGACGGCGCGACCATCGCATTCTCCGGCCAGTACGACGGCAACGTCGACGTCTACGTCGTGCCGGTCGCGGGCGGCGAGCCGAAGCGCCTGACGTGGCACCCCGGCGACGACCTCGTCCAGGACTTCACACCCGACGGAGGGGCGGTCGTGTTCACCTCGCAGCGCGACGTGCACACCCGGCGCTTCTGGCACCTCTTCCGCGTGCCTGTCGCGGGCGGTGTGCCGGCCGGCTACGACCTGCCGACGTGCACGAAGGCCGCGCTCTCGCCGGACGGGAAGAAGATCGCCTACACGCCGCTGTCGGAAGCGTTCCGGCAGTGGAAGAACTACCGCGGCGGCACGGCGAGCCGCATCTGGATCTACGACCTGGCCGACCGCTCCGTCGTGCAGGTCGAGCAGCCCGCCGGGCGCTGCAACGACACGGATCCGATGTGGATCGGCGACAAGCTCTACTTCCGCTCGGATCGCGGCGGCGAGTTCAACCTCTACGCCTGCGACAGGGCCGGCAAGTCGATCGCGCAGCTCACGCGCCACGAGGACTTCCCGATCCAGAACGCGTCGAGCGGGCCCGGGCGGATCGTCTACGAGCAGGCCGGATGGATCCACCTGTTCGATCCGGCCACGGCGCGCGCGACGCGGATCCCGATCGGCGTGCACGCCGAGCGCATCGAGACGCGGCCGCGCTTCGTGGAAGGGGAACGGTACGTGCGCAGCGCGTCGCTCTCGCCCTCGGGCGCGCGCGTCGCGCTGGGATTCCGCGGCGAGATCGTGACGTTGCCCGCGGAGAAGGGCGACGCGCGCAACCTGACCGAGACGCCCGGCGCGAACGAGCGCTACCCGTCCTGGTCGCCCGACGGGAAGACGATCGCGTGGTTCTCGGACGAGAGCGGCGAGAACCAGCTGGTGCTGAGCCCGCAGGACGGCCGCGGCGAGAAGCGCACGATCGCGCTCGACGGCGCCGGCTTCTACGACGGCGCGAAGTGGTCGCCCGACGGGAAGCGGATCAGCTACACGGACAACTCGCGCACGCTGCGCGTGCTCGACGTCGCGAGCGGCGCGTCGAAGGTCGTGGCCGCCGATCCGATCTACGGCGTGTTCGCGAACATCGCGCACAGCTGGTCGCCCGACTCGCGCTGGCTGGCGTACGCGCTGGGCACGAAGACGGGCTTCAAGCGCGTCGAGATCTACGACACGACGGACGGGACGAAGCACACGATCACGGACGGGCTCTCGGACGTGTCGGAGCCGGTGTTCGACGCGGGCGGCAAGTACCTCTACGTGGCATCATCGACGGACGCGGGCCCGTTCCTGACGTGGTTCTCGCAGGCCAGCTCGGACGTCGAGCAGACGAACTCGCTCTACCTCGTGTGCCTCGCGAAGGACACGCCGTCGCCGCTCGCGCGCGAGAGCGACGAGGAGGCGGCGCCCAAGGTCGACGCGAAGACCGATCCGAAGCCCGACGAGAAGTCCGACGAGAAGAAGTCCGACGACGAGCCGGCGGTGAAGCCGGTCGTGATCGACTTCGAGGGACTCGCGCAGCGCATCGTCGCGCTGCCGCTGCCGCGCGCCTTCTACAGCGGGCTCGAGGCCGGCGAGGAAGGTCAGCTCCACTACCTGCGTGCCGAGCGCGCCGCGTTCGGCGGCGACTCCGCGCCGGCCTCGCTGGCGCGCTTCGACCTGAAGGAGCGCAAGGAGAAGCGCCTCGTCGAGGACGTGCAGAGCTTCCAGCTCAGCGCGAGCAGGAAGAAGGTGCTCGTCACGACCGGCGCTGGGTCGTTCGTGCGGCCCGCGGGCGACTCGATCGACCTCGCCAAGGGCAAGCTCGCGCTCGATTCGATCCGCGTGCACATTGACCCGCGCGTCGAGTGGCGCGCGATCTTCGACGAGGCCTGGCGCATCAACCGCGACTGCTTCTACGACCCGGGGATGCACGGCGCCGACTGGCCGGCGATGAAGACGAAGTACGCGCAGTTCCTGCCGCACCTCGCGACGCGCGGCGACCTGACGCGCGTGATCCGCTGGATGTGCTCGGAGCTCGCGGTCGGCCACCACCGCACGGGCGGCGGAGACACGCTGGTGAAGACCGACGCGGTGCCCGGCGGGCTGCTCGGCGCGGACTACGAGGTCGCCGGCGACCGCTATCGCTTCAAGAAGGTGTACGGCGGCCTGAACTGGACGCCCGACCTGCGCGCGCCGCTGACCGAGCCGGGAGTCGGCGTGGGCGCGGGCGACTACCTGCTGGCCGTCGACGGCCGCGACCTGCGCGCGAACGAGGACGTGTACTCCCGCTTCGAGTTCAAGGCCGGGAAGCGCGTCGAGCTCACCGTCGGCCCGAACGCCGATGGTTCCGGCTCGCGCCAGGTCGTCGTCGTCCCGATCGAGGACGAGACCGCGCTGCGCAACCGCGACTGGGTCGAGGGCAACATCCGCCGCGTCACCGAGGCCACGAACGGCCGCGTCGCGTACGTGCACGTGCCCAACACGGCCGAGCAGGGCTTCGTGTACTTCAAGCGCTACTTCTTCCCGCAGTCCGATCGCGAGGCGATCATCGTCGACGAGCGCTACAACGGCGGCGGTTCCGTCGCGGACTACTACATCGACATCCTGCGCCGCCCGTACGTCGCGCACTGGGCCACGCGCTACGGCCAGAGCTTCGTGACGCCGCAGGCCGCGATCTTCGGCCCCAAGGTGATGTTGATCGACGAGAGCGCGGGCTCGGGCGGCGACCTCCTGCCGTGGATGTTCCGGAAGTTCGGCCTGGGCAAGCTGATCGGCCGCCCGACGTGGGGCGGGCTCGTCGGCATCCTCGGGTTCCCCGAGCTCATGGACGGCGGCAACGTGACCGCGCCGAACCTGGGCATCTGGACCGAGGACGAGGGCTTCACGGTCGAGAACGTCGGCGTGCCGCCCGACATCGAGGTCGAGCAGCTCCCCGCGCTCGTGCAGGCCGGCCACGATCCGCAGCTCGAGCGCGCGATCGCGGAGATCCTGAAGGACCTCGACTCCCACCCGCGCAAGCCGGCGAAGCAGCCGCCGTTCCCGGTGCGCGTGCGCAAGTAGGTCGCGAGAGTTCGCGCTGCTGTCGGGTGCGGGCGGAGCCGCGGGCCGGCCGGAGCCTCGGGAAGCCACGACGCTGACCGCGCGACCTCCGGCGCGGTCCTCCCGCGCCGGGCGCGCGAGAACTCGTCGTCGACGGGGACTCGGCGTACGCTGGCGAGCAGGGGAACACCGATCCATCCGGAGGTCCTGCCCATGTCGATCCATCGTCTCGCTCTCGTGTCCGCGCTCCTGACCGGTCTGTCCTGCGCCGCGTTCGCCGGAGGCGGCGACGACATCTGCACGCAGGCCACGTTGCTCGGCCCCGGTCTCCACGGGACGTACGATTCCGAGGAGTCCTACAGCTCGATCCACCCGAGCTGGAACTACCTCGACGAGGACTGGTACCGGTTCTCCGTCCAACCCGGCCAGGAGCTGCGCGTGACGATGTCCCGCGTCGGTTCCTCCGGGCAGCCCGGTGTGCTCATCACCGACCTGATCGTCGGTCCCTGTCCGGGCGCGATCTCCGACACGCGCTGGGACAGCGGCCAGTTCGTCGTGACGAACACGACCCCGCTGCCCGCCGTGTACCGCATCGATGTGCACGCGTTCGTGTGGACCGAAGGGCTCTGTCACATCGACTACACCGTGCTCGTCGAAATCGGCTTCTCGCCCGGCTGCGCCGGCGGCACGGAGGACCGCTTCGAGGTGGGCCCGGGCGTGCCCGTGCCGCTCGCGCCCGGCACGCACCCGGCGCTCTACGCGACGACGCTGAACGACGACGAGTACACGCTGCGCCTGCCGGCCGGCACGACGATCCGCGCGCAGATCGACTTCGTGCACGCGCAGGGCGACCTCGACCTCGAGATCCGCGACGCGACGGGGACGCTCGCCTCGAACGGCCTCACGAACCAGGAGTCGCTCGTCTACTCGACGACGCCGCCCGCCGCGTTCCGCGACGTGGTCGTGCGCGTCGCGCCGAAGAGCGGGTTGACCTCGGTGTGCAACAACTACGACCTGCGGATCGACGTGCTGCAGACGGCGCTCGGCGCGAGCTACTGCCAGGCGGGCGTGAACGGCTACGGCACCGAGGCGCGGATCCTGCCCGCGGGCTCGAGCTCGGTCTCGGCGAACAACCTCTCGTTCGTGTGCCAGGCGTTCCCGGGCCTGAATCCGGGCATCCTGATCGCGGGGACTGCGCAGGCCCAGGTGCCGTTCGGCGACGGATTCCGCTGCGTGGGCGGGTCGATCCTGCGCCTGGGCGCGAGCTCGGCCGCGAACGGGATCGCGACGTACGCGCCGAACCTGGCCGCCGGACAGGGCCTCGCGATCACGGCCGGGACGACCTGGAACTTCCAGGCGTTCTACCGCGACCTCTCGCTGTCGGGCGGAGCCGGCTTCAACCTGACGGACGCGGTCGCGATCCCGATGACGCCCTGAACGCGGCGCGGAGGTGCGCTACTCTGCGCGCCTCCGCATGTCCGCACCGAGCGTCTCGATCTGCCTGCCGACCTGGAACGGCGAGCGCGACCTCGCGCGGCTCCTGCCCGCGCTCGCGCGCCAGCGCGTCGACGGGGGGGTCGAGATCGTCGCCGTCGATTCGAGCTCGGTGGACGGCACGCGCGCGCTGCTGGATGCCGCCGGCGCGCGGGTCGAGCGGATCGCGAAGCACGAGTTCGGCCACGGGCGCACGCGCAACCATCTGGCACGGATCGCGCGCGGCGAGACGCTCGTCTTCCTGAGCCAGGACTGCGAGCCGCGCGACGCGGACACGATCGCCACGCTCGCCGCGGCACTCGACGCGCGCACCGCCGGAGCCTTCGCGCGCCTCCTGCCGCGGCCGGACGAGGATCCGCTGACGGCCAGAACGGTGCTCGACCATCCCGACGCGGGCCTCGTCCCGTGGGTGGGGGAGCCGGGCGCCGCCGACGTGCGCTTCAACGACGTCGCCAGCGCGATCCGGCGCACCGTGCTGCTCGAGATCCCGTTCCCCGACGTCGAGTTCGGCGAGGACGTCGCCTGGGCGCGCGCGGCGCTCGAGCGCGGCTTCCGCGTGCGCTTCGAGCCGCGCGCGGTCGTCTACCACGCGCACCGCTACACGCCCGCGCAGGCGTTCGAGCGCTACCGCATCGACGCCGCGTTCCAGCGCGAGCGGTTCGGCCGTCGCGTGCGCCCGAACGCGCTGTCCGTCGCGAAGGGGCTCGCGCACGAGCTCGCGCGCGATCTCGCTTACGTGGCGCGCCCCGGCGGCTGGTCGCACCTGCCGCGCGCCTTCGCGCTGCGCTCGGCCCAGGTCCGCGGGCAGCGCGCGGGCAGCCGCGACTAATCGGTGCCGGTCGGTGCGCGCCCGACCGCCCGGCACAGATCCTCGAAGTCGGAGAGGCGCTCCTGGACGATGGCCAGGACCACCTTCTGACTCAGGCGCGTGTAGTCGTGCACGGCGATGTTCCGGAAGCCCACCATCCGGCGCATCCGCTCCGCGAGTACCGCATCCGCGAATCCGCCCTTTTCCAGGAGGTCGAAGGCCTCGCGCGAGGTCTGGGGAACGCCGAGTCGATGCTGCGCCGCGACCTGCATGGCCAAATCGATCGAGGCCTCGCACGCGCGCTGCAGGTTGAGCACGATCGAGTCGAGCACGGTCTCGTTCTCGAGACGACGCGGGTCGCCGCGGTATTCGGCGCGGACTCGCTCGAGGCAGCGTTCGATCGTCGCCACCTTGTTGAGGAGGACGGCGTCAGCCACGGTACCTGGCCAGGAAGGCTTCGGCGACCGGTCGGCGCTCCTCTTGCAGCCGGGCGTGGTCGCTGAAGGCGTACATCTCGAACTCCGACACGGCGTACGAATCCTGCTCGTAGATGCGCGTGCCGTGTCCGACGACCTGCGCGCGCATCACTGCATTCGCGCTGCGGAGATCGACGAGATCGACGTCGCGACCCAGGCGGCTCGAGAGCTCGCCGGCGACGTCGTAGACGAGCAGGGGATCCAGCGCGAGCGGCATCAGGAACGCCAGATCGACGTCGCTGTCCGGCCGGTCCTCGCCACGAGCCACGGAACCGAAGAGGTAGACCGCGAGGATGCGCCTCCGGTCGCCGCCCGCGAGACCGCGCGCGAGGATCTCGACGATCTCGTCGACGGAGAGGCGCAATGCAATACGCATCGTGAGGAGTCTATCGGTAGCCCGGTACGGGTCGCCACGTCGGTCGGGATCCTGCCCCGGGGTCCAGGGACCGCACGCGAACCCTGGCGCGTCCCGCTCCGGGCCGCTCCAATGCTCCCCCCGACTCGTCCGATAAGGCCCCGATGCGTCCCCTCCGCTCCATCTCCGTCCTCATGCCCACGTGGCAGGGCCTGGAGTTCCTGGAGCGCGTGCTCGGGGCGCTGGCGGAGCAGGCCTGCTCGCTGCCCTGGGACTTCCGGGCGATCGATTCGGGCTCCACGGACGGCACGTGGGAGTGTCTCGAGCGCTGGTCGAAGCGCTTCCCGGTGCCGTTCGCGTTCGAGCGCATCGAGCAGGTCGAGTTCGACCACGGCGACACGCGCAACCTGCTCGCGGCGCGGTCGCAGGGCGATCTGCTCGTCTATCTGACCCAGGACGCGATCCCCAAGGGGCGGGACTGGCTCGAGCGGCTCGCGCGGAACTTCGCGGACGATCGCGTCGGCGCGGCGTATTGCCGCAACGTGCCGCGGCCGGATGCGCGGCTCCTGACCAAGATCTTCAGCGCCAACGACACGGGCTACCAGGCCGGACGGCGCGAGGTGCGGCTGCCGGACGCGGCGACGTACGCGCGCATGAACGCGCACGAGCGGCGCGTGCTCTACAACTTCAACGACGTCGCCAGCGCCCTGCGCCGCGAGCTGTGGGAGCGCCATCCGTTCCCGCGCACGTGGTTCGGCGAGGACGTGCTGCAGGCGCGCGCGTTCCTCGAGGCGGGGTACACGGTCGTGTACGACGACGAGGCGGTCGTCGAGCACAGTCACGACTACGGGCCCGAGGAAACGTACGCGCGCGCCGCGATCGACGGGCGCTTCAACGCCGAGTGGCTCGACCGCGTGTGCGTCGCGTCCAAGGGGGACGCGCGCATCCTCGAGAAGCGCGTTCTGGACGAGGACGCGGTCGCGCTGCGCGCCGAGGGCCTGTCCGACGCGGCGTTGGGGGCAGCGCTGGTCGAGGCGGCGCGGCTGCGCGGGGCGACGTTCGACGGACTGCACGACGGCGGTCGCAGCGAGAAGCGCTACGCCGCCTCGCGGATGCTCGAGTCGCCGCGGCTCAAGGTGCTCTACGTCGTGCACGGCTTCCCGCCCGACACGTGGGCGGGGACCGAGGTCTACACGCTGAACCTGGCGCGCGAGATCCGTGCGCGCGGCCACGAGGTCGTGATCCTGGCGCGCACGCCGTCGAAGGTGGCGGTCGAGGACGGCGGACCGGCCGACTTCAGCGTGCGCGAGGACGAGTTCGAGGGTTTGCGCGTCCTGCGCCTCACGAACCGCGCGCGGCACCTGCGCCTGAAGGACAGCTACGTGGATCCGCGCGCGGAGGTCGCGTTCCGGCGCGTGCTCGAGCGCGAGCGGCCCGACGTCGTTCACTTCCAGCACCTGATCCACATGTCCGCGACGCTCGTCGAGGTCGCGCGCGACGAGGGGCTGGCCACGCTGCTGACCCTGCACGACTACTGGGCGCTGTGCGCGCGCGTGCAGTTCATCCGTCCCGACGGCGTGCGCTGCGAGGAGAACCAGGGCGCCGGCTGCTTCCTGTGCGTGAAGGACCGGAGCCTCGACCGCATCGGCGCGGCCAAGGTCGCGGGCGCGCTGCTCGGTCCGGTGGCGGAGCTCGCCGCCGGGCTCGCCGGCCAGGACGAGTACAAGCAGATGATGGAGCGGCACGAGATCGTGCCGCGCGCGTTCGCCGCCGCCGACCTGCGCGTGTCGCCCAGCCGTTTCCTGCGCCGCAAGTTCGTCGACACGGCCGGGTTCGACGCGCACACGCTGGTGTACTCGGCGAACGGCATGCGCACCGACCACGTGCGCGTCACGTCGAAGCGACCGGATCCAGCGGGCCGCGTGCGCTTCGGCTTCGTGGGGTCGCTCGTCTGGTACAAGGGCGGCGCGACGCTGGTCGAGGCGATGCGGCGGCTCGCGGACTCGGACTGCGTGCTCAACGTGTTCGGCGGATTCGATCCCGAGCACGACGCGCACCACGCCGAGCTGCGCGAGCTCGCCGGGCCGAACGTCGTGTTCCGCGGCCGCTTCGACAACGCCCGGCTGGCCGACGTCTACGCCGAGATCGACGTGCTCGTCGTGCCGTCCATCTGGTTCGAGAACGCGCCGATCACGATCCAGGAAGCGCACCTCCTGCGCACGCCCGTCGTGGCGTCGGACATCGGCGGGATGGCCGAGTTCGTGCGCGACGGCGTCGACGGACTGCACTTCCGCGCCGGGGACGCGGACGACCTGGCGCAGAAGCTCGCGCGCTTCGTCGCGGATCGCGGGCTCGCGGCCGCGCTCGTGCGCGACCTGCCGCGCATCAAGACCATCGCGGAGGACGCGGCCGCCACGGAGTTCCGCTACCGGCAGCTGGCCTGCATCGCGCGCGCGCGCGGACCGAGCCCGGAAGCACGGCTCCTGCTCGATGCGGCCGGCATCCAGACGGCGGCGCGGGCCGGTGGGTCGGAGCAGCAGGGCGCGGACATGCTGCTCCTGCGCGCCGGCACGGGCGCTGCGGCGGAGTCCGACCTCGCCGGTGCCGGCGGCGGCCTGCGGCGCATCCGCGTGCAGCAGTACGCGCTGGGCGCCGAGTCGAAGCTCGAGCTCGGCGCGCGCGTCCTCGTCGACGGCCGTCACGCCGGCGACGTGCCCGCTTTCACGTCGGGCGGACGCGACGGCGCGCGCTCGCACGAGTTCGAGGTCGAGATCCCGGCCGACGCGCAGCGCCTGCGCCTGGAGCCCCTCAAGGTCGGCCGCGAGGAGACGCACGCGCGCATCCTGCGCGTCCAGGTCGAGCGTCCGTCGCGCGCGGACGCCGGCGGCGCACGCGTGGGTCAGGCCTCGTGAAGGACATCCTGAAGAAGCTCGTCGGCCGGCCCGGGCCGGCGCCGGCACCGAACCGCACGACCGCGGGCCTTTCCTACGCCGCGAGCCCCGCGCTGGTCGTCGTCCCGGGCAAGGCCGTCGCCGAGCGCGACCTGCCGCGCGTCTCGATCGTCATCCTGAACCTGAACGGCAAGCACCACCTGAAGGGCTGTTTCGAGAGCCTGGCCGCGCTCGACTACCCGAAGGACCGGCTCGAGGTCGTGCTCGTCGACAACGGCAGCGACGACGGCAGCGTCGAGGAGATGCGCGCGAAGCACGCCTGGGTGCGCCTCGAGGTCAACGAGCGCAACGTGGGCTTCGCCGAGGGCTGCAACCAGGGCGCGCGGCTCGCCGTGCGTCCCGAAGTGCTCGTCTTCCTGAACAACGACATGCGCGTGGCGAAGCCGTGGCTCAAGGAGCTCGTCGCGCCGATCGTCCGGGGCGAGTGCGCCGCCACGACCGCGAAGATGTACTCGTGGGACGGCAAGCTCATGAACTCCGCCGGCGGCGGCATGAACTTCCACGGCATCGGGATCCAGCGCGGATACAACGTCGAGCCCGGGCCGGAGTTCGACGTGCCGGTGAAGACGCTCTTCGCGTGCGGCGGCGCGATGGCGATGTCGGCGAACGTGTACCGCGACGTCGGCGGGTTCGACTCCGAGTTTTTCGCCTACTACGAGGACGTCGACCTGGGCTGGCGCACGTGGGTGCAGGGCCACGAGACGCGCTACGTCCCGACGGCCGTGTGCTGGCACCACCACTCGAGCACCAGCAAGCGCCTGCCGGCCGAGATGGTGCGTCTGCTGCAGACGCGCAACCCGCTCTTGGCGTGCTTCAAGAACTACGACGACCAGAACCTGCGCGCGGTGCTGGCGCCGATGCTGGCCCTGCACACGCGCCGCACGTGGATGGTGTCGGGGCTGCACCCGCGCGACGAGGAGTTCCGCATCGAGTCGGCGACGAACCCGAAGTCGGGGTTCTTCCAGCGGATGCTGGAGAAGGCGCACCAGAAGCTCGACGAGGACGTGGCCGTGCGCCGCATCGCCGCGGCCGACCTGATCGGCGTCAACGACCTGATCGGGCGCTGGGACCACTGGATGGCGCGTCGCCAGGCCGTGCAATCGAAGCGCCGCCGCTCCGACGCGGAGATCTTCGAGCTGTTCCTCAAGCCGCGCTGGTGCATCGAGGGCGAGCAGGGCTACGTCGAGCTGCAGCGCGGCATCGGCGCGTTCTTCGGCCTCGACACGACGTTCCCGGCGGACTCGATGCCGGACCCGAAAGGCTGATGGTGCGCCCTTGAAGCTCTCGGTCGTGATCCCGGTCTACAACGAGGAGAAGACGCTCGCGGAGATCGTGCGGCGCGTGCAGGCGACGCCCTTCGAGAAGGAGATCGTGCTCGTGAACGACGGCTCGCGCGACCGCTCGCGCGAGATCATGGGCGAGCTCGAGAAGCAGTACCCGAACGTGCGCTGCTTCCACCACGAGGTGAACTCCGGGAAGGGCGCGGCGCTCTCCACGGGGTTCACGAAGGTGACGGGCGACGTCGTCTTGATCCAGGACGCGGACCTCGAGTACGACCCGAACGACTACGCCGCGCTGCTGCGTCCGATCGAGGAGGGCAAGGCGGACGTCGTGTTCGGGAGCCGCTTCCTCGGCGGCCGGTACGCGCGCGTGCACCTCTACTGGCACTACGTCGGCAACCGGATGCTGACGACGGCGTCGAACATGTTCACCAACCTGAACTTGTCCGACATGGAGACCTGCTACAAGGTCTTCCGACGCGAGGTGGCGGACCGGATCCAGATCCAGTCGCGCACATTCGCCGTCGAGCCCGAGTTCGCCGCGAAGGTCGCGAAGCTGCACGCGCGGGTGTACGAGGTCCCGATCAGCTACGCCGGCCGCGACTACTCGGAAGGCAAGAAGATCGGCCTCAAGGACGCGTTCATCGCGCTGTGGGCGATCGTGCGCTGGAGCGTGTTCCACCGGATGGAACCGCTGCGGCGCGCCGCGCCTTGAGGGGGGCCTCCGCAGGCCCATCGCGGGGGGGCTCCGGACCGAGTGGCTCGAGGACGCCCCCGGGGGGGGCGGACCTCGAGAAATCGCCCAGCGGGTCCTGGACAGCGGGGCCGCGGGCCGATATATAGACAAAGCAGACAATGAATATCTGAGAGCTGTCCCGCTCATGCTGACCGCCACGACGGAACTCGCGATCCGCGCCCTGATCCTCCTCGGCCTCTCCGGGCAGGGGAAGCCGATCCCTCCGCGTCGCCTGGCGGCGACCCTCGCCTGCTCCCCGACCTACCTGAGCAAGACGCTCGGCCACCTGGTGCGCAGCGGCATCCTGCGCTCGGTCCGCGGAGCCCGCGGCGGCGTCGTGATCGCGCGGGACCCGGCGCAGATCACCCTGCTCGAGATCGTCGAGGACTGCCAGGGCGCGGTCCTGGGCGACTATTGCCACGGGATTCCCGCCGACGAGGTCGCCATGTCGTGCCGCTACCACCGGGTCATGGCCGAGCTCCATGGCCAGGTCGTGCGCACGCTCTCGGGCTCCACGTTGGCCGATCTCCTCGCCTGTCCCGCGCCGGTCCTGCACGGCCGGAAGTCCCAGGCTCTGGGCTGCAAGATGGACTTCTCGGGGATCGGGGAGCTGGTCGAGTCCAGGAATCGCGGAGTGAGACCATGACCCGCACACCCATCGGATCGCCGTCGCCTTTTTTTGCACCGAAAGCGGATATTGAAGATCTGAAATCGGGCAGATCAGGCTTCGTCGCCGATCCTGCGCGGGTGCCGGAGCAGGGCCCGGGCGCCGCTCGGTTCGACCCCGAACTCGCCGCGGCGTGGGAGAGCGGCGGCCGTCGGGTCGCCTACCGCAACCTGGGCGTCTCGATCCCGTGCCTCCTGTGCGGGTTCGCCGTCTGGATGTCGTGGTCGATCATCACGGTCCAGATGCAGAAGCTCGGGTTCGTCTTCGACGCGGACCCGGGTCGCAACAAGGAGCTCTTCTACGCGCTGACCGCGATCGCGGGCCTGTCGGGCGCGACGCTGCGGATCCCGAACTCGTTCCTCATCGCGTTGTCGGGCGGGCGCAACGTCGTGGCGGCGACGACCGCGCTCCTGATCTTGCCCGCGCTCGCCACGGGCCTGGCGCTCCGCGAACCGACCACGAGCTACGGGGTCTTCGCGCTGCTCGCGGCCCTGTCGGGGATCGGCGGCGGCGCGTTCGCGTCCTCGATGTCCAACATCAGCTTCTTCTTCCCGAAGCGCATGCAGGGCCTGGCGCTGGGGTTGAACGCGGGCCTCGGCAACCTCGGCGTGAGCGTCATGCAGGTGCTCCTGCCCTTCGTGATGACCTTCGCGCTGTTCGGTGCGCTCGGCGGTGAAGGGCGCGCGCTGGGCACGTCGACGACGTGGATCCAGAACTGCGGCCTCGTGTGGGTGCCGATCCTGGGAGCGCTGGCGATCGTGGCGTGGTTCGCGATGGACAACCTGCCGCAGCACCGCACGAGCGGGACGGCCCTGGCGCTCGCGCGCATGACCGGACTGCTCCTGCTCGGATTCGCTGGCGCGGGCGCCGGTCTCTATCTGCTGGTCGGTCGGGGCTGGGACATGTGGGTCGTCCTGCCGCTGACGGTGATCTTGACGCTCGCGCTGATGCGTTACCTGACGCCGAGCACGGTCAAGCAGAGCCTGATCCGCCAGTTCGCGATCTTCCGCGACAAGCACAACTGGGTGATGACGTGGCTGTACGTGATGACGTTCGGCTCGTTCATCGGGTACTCGGCCGCGTTCCCCAAGCTCATCCAGGACGTCTTCGGCTACCTGCCCGACGGCAGCGTCAACCCGCACGCGCCGAGTCCGTTCGCCTACGCGTGGCTCGGGCCCCTCGTCGGATCCGTGGCGCGGCCGTTCGGCGGCTGGATCTCCGACAAGTTCGGCGGGGCGCGCGTCACGCACTGGGACACGGCGATCATGGTCGCGGCGGCGCTGGGTGCGGCGTGGTGCATCCGCTCGGCCGGACGAGCGGAGCATCCCGAGGACTGGTTCACGCCGTTCCTCCTGCTGTTCCTCGTGCTGTTCGTCACCGCGGGGATCGGCAACGGCTCCACGTTCCGGATGATCCCGATCATCTTCTCCAAGGAACTCGCGGGGCCCGTGCTCGGCTGGACGTCGGCGGTCGCGGCCTACGGCGCGTTCATCATCCCGACCATCTTCGGCGCGCAGATCAAGGCCAAGACACCCGAGCGCGCGCTGTACGCGTTCGCCGCCTACTACGTCACCTGTCTGGCCGTGAACTGGTGGTTCTACGCGCGCAAGCGGGCCGAGGTGCCCTGCTAGGAGGCGAACGTGTCGAGACACCTCAAACTCTGTGCGGCGTTCGGTCTGGCCCTGCTCGAACTGTGTGCCCGGCCGTGCGCCCAGGCGCCCAACGCCGGGGCGGTCCCCGTGGACGCCGCCGGACGGCTGTACGTGAGTCGCTGTACGGGCTGTCACACGATCGGCCGGGGCACGCTCACGGGACCCGACCTCACGGCCGCGATCACGTGGCGCGAGGCCGACCTCGAGACCGCCATCCTGCGCATGCAGGAGAAGGCGGGCGCCCTGTCGCGGGACGAGATCACGGGCCTGATCGCCTTCCTGAAGGATGCGCAGGTCAAGGAGCGCATCGCCGCCGAGGAGGCGCGCATCGCGCAGCAGTTCGCGGCCACGCTCGCGCCGCCGGACGCCGCCGCGGGCGAGCGCCTGTTCCGCGGCGCGGATCTCCTCGCGAACGGCGGGATGGCCTGCATCGCGTGCCACAAGATCGGCGACGTCGGCGGGGGCACGCTCGGACGGGATCTCACCGGCGTGTACGGCCGCATGGGGGCGACGGGGCTCCTGTCCGCGCTGGAGAAGGCGCCCTTCCTGGTGATGGCCCCGGTCTACCGGGACAAGCCGCTCACGCGCCAGGAAGCGCTGCACATCGCGTGCTGGCTGCAGGCCATGGATGCGCAGCCCGCAGCGGTCGGCTCCGATCCGGTGGTACCCGCCGCGGCGTCCGTCGCCGCGCTGTGCCTGGCGGCGCTCGTCCTGGGCTCGCGCAATTCGAAGCGCACGAGCGCGCGCGGAGCGCTCGCGATGCGGAGGCGATCATGACGTGGATCCAGGACATCTTCGATCCCGACCGGCGCACCTGGGAAGACTTCTACAGGAACCGCTGGTCGTCCGATCGCGTCGTGCGCAGCACGCACGGCGTGAACTGCACCGGCTCGTGCAGTTGGAACATCCACGTCAAGAACGGGATCGTCACGTGGGAGATGCAGGCGCTCGACTATCCGGTGTTCGACCGGACGATCCCGCCGTACGAGCCGCGCGGCTGCCAGCGCGGGATCTCCTACTCCTGGTACGTCTACAGCCCGCTGCGGGTGAAGTACCCGTACGGCCGCGGCGCGCTGCTCGACCTGTGGCGCGCGGCGAAGAAGGCGCACCCCGGCGACCCGGTCGCGGCCTGGAGGTCGATCGTCTCCGATCCGGAGAAGCGGCAGACCTACCAGCGCGCCCGCGGCAAGGGTGGGTTCCGCCGCATCGCCTGGGAAGAAGCCAACGAGATGCTCGCGGCTGCGAACATCCGCACGATCCAGGACTACGGCCCCGACCGCATCGCGGGCTTCTCGCCGATCCCGGCGATGTCGATGGTGAGCTACGCGGCCGGAGCCCGGTTCGTCCAGCTGCTCGGCGGCATCAGCCTCTCCTTCTACGACTGGTACTGCGACCTGCCGCCGGCGTCGCCCGAAGTCTGGGGCGAGCAGACGGACGTCGCCGAGAGCGCGGACTGGTACCACTCGGACTTCGTCGCGGTGGTCGGATCGAACGTGCTGATGACGCGCACGCCCGATGCGCACTTCCTCGTCGAGGCGCGGCACCGCGGTGCGAAGGTCGTCGTGTTCGCGCCCGACTTCAACCAGACGGCGAAGGTCGCGGACGAGTGGGTCCCGATCCACCAGGGACAGGATGGCGCGTTCTGGATGGCCGTCGGGCACGTGATGCTCCAGGAAGCGTACGCCGACCGGCAGGTCCCGTACTTCGTGGACTACGTCAAGACGTACACGGACGCGCCGTTCCTCGTGACGCTGAAGCCGAACGCGGACGGGACGTTCACGGCGGGGTCCCTGCTGCGCGCCAGCGAGATCGCGGAGCACGCCACCGTCGAGAACGCCGAGTGGAAGACGTTCGTGCTCGACGCCTCCGGCGCGCTGAAGATCCCGTCGGGGACCGTCGGCCACCGCTGGCAGAAGCAGAAGGGCGAGTGGAACCTCGATCTGCGCGATCCCGGGAGCGGGGAGGCGATCGAGCCCGTGCTCTTCCTGGGCGGGCACGCCGAGGAGGTCGTGCAGGTTTCGTTCGCCGACTTCTCCGATGCGACGAACGAGAAGCGCGTGCGCCGCGGCGTCCCCGCGCGCCGCGTGGCGACGAAGAACGGGACGGTCTGGGTCACGACGGGGCTCGAGCTCCTCGCCTCGCAGTACGGCGTGCGCCGCGGTTTGCCGGGCGAGTGGCCGAGCGGATACGAGGACGGGGACGCGCCCTACACGCCCGCCTGGCAAGAGCGCTTCACGGGCGTCAAGAGCGACGTCGTCGTGCGCTTCGCACGGGAGTGGATGCGCACGGCGGAGAAGAGCAAGGGCCGCTGCAGCGTGATCATCGGCGCCGGCGTCAACCACTGGTACCACAACAACCTGATCTACCGCGCCGTGATCGTGCCCTTGATGTTGGGCGGTTGCGTCGGGAAGAACGGCGGCGGGCTCAACCACTACGTGGGTCAGGAGAAGCTCGCCCCGCAGGCTTCGTGGGCGCCGATCGCGTTCGCGAGCGACTGGGGCGGTCCGCCGCGCCTGATGAACTCGCCCTCGTTCCACTACGTGAACTCGGACCAGTGGCGCTACGACGCCAGCTTCAGCGAGATGTGTCCGGTCTCGAACGAGGAGCACGCGCTGGCCGGCGGGCACACGATCGACAAACAGGCCCTGGCCGTCCGACTGGGGTGGCTGCCCTGCCAACCCCAGTTCACGCGGCACAACTTCGAGGTGGTGCGCGACGCCGAGGAGTCCGGGGCCAAGACGGATGCCGAGATCGTCGCGCACGTCGTGAAGCGCCTGAAGGACAAGTCCCTCCTCTTCGCGATGGAGGATCCCGACGACCCGCGGTGCTTCCCGCGCGTCTTCTACATCTGGCGCGGCAACGCGCTCCTGTCGTCGGCCAAGGGCCACGAGTACTTCCTGAAGCACTACCTCGGCACGCACTCGAACGCGATCGCCGAGGAGCGCGCGGGCGAGGACGTGCACGACGTCCGATGGCACGAGAAGGTCGACATCGGGAAGATGGATCTCGTCGTCGACCTGAACTTCCGGATGGACAGTTCGGCGCTCTACTCGGACATCGTCCTGCCCGCGGCGACCTACTACGAGAAGAACGATCTCAACTCGACGGATATGCACTCGTTCATCCACCCCTTGCAGGCGGCGGTTCCGCCCTGCTGGGAGTCGAAGAACGACTGGGAGATCTTCAAGGGCCTGGCGCGCGCCACGCAGGAGCTCGCGAAGCGCTACCTCCCCGATCCGGTCAAGGACATCGTCGCGACGCCCCTGCAGCACGACACGCCGGCCGAGATCGCGCAACCGCGCATCCGCGACTGGCGCAAGGGCGAGTGCGAGGCGATCCCCGGCAAGACGATGCCGAACCTGTCCGTCGTGGTGCGCGACTACACGCACGTCCACGACAAGTTCGTCTCGCTCGGCCGCGTGTTCCGCGACGCGGGGCTGGGCATGCACGGCACGAAGTACGAGGTCGCCGACCTGTACGACGCGTACCTGGAGGAGCACCCGACCGAGACCTGGGGCGGGAAGACCTACCCGTCGCTGTCCGTGGACCGCGACGTGTGCGAGGTCATCCTGCACTTCGCGGCCGAGACCAACGGAGAGCTCGCGTACCGCGCGTTCGAGGCGGAGTCGCACAAGACCGGGATCGACCACACGCACCTGGCCGCGCCGAACCGCAACGTGCGGATCACGTTCAACGACGTGATCAGCCAGCCGCGCCGCCTCCTGACGACGCCGTTCTGGACGGGGATCACGAACGGACCGCGCACGTACTCCGCCTACTGCCAGAACCTCGAGGAGCGGATCCCCTGGCGCACGCTCACCGGCCGCCAGCACTTCTACCTCGACCACGAGGCCTACGTCGCCTTCGGAGAGAACCTGCCGACCTTCAAGCCGCGGCCCGAGGCGGCGAGCGTGACGCGCGATCTCGAGAGGTCGCGCGTGCCCGGCGGCGCACTGGTCCTGAACTACCTGACGCCGCACGGCAAGTGGGGGATCCACTCCACCTACGGCGACACGTTGCGGATGAAGACCCTCTCGCGCGGCATCGAACCGGTCTGGATCAACGACCGCGACGCGGGCCTCCTCGGCGTCGAGGACAACGACTGGGTCGAGGTCTACAACGACCACGGCGTCGTCTGCACCCGTGCTTGCGTCAGTGCGCGCATCCCGCGCGGCCTGTGCTTCATCTACCACGCCCCGGAACGGACGCTGTCCGTCCCGAAGTCGCCCGAGCGCGGCGGGAAACGCGCCGGCGGGCACAACAGCCTGACGCGCGTGCGCCTCAAGCCGCTCTTCATGATCGGCGGGTATGCGCAGTTCACCTACGCCTTCAACTACTGGGGTCCGCCGGGCGTGAATCGCGACACGTTCGTCGTCGTGAAGAAGCTCGCGCGTGCGGAGTTCTGACCGTGGACGTACGTGCCCAAGTTGCGATGGTCTTCCACCTCGACAAGTGCATCGGGTGCCACACCTGCAGCGTCGCCTGCAAGAACGTGTGGACCGACCGTCCGGGTGCCGAGTACATGTGGTGGAACAACGTCGAGACGAAGCCCGGCACCGGCTATCCGACGCGCTGGGAGGACCAGGAGCGCTACAAGGGCGGCTGGAAGCTCGGACGTGACGGCGAGCTCGCCCTGCGTTCGCAGACGAAGATCGACGCCTTCGTCAAGCTCTTCTACAACCCCAACCAACCCGGTCTCGCCGACTACTACGAGCCCTGGACCTACCGCTACGGCGACCTGTTCGACGCGGCGGCCGGCGACGACCAGCCGACGGCGGTCCCGATCTCCCAGATCACCGGCGAGGAGATGGCGATCACGAGCGGGCCGAACTGGGACGACGACCTGTCGGGCTCGCCGCTGTACGCGGAGAACGACCTGAACCTCGAGTCGCTGAGCGAGGACGAGCGCGCCGCGCTCTTCGAGGTCGAGCGGATCTCGATGATGTACCTGCCGCGCATCTGCAACCACTGCGCGAACCCGAGCTGCGTCGCCTCGTGTCCTTCGGGAGCCCTCTACAAGCGCGGCGAGGACGGGATCGTCCTCATCGACCAGGACAAGTGCCGCGGCTGGCGCGCGTGCGTGTCGGCCTGTCCGTACAAGAAGATCTACTACAACTGGAAGACCGGAAAGTCGGAGAAGTGCATCCTGTGCTTCCCGCGCCTCGAGACCGGCCAGGCTCCGGCCTGTTTCCATTCGTGTGTCGGGCGCATTCGCTACCTGGGCGTGCTGCTCTACGACGCCGACCGCGTCGCCGAGGCGGGCAAGGTGCCCAACGAGGCGCTGGTCGAGTCCTATCGCAGCTGCCTGCTCGACCCGAACGACCCTGATGTGCGCAGCGCGGCACGCATGAGCGGCGTGAGCGAAGAGTTCATCGTCGCCGCGCGCTCCTCGCCCGTGTGGCGGTACGTCATGGAGTGGAAACTCGCACTGCCGCTGCACCCGGAATTCCGCACGTTCCCGATGCTGTTCTACGTTCCGCCGCTCATGCCGATCATGGGCAAGGTCGAAGGCGGAATCTACGAGCACGACGCCCAGGGCCTCTTCGGCGATTTCGAGTCGGCACGCATCCCGATCCAGTACCTGGCCAACCTCTTCGCGGCTGGCAATCGGGAGATCATCGAGGGCGTTCTCAAGAAGCTGATCGCCGTGCGCCACTTCAAGCGCTCGCAAGGGCACGACGACGTCGACGTCGACTACGTGAAACGTCTCCTGCGCGAGGCGCAGTTGACGCCCGAGCAGGCGGAGGGGATCTACGAGCTGACCGCGATCGCGACCGTGAACGAGCGCTACGTCATGCCGCCGATCCAACGCGAGGAAGCCCTGCCCGCGGGCTGTTCGGCCGAGCACTGCAAGGGTTCGTGCGGACTGGGCCAGACCGAGACGCCCGAGCGAGGGGGTTGAACGTGATCGAAGTCGTCAACAACCACGTCGCCGATCTGGCGCTCATCGCCGACCTGTTCGAGTATCCGCGTTCCGGTTTCGTCGCCGACGCGCAACGCGCGGCGCGCGAAGTGTCGACCGAGGCCGCCAGGCAGCAGCTGTCTGCCTTCGCGGCCGACGTTGCCAGCATGCAACCGGAACTGCTCGAGGAGGCGCATGTGCGCACCTTCCTGGTCGCGCCCGCAGCTGCCCCGTACGTCGGAGTTCACCTGTTCGGCGAAGAAAGCTTCAAGCGCGCACACCTCATGGCGCAACTCGTGGAGCAGTTCCGCAAGGTCGGCTTCGATGCAGGGAACGAGCTTCCTGATCACGTCGCCGTTCTGTTGCGCTTCGCCCAACACCTCGAAGCGAACGAGTGCTCGGATCTCCTGCGCTGGTGCCTCGCACTGCCTGTGACGACCATGCACGCGTCGCTCGCGGAGACGCGCAACCCCTATCGGCATCTGCTGGCTGGACTGAAGGCTTGCCTCGCACCGGACGGTGTGCCCGAGAGCGTGCGTGCGTCGATCGCGCGCACGGCACAGGCACCCGACCAGCCCGACCAGGCGGGGTGCTCCGGATGTTCCGTCAAGCACGGAGAGGATGAGCCATGATCCAGACATTCCTGCTCGTCGGTTTGCCCTATGCGGCAGTCCTGATCTGCGTGCTCGGCTCGATCTGGCGTTTCCGTTCGAAGCGCTTCAGCTACTCGGCGCTCTCCTCGCAGTTCCTCGAGGATCGCCAACTCCTCTGGGGATCCGCGCCCTGGCACGCGGGCCTTTTCGTCGTGCTTGCGGGCCACGCGTTCGCCTTCCTCCTCCCGGGTGTATGGGCCAGCTTGGTTGCGAATCGCACGTTCCTGTTGGTCGTCGAGGTGCTCGGCATGGGCGCCGCGCTGCTTGCGATCCTGGGTCTCGTCGTGCTGGCGCTGCGTCGCTTGCGCAACAGTCGCGTGCAGGCGGTGACGACGACGCTCGATCTCGTCGTTCTCGGCATCCTGCTGGCGCAACTCGTGCTGGGTCTCTTGACCGCGATGCTGCACCGCTGGGGAGCGTCCTGGTCGACGGGCACGGCGGCGCCGTACTTGTGGAGCCTGGCGACGTTCCAACCGGATCCGACGCTGGTCGCCGACCTGCCGGCGCTCGTGCAAGCGCACCTGGCATTGGCGTGGGTCGTCCTTCTCCTCGTGCCGTTCTCGCGGCTCGTGCATCTGTTCTCGCTGCCCGTGCTGTATCTGTTCCGCGCCCCGTTGGTCGTCGTGTGGGCGAATCCCAGGCGCTTCGCGCGCGCCACGGCATTCGTACAGCGCATCGAAGCACGCCGCTACTTCCTGCGCGCCTCGGCGGGGCTCGCCGCGGGCGGATCGCTGCTCGCCGTCGGCACGTTCAATCAGTTCGCGCAGTTCTTCTTCGGCCCACGCATGAGCGAGAAGGAATCGGCCGGCCTGATGGAGAAGAAGCTCGCTCAGCTGGAACAGAACGCGGTGCAGAAGAAACTCGAGTTGGAGCGCAGCCGACAGGGACACATCCGCGTTGCCAAGCTCTCGGAATTGAGCGCGAAGAAGGGGCGCTACTTCGTCGATTACGAGATGCGTCCCTCGCTCGCGTTTCGTGGCGACGATGGCCTGCCGGTGCTGCGCTCGGCGAAGTGCACGCACCTGGGTTGCACGGTGGGAAGCGATGTCGACGCGCAAGGCCGGGTCTTGTGCCCGTGCCACGTTTCGTACTTCGACGTCAAGAGCGGTCGCCCGAATGAGGGTGCGCCTGCCAAGGACCCGCTGCCGGCGATCGGCTGGGTGCTCATGGACGCAGAGCTGAACATCGTCGCCAGCCGATCGGCGGATGGCGAAGTGCATGGGACGGTGGACCCCGCGCAGCTCGAGCACGTCGACGTCTACATCGCCAAGCGCGAGGAGCGGAGGGGCGCGTGAAGCTGTACGAGATCGCAGGTCACACGGCTGAGTTCACCCGTGAGCGCTTCCCGCTCGCCAAGCTCAACCCCGAGTCGATGCTCACGAAGAAGGTGGTCCCGGTCCACCGCATGAGCTGGGCCTACTACATGGGTGGCCTGGCGCGGTTCTTTTTCCTCGTGCAGGTCGTCACGGGGCTGATGCTGCTCTTCTACTACCAACCGACCGTGAGCGACGCGCACGCGTCGGTCGAGTACATCACGCTACACGTGAGCGGCGGGGCGCTCGTGCGCAACATTCACGCGTGGAGTTCGTCAGCGATGATCCTGACGATCATGGTTCACGTCCTGACGACCTTCGCGATGAAGGCGTTCGCGAAGCCGCGCGAGATCACCTGGGTCACGGGTGTCGCGCTGGCGTTGTTGGTGTTCGGCTTCGGCTTCACGGGTTACCTGCTGCCGTGGAACCAGATCGCCGTCAACGCGACGAAGGTCGGTCTGCAGTCGATCGAAGCCGTCGGTCAGTACCTGCCCGGAGAGATGGCGACCTGGCCGACCTACGTGCGCGAGACGATCCAAGGCGAGGCGGCCGTCGGGCAGGCGACCTTGTCGCGCTTCTACGCGCTGCACGTGATCGTGCTGCCCTTCCTCGTCGCTGGGTTGCTCGCCTTGCACTTGTTCCAGGTGCAGATCCACGGCATGAGCCGCGGTGTCGACGGCGAAGGACAGAAGAGCGAGAAATTCCTCCCGTTCTTCGTCATCAAGGACTTGTCCGTGTGGGGCGTGGCCTTCCTGGTCCTGTTCGTGCTCGGCGCGTGCCTGCCGTTCGAGTCGTTCTTCGCGTACCCGCTCATGGAACCCTTCGATCCGCTCGGGTCGACGCCCGAGGGCATCAAGCCGGAGTGGTACTTCTTCTTCGTCTACTACCCGCTCGAGCTCCTGCCGTACTGGGCCGTGATGCTCGGCATGACCGTCGTGATCCTCGGGCTGTTCCTCGCGCCTTGGCTCTTGCGCGGGGCGAGCCGACGGACGCTGCGCACGATCGCGATAGCGGCGGCGCTGTACCTGATCGTGATCACCTTGTTCGGTCAAGTCATCTACGAGACGTTCAAAGGGGTGCACTCATGAATCGTCGCGCCGTGGCAACAGTCTTCGCGTCGCTCGTTCCGTTGGCCGCGCGAGCGCTGGCGCACAGCGAGTACCAGGAGTTCGTGCGCGTGAATTCGGGCCGCGCCGTGGACTGCGCACTGTGCCACATGCACTCGAACGGTCCCGACGGAACCGGTCCGGGGCAGGTCGGGAGCCTGTCGGCGGAAGCCCTGTCGCGCCTGGGGCGGGCTCGCGGCGCATTCGAGCCGGGCGCCAACGTGGACAGCCCGATCCTGAACGACTTCGGCGATTTGATCCTCCAGCGCGTCGGCAAGAAGCGCATCCTCGAGCTGCGCTCGGCGCCCGGACACTTGACCGCCGAGCTGGGCTTCGAAAGCGATCTGGACTCGGACGGAATCCCCGACGCGCGCGAGTACCTCGAGGGCACGCATCCTCTGCTCGCAAGTGACGGAGACCCCTGGAGTCTCTTCGTGCACAACATCCGGCGACACGCCTTTCAATTGACGATGATCACCGTCGCCACGCTGGTCACCCTTTTCGGGCTGGTGAACTTGCTGCACGGCTTTGCGGCTCGCTTGCGACCCAAGGAGTCAGCCGCGGAAGGGGCCGGCTCGTGAGCGAGGTGCGCAAGCGCAATTCGGTGCTGGCGATGAACACGCTGGCTTTCACGGTGTGTTTCGCCGTCTGGACCATGAACGGCGTTCTCGTGACGCACCTGGTGACGACGGGTGCGTTCGAGTGGTCGGCACTCGAGATCGGGGTGCTGATGGCCACCCCGGTTCTCACCGGATCGCTTCTGCGCCTGCCTGTTGGTCTGCTGACCGATCGCTACGGCGGACGACCGGTGTACTTCGTCCTGATGCTGCTCGCAGCCCTCGCGCTGGTCCTCAACTCGCGCGTCGACGATTTCACGGGGTTCTTCCTGGCTGCTCTGGGATTCGGGATTTCCGGCGCCTCGTTTGCAGTCGGCATCGCGTACACGTCGGTTTGGTTCCCCAAGCAACTCCAAGGCACGGCGCTGGGGATCTTCGGTGCCGGGAATGCGGGCTCAGCGATCACGTTGCTCGTTGCGCCGCGACTGCTGACGCTGCTGACCGAG
>JBGAOR010000163.1:0-5789 GCA_044221705.1 Planctomycetota bacterium
CGCGGCCAGCCGATCACGAACCGTCCCAGCACGTCGTGCCACACGCGCTCGCCGCGCTCGGCGTGCGGGACCGCGAGGTCCTGCGCGTCGAGAGCGCGCAGGCCGGCCAGCGCTCCGTCGCCCATGTGCTGCAGGCTGCCCGCGTCGAGGTGCGCCAGATCGTCGCGCGGCGTGTGGTAGCGCCGGAATCCGCCGATGAACGCGAAGTTCAGCCCGGTCCAGCCGGCGTCGAGGAACACGGAGAGATCCGTGTCGTTGGGCAGCTTCTCGTAGACGAGCGCCGCGATCGACGTCGTCGCCGGACGTTCGGCGAGCGAAGCGAAGCGCGCGAGCGCGGCACCCGTCCCCGGACCGGTCTGGAACAGGTACGCGAGCCCTTCGGTCCCGCGCGCCTCGAGGTTCACGACGGCGCGCACATCGCTCGCCAGCGGATGGCGGCGCACGAACGCGACCGCGCCGGAGAGATCGACCTCCTCGCCGTCCGTGATCAGGAGGACCAGCGTGTGCGCGAGCGGCGCGCCGGCGCGGACCGCGCGCACGCACTCGATCGCGGCCGCGACGCCGGCTCCGTCGTCGGACGCGCCCGGTCCGGCCGCCACGGAGTCGTGGTGCGCGGCCAGCGCGATCGACGGACCGCCGTTCGCGCCCGGGATCGTCGCCACGACGTTGCGGACGCGCGTGACGATCCCGCCGCGGCCCGCGACGAGCGCGTCCTGCACGGACGGCTCGACGCCGATCGCGCGCAGTTCGCCGAGCAGTCGCTCGAGCACAGCCGCGTGCGCCGCGGATCCGACCGGATGCGGCGCTTCGTCGCCGAGGATCCGCGCGAGCGTCGCGCCCGCTCGCGCCGCGGAGAACCGGGTCGGATCCGCGTCGATCGGCCGCGCATCCGGCGGCGAGGCCGCGCCGTGCGCCGCGAATCCGGCCAGGGCGAGTGCGGCGATCGCGATGCTCGCGCGCCACCCCGGACCCCGGTCCTTCGTCGCCGTGCTCATGCCCTCGCGAGCGTACTCGCGCGCTCGCGGCGGATCCCGTCCGTTCCTGGACCACGGCCTTTGCAAGCCCCGCGGGCCCCGAGTACCTTTCTCCCCTCCAAAGTGGCCGGATTCGACCCGCAGAGAGCACGAAACAGGGAATCGCGATGAGTCAGCTGAACGCGAACGAGATGCGCAAGGGCATGCTCGTTCTGTACCAGGGCAAGCCCTGCACGGTCGTCGAGTGGAACATCTGGAAGAGCGACCGGCGCAGCCGCATCCAGATGCGCGTCAAGGACCTCATGACCGGCCGCATCAGCGAGATCACGGCCCAGCCGGACGACCGTTACGAGACGCAGGAGACGGAGCGCATCACGCTCTCGCACAGCTACAAAGACGGCAACGACGAGGTCTTCTACACGCCCGACGGCGAGGAGT
This sequence comes from Planctomycetota bacterium, assembly GCA_044221705.1. Lineage (GTDB taxonomy): Bacteria > Planctomycetota > UBA1135 > UBA1135 > JAEUHZ01. The sequence goes on from JBGAOR010000163.1 coordinate 1,413, forward strand.
GGCGCTGCTCCGCCGCCGCGGTCGAGGACGTCCTGCGTTGGAAGGCCGACCAGTACGAGGGCCTGCTCGTGGAGGGCAAGCTCCTGACCGTGAACCCGCCGCAGTCGGTGGTCGCGCAGGTCGTCGAGACGACGCCCTCGATCCGCGGCGTCCAGAACGGGCTGAAGGACGCGGTGCTCGACAACGGCTTGACCGTCAAGGTCGGCATGGTGATCAACATCGGCGACAAGGTGCGGATCGACACCGGCACGATGGAATACAAGGAACGCGTCTCCTGAGACGGAGTGTGCGAGTGACGCGCGCGTGCGGCCGGGGAGAACGGGGCACGCGCGCGCTGCGTTGATGGGCAGCGGCCTCATGGACGAGCGTGCTCGTGTCGAGCGACGCGAGTGCGGGATCACGCGCGCGTTGCTGGTGGGAGCGCTCCTGAAGTCGCGCTCCGGCAAGTCGCGCTCCTAGTAGAGCCTCAACCCGCACGAAGGACACGCCCGCGGTCCCTTCGCGAACTCGGACAGGCACGCCGGGCACGTGAGGCGGTCCGCATCCAGGTCGATCACCGTCTCCGCCGACTTCCGCGCGTGCGGGTCGAGCTCCGACAGCCAGCTCTCCTCGATGTGCGCCAGCGCGCCACGCACGTCCGGGCCCGCGACCGCGAGCCACAGCTTCGTGCCTCAGGAACTGCACTTCTCCTTGGGCGGGGAGACGATCTCGCCGGAGATGCCGGCGTCGGCGAGGGCGCCCTTCAACCGGCGCAGGTGATCCAGGCCGCCCTCGGCGACCACGTGCAATTCTCCGTGGCTGTGCATGCTGCCTGGAGCCTACCGCACGCGGCCCGTCCTTGATCGGGAGCGCACCCCGCCCGTACCCTTTTTCCCGTCATGGGCTCCAATCCCGCATCGTCGGTGGTCACCGAGGGCATCCGCATCGAGGCCGCCGCGCAGTTCTTGCCGGACAAGTCCGAGCCGGATCAGCGTCACTACCTCTACGTCTACCGCATCCGCATGGCGAACGAGGGGACGCGGCGCGCCAAGCTGCGCTCGCGCCACTGGAAGATCCTCGACTCGAACAACGAGCTGCGCGAAGTGCGCGGCCCGGGCGTCGTCGGCCGCTATCCCGACCTCGCGCCCGGCGAGCGCTTCGAGTACTTCAGCTCGTGCCCGCTGACGACGACGTGGGGCACGATGGAGGGGACGTTCCAGTTCGAGCGCGAGGACGGGACGCCGTTCGACGTGAAGGTCGCGCGCTTCTTCCTCGTGCCGAACGCGCCGGCCGTGCTCGAGCCGGCGACGCGCGAGGCCTGACGCACGCGGTCGTGTGCGCTGCCGAGCGGCGGCGCCGCTCCCGCCGCGCGAGCCGGCTTCAGACGTCCACACGCGCGAAGTGCACGAGGACGCCGCCGCGTTCGTAGGCGACGCCCGCGTCGCCCGCGGCGATCCGACCGGCGACTTCGTCGCTGGTCTCGAGCTCGCGGCGCTGACCGTCCTCGTCCTCGAGCGTCGCGTAGTTCTGCGTGTGGGAGGAGTCCTTCCCCCCACGCACCTCGATGCGCTCGTCGACGACCAGCGCCGGAGTGGCGCGACCTGGATCGCTGGCGAACCGCGCCGTCCGCCGCAGGATCTGCACGAAGCCGAGGATCGCGATGCCCACGAAGAGCACGGGGACGATCCGGAAGGCGCCCGGTGCGTGCATGTTCGTGCTCGCGCTCGCGGCGAGGACCCCGACCACGACGATGCCGCCCGAGAGGACCAGGCCGAAGGATGCGGCCGCGAGCTGTCCGCCGCCGCCGACTGGACGCGCGAGCAGCGCGGGCAGGCCCGGATCCGCGCGCAGTCGCGCGAAACGCCGCTCGCGCTCGACCACGCGCGGCGGGGCGGCGAGCTCGAGCTCGGTCGAGCAGTAGTCGCAGCGGGCCTGCGCGCCGGGGCGCAGGATGCGCGCGCCGCAGTTGTGGCAGTACTTCGGAGGGGGGCGCATGGACACGACAGGATGCCGTGGGCCTTTGGAGTCGCAAGGGTCGCCGCGTGGCCGCCGGATCCCGCGCGGCGTACGCTCGTCGCATGCGCCGCACCCTCGCGTTCGTCCTCCTCCTGGCTGCCTGCCAATCGACCTCGGAATCCGGCGGGGGCACGGCGCGAACCGCGCGCCTCGACGATCGCTTCACGGGCGCGACGCTGCGCTTCGACTACGACCACGTCGGCACCGCCACGGAGGAGCATGTCGCCCCGCACGGGTTCCGCGTCGAGGGCGCGTGGGCGGGGAGCACCACGCAGCTCGAGGATCCCACCGGCTACGGCAAGTACCGCTTCCTCGTGCGCGACCGCGCGACCGGCGGACTGCTGTGGTCGCGCGGCTTCTGCAGCATCTACGGCGAGTGGGAGACGACGGGGCCGGCGAAGACGGGCTGGCGCTCGTTCCAGGAATCGCAGCGCTTCCCCGAGCCGCGCGCGCAGGCTGTGCTGAGCCTCGAGAAGCGCGGCGACGACGGCTCGTTCCGCGAGATCTGGCGCGGCGAGGTCGACCCGGCCTCGCGCTTCGTCGACCGCGCGCCGATCCCCGCGCGCGGTCGCGTGATCGACCTGCACGTGCAGGGCGATCCGTCCACGCAGGCCGACTTGCTGCTCGTCGCCGAGGGCTACACGAAGGACCGCGCGGCGAAGTTCGAGAGCGACGCGCACCGCCTCGTCGACGCGCTCTTCGCGACCGAACCGTGGAAGTCGCGCGCGAACGACGTCTCCGTGCGCGCGCTCTTCGTGCCCAGCGCGGGCCCGGAGTCGGGCATCAGCAACCCGCGCAAGGGGATCTGGCGCGACTCCGCGCTGGGCTGCTCGTTCAACGCGTTCGACAGCGACCGCTACGTGCTGGCGTTCGAGGAGCGCGAGCTGCGCGAGCTCGCCGCCCAGGCGCCGTACGACGCGCTCGCGATCGTGATCGACGAGCGCAAGTACGGCGGCGGCGGCATCTACGGCCTGTGGTCGACGGTGACGGCCGACACGGAGCCCGCGACGTACGTGTTCGTGCACGAGCTCGGCCACTCGTTCGCCGGACTGGCCGACGAGTACTACACGTCGCAGGTCGCGTACGAATCGTCCGGCCCGCCCAAGTCCGAGCCGTGGGATCCCAACGTCACGGCGCTCCTCGGCGGCGCGCCGCCGAAGTGGGCCGATCTCGTCGAGGCCGGCACGCCGATCCCGACGCCGTGGCGGCAGGCCGAGTACGACGCGCAGGACCTGGCCTACCAGGCGCGCCGCCAGGAGCTCATCGCGCGCGGCGCTTCCGAGGAGGAGAACGAGGCGCTCATGCGTTCCGTGCTCGCGACCTCGGGACCGTTCCTCGCCGGCGAGCGCTGGGCCGGGCGCACGGGCGCGTTCGAGGGCGCGAGCTACGAGGCCAAGGGCCTCTACCGCCCCGCGGCGGACTGCATCATGTTCACGCGCGATCGCGTGCCGTTCTGCGCGGTGTGCCGCCGGGCCATCGACCGCGCCATCGATCTTTACACCCGCTGACCGCGCGGCGTGTTGCAGCGGCCGCGCGCGGCTATCCTGCACGCTTCCCCCCGAGGATCCGACACCATGACGAACCCGCCGAAGACCAACGTCCCCGAGCGCTACGTGAAGGCGCTCGACAGCGCCGATCCGCTGCGCGTCCTGCGCAAGACGCCGAAGAGGCTGCGCAAGCTCCTGAAGTCCGCGAAGGCCCGGGAGCTGACGTGGAAGGCCGATCCCGCGACGTGGTCGGTGCACGAGGTGATCGGTCACCTGGCCGACAACGAGTTCGTGTTCGGCGCGCGCGTGCGCTTCGTCGCGGCCGAGGACCGGCCGCTCCTGCCGGCGTACGACGAGAAGCGGTTCCTCGCGAACCTCGGGGTCGACCGTGCTTCGCTCGAGGACCTGTTCGACGTGTGGGTCGCGGCGCGCGCGGCCAACGTGCACCTCCTCGATCGCCTGCCCGACGAAGCCTGGTCGAAGATCGGCGTGCACGCCGAGCGCGGCGAGCTCTCGCTGACGCAGATCGTCGTCGGTGGTGCCGGTCACGACCGCGTGCACGAGGAGCAGATCGAGCGCACGATCGCCCGCGCGCGCGCGGCGCGTACGGAGGCGAAGGCGCGCGAGCGCGCGGCCGAGAAGACGGAGAAGGCGGCGAAGGCCGCGCAGAAGAAATCCGCGGCCGCGGCCCGCTCGGCCAAGGCCGAGGGTGCGGCCAAGAAGGGCGCGAAGTCGGAGGGGAAGAAGGCCGCGCAGTCCAAGGATCTGGCCAAGGCCGGCACCGCCGGCTGAGGCGCCGCGACCCCGCTTGCCGCGAGTCGGCGTCCCGCGACCCGCGGCCCGCGACCCGCGGCCCGCGACCCGCGGCCCGCGACCCGCGGCCCGCGACCCGCGG
>JBGAOR010000037.1:0-41186 GCA_044221705.1 Planctomycetota bacterium
GAGATTCCTCGTTCGCCCTGCGACCGGGGTGGGGAGCCATCTCGCTCCGGTGCGAACCGTGGAGAGCGGGAACGGGCGCCACGGGCGCGTAGGGCGCGACTTGCCCGGCTACGTGCCGCGCAGCCTCTGCAACCGGGTTCGATGGTCCTCTCGCGGAGAGCGGGGAGAGAGAGCGCCTCACGCGCGACCCGTTCGCTCCGCGTCCCACTTGGGGGTCCATCTCGGGCGCGAAAATCGGGCGGTCTGGAGATCGCTGTGGGCCCCCAGACGGATCGAACACAGCCCTGGATCGCGGCGGGGACGAGGGCGGACAAGCTTGACCCGTCATCCCCGAGCGGATTGTCGCATCACCGCCTCGATGACGGATGCTACGTACCTCGCTCCCATCGTCCCGTGTTCCCGAGCCTGCCGCAGTAGTTCGTTCGCTTCCACGCGGAGGTCCATGCCCTGGCTCTGGGCGAACAGGTGCAGCACCGGGACGAGAACGATCGGGTTCTCCAGCAGAAGCTGGCGACACTCCTCTGTCGGGAACGGTTCGCAGAGGTCCGCCCATGCGATGTACCGCATCCAGAACCGAGGGGCCGTGTCCTCGGGGTACATCCGCGCGGCCTGTTCGAGCAGCTCTGAGGTTCGGTGGCTCGCGAGATCCAAGAACGCTGCGTCGAGGTGCATCGCGGCCGCGATCCCCGGGTCCGTCGCCTGCCAGTACAGCAAGGCGAGGTCGAGGAGGACCGGGAGAGACTGCTCGCCCGCTTCGAGCGCCTGCTCGTACAGGGACGCCGCGGATACGATCTCGCCCGCGCGATCGGCCGAGCGTGCTCCGGCGAGAATGCTCATGCCCTGACCTCGGAAGTTCTACTCCCGCAGCTCGATCGGGAGAACGACGAGGATTCAGATCGCGGCGGTGCCGGGGGCGGACAGGCCGGGCTCGTAGAGGTGAACGGAGCGCGCGCTACCCCGGCGGCTCGAACGCGAAGACCGCGGGGTCGATCTCGACGTTCACGCGCGGAGAGTAGGCAGTAGTCGAGACGCACCTCGTGCCGTTGCTGAGTTCCATCGTCTCCTGCATGCGGCGCAGGAGGTAGGTCTCGGCGTCAATCCACATCGTCTCGCGGAAGCCTGGATGCCCCGCTGCGACCCGGTAGCAGTTCCTCCCTTCGATCGACTCGATCGAATCGACCTTTGGCTCCACCAACTCGTTGAGGCGGCGGCCTTCAAGGACATCCGGCAGCAGCATGCTCGGGACGGTCTTCGAGGTCCCTCCCGATACCCCAGCCTCACCGCCGAGCTGCATGTTCAGCGTGGTCTCGTCGGATCCACCGCTCGAAGCCCATCGTCGAGCGCGGCGAACGGTGCCCCAGATGACGGTTCTGTCTCCCTCCTCGAAGTACCGCGTCAGGGGCTTCGGCCTGTCGCGCCGGTACTCGAATCGGAAGCCCCCGCCACGCACGAAGCTCGTATTGAACGCTGTCGTGGACGAGTGGCCCTCGGGTCCGCCGAATTCGTCCCAAAGCACGCCGTCATCCTGGTACGTGCTGCACCCCGCGTACGCGGCAGCCATTCGCGCCACGACAGTAGGCCCGTCCAGGTCGGCGACAACCGTTGTCACACGCTGGGGCTCGACGCGAATCGCGTCTGGCTTCGATGGTCCTGACCGCGTGGCCATCGCAACACGGAGAGCGGGGAACGCGAGGAAGTACGCCAGCCCTGCGACGAGCAGCGCAACAACGACGAAGACGCGAACAAGCCGGGGGCCGAGCGAGATGGTCATGGATTCGGCAGGGCAAGCGTACACAAGCTCCCGCTTCGGAGCCTATCCGCAGTTGATTGAACCCAGCGGGGCCGGAGAATCCTCTATCACACCGATCAACCGTTCCGACGCTCCTTCCCCGGCGCGTCGGACGCGAACACGGTCAGCGCGAGATCGCGGTGGTGCCGCCGGGGGACAGGACCAGGGCTTTGTTCCCACCTGGGCACGTTCAGGTGGAACGGGTTGAACTTGCCCCTGTCCACGGCGGTTTACTTGGCCACCTGGATGCGAACAGACTTGAGCATCAGGGCCGTTCCTTGTGCAGCCAGATCCACCAGCAGATCAACAGCACGGCCAGCAGCGACAGCCATGCGATGACACGCACCTGAACTGGGATCTGATTGCGGTTGGCCATCGGGTCCGCGATCTCGCGAGGCAGTAGCGAACTACCTGTCGGGAATCTCCGGTTTCCGTCCAATCCTCAAGCGAGAGCGCGGACTCCGTGGTTCCCGTTCACGCGCATCGGGAGACAACTGGGGCAGGAACATCATCCCAGGCTACCCCGGGCGGCTCGAACGCGATCGATTAGGCGCCCAGTTCGCCCCGGGCATCCGACGCGAGAATAGCCGGCCCCACGGTGCCGAGACGACAGCGAAGTCCCGCCCCCTGGATCAGCGCGCGAGGGCCTCGCGCAAGGCATCGACGAGCACGACCTCCACGGTCCACTGCGTCGAGCTGTTGACGATCCTGTCCGTGACCGCGCGCTCGATCGCGACGATCCGCCCCCGCGCGTCGATGCACGGCGCTCCGCTCATGCCGCCGATCGGTACGGCCCCGGCAAGCATCTCGAGGTTCGTCGAGGAAGCTTCGGGAGCGCGACACAGCGCGCGCAGCGGCGACAGCCGCAGACACTGTCCCCCATCGTCGGGGAACGGGCGTCCGAGTTCGTCGAGCCCGAAGCGCCCGGGGAAGCCGAGGACGACACGCTCGCCGGCCTCCGCCACTCCGAGCTCCAACGCGTCGAGATCCGCGGGGGGATCGACCACGTCGAGCACGGCCCAGTCCGTCGTTGGATCACGGGGATCGTAGTGATTCAACGGGCGCGGCTTCGCCGCGAGCGCGCGGCCGTCTCCGAGCACGAGCTCGACGCGCGCGTCCTCCTTCTCGAACGCGAAGATGGCGGCGTGCGCCACCGTGATCGCGCGTCGTCCGCCGTCGATCAATGTGGCCGTCGCGTTCGAGGTCGAGAAGACGCCCTCGTGCACGTCGAAATGGATCCGGAAGCGAACGACGGCCCGAGCGCAGTCCGCGGCGAGCGCCGCGTGCACGCGATCGGGGGAGTTCGGTGCTCGGCTCAGTGCGGCCTGGACGCGCGATTCGCCGAGCGCGAAGTACTCCGTCAGCGTGACGACCGATCCCGAGCCGAGTGGTTCGGGCCCCTTCGCGCACGCCACGGCGGTCATCGAGACGAGGAATGCCGACATCCCGCTCCGCAGCCGCGCTCGGTGGACCATGGGGTGATTCCAGCGAGCGCGCCTGCGGGAGTCCAACGGAACCGAGCGTGTCTGGACATCCCCCCGCCCGTCCGGGAACCTCCGAGCCTTCCCATGCGCAACGTGTTCGACCAGTACGGCCAGCCCGAGAACCGGCTGACCCACGCGCTCGCGACCTGCCTGCACGAGGACCGCGCGTTCCTCGGCGAGTTCTTGGATGCTGCGTGTAACGTCCTTAGCTCACGTCAAGGGTCTCTTTCTGGATTTCGGCTTCGTGAGGGTCGTGAGCTGAGGCTCCGGCCGTCACGCGCCTCACGCCCGCTGGGCGCGTGACGGCCGGAGCATCAGCGGCTGGGAGCCCGAGGTCGGTGTCTACTGCGTGTCCCCCGACCTTCGCTCCTGCCGGAAGACTCGTCCTGTGATGCCGGTCGTTCCGGATCATGCGGGCGAGAGGGCTGAGTCGGATCTGTCCATTCGTCCTTTCGAGCTCTGTGGTTCCGACGATTGTCGGCCAGGCTCAGGTGGGTGAGTCGGTGGCGCCTCCATTCGAAACATCGGGCGAGAAGCCCAGTTACACGCCGGAGTGCGCCACCGTTGGGATCCGATCAGTACTTCGCAACGTCGACCGCCGAGTCAACTCAGGCTGCGAGGCAGCGTTCCAGCGAGAAGACCTCCCCACGCGTCAGCGTGATGTAGATTCCGATCAGGAGTCGTCGTGCAAGGGCGGTGCGAACCTTGTTCTTGTGCGATCGGCGTAGTCGTGGAGCGGTCCACTGCTTGGCGATCGGGTCCCGCGCCATGAGCCGCACGGCCCATTGGCCGAGCACGAAGCGGAGATGTGCGTTCCCGCGCTTGGTGACGCGTCCATGGTGGCTCTTGTCCGCCGACTGAGCGACGCGCGGTGCCAAGCCCGCGTAGGCGGCGACGGCCCTCGTGCTGCGGAACCGGCTGCAGTCTCCGAGCTCGTACACCAGCGTGGCTGCCGTCTGGGGACCGACTGAAGGCAACTCGATCAACGGCACGACCCGATCCTGTTCTGCGAGTTGCGCGATGCGTCGGGCGAGTCCGTCGATGTTGCTCTGAATGCTCTCCAGAGCGGACAGCAGCGCTTCGAGGCAGGTATGGAGGTCCGCTGCGGGCATGGGAACAGCGCGCAGACGTGCGATGTTGCTCTTGGCGTAGAGGTTGCTGGCCGGTGCGTCGATGCGATGCGCAGCCAGCAGCGCACGCACCTGGTTGACCACCTGCTGCCGAATCTCGACGAGGTGATGGCGAGTGCGAAGGACCTTTCGGCCCGCGAACTCCTCGGCGGTGGCGAAGTAGGACTTCGCGTTGGCGTCGATGTCGCCAAGCATCAGTCGGCGTGCGATCTCGTACGCGTCGCGCCGGTCGGTCTTGCGACCGAGCATCCTCAAGTTCAGCTTCACCGGATCGACCACCGTGACGTCGAGGCCCGCCGCCCGACAGGCCTCGACGAACCAGCGGTTGAACCCGACTGCCTCGACCGCAATGCGGCCGCCCTCCCGCCAGCGAGCAAGAGCCTCGACCAGCGCGAGCCCCTCCGCGAGCGTTTCGCCTCGGTGTCGCGATTCCTCGAGGATGTTCCCCGACGAATCGAGGACACACGTCTGGATCACGCTCTTGTGAAGGTCGATCCCGATGAAGTACTGCGTCTTGGTCACGGTCAGCTCCATGCGTGTTCGTTGAGGGAAGAGCGCGTGGCCCGTCGGCCGCTGCGCGACAGGGCTCCAGCTATACCTTCCAACCCCCCACCGCTTTGATGTAGCCATCCAGGACGCCGCCTTCTCCCAGATCCCCTCCCGTCTGGAGATGTCGAAGGCGACGAGCAAGAAGTCGGACGGCGTCGGGGGCGCGCAACCCGGCACGCAGCGGTCGCGTGCTTCGCGCTCGGCCCTCACGGCGGCGGGCATCCCCCATCCGAAATGGAGCCGGACGGGCACGGCACGACCGGCGCACGGCGAACGCGCCAGGAACTCGTCAGCGCGGGGGCTTCGACTTCCGACCCGCGGAGGCCGGTCGTGCCACCTTCCTCGCGCGGCTCGCGCGCTGCTTCTGGGCCTCCGCCTTGATGATCACGGAACCCTTCGCGCCCGCGTCGACGTGAACCTTGGCAAGCTTCAGCGCGGACGCCATCAACGCCTCGATCTCCGCGCGCTCGAAATCGGCAACCGAGTTCAACACGACGTGACGCACGGTCTTGCCGCTGCCCTGCAGGAGCTTCTGCGGGTCCGCCTTCGACAACTGCGCGCCCTGCCCGAAATGCAAGCTCACCTTCTCCGGGTACAGCGCCAACGAGCACAGCCCTTGATAGCCGTGCTCGGTCGGTGAATACGAGATGACGAGGGCATCCTGGTTCTCGTAGACGTACACGATCTCGGAAAAGCCGGGCAGCCGCGCACGCAGCTTGGCGCGCAACGCGATTCCGAGCTTGGCGATGGGCGGCGAGTACTTGGCGAAGTAGCTCGCGAGTTGCGATTCGGGGTTCGTCGGGCGTTTTCCCTCGGCCATGGCCCGCAATGTACTTGCGGACTTGGATCTCGTCCAAGCCGCCATCGTCGAGAGCCGGGGCGCCGGCTCACCCCATCCGAGCTCCGAACACCGTGCGCCCGAGGAGCTCGTCGGTACCGGATCCGGGTCGACCCGCGCTCGACCTCGCGCGGGGATTCGCGACGCCTGCAAGCTCTGTGGCCGTGGACGTCGTTTCCGTGCGAGTCGACGGGTTCTGACCGAGCCCGTGCGCCGGACCTGCCGAGGCACCCCCACTCGGACTCGAACTGCGCCCGGGCGACCTGGCCACGCGTGGAAGGTGCTCCTTCCGCGGCGCGCACACCTCAACGGCTCGCGTACACGTCCCCCGCCCCGCTGATGTCGAGCGGGATCAGATTGCGCGCCCAACTGTGGTACGCGACGAGCGTCCCGTCGCCGCTGATCGCGGGCCACTTCGAAGCATCGTTCGCCTGGACGCCGGCGGGGCCGAGGTTCAGGCGCTCGACGGTCCGGGTCGCGCGAGACCAGCGGAAGATGTCGCGCATGCCGTTCGTGTCTCCCGGAACGAGTGTGCTCGAGTAGTCCTCGAACGCGATCCACGATCCGTCGGCCGAAATGCAGGGGTTCAGCGCGTGCCCCGTGGGTGCGAATCCCGTCATCGGGCGGCTGACGATCGTCGTCGTGCCGAGGAGCAGGTCGCGCACGTAGACCTTGGTCCAGAGCGTCCCCGCGTAGGCGGGATCCAATCCGGCAGCCGCGGACTGGAAGGCGACCCACCGGCCGTCGCCCGAGATCGAAGGCGACCTCGACTCCCGCCGAGCGACCGCACCGTTCGAGCCGCGGCTCGCGAGCGTCGTCGTGCCGAGCCAACGGTCGTACACGAAGATGTCGAACCCGGGGACCGTTCGCTCCGCGATGAGGTTCGTGGCGCGGCTCTCGAACGCGACGTAGCGTCCGTCGTTCGAGATGCGCGGCTTGCCCGACTCGTCGTTCGACTCCGCCCCCAGCCCCCGGCTGACCCGTTCCGTCGTACCCGTGAGGCGATCGTGGACGAACACGTCCGTGAAGCCGTTCGCGTCGAAGTCGACGAGGTTCGAGGCACTGCTCTCGAACGCGACGTAGCGTCCGTCGCCCGACATCGACAGCGTCGAGACCGTCGCGGATCCCCCAGGCGGGAGGTTCCCCTCGGCCTGGGCTCCGCTCGACGAGACGCTCACGCGCGTCGTGCTCGCGGTGAGCAGATCGCGGACGAAGTAGTCCCGGTCTCCGTTCGAATCTCCCGCGACGAGCGTCGAGGCCGAGCTCTCGAACGCCACGAAACGGCCGTCGTCGCTGATCGCCGAGTGCCACGACGGGCCGTCGAGCGCCTCACCCGCCAGCGGGACGCTGACGAGGACCGTCGTGCCGAGTTCGCGATCCCGCGCGTAGATCGCCCATCCGCCCGCCGCTCCGTGGGTCAGGACCGCCGTCGACAGGAACGAGACGAACCGCCCCGTGCGCGAGACGGCGGGGTAGTCCGCGATCGAGAACGGCGACTGCGCGTCGTGGCTGTTCAGGCTGACGAGTTCGGTCGTCTGCGCGGACACGGACGGGCAAGCGAGCGCGGCGAGGACGAGAGCAGGAGCCGAGGGAAGGCGCACGATGTGGGGCCCGAGGAAGGGGTGAGGGGACGACCGACGTCCGATGCGAACGGGCTCGGGCCACGGAAGATCGCAACGGACGTGCCGCCCGGCTGCAAGCCCGGCAGGCGGCCAGGCCCGTGCGCGGCGTGCGATGCCGCACAGGGGTGGTGCACCCGATCGCGCGGTGGCCACCGATCTCGGGACCGGATCGCGCGCGCGACGAGCGCGGAGGGAGCAGCGCCGCCCAACGCCGAGACTGGCCGCGCGGCGACCGAAGCTCGACGGTCCGAGTCCCCCGCAGATCGCCGAGCCCCCGCGCTCGATGCACTCCGACCACACGGAGGCCCCGTGCGCGCTCGAGCGCGCTCCGTGCCATGGATCCCGGTTGCCGTCCTCGCCGGACGACGCGAGATTGGCACGCCGCGAGCGGTGGGAGCAGACCCGGCCCCGATCCGCGGGCCCCGCGGCCCTCGCGCGAACTGGGGAGGCGGAAGCATGAAGAAGAAGTCCTCGAAGGCGGCCGACTCGCCGTCCGCGCTCATCGACGCGAAGATCGCCGAGCTGGGCGATTGGCGGGGCGCGATGCTCGCGCGGCTCCGTGCGCTGATCCGGGCCGCCGACCCGGACGTCGTCGAGGAGTGGAAGTGGCGCGGCACACCGGTCTGGTCGCACGACGGAATCGTCTGCACGGGCGAGACGTACCAGCGGGTCGTCAAGATGACGTTCGCCCGGGGAGCCTCGCTCGAGGACCCGTCCGGCCTCTTCAACTCGAGCCTCGAGGGCAACACGCGGCGCGCGATCGACTTCCGCGAAGGCGACGCGGTGGACGCGAAGGCCCTGAAGGCGCTCGTCCGCGCGGCCGTGGCCTTCAACCGGTCTCGAGCCCGCGGGTAGTTCGCAGCGTCGACGCGCGCAGCGCTGCGTGGTCAGGCACTTCGACCCGGCGACTTCCGCTCGGATCGCGATCGCGATCGAGGCTTTGTCGACGGCGCGCCCCAGCCCGGCAGCGCGGCCGCCTGCTGCATCCACGCCGCGAGCTGCGCTTCGTCGAGGACGTCGCCCTCGCGGATGTCGAGGTAGCGCGTGCCCTGGCTCGCGCTCGCCCCGGGCGGCGGCGGTCGCAGCGAGCTGCCGTGGAAGAAGGCCAACTTGAGGTGGTGCGTGAACGCGTGCACCCCGAGGAACCAGCCGCGGCCCTCGATGCCGTACAGCGGCGAGTTCCACTTCACGGCCTTGCGCACGCCGGGCACGCTGCGCACGACGATCGCGTCGAGGCGGCGGCCGACCTCGCGCTTCCAGCCGGGCAGCGCGGCGAGGTACGCCTGCACCGGCGCGTCGCCGTCCGCCTTCGCGATCTGCGGGTTGCCGCCGGCGAGGAGCTTCACGGGCCGCGTACCGCCGGCCGGTGTCCTGGGCTTGGCGCCGGGCTTCTTCGCGGGCTTGGAACCGGCGGCTCCACGTGCGCTGCGCGCGGGCGCTGCGTTCGGCGTCTTCGGTCCCGGTTTCGGCATTGCCTTCCGCTTCGTCACGGGCGTGTTCCTCGGAAGCTGACCCAGCTCGCTGTTCCTACACCAGGAATGGTCGTTCGAGGCGAGCGGCCCCACAAGCGGCGGTGTCGATTCCATGAAGGCGCAGCGAAGCGGGTCAGCTTCTGGTCAGGTACGCCGCCGCGCCGCGAGGTACAGCAACGATCCGACGCCGAGGAACGCCAGCGTCGTCCAGATCGCCTCCGCCCGGGCCTGGAACCCCAGGCCGACGCACACGCACGCCGCGACGGCCGGGATCGCGTACCCGCCCGGCAGGCGGAACGTGCCCGGCTCCGCGCCGAAGCGGCGGCGCAACGTCGGCAGCGCGGCGATCACGAGCAGGAACACGAGCACGCGCGTCAACACGCTGAGCCCCGCGAGCCACACGAACGATCCGCTCAGCGCGAGCGTCGCGACGAGCACGCCGTAGGCGATCACGGACGCGGCCGGCGTGCCGAACCTCGGGTGCACGCGTCCGAGGAACGCCGGCAGCGAGCCCTCCTGCGACAGCGCGTACGTGGTGCGCGACGCGGAGATCACCGACACCGCCAGGTTCCCGCCGATGGACGCCACCGTCCCGAACAGGAGGAACGAAGCGCCCGCCGGCCCGAGGATCGCGTCGGCGGCATCGACGAGGGGGCGCTCGCTGTGCGCGAGGTCCGGGAGCGCCGCGACGCACACCGCCTGGATCAGCACGTACAGCACGACGACGACGGCCAGCCCGAAGAGCAGCGCGCGCGGCAGGTCGCGCCGCGGGTCGCGCGCTTCGCCGGCCGGGACGAGCGCGACCTCCCAGCCGACGAAGGCGTAGGTCGCCAGCAGCGCGGCGGACCCCGCGCTGGCGAGCGACGGCAACGGCGTCGACCGATCCGGCAGCACCGCGGGCGCGAGCACGAACACCCCCGCGACGACGAGCAGGAGGATCGGCGCGAGCTTGAGCACGGTCAGGATCCCGGCCGTGCGCATCGCCTGCTTGGATCCGACGACGTTGACGATCGTCAGGAACCCGCAGATGCCGACGATGAGCGCGATCCGCGTCGCTCCGCGCGGCGCGGACTCCCACAACCAGCCCAGCGAATCGACGAGCAGGTTCACGTTGGCCGCGAACGCCGTCGCGCGCGCCACGTACATCGACCAGCCCGTCTGGAAGGACGCGAAGGTCCCGAAGGCCGTGCCGACGTACACGATCGGCCCCCCGGTCGTGCGCACGTAGCTCGCCGCCTCGGCGAAGGACAGGACGATCGGCGCCATGAGCACGCCGCACGCCACGAAGAGCAGCGCGCTGTAGGCGCCCGTCTCGGCCGCGACCCGCGCCGGCAGGCCGAAGATCCCCGCGCCGAGGATGCCGTTCACGACGAGCACCCACAGGCCGAGGACCGAGAAGCGGCGGACGAGCTGACCGTCCCGATCGCGCTCGCCCGGGGTCATGCGCGCGAGTCTAGGCGCGGGTGCGACGGGGATGCTCGCACGAACTCGGGCCGGCGCTCCGCCCCGCATCGGGTGGATCCGCGGCTGCGGCGCGGATCCGTGGGGTGTGGCGGGCCGCGGCGGGTCCTCGCGCCCCGACGCCGGCGCACGCCGGGCACTGCGAACGGAAACCCCGCCGCCTACGCCCGTGAGCCCACCGGCGCGTCCGGGCCGCCGGCGTAGCATCGATCCACGTCCGTTCGCCGGCCCGCCGGAGAGCACGCGCTCGTGGTCGCCTCGGCCGCAGGCCGGGCCGCGGGTCGATCGGACCCACCCGGAGGAACGCCCATGAGAGCCCGATTCGACCGGCGCATCGCGCTGGCCGCCGCGGCGGTCGCCGTCGCCTCGATCCCCGCGCCGGCGCAGTCCGTCCTGTTCGACTTCGACGCGGCGCCCCTGCACTCGCCGCTCCCGATCGTCCTGACCGCGGGTGGCGTCACCGCCCACCTCTCCGCCACCGGCCAGGGCTTCTCCATCCAGGACTCGAGCGCGCCCGTCGTGCCGATCGGGTTCACCGGGCTGTTCGTCTACCCGAACAGCGTGTATGCGGCCGATCTGCGCGTCCGCTTCGACCAGGTGCTGAGCGACTTCTCGATCCGCTACTCGCCGCAGGAGCTGGGCTGCGACGACTCGGCCACGATGCGCGTGACCGCCACGCGCAACGGCAACTTCGTGGGGACCAGCACGCGCACCGCGGCCAATCCGGGGACGTGGCCCGTCGACGTCCTGAGCTGCAGCTTCCCGCAGGGCTTCGACAGCGTCGTGGTCCATTACGACAGCCACCCGCCGATCTGCACGGACTGGGGTCCGATCTTCCTGGCCGACGACATGCGCGTGACGCTCGCGACGGTGGCCGGGACGGCATTCTGCTCGGGCGACGGCAGCGGCACGACTTGTCCGTGCAGCAACGCGGGAGTGGCGGGCAACGGCTGCGCGCACTCGCTGAACGCGAACGGAGCCACGCTCTCGGGTTCCGGTGTCGCGCGGCTCTCCGCCGACACGCTGGTCCTCGCCGGGATCGGCATGCCCGAGAGTTCCGCGCTCTATTTCCAGGGCACGCTGCAGGCGAACGCCGGGCTGGGCGCCGTCTTCGGCGACGGTCTGCGCTGCGCGAGCGGCGCGGTCATCCGCCTCGGCACGAGAGCGAACGCGAGCGGCGCGTCGCGCTACCCGGGTCCGAGCGACCTCCACGTCTCGGTGAAGGGGCTCGTCGGGGCGCCGGGGATCCGGACGTACCAGATCTGGTACCGCAACTCCGCGGCGTTCTGCACCGCGGAGACGTTCAACCTCTCCAACGGGCTCCAGATCGCCTGGATCCCCTGAGGCGACCGCTTCCGGCGAAGCTCGTCGGGGGCATCGACCGCGGCTTCAGGCGAAGCCCAGCGCCACGATGGGCGCGCTCTGCGAGTCCGAGCCCTCGACCCGCGCTCGATCCGGGCGCGGGTCGGGTTCCGGGACCGGCGCGGCGACGGGCGGCGCGTGCTCGTGCGGATCGCCGCTCGGGAACCGCGAGGGTTCGAGCGCCTCGGGCACCGAGTCGTTCGCTTCGGCGACGGCGTCCTTGTCCGACGCGCCGCGGCTGAAGGCCGCGCGCAGCACGGAGAGCCAGCGGAAGTTCGCCCGATGCTCCTGGATGTAGGCATCGGGAACCGGACCGGGCCGGAACTGTCGGGGGTCGTCCGCGCGTGTCATGCCGGGCTCGAAGTCGTGCACGTCCGGCCGACGGAGGGGCTCGAGCCGCGGTCGGAGCGACCGGGCCGGGATCGGGTGCGGCGCGTGGGAGGACCACGCTGGAATCGCGACACGACCGCGCGGGTCGTGTCGGGGTCCGGATGCCGCTCGATCGAGGGAGCCGAGCGTGTCCGGCGTGCAGCCGAGGACGCGCGCAGGACGAAGCTCGAAAGGCACGCATTCTTCGCGAGGGAGCGGTCGGCGCCGACCCCGCACGGGGCGATCCCGCGCGGCGCGGATCGCGCGGCTTCCCGCGAAGGCCAGGGAATCGAACCCGAGGCCATCGGACCGCGCTCCGGCGAGCTCCGGCATTCGAACCGCCGGACGGTTCTCCCAAGCGCTCTTCCCGCAGCCGGCACGACGTTCACGTGAGCTAGACTGACGCCGCCTCGCACTCCGCCGGGCTTCCCCCACGGAGTTCCCCAGTCGGAGATCCCCGCATGGCTGCTGCCCCCACGAACGCCGTCGAGTTGCGGCTGCGTGCCGCGATCGACGCCGCGCCCTCGGGCATCCTCATGGTCGACTCGGGCGGCCGCATGGTCCTCGCGAACCGCCAGATCGAGGCGCTGTTCGGCTACTCGCGCGAGGAACTGCTGGGGAAGCCGGTCGAGATGCTCGTCCCGGCGCGCCTGCGCGAGGAGCACGAGATCCAGCGCGCCCGCTTCCTGCGCGAGCCGCGCACGCGCAGCATGGGCGCGGGGCGCGAGCTCTTCGGCCTGCGCAAGGACGACACGGAGATCCCGCTCGAGATCGAGTTGACGCCGGTGGTCACGGAGGAGGGCCTGTTCGTCCTCAGCACGATCGTCGACATCAGCGCGCGCAAGCGGGCGGAGGCGCGCTTCCGCGTGGCCGTCGAATCGTCGCCCAACGGGATGCTGATGATCGATCGGGCGGGGCGGATCGTGCTCGTCAACCGCGAGATCGAGCGCATGTTCGGCTACTCGCGCAGCGAGCTGCTGGGCGAATCGGTCGAGAAGCTCGTGCCCGAGAAGTTCCGGTCGACGCACCCGGCCGACCGCGCGGCGTACTTCCGCGCTCCCCAGGCGCGCTCGATGGGCGCCGGCCGGGACCTCTACGACGCGCGCAAGGACGGCACGGAGATCCCGCTCGAGATCGGGCTCAACCCGATCGAGACCGAGGAGGGCCTCTTCGTCCTGGGCTCCGTCGTGGACATCAGCGCGCGCAAGCGCGCCGAGCACGATCACCGGCAGCTCGAAGACCAGCTGCGCCAGGCACAGAAGATGGAGGCCATCGGCCGCCTGGCCAACGGCATCGCGCACGACTTCAACAACGTGCTCATGGGCATCCTGGGCTGCGGAGAGCTCGCGAAGCACGCGCTGCCCGCCGGACACGCGGCGCTGCCGCTCGTCGACGACATGTGCAGCGCGGCCGAGCGCGGGGCGACGCTCTCGCGCGACCTGCTCAACTTCAGCCGCCGGAAGCCGGTCGAGTTCCTGCCGGCCGAGCTCAACGCGGTCGTGCGCGTCGCCGAACGCATGCTGCGGCAGATGATCGGCGAGGACATCGCGTTCGACGTCGCCCTGTGCGCGTCCGGCGGGCCGATGCTCGGCAACCCCACGCACCTCGAGCACATCCTGCTCAACCTGGCCGTGAACGCACGCGACGCCATGCCCAATGGAGGGACGCTGCGCATCGCGACGCACGACGTCGAGTTCGGCGAACCGGTGTCGACGCGCAGCCGCGTGCTGCCGGCCGGCTGCTACGTGACCCTCGAGGTCGCCGATTCGGGCGTCGGCATGGACGACGCCACGCTCGAGCGCATGTTCGAGCCCTTCTTCACGACGAAGGAAGCCGGCCGCGGGACGGGGCTCGGCCTGTACACCGTCTACTCGATCGTCGACCAGCTGCGGGGCGGCATCGACGTGGAGAGCCGGCCCGGTCACGGCACGCGCTTCTGCATCCACTTCCCGCGGCTCGCGGCCCTCGGATCCTCGGGGGTGCGCGCCGCGCCGGTCCCGCAGCCGGAGGCGCAGCACGGCGACGCCTGCATCCTCGTCGTTGAGGACGAGCGGCTGATCCGCGCGACGATCCGCCAGCTCCTGGCGCGCCTGGAGTACCGGGTCCTGGTCGCCGAGGACGCGGCCTCCGCCCTGGCGACGGCTCGCGGGTACGCGGGCCCCATCGACCTGTTGCTCTCCGACATGGTGCTGCCCGACGCCAGCGGCGCGGAGATCGCGCGGGTCCTCACGAGCGAGCGGCCCGACCTGCGGGTGCTCTTCATGTCGGCCTACCCCGCGGACCTCCTCGTCCAGCAGGGTCGCATCGCGGAGGGCACGCGCACGCTCGAGAAGCCGTTCGACGAGCAGGAGCTCGCGCGAGCCGTGGGTACGGCCTTGAGGGCGGTCCGCGCCGCGGACCCGAGCGACGTCTCGGCGTCCTGAAGCACCGCCGGGTCGTGCCCGGCGGCCATCCTCGGCGGACCCGACCCGAACTCGCTGCCCGCGGCGGTTAGACTCCGCGCCCACGTGGCGACCCGTGCCTTCCCCCGCCAGCCGACCCCGGCCGAGACGGTTTTCGTCGCCTGGCTCGCGGACCGGTCGCGCGACTTCGCCGACGTCGTGCGCGCGAACCCGGGGCACTCCGCCGAGCTGCGCGCGCTCCACGCCCTGTGGGCGCGGCTCGAGCCGATGCTGGCGCTGGCCGGCGTCCGCCCGTCGGACGCGATCCAGCGGCTGACGGCGGCCGACGCCGACGCGAACGAGCAGCGGACGCCGCTCGACCTCGCGTCGAAGGCCGGCGGCAGCTCGAACACGCAGGAGCTGCTGCGCCGGCTCGAGAAGAAGCGCCGCGCTTCGCGCTACCGCCTCGAGGGCGAGGTCGCGCGCGGCGGCATGGGCGCGATCCTGCGCGTGTGGGACGAGGACATCCGGCGCCACCTGGCGATGAAGGTCGTGCTGGGCCAGGCCGCGGATCCGGGCGACTCGGAGCCGGTCGACTCGCGGATCCTGGCGCGCTTCCTCGAGGAGGCGCAGATCACGGGCCAGCTCGACCACCCCGGCATCGTGCCGGTGCACGAGCTGGGTCTCGACGCCGACGGCCGCGTGTACTTCACGATGAAGCTCGTGAAGGGGCGCCACCTGGGCGCGGTCTACGACCTCGTCGCCGCGGGCCAGGAGGGCTGGACACAGACGCGCGCGCTCGGGGTCCTGCTCAAGGCCTGCGAGGCCGTCGCGTTCGCGCACGCGAAGGACGTCATCCACCGCGACCTCAAGCCGGCCAACGTGATGGTCGGCGACTTCGGCGAGGTCTACGTCATGGACTGGGGGCTCGCGCGCGTGCTCGGCCGCGTCGAGACCGCCGCGGAGCGTCTCGCGACCGCGCCCGACGCCGTGCGCACGGAGCGCGTGCAGGAGCGCGAGTCCTCGCCCGCGTCGTCGTTCATGACGATGCAGGGCGAGGTCGTCGGCACGCCGGCCTACATGCCGCCCGAGCAGGCGCGCGGCGACATCGACGCGCTGTCGGCCCGGTCGGACGTCTACGCGCTGGGCGCGATGCTCTACCACCTGCTCGCCGGCGCGCCGCCCTACACGATCCCGGGCGAGACGGTCGGAGGCCGCGAGGTGTGGAAGCGCGCGCTCGCCGGACCGCCGCCGCCGGTCGAGTCGCTCGCGCCGCGCGCGCCGAGCGAGCTGGTCGCGATCTGCGACAAGGCGATGGCGCGCGATCCGGCCGATCGATATCCGGGCGTGCTCGAGCTGGCCGAGGACCTGCGCGCGTTCCTCGAGGGCCGCGTGGTCGGCGCGTTCGAGGGCGGCGCGCTGGCCGAGGCGCGCAAGTGGGTGCGCCGCAACAAGGCGCTGGCGGCGTCGCTCGCGGCGGCGGTGCTGGCGCTCGTCGCGGGGCTCGTCGCGAGCCTCGTGCTGTCCGCGCGCGTGCGCGAGAATGCCGTCCTGGCCGAGAACCGGCGCGTCGAGGCCGAGAAGAACGCCGCCGATGCGCGACGCCAGGCGCGCGTCGCGGGCGAGGTCAACCGCTTCCTGAACGAGGACCTGCTGGCCGCCGTATCGCCGGACCAGATGGGCATCGACGTGACCGTGCGCGAGGTGCTCGACCAGGCCTCGCGAAGGCTCGAGGGCCGCTTCGCCGACGAGCCCTCGATCGAGTCCGCGCTGCGCCTCACGATCGGCGGGAGCTACGAGAAGCTCGGCCGCTACGAGGAGGCGCGCGGCCACCTCGAGCGGGCGCTCGAGCTCCGCCGTGCACACGACGGCCACGAATCGGAGACGACGCTGACGGCCCTGCAGGCGCTCGCGAACGTCCGCGGCCGGATGGGCCGCCGCACGGAGTCGATCGAGCTCTACCGCGAGGCCGTCGGCATCGCGGAGCGCCTCCTCGGCCCGGAAGATCCGGGAACGCTCTCCTCGCGCAACGACCTGGCGATCGTGCTGGCGAACGACGGACAGGCCGACGCCGCGCGCGAGATCTACGCGGAGGTGCTGGCCATCGAGGAGCGCGTGCTCGGCCCCGATGCCCGCGATTCCCTGGCCACGCGCAACAACCTGGCACTCCTCGACGCGGACCAGGGCCGCTTCGAGGACGCGGCGCGCGAGCACCGCGACGTGCTCGAACGGCGGCGCCGCTCGCTGGGCGAGAAGCACCCGGACACCCTGAACTCGATGTCGAACCTCACGAGCGTCCTCCTGGACCTCGGGCGGATCGCGGAGTGCGAGGAGCTGTGTCGCGAGGCGCTCGAGCTGAGCCGGACTGTGAACGGGCCGGACCACCCCTACACGGGACGCATGTCGGGCAACCTCGGCCTCGCGCTGCTGCGCGGCGGTCGCGCGGAGGAGGCGGAGCCGTACCTCGTCGAATCGCTGCGCGTCGCGCGCGCGACGTACGGCGACGAGAACGCGGACACCGCGCTCGCGCGCTCGAACCTGGCCGACGCCACGGCCGCGCTGGGCCGCGTCGAGGAGGCCGCCGATTTGCAGCGCGCGGTGCTCGAGGTGCGACGCCGCATCCTGCCGCCCGACCATCCCTCGACGATGGACTCCATGAACGCGCTCGCGACGCGGTACCTCGAGATGCGCCGCCTCGACGAGGCCGAGGCCCTCTTCCGCGAGACCCTCGCGGCCCGCCGGCGCGTTCTGGGCGACGAGCATCCCCGCACGATCGTCACGAACGAGAACCTCTCGAACGTGCTGTTCGGGCGGCAGCGCTACGCCGAGAGCGCCGCGATCCTGCGCGAGGTGCTCGAGGCCCGCCGGCGCGTGCTCGGCGACGCGCACCCCGACGTCGCCAAGACGACGTACAACCTGGGGCTCGTCACGAAGAACGCCGGCGACCCGGCGGCGGCGCTGCCGCTCCTCGAGGACGCGCTGCGCCGGCTGCGCGGCTTCGGCGCCGACGCCGAGCCGGGGCTCCTCGTGGCGTGTCTGCGCGCGATCGGCGACCTCCGCCTCTCGGCGAAGGAGCACGCGCCGGCGCTCGAGGCGTACCGCGCGGCGCTGACCGAGCACCGCCGCGAGATCGACGAGGACGACGAGCTCGCGGGCTTCCTCCTGCACCAGATCGGCGCGAGCCTGCTCGGTGCGCAGGAGTACGCGGCTGCGCGCGAGAGCCTCGAGGAAGCCCTCGCCCTGCGCGAACGCATCTCCGGTCCGGACGGAGCGGGAACGCGCGCCACGCTGTACGTGCTGGGCCGGACGCTGCTCGGGCTCGAGAGCTTCGAGGACTGCGAGCGCGTCGCGCTCGAGTTCCACGAACGCACGCTGCGCACCGTCGGCGCGGAACACGACCACGCCCAGCTCGCGCGCAAGCTCCTGGCCGAACTCTACGAGCGCTGGGGCAGGCCGGACGAAGCGGCGAAGTGGCGTTGAGCGCTGCGCGCAGCCCTGCTGAGCGCTGCGCGCGGTGCTGTCGAGCGCTCCACGCAGTGCTGTCGAGCGCTGCGCGCGGTGCTCAACCGCCCAGGCCGCTGGCCTCCACGACGAGCGGCTCCAGCGCGCGCGCCATGCGCTCGTGTCCCGCGACCGACAGGTGCAGGTCCTGACGCCAGAAGCTGGGCTCGCCCGGCTCGCGCAGCGCCTCGAGACCGTCGAGGCACGGGACGGCATCGCGCGCGAGGCGGCGCAGGAGCTCGCGGCCGAGCTCGCCGTGCTGCACCACGTCCGCGCGCGACATCTGGAACAGGGCCAGCACGGGCAGGACCTTCTCGGCGTGCGCGTCGCTCTCGGCCTCGATGGGCGACGGGATCAGCGCGACGACGAGACGGATCCCGTCCTCGGCGCAGATCGCGCGGATGCGCCC
This sequence comes from Planctomycetota bacterium, assembly GCA_044221705.1. Taxonomy (GTDB): domain Bacteria; phylum Planctomycetota; class UBA1135; order UBA1135; genus JAEUHZ01. The sequence goes on from JBGAOR010000037.1 coordinate 18,368, forward strand.
CAGGACCTCGCTCGCCGCGTCGAGCGCCAGCGTGCGGTCCTCGGGGTAGGCCCGGAACGAGGCCATCGACCACACGCCCTGGAACATCGCGGCCGGGAAGCGCAGCTCCGCGCTGTGGCGGCGGCCGAGCAGCGAGTCGTCCTCCGGCCGCGGTGCCAGACGGTGCAGGTAGCGGTGCGGCACGAGCACCTCCTGGAAGTCGTTCCCGCCGTGCACGACGACGAGGAACACGTGCGGACGCAGGTCGCGGTACTTCTCGAGCGTGCCCAGGTAGTTGTGGAACGAGAAGCCCATGTTCGCCGCGTTCACGACGTCGACCGTCTTCCCCGGGAACCGGCGCGCGAGCCGCGCTTCGAGCAGGTTCGAGAACGACTCGGCGTTGTCGCAGAACCCGGCGGTGTGCGAGTCCCCCGCCACGAGCACGCGCAGGTCGCCGCGCTCCGCGGGAACCTCGGCGTCCTCGCGCAGGCTGCGCGCGTTCGTGCGGTAGCGGAAGCGCCCGCCCGCGTGCTCGGGCCACGACACCTCCTGGTCGAGGCTCGGGATCGCCGCGTGGTAGGTCCACGGGTCGTAGCGCTGACCGCGCGTCGAGACCGCGAACAGGAGGCGCGCGTCGGCCTCGGGGATCCACCACGGCCGCCCGCGCGGATCGCCGGCCGCCAGCACGGGCCGCGGCGCGTCGGCGGGCGCGCGGCTGCGCTGCAGGAGCAGCGCGTTCACGGCCTTCCGGTCGAACTGCGGCACGGGGGCCGCGGGGCGCGGCGACCAGGCGTTCCAGGCGAACGCCGCGAGGACGGCGAGGACCAGGCCGAGAGCCAGCGCGACGAACCGCGGCCTGACGAACCGCGGCTCGACACGATTCGGCGCGGCGCTACGCGAGCCCGCGCGCGGGTCGGACGGGGTGCTCATCGTGTCGGACCGCCGCGGCTCGTCATGTCAGTGCTCCCGTTCGCCGGCGGGCCGCGCCGCGATGCGCAGGATCTCGGCGGCCACGGCGCGCGCGATGACCTCCGCGCCGGCGCCGTTCGGGTGCTCGAAGTCGACGCACAGATCCTTCGGCCGGCGTCCGTCGGCCTGGAACGCGGGCACCGTGTCGAACGCGTCGAGCCCCTGCGCGCGCGCCGCCGCGAGGACCTGCGCGTGCAGATCGCTCCAGGGATACCCGTCCCACGTGGGCCCGGGCGGGAACGCGGGCAGGGTCGCGACGAGGACCGGCACGCCACGCGCGCTCGCGGCGCGGTGCATCGACGCGAACGCCTCGACGACCATCGCCCAGTCGCTGCCCGACGGATCGTGGAGGTTCCTGTACCCGTCGTTGCCGTGGCGCTCCTTCGCGCGCGCGAAACGCCAGGCGTCGACGAGGCGCAGGAGGTGCGAGCGCTCCCACAAGGCCGGCTCGCGGAACCAGCGCTGCAACGCCTGCAGCGGCGCGACCTGCGGGTCGTTGAGGAAGTAGCCGACCACGATCACGTCCGGGGCGAGGTCGAGCGCCTTGGCCTCGAGCACGCGCGCCTCGTCGGCGCTGTTGTAGGCGCTGACGCCCAGGTTCATCACCTGCACGGTCCGCGCGCCGAGACGCGCCGCGTCGGGCTGCAGCACGCGCTCGAGCGCGGCGGGCCAGATCCCCTCCTGCGGCGCGCCGTAGCCGAACGTCAGCGAGTCGCCGATGGCCACGACGCGGAACGTGCCCGGCGCCTTCGCGCGCTCGACCTCCGGCCCGCGTTGACCGAGCGAGTTGATCGACACCTCGACGCCGGCGTAGATGCCGTGCGCGCCCGGGATCAGCTCGAACGGCAGGCCCGCGACCCGCGAGGCCTGGTGGTACTGCGTCACGCCCGGCGGCACGCCCGAACGGTCGAGCGGTTCGCGGTGTTGCACGGGGCGGTACGCGCGCAGCCACAGCTCGGCGCCGGCCAGGGCCAGGGCCGCGGTGGCGAGCACGATCAGCGCGCCGCGCGTGCTCTTCCTCATCGCGCCCGAGCTCCGCCGCGATCGCCGCGCCGCCGCGAGCGCGGCGCCGGATCGACGGTTCCTCGGGGCGCGTGCGGGCTCACCATGGGGCCTCCAGGGTACGGATCGCCGCCGCGCGGTCACGCACGGACGCGGGTTGCGTCCGCGCGGGCTGACGGGAGGCCGCGCGCACCGTATCGTGGAGGGCTTCATGATCGCCCTCTCGAACGTCTCGAAGCACTACGGCCGCCAGCTCCTCTTCGTCGAGGCGTCGCTCCAGCTCGACCCGGGCGAGAAGGTCGGGCTCGTGGGCCCGAACGGCTCGGGCAAGAGCACGCTCTTCCGCATGATCGCCGGCGAGGAGGCCCCCGACGACGGGCAGGTCTCCGTGCCGAAGGGCCTGCGCATCGGCTACTTCAAGCAGGACGCGGCCGACGTCTCGGGCCGGTCGGTGCTCGACGAGGCGATCGCCGGTTCGGGGCAGGCGGGCGAGTTGCACCACGAGCTCATCGAGCTGGAGCACGCGCTGGCCGACCCCGATCGCGCGGACGAGATGGACGCGATCCTGGCGCGCTTCGGCGAGGTCCAGGAGAAGTACCAGGCGCTGGGCGGGTACGAGCTCGAGGCCAAGGCGCGCACGGTGCTCGACGGGCTCGGCTTCCGTCCCGAACAGGTCGACGGCGACGTCGGCGCGCTGTCGGGCGGCTGGAAGATGCGCGTCGCGATGGCCAAGGTCCTGATCGGCGCGGCCGACGTGCTCCTGCTCGACGAGCCGACGAACCACCTCGACATCGAGTCGATCCTGTGGCTCGAGGGCTTCCTGCGCGGCACGGACGCCGCGATCCTGATGACGTGCCACGACCGCGACTTCATGAACCGCGTCGTGACGCGGCTCGTGGACGTCGACGAGGGCGAGCTCGTCTCCTACACGGGCGACTACGAGTACTACGAGCGCGAGCGCGCCATCCGCGCGACGCGGGACGAGGCCGCCTACGCGCGCCAGCAGAAGATGCTCGAGAAGGAGGAGCGCTTCATCGCGCGCTTCGAGAAGCACGCCGCGAAGGCTGCGCAGGTTCAGTCGCGCGTCAAGAAGCTCGACAAGATCGAGAAGCTCGAGGCGCCCCGGAAGCGCGTCATCGTGCCCTTCGAGTTCAGGAAGCCCCCGCGCTCCGGCAACGACGTGGCGATCCTGTCGGGCGTGACGAAACGCTACGGCGACCGCACGCTCTACGACCGCTTCGACTTCGAGATCCGGCGCCAGGAGCGCTGGTGCGTCATGGGCGTGAACGGCGCGGGCAAGTCGACGCTCTTGAAGATGGTCGCGGGCGTGCTGCAGCCGGACTCCGGCACGGTGCGCCTGGGCGCCTCGCTGAAGCTGGGCTACTTCTCGCAGTCGGCGCTCGAGATCCTCGACGCGAAGAAGACCGTGTGGGAGGAGATCGACGGCCGCTTCCCGCTGCCCTCGATCGCCACGAAGCGGAACCTCTTGGGCGCGTTCCAGTTCGGCGAGGACGACGTGACGAAGCGCGTCCACATGCTTTCGGGCGGCGAGCGGTCGCGCCTCGTCCTGGCGCAGATGCTGTTCGACCCGCCGAACTTCCTGGTGCTCGACGAGCCGACGAACCACCTCGACCTCGCGACGAAGGAGATGCTCGTGAAGACGCTCCAGGACTTCGAGGGCACGATGCTGTTCGTGTCGCACGACCGGACGTTCCTGAAGGGACTCGCGACGCACGTGCTGGACCTGTCGGGCGACGGCGGGCGCGGGCCGCTCCTGTTCCAGCACTCCTACACGGACTGGGTCGAGCGCACGGGCCACGAAGCGCCCGGCGTGCACGCCTGATCCGGCTCGGGGCCGCGCATCACTCGACCGCGAAGCCGGCGAGCCACGCCGTCGCGGAGTGGTTCTCGGCGCGGTTCGCGGCGCGGTCGACCGGCAGCACGCGCACGGCCACCGTGCGACCGGCGTGCGGCAGCGCGAGGTCGAGCGCCTGCGGTCCGCGATCCGATGCGACGCGCGACGGGTCGAGCACGCGGTCGAGGAGCACCGTGCGGTGCTCGCCGTCGAGCAGCACGACGAGGATGCGCACCGGGTCGGCCGGCGCGATCTCGTGCGCCGCGCGCAGCGCCCCGTAGCGGCCCGTGACGCGGCGCGAGTCCGCGGTCACCGGCAGGTAGACGGCCGTGTCGGCCGGCGCGACCAGCGCACGGAACCCCTCGTCGATCCGCGCGACGCGCGCCGCGTCGCCCGCGCTCTCGAGCCGCTCGAACGGCGTGACGAACACGCGCTCGTGCCACTGCGCGCGCAGCGCGTCGTCGACCTCGTCGAACGGCGGCACGCGATGGTCGGCCATCAGGCCGGTCAGGTAGAGGAAGCCGCCGGCGTTGCCGTAGGCCGGACGGCCGTAGCGCGCGCAGACCTCCTCCGACGAGCGGCCGTCGAGGATGGCTGCGCGCATCCCCAGCGCGAGCGCGCGACGCTCCTCGCCCCACTGCCGACCGAGCGGGACGTCGTTCACGATCGCCCCGACGGACAGCACGAGGACGAGCCCGCCGCGCACGACCTCCGAGGCGATGGGGCGCGCGTAGAGCTCGAACGCGAAGTACGCGGCGCACAGGATCGGCGCCGAGAGCCCGATGTAGCGCACCGCGAACCCGCTCGCCGCGTCGGTCCCGCCGCGCCCGTAACCGATGCCGACAGAGAGGCAGGCCGACGCGGCCAGCACGCACAGGATCCCGGCGGCGCGCAGGCGCTCGGCCGGTTCGCGGCGCAGGCGCGCGAGGAGCAACGCCGCCGCGCCGGCCACGACGGCGCCGACGAGGACGAAGGACCAGGGCCACCAGGCCTCGCCGCTGCGCCCGAGCGCGAGCGACGCGACGCGCGCCGCCGCGGGCGCGACGCGCGACGGATCCGTCGTGCGGCTCGAGTTCGGCGAATGGACGAAGCCCGTCAGGTAGAGCGCGACGACGGCGACCGTGAGCGCCGCCCCGCAGAGGAGCACCCACCCGGCCGCGCGCGGAGCCGCGACGCGTCGCGCGAGTACGAGCACGCCGAGCAGCCCCGCGCCCGAGAGCAGCGGCGGGACCTGCGTGAGCCCCGGCCCGCCGCACAGCGGCAAGGCGACGAGCATCGCGGCGACGGTCCACGCCGCGGACGTGCTCAGGCCCGAACGCGCTCCGAGCGCGCACAGGAGGACGACGCAGACGAACGCCGTCGGCAAGGCCAGCGACAGCTGGAACCCCATGAGCAGGTTGTCGCTGTTCCCGATGCTGATCCACACGAGCGGGAAGAACGCGTCGGTCCAGGTCGTGCGGCCGCGCAGCCGGCGAGCCGCGAGGATCATCGCGCCCGACAGCGCGGCGTACACCGCGACGGTGAAGTACATCCCCGAGCGGTAGTCGCCGGTCAGGCCGAGCAGCCCGACCTGGACGAGGCGCGGGATCGGGATGCGGTGCTCGTTGTGCTGCGCCCAGAAGCCCGCCCACGAGCGCTCGGGCGTCGGAAGCCAGAGGCGCAGCACCTCGAGGTCGTCGAGGATCGGGATGCGCGTCGCGTACGTCGCGACGTACGCGACCGCGACCAGGACGAGGAGCGCCCAGACGCCCCACACCAACGCCGCCGCGGACGAGGCCCGCGGCGCTCCCCGCGCGGCGTTCAAGGCGCGCCCGACCGATGCGCAGGCGCAGGACGAATCGCGGTCACTTCGCGGCCGGCGCGTCCGGCACCCGGGCCAGCTCGGGCGTCTCCGCGATCCACACGGTCATGTCGCCCGCGTCGCGATTGTCCCACAGGTAGTACGGGATCGCCGTCATCGTCGCGACCTTCGTCGCGGGCGCCCCGTCCGCTCCCGCGACGACGCGCTTCGCGCGCGCGCGGATGACGCGCGTGCCGCCGAAGATCGTGCCCACGTTCTCGACCTTGAGCTCGGCCTCGGGCGCGAGCACGGTGGACCGCGCCGCGCCGCCGTTGTCGACGCCCTCGAGGCAGTACACGAGCGGCCCGCGCATCAGCGCCACGCGGCCCTTGTCCGCCGCGACGCGCTCGTCGGCGTGCACGCGGCGCACCGGCGCGAGGAAGTGGATCCGGAAGCCGTCGGTGATCTCGTAGCCGCGCTCGAACGGCACCCAGCCGCCGCCCTGTTCGTGGTCGTGCAGGTCGTGCTCCTGCTCCTTCAGGTCGTGCTGGACCTTCGTCTCGGAGTTCCAGGCGGGCTTGCGCAGCTTCACGTTCCACGTGCCCGGCTTGTCCGCGGTCACCGCCGCCTCCACGCGACCCGAGTTCGGCAGGTCCGACTTCATGGCGACGAGCACGCGCGAGTCGGCCAGCCCGACCTCGACCTCGGCCGACGCGAGCTGCGTCTGGTACAGCGTGTTGCCCTTCTGCGCGAAGATCATCCCCGGGACCTGGGGCCAGAAGCGCGCGAGGTTCGGCGGACAGCAGGCGCAGTCGTACCAGTCCTTGCGCCGGTGCGAGCCGTCGCTCTCGAGCGGCTGCGCGTAGAAGAACTTGTCCCCGGCCAGGTTCGTCGCCCCGGCCGCGTGGTTGTAGAGCACGCGCTCGACCGCATCGGCGTACTTCGCCTCGCCGGTCAGGATGAGCATGCGCTGGCTCCACAACGCCAACGCGATGCCGGCGCAGGTCTCGCAGTAGGCGGTCGCGTTGGGCAGGTCGTAGGCCTGCGTGATCCCCTCGTTCTTGGCCGAGCTGCCGATGCCGCCCGTGAGGTACGTCTTCGCGTCCCAGGCGTCGGACCACAGGAGCTTGAGCGGATCGACCAGCGTCGGATCGGGTGCCAGCATCGCGACATCGGCCGCGCCCGCGTACAGGTACCCGGCGCGCACCGCGTGGCCGACGACGGACGTCTGCTCGCGGATCGGCTGGTGGTCCTGCGCGTACTCGCCGAAGCGGTCCTTGCGCGCCGGATTGCCGCGCGCGTCGACGAAGGACTTCGCCAGCGCGATCCAGCGCTGCTCGCCCGTGTGCTCGTAGAGCTTCGCCAGCGCGAGCTCGATCTCCGGATGGCCGCACACGCCCGGGTTCTTGCCCGCCCCGAAGGTCTGGTCGACCAGGTTCGCGAAGCGCACCGCCGCGTCGAGCAGCTTCGTCTTGCCCGTGCCGCGCGCGTAGGCGATGCCGGCCTCGATCAGGTGGCCGCCGCAGTAGAGCTCGTGGCCGTCCTTCAGGTCCTGCCAGGGCGCCTTGCTCGGCGTGAGCTGCACGTACGTGTTCAGGTACCCGTCGGGCTTCTGCGCCGCGACGATCGTGTCGATGATCGCGTCGGCCTGCTTCTCGAGATCGGGAACCTTCACCGAGGCGAGCGTCCAGCCGATCGCCTCGATCGTCTTGTAGACGTCCGAGTCGTCGAACAGGAGGCCCTTGCGCTCGCCCTTCTGCGCCCCCGACGCGATGGCGAAGTTCGCGATCCGGCCCGTGTCCGCGCACTCCTTCAGGCAGTGCGGGATGGTGACCCGCGTGTTGGCCTGGAGCCGGTTCACGAAGAACTCGTGGGTGACCTTCACGCGCTCGATCGGGATCGGCTCGAGGAAGCGCTCGGGAGCTCCGACGGAGGCCAGGGCCAGGAGAATGCTCGGGATCATCGTGCCGTGTACGCGCGTGGTTCGCGTCCGTTGGGGTGCGCTGCGCTCCTGCGCCGGACCGCGGGTCGGACGACCCGGCCGGACAACGAGGGGGCGGGAATCCTACCCGCGCGCAGCACGGTCCGGATCGCCGGCGACCCGTCCGCGCGCGGACCGCGCGACCCGGGTCGGGTGGGAGCGGGGTGAGCGCGTGTCCGGGCAGGGACGCTTGACGCAACTCGCACGCACGCGGCGCGCAACCGGGACCGGCGCGGGATGTACCGCTGCCGACCCACGCGATTCCCCCTCGGCGCGCGCGGCACGGTCCGGATCCCTCGTCGACGGTCCGCACCGGCGACGAGGACGGACCGCCCCGGAACTCCCCCACATGAAGCGTCTGTCCCTCGTCCTGTCCGTCGCGACGGCCCTCGTCGTGGCCGCGGGCGCCGCCTGGTGGCATCTCGGCCGGCCGCGCGCGCATCCGCCGCGGCCGAACGTGGTGCTGATCAGCATCGACTCGCTGCGCCGCGACCGGCTCGGCGCCTACGGGCACAGGCCGCAGTTCGCGCCGGAACGAGCGGTCAGCCCGAACCTCGACGTGCTGGCCCGCGAGGGCGTGGTCTTCGATGCCGCGTGGACCACGACGTCCTGGACGCTTCCGGCCCACATGGCGCTGATGACCGGGCTCAGCAACCGCTCGCACGGCGTCGAGATGGACGGATTCCGCCTCGATCCGCTGCGCGCCACGCTGGCCGAGTCGTTCCAGCGCGCGGGCTACCGCACCGGCGGCGTCTTCAGCGGGCCCTACGTGGACGCGCAGTACGGCTTCGGCCGCGGATTCGACAGCTACCGGTCCGAGGTCATGCCCGCGGATCGCGTCCACGATCTCGTGCAGGCGCGACTCCAGGCACGCCTCGAGCGCGGACTGCCGGCCGCCGACGCGGAGCTCGTCGACCGCGTGGAGCACCAGGTCGCGCACCTCGACGTCTCCTCCCCGCGCGTGAACCGCTCCGCGCTCCAGTTCCTCGAGGATCAGGACGCGTCGCAGCCCTTCTTCCTGTTCGTCCACTACTTCGACGTCCACCACGACTACGTCCCGCCGCCCGAGCTGGCACGCGGCTTCGATCCCGCGTACGAGGGACGCATGAACGGCGTCGACTGGTTCGTCCGCGACGACGTGTACGACCGCGCGAAGCGGCAGCGGACCATCGGCGACCGCGACCTGGCCCACGTCATGGCGCTCTACGACGCCGAGATCGCCTGGGTCGACGCGCACATCGGCCGCATCTTCGACGAGCTGAAGCGGAAGGGGCTGTGGGACGACACGATCGTCGCGGTCGTCAGCGACCACGGCGAGGAGTTCTTCGAGCACGGGTACATCACGCACCGGACGACGCTGCGCACCGAGCTGTGCTCGATCCCGCTCCTGCTGCGCCTGCCCGGCGACGAGGCGCGCGGGCGGCGCGTGCCCGAGCTCGTGCGCATCTACGACGTCGCGCCGACCCTACTCGACTACGCCGGAGTGCCCGGCCTGCCCGAGGCCGAGGGACGCTCGATGCGGCCGCTGGTCGAGGGTCGGCCGGACGCGCCGCGCACGGCGATGTGCCGGATCGTCGACTTGCCCGCCGGCGGAACGCCGAACCTGCGCGGATCCTGGCGCGACGATCGCTACACCGTGACGCGCTGGTTCCTCGTGGACGGCGAGGATCCGACGGGAGAGTTCCTCGTCCCGCGCATGGCCGGCGACGCGCTGACGAAGCAGCCCTGCTTCTTCGTGTTCGATCGCGCGACGGATCCCGGCGAGCACAAGCCGATCCCGCTGACGGATCCGCGCGCCGTGGCCGCCATCGCGAACTGTCGGCGCGACTTCCTCGAGCGCGAGAAGCACGCGCGCGCGCTGTCCTGGTCCGAGCCCGAGGCCCGCCTGGCCCCGCGCAAGTCGGACGTCGAGCTGGCCATCCTGCGCGGCCTGGGTTACGCGGGCGGGGACCACGAGGAGGAGCAGGCACGCCTCCTGCCCGTGGGCCCGTTCCCGCCGCCCGAGATCCCGCGCTAGCAGCCGGCGTGGATCAGCGGCTGTAGCGGTCGTCGAACCACGGCTCGGCCGAGTTCGAGTAGCCGCGCACTTCCCAGAAGCCCGGACGATCGCGCTCGAGGAACTCGATCCGGCGCAGCCACTTCGCGCCCTTCCAGGCGTACAGGCGCGGCGTGATCATCCGGCACGGGCCGCCGTGCTCGATCGGCAGAGGCTGGCCCTCCCACGTGTGCACGAGCATCACGTCGGGATCGAGCGCGCGCTCCAAGGCCAGGTTCGTCGTGTACGGGATCGACGTGCCCGGCATCCGGTCGTACCCCGTGCACTCGACGAACTTCGCGGCGGCCGTCGGCACGGCCAGCTCGGCGATCGCGCGGAACGTCACGCCGCGCCAGCGGTTGTCCATGCGGCTCCACGTCGTCACGCAGTGGAAGTCGCTGACGTCCTCGGTCTGCGGCAGCGCCAGGAACTGCGCCCAGGTCAGGGTGAACGGGTTCGCGCAGGCGCCGGCGACCTCGAGCCTCCAGTCGGCGAGGTCGATCTCGGGCACGTCGCCCAGGTCGAGCACGGGCCAGTTCTTCACGGCACGCTGCCCGGTCGGGAGCTGCGGCATGCCGTGACGATTCGTCGGCCCCGTGCCCTCGGGCCGTCGGCCCTGGAAGTGCACGTCGACCGTGCCCGGCTTCAGCGCCTTCATGCGCTCGATGTACGCCATCCGCTTGGCGACGAGGTCGTCCTTCGCGCTCATGGCCCCGATGCTAACCGGGCAGGACCGCGAGCTTCAGCATGCGCGCGTAGAGGAGGAACAGCACGCCGAGCAGGACGAGGTGCACGATCAACGTGGGCCAGAAGATCGGCAGGCCGGCCGCGGCCTGGTGCGTCTTCGACACGCCGCGCGCCATGAAGCGCTGGAGCACGAGGTAGAAGCCGCCGAACAGGCCGACCGTCGTCGCCATGGCCAGCGCGACCTTCGCCTGGTTCGAGAGCGACGACTCCAGCACCTGCCGCCAGCCCCAGTCCTTCACGACGCCCAGGACGAGCACGGCTTCGGCCGCGATCAGCGAGCGGTGCAGCGTGCGCCCGAATCCGCCGCGCGAGCCACCGCCTGAGCCACTGCGCGCGGGCTTCCTGGCCGGGCTCACGGAGCGTGGCTCCGCGGATGTCGTGTGCGTGCTGCGTTCGCCAAGCCTCGGCCTCTCGCGGGCGCGAAGGTTAGTGCGCTCGAGCGCGCGCCACCAGCGCGCCGTGCGGACCGGATCGCTGGACCGGCCCGCTCACGGCGTGCAAGATGCACGGAGGAGCCGGCGGCCATGAGAACCCTGAACGAGTCCCTCAGCGCGCCGCCACCGGGGCGCCGCGTGCCCTGGAAGAAGATCCTGGGCGTCGCGGTCGTGACGCTGGTCGTGCTCGAGCTCACGGTCGAGCTGGCTTCGCACTGGGCCGATCACGTGCTCGAGCGCCGCGCCTCGGCGCCCGGATACAGGGCCCCGGAGAAGGCCGCGGATTTCGACCTGTGGGACCGCCTCGCGTACGGCACGCTCGAGTACGGCAGCCCCAAGCGCGCGCGGGAACAGGCCGGTGCGCGTTCGGAGCCGCATCCGTACCTCGGCTACGCGCTGATCCCGAACTACCGCACGCCGCCCGGCGCGACGCAGCAGGTCTCGCACAACTCGCTCGGCTTCCGCGGCAAGGAGACGACCTGGGAGAAGCCGGCGGGCGTCTACCGCATCGTCACGACCGGCGGATCGAGCGTGTACGGCCAGAGCGAGTCCGGCGATGCCGCCGTGTGGTCGCAGAAGCTCGAGGAGATGGTCCAGGCCCAGCGTCCCGGCTTCCGCGTCGAGGTCGTGAACCTGGGCGTCTCGGGCTGGTCCAGCCACGAGATGCTGATCAACCTGGCGCTGCGCGGGCTCGACCTCGCGCCCGACCTCGTGATCGTCTACGAGGCGATCAACGACATGCGCTGCGCGCTGTACACGGAGGGCGGCCCCGTCCAGCACGACAACACGCACTGGCGCAGCGCCTGGCCGATCGACCGGCCGAGCGCACTGGAGGGCGTGCTGGCGAAGTCGCGCGCGTACCTCGTGGCGCGGCGGTGGATGACGAACTACACGTCGGCGCGCGTCGATCTCGGGTTCTACGCCATCAAGAACTACCGGCAGGACATCGACCTCTACAGCCACGAGCCGGATCCGGTCCCGCAGCTCGGTTTCGCGAACACGCGGCGCAACCTGACCGGCATCGTCGCGCTGTGCCGCGCGCGCGGCGCGAAGGTGCTGTTCGCGACGCAGGCCCTGCCGCGCTGGCACCTCGACCACGAGAAGTCGCGCGGCGAACAACTGGCCGGGTTCGAGCACGTCCTCGCGATCCAGCACGACCTGGCGCGCGACCTCGACGTACCGCTCGTCGAATCCGGCGCGATCGTCGAGGCCGCCTGCGAAGCGGAGCTGCGCGCGAAGATCGAGGAAGCCGTCGCCGCGCAGCCCGGCCGTCCGCGCGCGGAGATCGAGGCCGAGTGGAAGGCGCGCGGCCGCCGCGACCTGCTCTTCTTCCAGGAAGTGCACCCGAACGACCGCGGGTCCGAGCTGATCGCCCGCACGATCGCGGACTACTTGCTGGCGTCGCCGCTCTTGCCGCGCTGAGGCCCCTCGTCGGGCACGAACGGCAGGTGCGGCAGCGCGCGCCACGGCGCGAGCTCGGTCGCGAGCCGGGCCGCGACCTCGCGCTCGGCCTCGGCGACGTCGCGCGACTCGACCGGATCCGCGAGCACGTCGTAGAGCTCCGCGCGCGGCGAGTTCGCCGCGACCACGAGCTTCCAGCGCCCGTCGAAGGCGGCCCAGCTCGCGCCGTCGGCGCGCTCGACTCCGAAGAACGCCGTGCGCCGCGGCGCTCGAGCGGTTCCCGTCAGCGCGGGCCACAGGTCCACGCCGTCGCGCTCGGGATCGGCGGCCAGCGCGACGCCGGCCGCCGCGCACACGGTCGGCGCCAGGTCGATCGCGTTCACCGCCAGCGCGCTGCGTCCGCCGGCGAGCCGGCCCGGCCACGACACGATCGCCGGCACGCGCAGCGCGCCGTCGTAGACCGTGCCCTTCCCCTCGCGCAGCTTCCCGTTCGAGCCGCCGAACCCCGCCGGCGCACCGTTGTCGCTGGCGAAGACGACGAGCGTGCTCTCGCGGATCCCGGCCTCGTCGAGCGCCGCGAGCACGCGCCCCACCGCGCGGTCGAGCTCGTCGACGAGCAGCGCGTACTGCCGCCGCACCGGATCCGCGCCGGGCACTTCGTCGACCGAACGGCCGGGCGGCACGGACGTCGGCGCGTGCGGCGCGTTGAACGCCACGTGCAAGTAGAGCGGCTTCGTCGCGTCGCGCTCGCGGATCGCGCGCACGGCCTCGTCGGCGAGGAGGCGCGTGGAGTGACCCGGTTGCTCGAGCGGCGTCTCGTCGCGCCACCAGTCCGGCTTCGCGCCGCGCGCGTGCGTCTGGTAGTCGATCCACCCGCCGAGCAGCCCGACGAAGTGCTCGAAGCCGCGCCGCGTCGGCCGCAGGTCCGCACCCGCGTGACCGAGGTGCCACTTGCCCACGAGCTCGGTCGCGTAGCCCGCGGCGCGCAGCGTCTGCGCCAGCGTCGTCACGCGCGGATCGAGCCCGCCCGCGTCCTTCGCGCCGATGTTGCGCAAGAGCCCGAGTCGCGCCGGCGCGCGTCCGGTCAGGATCGCCGCGCGCGCCGGCGTGCACAGCGGCGCGGTGCGGAACTGTTCGAGGACGAGCCCCGTCGCCGCGAGTCGATCGAGGTTCGGCGTCGCGATCGGATCGGGCGCGCCGCTGTTCGTCCAGGCGACGTCGCCGCTGCCCAGGTCGTCGGCCAGGATCACGACGACGTTCGGATGCGCGAGCGGCGCGGGCCGGCCGCAGCTCGTGGCGCACAGCATCAACAGGATGCACGTCGCCAGCCGGAGGGACCGTGCGAGCACGAGGCCGAGCGCGCGCACCACCTTCACTTCGCCGTGCCTCCGCGCCGCGCGGGTTCGGCCGTGACCGCGAGCGCCGGCGCCGGCCGTCCCTCCGCGTCCGACAACCGCGCCGCGAACGCCGACGCACCCAGCACGTCCGACACGAGCACGACGAGCTTGTGCTCGCCCGCCGCGACGTCGAACGCGTCGGTCGGCAGCTCCTCGATCGCGCTCTGCACGCGCTCCGAACGGCCGACCTCGCGGCCGTCGAGGAACGCGCGCCAGCCGTCCTCGGCCTGGATCCACAGGCGCGCAGAGCTCGCGGACGCGCCGCGGTTCTCGAGCCGTGCGGCGAGGCACCACAGCTGGCGATCGTTGCGCTCCGTCGCGAACTCCTCCAGCTCGTGCCAGCCGTCGGCCTTCAACGCGACGCGGCGCAGCGCGCTGCCGTCGACGCTCGTCCTCTCGCGCGCTTCGACCCGCGCGACGTCGAACGGCGGCTTCCACAGGGCCGGCGCGCCGCGCGCGTCGCGGAACGGGCCGGCGACGAACCAGTCGGTCGCGCGCGCGATCGACGGATCGCAGGCGAGCTTCGGCGCCGCCGCCTCGGTGGCCTTCTCCCGGTCGAGCCGCGCCCAGAACTCGCGCATGTCCGCAGCGCCCGTCACCGTCGCGCGGCGCAGGACGAGCAGCGCGAAGCACGTCTCCTCGAGCCCGCCCGCGAACGAGCCGTCCGCGTCCTGCCGCGCGACGATCTCCGCCGCCGCCTCGCGGTACCAGTCGCGGCCCCCGACCCGCGCGCGCTCGGTGAAGCCGCACCAGCGCTCGGTCGCCCACAGGTAGGCCAGGTGGAACTGCGTCGTCCACGCGCGATCGCCGTACGGGTTGCGCGCGGGCGCGAAGCGCGGCTCGAACCACGCCGCGGCGCGCTCGATGTCGGCGCGCTTCTTCGTCAGCACCTCGCGCACGCGCGGGACGGTCGCGGACCACTCCTGGAGAACCGCGAAACCGCCCAGCGCCGCGGCCGTCATGCCGCCCGTCGGCTCGAGGTCCGGCCGGTACGGGAAGCCGCCGCTCTCGTCCTGCCAGCGCACGAGCGCGCGCGCCGCCTGCTCGACGGTCGCGGCCGGCACCTCGAGCCCGAGCCGTCGCGCGGCGCGCAATCCGAGCAGCGCGAACTGCGTGTTCGAGAGGTCGATGGGGTCGGCGGGATAGCCCCACAACCCGTCGCGCTGATTCTTCACCAGGAAGTCGAGCGCCGCGCGCGCAGTGGGCGTCGCGACCTCGGTGCGCGCGCTCCCCTCGCGCAGCGCTTCCTGGAAGAGGAGCCCGACCGCGGCCGAGTACGTGCTCGTCCAGACCTGGTTCGCGAGCGCGCGCGCCGCCGCGTCGACCGCCAGGTCGCCGGGCGGCACGCCCGACTTCAAGAGCGTGAGCCCCGCGAGCGCCGTGACGCCGCCGGGATGATCCTTCTCGTGGCCCGCGAACGTCCCGTCCTGCGCCTGCGCGCGCCGCAGGCGACCGACGCTGCGCGCGATGGCGCGCTCGACGCGCGCCTCGAGGGACGCCGGCGGATCCTGCAGCGCACCCGGGACGGCGAGGAGGATCGCGCACAACACGGCCGGCGAAGATACCGCACGCGGCGCGGGAGCGTTTCCGCACGTACGGTGCCAGGAACGACCCCGACACATTCGACCCATGGCCAACGCAGCCGCGCGGCTCCGGCGAATGTGTCGGGGTCGTTCCTGGCACCGTACGCGCTTGCGCCGACGACCGGGAGGCGGCACGTTTCTCGCACGGGGGCCGCGTGCTCCCGAACCACCGCGTGCCGAGACTCCTCACCTTCCTCCTCGCGCTGGCCGCTCTCTTCGCGAGCGCGTGCCGCCGGGAATCCGCTCCCGCGGGCGGCGCCGCCACGGCGCACGCGCGGGGCGGCGCCGGGCTCGTCGTCGTGCCCGAGGGCGCGCCGCGCCCGTACTTCCACGACTTCGGCGAGCGGCTGTGGGGCGAGCAGATCGAGCACACCTACCGCCTCGAGAACCGCGAAGGCCGCACGGTCGTCGTGCACGATCTCATGCCCGACTGCGGCTGCACGATCCCGCGCGCCGCCATCGTCCAGCCCGACGGGACGCGCATCGACGGGCCGGTCGTGACGCGCGGCATGGAGCTCGAGCTCCAAGCCGGCGCGACGCTCGAGGTGCGCATCGGGCTCGACACGACGCGCGTCGAGCGGCCGAACCAGCACAAGCTGGCGCAGGTGCGGCTGCGCTGCGATTCGGACGAGACGCCCTACATCACGTTCGAGCTGCACGTGCTCGTCCGGCGCACGTTCCGCTCCGCGCCGACCGAGGCCGTGCTCAAGGACGTGCCGCAGTCGGCGGGCAAGTCGGTGCGCCTCGACGTGACGACCGAGAACGCCGGCGACACGTCGCGCATCCGCGGCATCGAGACCGTCGAGGGCCCGTTCCGCGCCGAGGTCACCGAGGCGCAGGTCGCCGGCCAGAACGTGTGGATCCTCGTCGTGCACGCCGATCCGGGATCGAACCTCGGGCCGCACGAAGGCAAGGTCGTCCTGGGAACGACGCTCGCGGACGGTACCGGGCTGGGCCAGAACTTCGAGGTCAAGGTGCGCGCGCAGGTCGTCGAGGACTGCGTGATCGAGCCGCGCCTGATCGCGATCCCGCGCGACGCCGACGGCGCGGCCACGGCGACGCTCCACGCGTTGATCCCGGGCGCGCGGGTCGGCGTGCGCAAGGTGCGCCTCGAGGGCGCGTCGGCCGCGGCGCTGCAGGTCGCGTGGGAGCCGGTCGACGCCGACGCGGAAGGCCGCGCGTCGCAGTGGAAGATCACTCTGCGCGCGAAGACCGAGCTGCCGCGCGAGGGCTTCTCGGGCAAGGTCGTGGTCGAGCTCGACGACCCGAGCCTCCCGGTCGTGGAAGCCCCGTACGCGGCGCCGCCGCGCTGAGCGGCGCGCGCGGCCGATCCCGTCGTCAGCGCACGATCTTGGCGAAGCGGTTCTTGCCCGTCTGCACGAGCAGCGGCAGGTCGCCCTCCGAGTAGGTCGCGACCGGATCGCCGACGACCGCGCCGTTCACCTTGACCGCGTTCTGCTGCACCAGGCGCCGCGCGTCGGAGTTCGTGTTCGCGAGCTTCACGGCCGCAAGGAGGTTCGCGAGCGGCAGGGACTTCCCCGCGTGCTCGCTCGGCCAGCGCCGCTCCTCCACGTCCCCCGGCCCCTCGCCGCGCGCGCGGCGCTCGTACTCGTCGCGCGCGGACTTCGCCGCGGCCGCGCCGTGGAAGAACCCCGTGATCTCGCTCGCGAGCCGCAGCTGCGCCGCGCGGTGGTCGCCGGCCATCAGCGTCGCGACCTCGGCCTCGGGCACGCGCGTGAGCAGCGTGAACCAGTTCGCGAGCTCCGTGTCCGGCACGGTCCTCACGACCTTCTGGAACATGTCGAACGGCGGCTCGAGGAAACCGATCGAGTTCCCGTAGCTCTTGCTCATCTTGCGACCGTCGGCGCCGTTCACGAGCGGCATCGTGAAGCAGATCTGGCCCACCTGGCCCTCTTGCGCCTGCAGATCGCGGCCGCGCAGCAGGTTGAAGAGCTGATCGGTGCCGCCCAGCTCGAGGTCGCAGCGGATCATCACCGAGTCCCAGCCCTGCATGAGCGGGTACAGGAGCTCGTGAACTCCGATCGGCTCCTTGTCGGCCATCCGCTTCTCGAACGTGTCGCGCTCGAGCATCCGCGCGACCGTCGCGCGGCCGAGGAGGCGCAGCACGTCCTCGAAGCGCATCGCGTCGAACCACTCCGAGTTGCGGCGCACCTCCGTTCGCGACATGTCCAGCACCTTGCCGGCCTGGTCGACGTACGTGGCCAGGTTCTTGTCGATGTCGGCGCGCGACAGCGGCGGGCGCAGCTTGTTGCGCCCCGACGGGTCGCCGACCATCGCGGTGGCGTCGCCGACGATCAGCACGATCTGGTGGCCGAGATCCTGGATCGCGCGCAGCTTCAGGAGCTGCACCGCGTGACCGACGTGGAGGTCGGCGCTGGTCGGGTCCATGCCGAACTTCACGCGCAGCGGCTTCCCGCTGGCGAGGCTCGACGCGATGCGCGCCTCGAGCTCGGTCGCCTCGATGAGGTCCACGGTCCCGCGCCGGAAGACGGCCATCTGGCTCTGGACGCGCGGATCGAGTCGGGTCTCGGTCATGGTGGGTCGAGTGTTGCGCGCGCGGGCGCGCGATCAAGGGGCGTGCGTCGCGATCCGCGCCGCGACCGTCCGGATCGGCGCGCCGGATCAGTGCCCGACGAGCTTCGGCTCGAGCGCGCGCGGCAGGAGCGGCTCGCTGCGGCGCGCGCCCTCGCGCACGCGTTCGCCGCGGTCGGCGAGCCACTGGCTCCACCCCGACGGATCCGCGCCGCCCTGCACGTCGGGCGCCAGCCAGCGCAGCGCCGGCGCCAGCCGCTCGACGCGCGCCGGGTCGGCGGCGAAGGCGCACAGGCCGTCCAGGACCCGCTGCCGGTCCTCGCGCCGCACGCGCAGCGCGACGTCGAGCAGCTCCGAGGCCCGCGAGTCGGGGTCCTCCGCGCGGCGAGCCAGCTCGTCGGCCGCGGCCGGTCCCTGCGCCAGGAGACGGCCGGCGAGCAGCACGAGCTCGCCGTGTTCGACCGGCGTCAAGGCGCGGGCAGCGCGCTCGGTCTGACGCACGGTGCCGGGCGTCAGGCGCACGTCCGCCGTGAGTCGCAGGGCCAGCGCGCCGGCCGGCAGCTCGAGCGGCACCTGCGCCAGGTCGACGCCGACCGCGCCCTCGGCCGGAACGTCGAGCCGCGCCAGCGCGCCGAAGGAGCGCGCCTCCGAGCCGTGGCTCGAGTTGCCCAGCGCGTCGACGGTGATCGCGGTGAGGGACAGCGTCGCCGGACCGGGCTCGAGCGCGCGCGCCACGCCGTCGCGCGAGCGCACGGCGAGACGCACGATGCAGTTCCCGCCGCCCCAGGACCTTCCGGGGTCCACACGCACTCCGCGCGCAGGTCGAGGCCGGCGTCGCGCCGCGGCCGTCGAGATGCGCTCGAACGCGGCCGCGCGCGCCTGCGGCCGCAGGCGCTCGTGGGGCGCATCGCCCACAGACGGCGCAGGACCGCGCGCGCGAGGTCGTCGTCGCCGCTCGCCGCCGCGGCGCGCAGCGAGTCGAGCGCGGGCTGCAGGCGCGGTTCGATGCGCGCGTCGAGCAGGCGCACGACCTCCTCGGCGCGGTCGACGTCGGGTCCGTGCGCGCCGAGCTAGCGCGAAGCTCGGCCGCGGCGGCGCGCGCGGCACCGTCGTCTCCGTCGCTCAGCGCGAGCTCGAGCGCTCGCGCGCCGCCGCGATCGCGGGCGGCGTCGGCCGGGTTCACGCCAGGGTCCGGCGCAGCCCGGACCGATCGCGGCGCACACCAGCGACAACGCGACGACCGCCCCACGGACGGACAACAGGCGGCGCGTCGCGGGCTGAACCCGCGACGCCCACGCCTGCCGATTCCAGAGGCCGGGCCTCGGGATCGCGAGCATTCAAGCTCGCTTCCTCCACCTGGGACGCCTCCTCGACGGCCTTCGGCTTCTTCTCCTTCTTGGGCTTCGGCTCGGACGGCGCGGCCGCGGCTTCCGCTTCGGCCGGCGGCGCTTCGGCGGCGGCCTTCAGGATGTTCTCGTTCTCCTCGAAGTCCGAGTGGACGAACGAGAGACCGATCTTGCGCTCTTCCACGTCGACGCGGATGACGCGCACCTCGACCTTCATGCCGATCTTGAGCACGTCCTCGACGTTCGTGACCTTCGAGTCCGACAGCTCGCTGATGTGCAGCAGGCCTTCGAGGTCGTCCTCGAGCTTCACGAACGCGCCGAAGTTCGTGATCTTCGTCACGTAGCCCGACAAGAGGTCGCCGACGTGGTAGTTGGCAGGGATCGTCTCGAGCCACGGGTCGGCGTGCAGCTGCTTCTTGCCCAGCGCGATCCGCTTCTTCTCGCGGTCGACCGACAGGACGACGCACTGGAGCTTGTCGCCCTTCTTCACCATCTCGCTCGGGTGCGTGACCTTCTTGGTCCAGCTCATGTCCGAGACGTGCAGCAGGCCGTCGATGCCCTCTTCGATCTCCACGAACGCGCCGTAGCTCGTGAGGTTGCGGACCGTGCCTTCGATGATCGTGCCGATCGGGTAGTGGTTCTCCACCAGATCCCAGGGGTTCATCTCGGCCTGCTTCATGCCGAGGCTGATCTCCTGCTTCGTGTGGTTGAACTCGAGCACGACCACGTTGAGCTTGTCGCCCACCTTGACCAGCTCGCTCGGGTGGTTGATGCGCTTCGTCCAGCTCATCTCGCTGATGTGGACGAGGCCCTCGACGCCGTCCTCGAGCTTCACGAACGCGCCGTAGGACATGATGTTGACGACTTCGCCGGTGTGCTTGCTGCCGACCGGGTAGCGCGCCTCGATGCCTTCCCACGGGCTGGCCGTGCGCTGCTTCAGGCCGAGCGCGATGCGCTCGCGGTCCTGATCGACGCGCAGGACGACCACTTCGATCTCCTGGTCGATCTTGACCATCTCGCTCGGGTGGTTGATGCGGCCCCACGACATGTCCGTGATGTGGAGCAGGCCGTCGATGCCGCCGAGGTCGACGAACACGCCGAAGTCGGCGATGTTCTTGACGATGCCCTTGCGCACCTGACCGTCCTGGATGTCGCTGAGCAGGAACTCCTTCTGCTTCTGGCGCTCCTCTTCGAGCAGCTTGCGGCGCGACACGACGATGTTCATGCGCTCCGTGTCGATCTTGATGATGCGCGCGCGCACCGGCTCGCCCAGGAAGTCGCCGATGTCGTGCTGGCGGCGCAGGTTGACCTGCGAAGCGGGCAGGAACACGTTGACGCCTTCGACGTCGACGAGCAGGCCGCCCTTGATCTTGCGGGTGCAGATGCCCTGGATCTCGTCGCCCTCGTTGTACTTGCTGGAGACGCGCTCCCACGCGCGCAGACGATCGGCGCGACGCTTGCTGAGCATCGCCGTGTCCGAGTCGTCGAGGCCCTCGTAGTAGACCTCGTAGCTCTCGCCCATCTTGGGCAGGATCTCGCCGAACTCCGCGATCGGGATCTGGCCCTCGGACTTGCCGCCGACGTCCATGACGACGGTGCCGGTGCGCTCGTCGACCGAGTCGACCTTGGCGATGACGATCGTGCCCGGCTTGATGTCCTTGATGGAGCCGGACAGGCGCTCCTCGAACAGCGCGGTGGTGATCCCACCCAGCGCGGACTGGATCTTCGATTCCAGCTCAGCGGGGTCGATCTCGAATTGCTTGATGCGGCTCCAGGCGGGGGCCATGAATGTTGAGTCTTATCCAGGGGTCAGCGGGTTCCACGGCGGCCCGAAATGGGCGACCGGGGCTCGTCGGGACGGCGAGCGAAGCGGGACAAGGTAGCGGCCGGACCGCCCGCGGCGCAACGGCGCGCGTCCCCCACCGGCTGCTGGGCCCGAGGCGTAGGATCGGGATCGTGCCGCCGAACTCCGCCGCGGGACGGGAGGACGCCCCCGTCGTCCTCGTCACCGGGGCCAGCACGGGCCTGGGCCTCGCGCTCGCGCGCCGGCTGGCCGCGGGCCCGGCGCGCCTCGTCCTGACCGCGCGCGCCGCCTCCCTGCCGCGCCTCGCCCAGGCCGGGTTCGCCGCCGGGGAGCGCACCTTGGTCCTGCCCCTCGACGTCACCGACGCGGCCCAGCGCCGGGACGCCGTCGCGGCCGCCGAGGCGCGCTTCGGCCGGATCGACGCGCTCGTGAACAACGCCGGCGTCATGTACCGCTCCGTGCTCGAGCACGTGCACGACGACGAGCGGCTGGCGCAGATGGACGTGAACTTCCTCGGGCCGATGGAGCTCGTGCGGCTCGTCCTGCCCGGCATGCGCTCGCGCCGCCGCGGCCGCATCGTGAACGTGTCGTCCGTCGGCGGGATGATGGCGATGCCGACGATGGCCGTGTACAGCGCGTCGAAGTTCGCGCTCGAGGGCGCGAGCGAGGCGCTGTGGTACGAGGTGCGCCCCTTCGGGATCTTCGTGACGCTGCTCGAACCGGGCTTCATCCATTCGGCCTCGTTCCAGAACTCGCAGCTGACCGAGGAGAGCGCGCACTCGGTCGCCTCGCACGCGGATCCCTACCACGCGCACTACGAGCACATGGGACCCTTCGTCGCGCGGCTGATGGACTGGTCGCGCTCGAGCCCCGAATCCGTCGCGCGCCGGATCGAGCGCGCGCTCACGATGCGCTCGCCGCCGCTCCGGATGTCGGGGACGCCGGACGCGTTCCTGTTCCAGATGCTGCGCCGCGTGCTGCCGCGGCGCGCGTACCACGCACTGCTGTACCGCAGCCTGCCGCGCGTCGGGAGTTGGGGGCGCTGAGCGGACGAAGCCGGCCGGCGATCAGTTCGGGGACGCGCGCGGAGACGCCGGTCTCGCCGCGCCCGACAGCGCCGACACCGCCGCGACCAGCCGCTCCTGCGCGTCGGGCAGCGCGCTGTCGATCGGCGGGCCGAACGCGAGCCGGATCTTGCGCGGGCGCGGCAGGGCGGCGCCGCGCGGGAAGGCCAGGTTCGCGCCGGAGATCCCGGCCGGGACGATCGGCACCTGCGCGAGCCGCGCGACGAGCAGAGCGCCGCCCTTGAACTCGCGCAGCGAACCGTCGTCGGTGCGCGTGCCCTCGGGGAAGATCGCGACGACGTCGCCGGCCTCGAGGTGGTCGGCCATCGCGCGCAGGGCCTTGCGATCGCTCGCGCCGCGCTGGATCAGCACCGCGCCGCACTGGCGCATGACGTAGGCGAGCCAGCGCTGGTTCGCGAGCGTGTCGCGCGCGACGAAGCTGACGTGGCGCGGCACGATGCCGCCGTAGATCAGGATGTCGACGTGCGACTGGTGGTTGCTCGCGATGAGGATCCCGCCGGTCTTCGGGATGTGCTCGAGCCCGCGCACCTCGAGCCGGTGCCAGAGCTTGCAGTAGATCCACGACGAGATGCTGCACAGCCGGTAGACGAGCGTCTTCGTCGTCAGCACGGGCTCGGCGCCGTCCGTCGCGCGGTCCGGCTTGCGTGCGGTCGCGGTGGGAGTGGGATCGGTCATGCGCGCGCGATCGGAGGGAGAACGTCGGGAGGAAGCAGCTCGGGACAATGGCGCTGGAGATCAGGAGCGACGGCGGGCGCGCGCGTCGCCGGTGGAGCGCTCGCTCACGCCCGCGCTCGGGCCTTGACCCGGCCCAGCATCACCTTGACCACGCCGGCGACGTCGAGCCCGTCCGCCTCGACGAGGATCGCGT
>JBGAOR010000164.1:0-5648 GCA_044221705.1 Planctomycetota bacterium
GCGGCGGCGCAGCGCGCTCGATCGACTCGGCGCGTGCGCGGCTCGCCCGCGCGCCGGCGGCGTCGCCGGTCGAGTCCTGGATGTCCGCCAGCATCCGCCACAGGTCGGAGCGCCCGGGCGCGAGCTCCAGGGCGCGCTCGAGGCGCCGGCGCGCCTCGGGCAGGCGGTTCAAGCCCGCCAGCGCCTGCGCCGACAGCGCCAGCGTGCCCGCGTCGCCCGGGTTCTGCGCGATCGCGATCTCGAATTGCGCCAGGCCCGCCTCGAGGTCGCCGGTCATGCACAGCGCGCCGGCCAGGTTCTCGCGCGCCGGCAGGAAGGTGGGGTCGATCTCGAGCGCGCGCCGGAACGCCGCGATCGCCTCCGCGGCGCGTCCGGCCTGCGCGGCCTCGACGCCGCGGTTGAACTCGGCCACGGCCTGCTCGCCGGCCGTGTGCTCCGCGGCGGCGCGCTCGGCGCGCGCGGCCCGCTCGTCCAGCTGCTCGCGCAGCCCCGCGGCCGCCAGCCAGCCGATCGGGGCCACCGTCGCCGCGAAGACGCCGCCGGCGAGCGTCAGCCGGCCGGCGCGCTTCAGCGCCGTCCTCTGCAGGCGCACCTCGGGGACGCGCACGAGGCGCACGAGCTCGACGCCCCACCACGCGACGAGCGTCGAGATGCCCAGCGCGAAGAGGAAGGGGACCGAGTCGTGCCAGCCGCGGAAGCTGGCCATCGCCGCGACGAAGAGGACGGCCATGCCGACCTCCTCGAGGAACGTGTGGTCGGGCTTGCCGCGCGCCTTGCCGCGGAACGCGAGCATCGCGGCGAACGCGAACGCCCACGTGATCGCCGTGAAGCGCAGGTTCCCGATGCCGTCGTGCCACAGGAAAATGGACAGCGCGGCGAACGCGAACGCGGCGGACAGCGCGAGGCGCGCCCAGTCGAAGGCGGGCTTCGCGATCTTCGCGGCGGCCGGCTTCTTCGCCGCGAACAGCGCCGGCTTCCCGATGCCGACGTAGAGCGCGTCGTTCGGGCACACGCTCACGCAGTCGAGGCACTTCATGCACCCGGGGTCGACGACGGCGCCGAACTCGCGCACCTCGCGCGCCACGTTCACGTTCGACGTGCACACCGCCGTGCAGTGGCCGCAGCCCTCGCACGCGTCGGTCACGCGGATGCGCACGGGCGCGACCTGGTCGGCGACGCCGAAGATCCCGCCGTACGGGCAGCCGTACGTGCAGAAGCCCTTGGAACCCAGGATCCATACGATCACGAAGCCGCACACGAGGAACGTGGTCACGATCTCGACCCACGACGTGGGGAACGTGCGCCACAGGTTCTCGGTCGTGAAGTGCGCGCCGGTGATGGCGAGCGACTGCCCGGCCAGCAGGCGGTCGAAGATCGGCGCGAGGAACATGTAGACGAACGCGAGCCACGGCACCGCGCGCAGCGGACCGAGGTCGACGAGGCGCGGCACGAGCCCGACCTTGCCCAGCAGCCAGCGGCACAGGTCCTGGAGCGCCACGACGTGGCACGCCCAGCCGCAGAACCAGCGTCCCAGGACCAGCGTGCTGACGATCGCGACGGCGAAGAGCACGAAGCCGACGTTCACGATGCCCTTCGTGCTGTACTCCATCGACTCGGAGGGCTCGAACGGCGTGAGCGACCGCCCCGTCCGCCACCAGTGCACGAAGTGCACGGCGATCAGGACGTGGACCAGGATCAGCACCGCCGCGCGCCACGGGCCGACGCGCGACTTCCGGATCGCGGCGCGTCCCGTCGGCCGCGAATCCGGGTGGATCGGCAGCTCGACGGACTGCGCTTCGGGACGGACCCGCTCACCGGCCTGCGCCGGCGCCTCACCCTGGCATCGTTCGCTCATCCGCGCCGGGCGCGGCTGGCCCGATCGATCACGGAGTGTAGGTGACGGTGACCCCGTTCGTCAGGTTGAACGTGGACGACGTGCAGTACGAGGCCGCGTTCCGGTACCAGACCTGGAAGTTGAACGTGCTCCCCGCCGACATGCACTGCGAGAAGTTCGAGCACAGGAGGTTCCGGATGCCCGGTCCGTAGGTCGTGGCGCCGCCGCTCGCCGTGTGGATGCCGAGCCGGTAGACCGGGCTCGCGACGCAGCGCCGCCCGTCGCCGAACGCGGCGTTCGTCTGGTTCGGGCCGGCGAAGAGCAGCGTCGACGTGCTGCCCGGCATGCTCGCCGCATAGAACTGCAGGTCGTCGGTCGTGACGCTCGTCGTGCCGATGCCGTCGAGGGTCGCTCCGGCGCCGGTCGAGTTCAGGCAGCCCGTGCCGGGCGAGTCGTTGCCGCACGGCCCGAGGCCGGCGTCGCAGGTGCAGTAGCGACCGTACGTCTGCTCGCACTCGTCGGGGATGCCGTTGTTGTTCGAATCGTTCGAGGCGCCCTGGCCGATGTCGACCGAGTCCTCGACGCCGTTGTTGTTGCAGTCGAAATAGGGGTCGACCTCGAGCGCGATCGCGTCGAGCTCGTCCTGCGCCCCGCCCATCTGACGCTCGCTCGAGAGCCCGAGCGCCTCGGCCGCGATGAAGATGGCCGGGAACGTGGACAGGCCGCCCGCGATCGGCGGGATCAGGATGTCGCCCGGCTGGATCGGCAGGCCGAGCAGCGAGTCCGTCTGGCCGATCACCGCCGAGCCGCGGCGCACCGAGAAGAGCAGCATGTCCGTGCCGCCCGTGAGCGGTCCGACCCAGTCGTACGGTGCTTGCGAAGGCTGGAAGACGCCGTCGCCGTTGTCCCACAGCGCGAGCGCGTCGAGGTCGTCGTTGAACGCGCTCAAGCCGAGCTGCGCCGGCGACGCATACACGGTCGGCGAACCGGTGAGGAGCAGCTTGCGCAACACGGCCGAGGGCGAGAACC
The DNA here is from genome assembly GCA_044221705.1 of Planctomycetota bacterium. Lineage (GTDB taxonomy): Bacteria > Planctomycetota > UBA1135 > UBA1135 > JAEUHZ01. Next base: position 2,864 of record JBGAOR010000164.1, read on the forward strand.
CGTTCAGCTGCGCCGAGCCCGAGTGCGGGATGCCGCGCGGATCGGGGAACGCGCCGTCGAGCGAGTAGTAGATCGCGGCCTGCGGACCGGTCGGCACCGGGCTCAAGGACAGCGCGTCCAGGTTGTCCCCGGCGTCGACGGCCGGAGCGGGCTGGGGGGAGTGCGGCTCGAAGAGCCCCATGCCCGGCGCGAGTCCACCCGTCGAACTCGGCAACCCGTTGCCGTCGAACACGAGCCGGTCCGACGCCGGGACCGCGCCCGGGCCGACCGGCGGCACGAGGTCGATCACCGTCGTGAACACGTCGCTCGACGCGTCGCGCGCCTGCGCCTCGGACCGGATGCTCGGCAGCGCGATGCCCGTCGGCGCGCCCTGCGCGAAGCGATCGACCGAGTAGTAGAGCCGCGGCCGCGGCACGCCGGGCAAGGTCCCGAGATAGCGATCCTCGTTGCCGAACGAGAGCGCGTCGACCTCGACGCCGCACGACTGGCCCGTCGTGCTGCCCGTGCAGGTCGGATACAGCGTGATCCCGATGCTGCCCGCCGTGAACTGCGTGAACGGCGCCGCGGTGACCTGGAACGGGCCCGCGCCGGGCGCTCGCGCCAGGATGTCGCCTTCCGTGATCGGCAGAGATGCGCCCGAGTCCGGCCGGGACTTCGTGGGCCCGTGGTAGTCGACGGAGAACAGGAGGTGCGGCTGCTGGGCGAGCGCGGGTGCGCCGGCCATCGCAGCGCACAACGTCCCGAGGACGATCGTGCGCCGCCCGAACGGGGGGGTGGTGTGCGTCATGGCGTGAGTCCGGAACGCTGGGGGCCAGCGCCCAGGACCTCTCCTTCGAAGGGTATCCGTCTTCCGAAAACGCGGCAATTCGGCCCGCCGCGCACCACCAGGACGTGCGGCGGGACGGCCAGGTTCCGGGCCGAATCCAGCGCGTGTCGAGCGAGTGCGGGCTGCATTGGAGCACAGGCGTCGGCGCCCGCGGGCGTGGAACGGAAAGTGGCGAAAACTCGGGCGCGCGCTCGAAATCGCCGCCTTCGCGGTGGGATCAGTCGAACGGCAGCGGCGCCGCGAGCGCGCGCTCGCGCTTCAGCTCCCAGTCCGCCAGCGCGCGCGGCACGCGCCGGCGCGCCGCCGCGAGCGGATCGAGCGGCCACACGCGGATGCGCCCGTCAGCGAGGCCGGCGACGATCGACGGGCCGTCGGGGCGGCGGACGAAGATCGCGCTCTGGACGCTGGCACCCAGGTCGGCGCGCTGCACGACCGGCGAGCCGTCGCGCGTGCTCCACACGAAGACGCTCCCGTCGGTCGCGCCGGTCAAGGCCTGCGAGCCGTCGTCGGAGAACGCCGCGCACGTGATGTTGCCGCGGTGCGCGTTGTGCGGCATCTCGGTCTTGCCCGTCGCCGCGTCGAGGACGCGCACGGCCTTCGTGCCCGGCTCGAGTCCGAGGGCGAGCACGCGCTCGCCGAGCGGATCCCACTCGATCGCGCGCAGGTAGAAGACGAAGCGCTCGCTGCGCGACTCCTGCGGCTCGCCCGGGCGCCAGAAGCGCACGAAGCGGTCGCTGCAACCCACGGCGAGCTCCGCTCCGTCGCGCGCTGCGTCGAGCGCGACGATCCCGCACGCCGCGGCGCCGGTGCGGGAGAGGCTGTGCTGGACGAGGTAGCCGCCGCCGTCGGCATCGGCCACGACGACGGAGCCGTTCGCGCAGCCGAACGCCACCCGGCCGCCGTCCCCGAGGAACGCGGCGCAGGTCGCGCGCGCGCCGTCGCCCGCGATGGGCACGCTGCGTCGCGGCGCGGTCGGCCGCGTCCCACACGGCCGCCGCACCGCCGCGGCCGACGATCGCGACGCGGGAGCCGGCGGACTGCGTCGCGATGGCGAGCACGCCCTGGTCGAACGGCGGCGTGCTGGCGATCCGCTCGCCAGTGGCCGGGTCCCACGAGCGCACGACGGCGTCCTCGCCGGCGGTGACGGCCAGTGCGCCGTGATTCGCGAACTGCGCGTCGACGAGCGGGCTCGCGTGCTCGAGGTCGCGCACTTGGGCGCCGGATGCGATCGACCAGACGCGCGCGGTGCCGTCGGTGGACGCGGACAGCACGCGATCGCCGTCCTCGGCGAGCCGCAGCGAACGCACCGAACCGGTGTGGCCGGCGAAATCGAGCGTGTCCGGGCGCGCGCGAGAGAACCAGACGTACGCGAACCCGCTCGTCGCGGTGACGACGTGCTCTCCGTCCGGAGTCCAGGCGACGTCGAGCTGACGCCTGGTGAGCGGGAACGTGCGCGCGATCGCGCCGGTCCGTGCGTCGTAGACGCGCACGATCGGGTCGCCGCAGGCGACCGCGACGCGCTCGCCGTCGGGGCTCCACACGAGCCGCGACGCCGGCCGCCGACCGGGGATCGCGAGCTCGACCGGTTCGCTCCCGAGAGTCCACACCCAGGCCGAGGCCGACTCGTCGGCTCCGCACGCGATCGCCAGCCGGTCGCCGCGCGACGCGATCGAGAGGCCGCGCACCGGCAGCGCGGGCGCGCGGACGCGTCGGACCTCGGGCGAGCGGCCGTCGCGGACCTCGATCTCTCCCGAATCGAGCGCCAGCGCGAACCAGCCGCCGTCCCGCGCGACGTCGACCGCGACGGTCGCCTCGATGCCGCCGGGCGCGACCCACGCGCGCGCGGGAGACGGATCCGCCAGCACGAAGCCGCTCGTCCCGAACAGGAGGATGCGTCCATCCGCGCTCCAGCGCGCGTCGAGGTACGGGCCGGCGCTCTCGGCGCGCACGGCTCCGTCC
>JBGAOR010000165.1:0-5918 GCA_044221705.1 Planctomycetota bacterium
CGCGACGCGATCGTGCGGCTCGCGTGGCGTCGTGCGAATCCCGAATCGTCCGGGCTCACGCGGCGGCACGTCGAGGCGATCGCGGCGCTGCTTTCCGCACGCGTCGGCGCCGTCGCCGCGCTGCCCGATCGCTGGAGCGCGACGCGCGAGCGTGACCGCATCGTGCTGGCCCGCGGCCGCGATGCTAGACTGCGGCGCGTTCCCACCCTCCCGGCCTCGGAAGGCCGCCGGAACCGTGCCGCCGGATCATCGAACGGATCGAACCCAATCCCGACGCGGGTGCCAGCCGCGTCCCGACTGGAGCGACATGACTGACTCCCATCCCGCGACCCAGGCCGATCCCACCCTGCGCGTCCTCTTCACCGCCGAACAGATCCGCGAGCGTGTCCGCGAAATGGGACTCGAGCTCGCGCGCGACTACGACGGCAAGCGCCCGCTCTACGTCGCGGTCCTCAAGGGCGCGTGCATGTTCCAGTGCGACATCGCCCGCGCGACCCCGATCGACCTCGAGCTCGACTTCCTCGCGGTCTCGTCCTACACGGGCACGACGTCCGACCACAAGGTCCACCTGATCATGGACCTGCGCTCCGACATCCGCGGGCGCCACGTCGTGCTGTGTGAAGGCGTTGTGGACTCCGGCAGCAGCGTGTCCTTCATTCTCGATCTGCTGAAATCCCGCGGGGCGGCGAGCATCAAAGTAGCGACGCTTCTCGACAAGGCGCCGTGCCGCAAGATCGATGTCCCGGTCGATTACAAAGGCTGGACGATCGGTTCCGAGTTCGTGATTGGATACGGCATGGACGCAGGAGAGCGATACCGGAACCTGCCCTTCGTGGGCGTTCTCGAGGAGGCTTGAGTTCGTGAACCAATTCCGACGGGATCGCGACGACGAACGTCGTGACGACGGCCGGCGCGGCAACAACCGCGGCTCGGGCGGCGGACGTGGTCCCCAGTTGCCTTCGCCCCCCGGACGGCCCTTCCGGAACGTGATGCTGTGGGTGCTCGTCGTCGTGCTGGCGCTGGCGGCCTACCGCATGTACTCCGGCAACGTGTTCGTCCAGCAGCGCGTGGACATCCCGTACGCGGTGTTCATGCAGGAAGTGCAGCGCGCGAACGTCGACAACGTCTCGTTCGCCGAGCAGACGCGCACGCTGACGGGCGACCTGAAGACCGAGATCCCGCAGACGATCGGCGGGCGCACGGTGAAGGTGAAGCAGTTCAAGACGAACTTCCTCGGCGACGGCTCGGCGCTCGTGGACAAGGTGCTCGGCTCGGGCGCGAAGGTGAACGTCAATCCGCCCGGCGTCGACTGGATGAGCATGCTGTTCAGCTGGCTGCCGCTCGTCCTGTTCCTCGTCGCGTGGATGTTCATGCTGCGCCAGATGCAGGGCGGCGGCTCCGCCGCGATGCGCTTCGGCAAGAGCAAGGCGCGCGTCCTCATGGAGTCGCAGACCAAAGTCACGTTCAAGGACGTCGCCGGCTGCGACGAGGCGAAGCAGGAACTGCAGGAGATCATCGAGTTCCTGAAAGAACCGCAGAAGTTCCAGCGGCTCGGCGGTCGCATTCCGAAGGGTGCGCTGCTGCTCGGACCTCCCGGCTCGGGCAAGACGCTGCTCGCTCGCGCGGTCGCGGGCGAAGCGGGCGTGCCGTTCTTCAGCATGAGCGGATCGGACTTCGTCGAGATGTTCGTCGGCGTCGGCGCCTCGCGCGTGCGCGACCTGTTCGAGCAGGGCAAGCGCAACGCACCCTGCATCATCTTCATCGACGAGATCGACGCGGTCGGCCGTCATCGCGGTGCCGGCCTGGGCGGCGGTCACGACGAGCGCGAGCAGACGCTCAACCAGCTGCTCGTCGAGATGGACGGCTTCGAGTCCAACGAAGGCGTCATCATGATCGCGGCCACGAACCGCCCCGACGTGCTCGATCCCGCGCTGCTGCGGCCCGGGCGCTTCGACCGGCAGGTCGTCGTCGACTGGCCCGACGTGCGCGGACGCGAGGGCATCCTCAAGGTACACACGCGCAAGATCCCGCTCGCCGAGGACGTCGACTTGAAGGCGATCGCGCGCTCGACGCCCGGCATGGCCGGCGCCGAGCTCGCGAACATCGTCAACGAGGCGGCGCTGCTCGCCGCGCGGCGCAATCACAAGAAGGTGAGCGACCGCGACCTCGAGGACGCCAAGGACAAGGTGATGATGGGCGCCGAGCGGCGCAGCCTCGTGATGACCGAGAAGGAGCGCAAGCTCACGGCCTATCACGAAGCCGGTCACGCGCTGGTCGCGTGGCTGCTGCCCGACTCCGATCCGGTGACGAAGGTCACGATCATCCCGCGCGGCCGCGCGCTGGGCGTGACGTTCTACACGCCGAACGAGGAGCGCCACAATCACTCGAAGACGCAGCTCGAGGACCGGCTCTGCCACGCGATGGGCGGACGCGCGGCCGAGAAGCTCATCTTCGATCACTACACGACGGGTGCCGCGAACGACCTCGAGCAGGCGACGAACATCGCCCGCAGCATGGTCACGCGCTTCGGCATGAGCGAGAAGCTCGGGCCGCTCACGTTCGGCAAGAAGGAAGAGATGGTCTTCCTCGGCCGCGAGATCGCGTCGCACAAGGACTACAGCGAGCAGACCGCCGAGCTGATCGACTCGGAAGTCCGCTCGATCATCGAGCGCGCGAACGACAAGGCGATCGACCTGCTGAAGGGCAACGTCGACAAGCTGCACCTGCTCGCGAACACGCTGCTCGAGCGCGAGACGCTCGACGGCGACGAGATGGATCGCGTGCTGCGCGGCGAGAAGCTCGAGCCGCTCGTGCGCTCGGACTCCGGTCCGTCGGCCGACGCCCCCGCGTCGCCTCCGGCGGTCACGACCACCGACGACGGCCAGCAGCTGGACGCCTTCGGCGGCCCGGCACCGCGGCCCGCCGGCGCCTGACGCCGACGCGATCGCGAAGCGAACGAGCCCGCCGGACCGACGAGGTCCGGCGGGCTCTCCGTTTCGGCCCGGGCGATTTCGTGGAACCAAACGGTGCCTTTCGGCGTTCTACAGATGTCGCGAGTGCCGGGGGGCGCTCCGACCGGATCCAGGCGGAACAGACGCCGGACCCGATCACAGAGGGGGCGGGTGGCAGCCCGCCAAAGGCACAACGAGGCGGCGCCCGGAAACTCAGGCCGGGCGCCGTTGCCTTTCAGTGGCCGGGAACCGCATGCGGGCGAGCCGCATGACACGAGCAACCACGACGATGCGCAGCGGCGGTCACCACGCGGCCTGGACGCGCCGACGCGGTCGCCTGCGTGGCCAAACCGTGGGTTCCGATCAGGCGATCCCGCTCGACATCGAACTCCCGGCCGAGGTGGCCGGCCGCTCGTCGCGCTCGTCGCTCTGGCCGAGCTCGCCGCGTACGTCGACGAGCATTCGTGGCGACATCGCGGGGCCAGCCCGTTCGATCGTCAGCGCCCCTCGGAGCTCACGGGCGTCCTCATCGCCGACTTCTCGAGTTCCGCAGCGTACGACGATCTCGATCAGCCGGCCGATCCGCTCGCCCCGTGAGTAGCCGGTGCAGGTCATCGACGCCGGCGACCGGCCTGGCCGTCGAGGCCGACGAACACGTCGCCCTCGCGCAGGCCGACGCCTCAGCCGGACTGTCCTTCTCGACCGCGAGCACCAGCACGCCCGACTCGTGATCGAGCGCGAACTTCCGGGCGATGAGGCGCCGCAGGCGCGTTTCTGTCCACGCGATGCCGAGAAACCGCGCGTCGCGCCCCTCGCGCATCAGCGTCGAGGCGACGAAGCCGCGCGAGGTCGATCGAGATCGCGAAGCACAGGCCCTGCGCCGGCAGGATGGTCGCCGTGTTCACGCCGATCACTTCGCCGCGCGAGTTCGCGAGCAGGCCGCGAGTTGCCCGGGTTCAGGGCCGCGTCGGTCTGCAGCACGTCGTCGATGAGCCGGCCCGACTGCGCGCGCAGCGAGCGGCCGAGCGCGCTCACCACGCCCGCGGTCACCGTGGCGTGGAAGCCGAACGGGCTGCCGATCGCGATCGCGACCTGGCCGACGCGCAGCAGGCGACCGCCCGGCGTCGCGGGCACGAGACCGTCCGCCGCGATGCGTACCACCGCGACGTCGGTGTCCGGATCGTCGCCGACGAGCGTCGCCGGCGCGCGCCGGCCGTCGGCGAGCGACGTGGATGGCGCGCGCGCCGTGCACCACGTGGCTGCTTGGTGACGACGAAACCGTCCGGCGCGATCCGCAAGCCCGAGCCCGAGCCGCCGCGGCCGCGGCCGTGCTCGACGTCGATGCGCACCACCGAGGGCGCGACGCGCTCGACGGCCGACATCACCGCTTCGGAGTACGCGTCGAGTAGCAGGCCGTCGTCGGGAACGGGACGCGGCGCACCCGCATCGTGCGGTTCGGCGCCCGCGAGCAGTCCGATCGATACCATGGCGAACCTCCACGCGGCCGCGTTCGTTCGTCTGGGGAGCCGCGGTGATCATGCGCGCGCGCACCCGGCATTACCGGCGCGGGTTTGGACGCGGCGACCCGCTCGGCGGGTTCGCCCGGAGCCGAACTGACGCGCTCCGGACGGACGGCGGCCCGTGAGACGCGAGGGCGCGGCGGCCCGGGAGGCCATCGCGCCGTCGCGCGTCCGCGACCAGCGGGACATCACCAGCTTCTGCGCCTTGCGGTTGCCTGCTTCACGAGCCAGTCGTAGAGCGGGCGGTAGTACTCGACCATGCGCGCGTCGAGAGGTCCTCGCCCGTCGACTCGCGCAGGATCGTGCGCCAGTCGCGCGTCGCGCCCCACTTCTGCTGCATGCCCTCGAGGTACGCTCCGACTTCCGGATGTCCTGCGGTAGTTGCAGTGGCGCGGATCCTGGTGCAGCACGTTCTTCGCGATGTGGCAGTACACCTGGTACTGGAACACGGTCGCGATCGCGTACGAGTAGTAGTACGCCGGGTTGTCGTTGATGTGCGTCTTGGTGACCGGGTCGCACCACTCCTCGCCGCGCGGCGACGGCGGCACCACGCCCTGGTAGTCGTTCACGTACTTCCACCAGCGCGTTCCGCTCGCCCGCCGGCAGCTCGTGCGCGTAGACGTCCGCTTCCAGGCGCGTCATGGGCCCGCAGGCGAAGAACATGAACGGCACCGTCGCGAGCGCGTCGTGCAGCAGCGTGCGGATCTCGGCGTCCTTCGTGCCCTGTCCCGGCGGCAGCAGGCCCAGCGACTGCAGGTATGGCGTCTGGCGCGAGGCGACCTCGGCGACGCCGGCGAAGCCCTCGTGGAACGCGGGGCTCGCGCCGGTGCGCAGCAGGTACGGCACCTCGGGGCGCGTGTAGGCGAGGTCGTAGTACGCGTGGCCGAGCTCGTGGTGCACGGTCGCGAAGACAGGCCTCTCGTCGCTCTCCACGCTCATCCGGCGGAGCAAAGATGTCGTGCTCGAGGTCCATGTCCCAGCACGACGCGTGCGCTTGTTCTTGCGCCGCGTCGAGGGCGACTGCACCGGGTAGAGGTCCGAGTCGCGCCAGAACGTCTCCGGCAGCGGCGCGCGTCCGAGGCTCGTGTAGAAGGCCTCGCCCGTCTTCACGATCCACTCGGGGCTCTTCCTGGCGAGCGCCGCGTCCAGCCCCGGCACCTCGACGAGCGCCTGCCACTCCTGCGACCAGCGGTTCGGCAGCCAGTCGGCGGGGATGCGCTCCGGCACCGGCTGGCGGTAGCGCTTCGCGAGCTCGTACTTGGTCCACGTGTAGAGCTGCAGGTAGAGCGGACGCAGCGTGCGCAGGAAGTCGTCCTGCATCGCCAGCACCTGCTCGGTCGTCATGTCGTGGCTCGCCGCCTGCAGCCCGAAGTAGTCCGCGTAGCCCAGCTCGCGCGCGACGCGGTTGCGCAGGCCCTGCAGCTTCGCCATGCCCGGCTTGAGCGCG
>JBGAOR010000166.1:0-5464 GCA_044221705.1 Planctomycetota bacterium
GCGCTCACCCTCGGGCGGCTTGTACTCGACCGGCGGCGCGTCGTAGCGGCGCTCGCTCGAGCGCAGGTCGGAGTAGCGCGTCGGCGGGCGGCTCGAGTCCGAGCGCCGGCCATCCGCGCGCGTGCGCTCGGACCGGGGGGCGTCGTAGCGCGGGCGGTCGGAGGCCGCCCGATCGTCGCGCGGCCGTTCGCGCCGCGGTCGATCGCCCTGCGGCGCCTCGTGGCGCCCGCGATCTTCCGTGCGTCGCGGCTCGTCGCGCGGTCCCTCGAAGCGTGCATCCGCGGGCTGCGCAGCGTCTTCGCGACCACGCCCGCCGCGGTGCCCCTCGTAGCGCGGAGCGTCGAAGCGCCCGCCGACGTGGCTCGGGCGGTCGTCGCGCCACGCGCGCTGCGGCGCGTCCGTTCGGCGGCCTTGCCCGCGCTCGTCTTCGTCGTACCGACCCTCGGAGCGCGGCGCGTCGTCGCGGCGCGAGCCCTCGTGCTGCTCCTGTTCCCGCCGCAACCTGCGCGCAGCGTCGTCGGGCGTCTCGGCCTCGCGCGTCGGCGCGAGGCGCGCCAGCACGAGCGTCGCATAGCTGCCGCGCGGCAGGTCGAAGCGGACGTGCAGCACGCCCTCCGAGCGGCGGTCGGGGAAGATCTCGAGCTGGCGCGGGTGCACGACGAGCGCGCGGTCCTCGCCCTTGAGCCCGAAACCTTCCACGCCGTGGATGCGGAAGTCCTCCGGCCGCAGGCCTTCCGCGGCCAGCGCCGCGGTGAGCCAGCGCCGCTGGTCCTCGTGCTCGACGTCCTCGAGGCACTCGCCCGGCATGCGGAAGTTCCCGTTCCAGTCCGCGGGGATCGCCAGCGGTCCGCGCGCGAACGCCAACGGTCCCTCGAGCGACGGCACCACGATGCGGTCGCGCGGGAGAGCCGTCTCGCCGATGAAGCGCGCGACGGCGCGATTCCAGATGTGCGACTGGAACGCGTAGAGATGGATGAGCCGCACCTCGGTCTTCACGTACCGGAACGCGCCGGCGAAGTCCTCGGGATCGCGCGCCAGGTGCTCGAAGATGGAGTGGTGCGCGCCGTACGCGCCGGCGACGTCGCGGCAGCGCTTCCAGTCGCCCCAGGCGCTGGTCAGGCCGCGCTTGAACGAGCGCATGTGCGGGTTGTCGTTCTCGGACGGCGCGGCGAGCAGGTTCTTGAGCGCCGACTCCGGCCGGCCGAGCGCGAGTTCCTTCGCGACCCAGCCCTGTCCGTGTCGCAGGTTGCCGAAGCGCTGCTCGCCGAAGTAGTTGGGGACGCCGTGCTCGCGCACGGACACGGCTTCGCGCTCGATCTCCTCGCGCTCGATCGGCTCGACGCCGCGCAGGGCGATCTCGAACCCGTTGCCGATGCTGTCGCGGCTCGAGAGCGAATGCGCCGCGAACCCGACCGTCTCCACCTTGAGCGACGGCGTCTGGAACCTCACGGGACGTCCGCCGCGCACGCTCATGAACTGCGTGGTGACGCCCTGGCGGTCCTTCATGCCCGCCATGCCGATCTCGGACGTGCGCACGCCCGTCGCGAGCGCGAGCTCGCCGGCCGCCTCCAGCGACGTGAGCTTCTTCTTCGTGACGCGGTAGACGCGGAAGCGGCCCTTGTCGCCGACGTAGCCGTCGTGCAGGAGCTCGAAGACGCGGAAGTCCTGGGGTTTGCTCTTGATCCTCATGGCGCGCGGAACTTGGCGAGCTGCTTCAGCGCGCGAGCGAGGTCCTTCGGGATCGGCGACTCGACGCGGATGCGTCCTTCGCCCGCGACGCGCGGGAACTCGATCTCGCGCGCGTGGAGCGTCAACCGGTCGATCAGCGGCGTCTCGACGTGTCCCGGCTTCTTGCGGTAGTCGCGCTTGATGTCCGAGAGCGCCAGCGAGTTGCGCCGGCCGTAGTACGGGTCGACGGCCAGCGGGAAGCCGATCTCGCGCATGTGCACGCGGATCTGGTGCGTGCGCCCGGTGAGCGGCTCGCAGGCGAGCAGCGTGTAGCCCTTGAAGCGCTGCTCGACGCGGATGCGCGTCTGCGACGGCTTGCCGTGCTGGCGGTCGACGCGCATTCGGCCGCTCTTGCGCTCGTCGGGGCCGATGGGCAGGTCGACGATCTCCGTCTCGCCGTCGGGCAGGCGGTGCTCGCCCTCGACCAGGGCGAGGTACGTCTTGCGCACCAGGCCGGCGTCGAACGCGGCTCGCAGCGCGCGCTCCGCCTCGACCGATTTCGCCACGAGCACGACGCCGGTCGTGTCCTTGTCGAGCCGGTGCACGAGCCGGGGCCGGAACGGCAGGCCCTCGAAGTGCTCGAGCGTGCTGCCGTCCTCGGGCCGCTCGAGCCCGGCGCGATCGAGCGCCATGTCGAGCAGCGCGCTCGAGAGGCAGGCGTTGTCGCGCGCCCAGCGCTCCGGCTCCGCGGCCAGACCGGCGGGCTTGTCGACGGCGAGTACGTGCTCGTCCTCGTACAGGACGTCGACCACGACGCGCGGGACCTGGACGTCGGGATCCTCGTCCTCCTCGGCGAAGTCGACGATCAGGACCTCGTGTTCACGCAGACGGTGGCCCGGGATCGTCGGGTTGCCGTCGAGCAGCACCTTCCCGTCGCGCACGTGACGCCGCAGCGCGCCCTTCGAGAGGAGCGGGAACGACAGGCACAGGAACTCGTCGAGTTCCATGCCGGCGCGCTCGGGCGGAATGGGGATGTGCAGCACGGGAGGATCGATGCGGGACGCGCGGATCGGCGTCCCGTGGCGGATCAGGGCTTTCGAGCCGGCGAGGTGTAGATCTCCTCGCGCAGGGAAGCCACGTAGGGGAGGTTGCGGTAGCGGCCGGCGTAATCGAGGCCGTAGCCGACCACGAACAGGTTCTCGACCTCGAACACGCGGAAGTCCGCTTGCAGCGGCACGGCGCGGCGCGAGGGCTTGTCGAGGAAGACGCACGAGCGCACCTCGGCGGCCCCGCGGCGAGTCAGCTCGGCCTTCAGGCCGTGCAACGTGCGCCCCGTGTCGAGGATGTCGTCCACGAGGAGGAGGTTGCGCCCTTCGATCTCGTTCCCCGTGGGGAAGAAGTTGATCTCGAGCGTCCCCGACTCCGTGCCGTCGCCGTAGCTCGACGCAGCGAGGAAGGCCAGCTCGAGCGGGATCGGGATGCGCCGGATCAGGTCCGACGCGAACACGCACGAGCCCTTCAAGACGGAGACGACGGTGAAGTCGCGGCCGTTGTAGGCGCGGGTGACCTCGCGCGCGACGCGGTCGATGCCGGAGACGATCTCGGCTTCGCTGTAGAGAATTCGGTCGATGTCGGCGTGCATCGGGGCTCCCGCGGATTCGGGGCGAAGAGGATATCTCCCCGACGCCGCGCGGGTCGAGAACGGGCCTTCGGAACCGGCCGCGGGGCCCTGGCGCTGGTTTTGCGATGCATGGCCTCGTCGGCCGCCGACCGCGGTGGTATGGTCCGCGCGAAATCGGGACGCGCCCCAGACCGGCAGGTCGGTCCGCGTCACGGCTGCGCGCCGGAGTCGATCCTGGACCCGACGAGCGCCGATCTCCTCGCAACTCCGGACGAGAGCCCCGGCTCGAAGCCTCGTCTCGGCATGCCATCCAACAGCCACGGAATGCAATGGGATCCCTCGTGACGAAGCGCTCCTACAATCGCCGCACGGAAGAAGAGCAGATTCGCGAGCTTCAGGAGAAGATCGCCGAATTGAAGGCACAGGCCGAGGCGAAAGCGCGAATGGACCAACCGGTCGTGCGCGAATGGCCGAAAGCCCAGCGCGCATTGCGGGCGTTCATGCAGGTCGCGATGGACAACAGGCGCGAGGACCTGGCGATCTCCGCGCAGGCCTTCATGGCCGGGATCGAGCGCACGCTGAACCCCGAGGAGCGGACCGGGCGCGGCTCGAAGTCGTAGCGGAGCCACGCGGCGATGCCGATCCGTCACCACCCCGACGTGCGCGTGCTCTCGAGCCGCACCGTCCATCCCGGACGCATCTTCGACGTGATCCGCGAAGAGCTCGTGCTGCCCTCCGGAATGCGCCAGGACATCGAGATCGTCGACCACCCCGGCGCCGTGGCGGTCGCGGCGCTGGACGAGGACGGGAACCTCCTGCTCGTGCGGCAGTACCGCCACGCGTGCGGCGACTGGATGCTCGAGGTCCCGGCCGGCCGCATCGAGCGTGGCGAGGACCGCCTGACCGCGGCGATGCGCGAGCTCGAGGAAGAGACACGCCACCGCGCGGCGTCGTGGGAACTCCTGTCCGAGTTCTACGCCGCGCCGGGTTTCTGCAGCGAGCTCCTGTCGCTCTACCTCGCGCGCGGGCTGGTGCACGTCGGCGACGACGCGCTGGCCGCGGACGACGACGAGGAGATCGCGATCGAGCGCTGGACCGCGCAGCGCATCCTCGACCAGGGATTGCAGGACGCGAAGACGATCATCGCGGCCTCGCTCCTCGTCGCGCGAGACCGGCGCGAGTCCGCCTGACGCGGCGAGGCGCGCGCGACGCGCTCAACGCTCCACGGGCGCGACGTCGACCGCGAAATCGAACCCGCCCTGCCCGGGCCGCAGGTTTCCCTGCGCGTCGAGCCGCAGGATCGCCCCCACCGCGGTGACGATCGCTCCGCCGCGCCAGGCCAGCGCGCGGTCCAGACCGGGCAGCGGGAGACCGCAGCGCTCGAGCTCGAGCAGGCCCCCGGGTCCGAAGCGGACGACGCACGGCTCGAGGGTGTTCGCGAGCCAGACGCGCTCCTCGCCGCGCACCGGCGCGAGGTGCGCCGCGGGCCGCGAGAGCGCGCGACTCCAGCGCACGCCGAGGTCGGACTCGAGCAGGATCACGCGCCCGTTCGCGGCGTCGTCGAGCGCCCACGCCGTGCCGGGCGCGGGACCGGGCGCGAGATCGGCGATGCGCAGCCCGATCTGGGCGCGGGCCAGTACGGCGCCGGAGACCGCGTGCACGCGCAGCACCTCGCCCGTCGACGTGCCGACGAGCGCGGCCTCGCGCTCGCCCGCGACGCAGGCGAGGCCCGCCTGCTCGAGCAGCGGGAACAGCCCGCCCTCGGTCCGCACGCGGATCAGGCGCGACGGGGATCCGGCGCGCTCCTCGACGACGAGCGCCTGCTCGCCGGCGGCCAGCACGTCGAGGTCGGCCGCGTGCTCGAGCCACAGCTCGGTCACGAGCGCGCCGTCCGCGTCGAAGCGGTCGAGCCTGTGCGTCGACGTCGACGTGCCGGCCGCCGAGCGCAGCACCCACAGTCCCCCGTGGTGCGCCGGCTCGACGTCGAGCGGCCAGTCCACCGCGATGCGCCGCGCGAGCAGGAGGTCCGCGTCGAGGCCGAAGACGCGCGACGCGTCACGGTCCGCGACCCACGCGACGGTCGCGCCGGGCGGGACCGGCGGCGGCTCCGCGCCCGCGAACGCCGCGAGACACGCGCCGAGCACGCCCAGCCCGGCCGCGGCCAGCGCGAGCCCG
>JBGAOR010000167.1:0-5262 GCA_044221705.1 Planctomycetota bacterium
GCGGGACGGTCCTCGCGCACGCGCTCGAGCAGCCGTTCGTCGAGCGCGTCCGCGACCACGAGCGGCGCGAGCCCCGCGTCGCGCGCGGCGAGGACGACCTCGCGCTCGTCGGACGCGAGGCGCACCGACGCCCTGGGCGCGAGCTCGCGCACGAGCCCGGCGAAGCGCGCCACGAACTCCGCCCCGTGCGCGCGCGCGACGAGGTTCGTCGCCGGTCCGCGCAGCGCCGCGAGCGCGAGCAGTTCCTCCGCCAACAGCAAGCGTTCGCCGCGGAACCGCGCGTGGAACGACGCGCCTGCGTCCAACTCGGCCAGCTCGGTCCAGTCCTTCTCCGCGACGAGCCCGCGGCCGTCGGTCGTGCGCTCGAGCTCCGCGTCGGCGGTCACGACGATCTCGCCGCTGCGACACGCGCGCAAGTCGGCCGCGAGCCCGTCGAGCCCGAGCCCCAACGCGGTCGCGAACCCGGCGCGCGTGTTCTCGGGCGCTTCGAGCGGAGCGCCACGCGCGCCGAGGATCCACGGCGCGTGATCGGGCACGCCGGTCTCCCCTACTCGAACTCGACCAGCGCGGGACCGCGCGGACGGACCTCGCCGATCGCGGCGACGAGCGCGCCGCGCGCCGCGAGCTCCGACTCGAGCTGCTTGGCGCGCGCGCGCGGGACGCAGATCAGCAGGCCGCCCGACGTCTCGGCCTCGAAACCGAGCGTCGCCAGCGCCGGATCGACGCTCGCGCGGACGCTCACGACGTCCGCGAGCGCCGCGCGGTTTTTCTTCGAGCCGCCCGACACGACGCCGGCGCGCGCGAACTCGAGCGCGCGCTCGAGCAGCGGCACGCGCGCGAGCTCGATCGCGAGCGTCACGTCCGAACCGCGCGCGATGTTGCGCGCGTGCCCCGCGAGCCCGAAGCCCGTGATGTCCGTGGCCGCGCGCGCCTTCACGGCGTTCATCGCCGCCGCGGCGCGATCGTTGAGCTCGGCCATCTGGCGCGCGGCCGGCAGGAGGTCCTCCCACGCGATCCGCGCCTGCTTGCCCGCCGTCGTCAGGGCACCGGAGCCCAGCCGCTTCGTCAGGTAGAGCACGTCGCCGGCCTGCGCCCCGGTGTTCGCCGTCACCGCGCGCCGATCGACGAAGCCGGTGATCGAGAAACCGAAGAGCGCCTCCGCGCTCTGCACCGTGTGGCCGCCCACGACCAGCGCGCCGGCCTCGCGGCACTTGTCGAAGCCGCCGCGGAAGATCTCGGCCGTCCACTCGGGCGCGAAGTCCTTCGGGATGCCGGCCAGGTTCAGCGCCGTGAACGGCCGGCCGCCCATCGCATACACGTCCGACAGCGAGTTGGCCGCCGCGATCGCGCCGTAGAAGTACGGGTCGTCGACGACGGGCGGGAAGTAGTCGACCGTCTGCACCAGCGCGAGGTTCGTGTCCGCGGGCAGACCTTCCACGCCCCCGAGCTCGACGACGCCGGCGTCGTCGAAGGTCTCGGGTCCCACGAGCATCCGCCCGTCACCCTGTCCCTGGAGGCCGCGCAGCACGTGCGCGAGCTGCCCGATGGGCATTTTCGCGGCTCAACCCGCGCAGTTGGCGTAGTCGGTGAGCCGCTTCGGTTGCATGTCGGTCATGCGCGCGAAGTTAGCACGGCACGCGCGGGATTTCGCGCGCCGACCCGCAACCGGCTCGCGGTCCGAGCGGTCGTGCTGTTCGGTGACGAGAGGTGGTCTCTCGCCGCACGACCGGAACGAGAACGGAGGATCGCCATGAAGTTCGTAACGCAGCACGCAGCTCTGCTCCTCGCCATCGCCGCCGTCGGCATGCCGACCGCGTCCGCCCAGTGCCCGAACCTGCGGGCGATCAACCGGCCGGGGCACTGGGACAACAGCGACTCGGGGACGCGCTGCCGCAGGATCCTGAACATCTTCGGCCTCACGATCGGACTCGGCTCGAGCTTCTGCCCCGACGTGCGCTACTTCTATCCCCCGCGCCGCGACTGCATGGTCTTCGCCAACTCGGGGACGGACTGCGAGAAGGTCGGCGAGGTGGCACTCGAGCGCTGGGAGTGCCAGTGCACCGCGCTGGCCGACATCGACCTGGGCGTCATGGAACAGGACTGCGACTGCTCGCAGCAGGGCAACTCGGGCATGTTCGACGACCACCAGACCACCGCGTGCCCGAACGGCTGATCGGACGAGGCACGGCCATGAAGAAGATCCTGCTCGCCTGCGGTGCGGCGCTGGTCGTCGCGGCCCTCCTGATCGTCCCGCACGGAGGTTCCGACGCGGCCGCGCCGCCGTCGAGCGGGACGGCGACGGACTCCGGCGCGGTGGACGCTCCCGGGACGCCGTCCGCGCTGCTCCAACCCTCCTCCGCCGCCGCGCGGTCCGGGACTGAGCCGATCCCGGGGCCGTCGGCCGCGGCCGCGCCGTTCGACCTCGCCGCCGTGCTCGCCGCGATCGCGGCGGCGGAGGCCAAGGGCGACGAACGAACGCTCGAGACGCTCCTCGCGCAACTCGTCGGCGACCGCGCGCGGCTCGACTCCGTGCTCGCGCTCCTCGAGTCCGACGACGACGCTCCTCCCGGCGTGCGCCGCGGGGGGATCGTGACCGTGGCCGTCGCCTTCGCGCGCTGGTCGCGCGGCAACGGTCCCGACGGACTCGACGGCATCCCCTTCTGCGCGGGCGTGCTCCAGAGCCTGCCGCGCCAGCCGCGGGAGACGCGCGAACTCCTGATCGCGTACCTGGCCGGCACGGACGCGGGCGAGTTCCCGGCGATCCCGGGCACGATGCTGCCGGTGATCCTGTCCCTGTGCCGTCAGCATCCCGACGACGCCGCGTCGTACGCCCGGCTGCTCGATCGGCTGGGCCAGGACCCGCGCACCCTGGCGAACCACCGCTCGGAGCTCCTCGCGCTGATCCTGGACACGGGTCACGACGAGCTCGTCGCCCCGGCGCTGCGCGCGCTGCTGGCGCTCGATCCGAGCGCGGGCGTCGTCAGTGCCCGCGCCCTGCTCGAGGACGTGCCGCGAGGCTCGGAACTGCACGCGCTGCTCGTGAAGTCGATCGCGACCGCCGCGCCGCCCGACGTCGCGGTCGAGGTCCTGGTCGCCGTCACGGACGGGTCGGAGTTCCCGGCCTTCGAGGAGCTCGCCCGACGGCCCGAGGCGCGCGACGAGATCCAGAGGCGCTACAGCGCGCTCGTCGCCGCGGACCTCGACGCCCGAGCGCGCCGGGCCCTGGTCGCGTCGATGAGCCGCGAGGAGACGGGCACCCTGCTCGGGATCGCCGGCACGGACCCGAGCCTCGAGGTGCGTCGACAGGCATTCCTGACCGCGACCGTGTCGCGGGACGTCGGCCCCGAGGGAGCGCGAGCCGTGCGCGAAGCCTACGCGCGCCGCGGCACCCACGGCGGGATCGACGCCCGCTGCGCGGTGTTCTCGGCGGCGAACGTGCTCGTCAAGTCCGCCGGGCCCGCGCGCGCCGAAGCAGTCGGCCTGCTCGGCGACATCGCGCGCGACACGTCGCTGTCCGCGGCCGACCGGCGGCTGGCCCTCGCGAAGCTGCGACCGCACGTGCCGCGGGAGAGCATCGCGGACCTGGAGGATCTGGACGCGCCGACGCCTCAGGCCGGGAAGTAGCGCGGATCGCCGCGCAGCCGGCCCTCGAGCGCGCGCCGCGCGTCCACGACGAGCCGCGCGTGGCGGGCCACCAGGTCCCAGTCGAACGCGGCGTGGTCCGTCACGACGACGACCACGTCGGCGCGCGCGAGGCTCGCCGCGTCGAGCGCGACCGAGCGCCGCGCGTCGGCGGCGAGCGCGGCGCCCTCGGGCGCGAACGCGACGTGCGGATCGGAGAACGATGCCTCCGCGCCGCGCTCGCGCAGGATCTCGAGGATCGCCAGCGCGGGCGACTCGGCCGTGATGTCGACGTCGGGCTTGTACGCGAGCCCCAGCACGAGCACGCGCGCCCCGCGCAACGGCCGGCCGCGAGACGACAGCGCGTGTTCCGCGCGCTCGACCACGTAGCTCGGCATCGACGCGTTCACGCGCGTCGCGGTCTCGACGAGCGGCACGGGACTGCCCGCAGCGCGCGCGGCCCAGGCCAGGTAGTGCGGGTCGATCGGGATGCAGTGCCCGCCGGTCCCCGGACCGGGCGCGAAGCGCTGGAAGCCGAACGGCTTCGTGGCGGCGGCGTCGACGACCTCGCCCACGTCGACGCCCAGCGCGCGGAACGCGACCTTGAGCTCGTTGACCAGAGCGATGTTCACCGCGCGGTAGACGTTCTCGAGCAGCTTCGCGGACTCCGCGACCTCGGCGCTCGAGACGGGGACCACGCGCTCGAACGCGGCGGCGTACAGGGCTTCCGCGGCGGCCGCACTGCGCGCGCAGGTGCCGCCCACGAGCTTGGGCACGCTCCTCGGGTCGATGTCGCGGCCGGGGTCCTCGCGCTCGGGGGAGAACGCGACCAGCACGTCCTCGCCCGGCGTGCGCCGCGCCGCGCGGAACGCGTCGCTGAACGGGCCGCGCGTCGTGCCCGGCCAGGTCGTGGACTCGAGGACGACGAGCGATCCGCGCGGCATCCAGCACGCCAAGGTCGATGCGGCGTCGAGCACGTCGGTGAGATCCGGCTCGTGCTCGCGCGTCATCGGCGTCGGCACGCACACGAGCGCGGCGGCGACCTCGGCCAGGCGCTCGGGATCGCTCGCGACCTCGAACCGCCCGGCCGCGACGAGCCCGGCCGCGAAGTCCGCCCCGAGGTGCGCCGGCGCGCCCGTGCCGCGCGCGAGCCGCGCCAGCTTGTCGCGGTCGCGGTCGAAGCCCAGGACCCGGAAACCGGCGCGGGTGAAGGTCCGCGCGAGCGGCAGCCCGACCGATCCGAGGCCGACGATGCCGATCGTCGCGGTGCGGTCCCGGATCGCGGCGAGGAGTTCGTCGTGCGTCACGCGCTGGAGCGACGCGCGGCGTCCGCGTCTCTTCCCGCCGCGTGCTCGAAGCCCTTCACGAGGTCGGCCTCGTCCCCCGGGAGCAGCGTGCGCGGGTCGAGGAGGACGCGAGCCTCCTGCACACGCGCGAACACGGGGACGGGCGCCTCGCGCAGGCGCAGGGCGAGCTCGGCGTCCGAAAGGGTCGCGTGCCGCACGCGCACCACGAACGTCGGCAGGACGACGCCCGGCGCGCTGCCGCTGCCGGGCTGGCTCTCGCCCGCCGCGACCTCGACCGCGAGGCCAGGGATGCGCGCGAGCCGCGCCGCGATCGCATCCGCCGCCGGGCGCAGAT
>JBGAOR010000038.1:0-38072 GCA_044221705.1 Planctomycetota bacterium
GCCGTTCGCCGTCACGCCGCCCGCGCTGGCGAACGCACCGGCGGCGTAGAGCGCGCGCGGCCGCGGCCCGGAACCGTCGTCGTCGTACGCGGCCAGAGCGGCGACGGTGGCGTCCATCCCCGCGCCGAGCGGCGCCCACGCCGCGCCGTCCCAGCGCGCGATGCGGCGCGCGGGAACGGGGCCGGCGCGCTCGAAATCGCCGCCGGCGAAGAGCCGCGCCGGCTGCGGTCCGGCTCCGTCCTCGTCGAAGGAGAGCAGCGCGCCCACGCGGCCGTCCGTGCCCTCGCCGAGCGCCGTCCACGCGCCGTTCCGCCAGCGCGCGACGTGCGCCGCGAGGGCGTTCCCTGCGGCCGCGAACTCGCCGCCGGCGTACAGCGCGCGGCCGAGCCCGTCGTCGTGCGCGACGAGCGCGTAGACGCCGCCCGCTGTGCCCGGCGCCTCGAGCCCGGCTCGGAAAGCCTGCGCGCGCGCGGCCGGGACCAGGGCGAAGGCGACGCAGATGGGGAGCGGGACGCGGGCTGCCATGGGGATCTCCGGACCGGGCGGGCGGGACCCGGTTCCGTTTCCCCGTGCCGTGGGCGCGCGCGGCGTGGAAGGAAATCTCGCGCGTCGCGCGCGGATTCCCGCGGCCGGATCGTCCTGGGCCGCGCGCTCCATGGCCGCGCTCGCCAGCCACGGCTATCCTCCGCGCACGGAACGGCCCGGCCCAGATGATCCTCACCACCGTCCTGGCGCTGTGCGCCGCGCAACCGGCCGCCGCGCTCGATCCGTCGGCGACGATCGCGGCGCTCGCCCGGTTCGAGCCGAAGGCGATCCCGAAGCCCGGCGAGACCGTCGCGCAGGCGCTGGACACGACGCTGTCCTCCGAGGAGCTCGAGGACCTGCTCTACATCCGCCGCGCGGCGGGCGAGGACGGGCGCGACGCCCTGCGCCACCTGGCCGAGCGGAAGCTGCTCGAGCAGCTGGCGAAGCAGAACGGCCTCATCCCGGACGACGCCGAGCTCGAGAAGCGCATCCGCGCGCTCGACCAGGAGATCAAGAAGGGCGGCGACATGGAGGGTCTCGCCGGCCACATGAAGAAGGCGCGCGTCTCGCGCGAGGAGTTCAAGCGCGTGCTCGGCCTCGGGATCGTGCAGGAGACGCTGACGCGCCGCGCGCTCGGGCTGAAGGACGACAAGCCGGTCACCGGCGACCAGCAGAAGATCTGGATCGAGGAGGAACTGGCGAAGCGCGGGTTCCAGCCCTTCACGCCGCCCTGGAAGGACGGGATCGCGGCGCGCGCCGCGGACTTCACGATCCCCGGACCCGAGTTCCTCGAGTACCTGCGGCAGCGCCTGCCGGCCGACACGCTGCGCGAGGACTGCTACCAGCTGCTGCTCCAGAAGCGGATGCTCGCGCGGATGCCCGACCTCGCGCCGGAGAAGCTGCAGAAGGCCATCGAGGACGAGCTGCAGCGCCGGCGCGACGAGGCCAAGCTCGATCCGAAGAACCGCGGCATCGGGCTCGATCAGATCCTGGCGGCGCAGGGGATCGTGGTCGACCGCCTGGCGGACGATCCGGCGGTGCGCATCTCGGCGCTCTCCAAGCTGTGGGTCGAGCGTTCCTACGACGAGGACAACCTGCGGCGCACCTACGAGAACGAGCGGGCACTGTTCGACGGCCTGTACGGGCCGGCCCACGAGGTCGGGTTCCTGTTCCTGCGCGCCGCGGGCTTCAAGAACCAGCTCAACCCGCGCACGTTCGACGAGGCCGAGAAGGAGCTCGCCGGCTACGTCGGCCGCGCGCGCTCGCGCGAGGAGTTCCGCGAGCTGGCCAAGCAGCTGAGCGAGGACGCCGACAGCAAGTCCGCCGGCGGCGAGCTCGGCTGGGTCGGCGCGCTGACGCCCAAGGTGCCGCGCGAGGTGCGCGAGGAGGTGACGCGCCGTCTCGCGCTCCCCGAGTCGAGCGCGCAAGGCCTGGCCGGCCCACTGCGGCTGCCGAACGGAGTCTGCCTCGTGTGGATCGGCCGCCGGCGTCCGCTCCCGACCTGGCAGGTCATGTCGGGCTATGTGAAGGCCGAATTGCGCCGCCGCTTCGTCGAGGACGTCCTGCCGCGTTCCGCGGTCGTCACCGTCTTCGAGGGGTCTTGATCGTGTCCGTCCCCTCTGTGTCCGTCTCAACCATCGTTCGCACCCGCTACGTGCGGATCGGAGAGTCATGCTGATCGGAAGGGTCGTCGGTTCCGTCGTCGCCACGCGCAAGGACGAGAAGCTCGAGAATCGCAAGCTGCTCGTCGTGCAGGTGCACGACCAGAACAACAAGCCCAAGGACCAGTACGTCGTCGCGGTCGACTCGGTCGGCGCGGGCAACGAGGACATGGTCCTGTACGCGACGGGCTCGAGCGCGCGCCAGACGACGCTCACCGAGAACCGCCCCTGCGACGCGGTGATCATGGCGATCGTCGACTCGTGGGACCTGGGCGGCGCGAACGTCTACGAGAAGTGGTCCTGACGTGTACCTCGCGCGCGTGATCGGCCGCGTCGTCGCGACCGTGCAGTACCCCGGTCTGACGGGCGTCCCGCTGCAGTGGATCCAGCCGCTCGACGAGCACGGCGCGGCGCTGGGCGACGCGCTCGTCGCCTGCGCGGTCGTGTCCACCGGGCCCGGCGACCTGGTGCACTTCGTGGACGGGCGCGAGGCCGCGCTGGCCTGCCCGGAAACGTTCGTGCCGGTCGACGCTGCGATCCTCGGCTACGTCGAACAGGCCTACGCGAACGGCAAGTTCGTCGGGCGCGAGACGGAGACGGTGCGCCGATGATCCTGGCCGAAGTCGTGGGCACCGTCGTCGCGCCGGTGCAGATCGAGGTGCTCGAGGGCGAGACGCTCCTGCTCCTGCGCCCGATCACGCCCGACGGTCGTCCGTCGGGCAAGACGCGCATCGGCGTCGATCGCGCGCAGGCCGGCGTCGGCGACCGCGTGCTGATCCTCGACGAGGGCAACTCCGCGCGACAGATCCTGGGCGATCCGAAGGCCGCGGTGAAGACGATCGTCGTCGCCGTCGTCGACTACGTCGAGACCGGCGGCAAGCTCGCCTACGACCACCGCGAACGCTCCGGCCAGCACGGTACGAACCCAAGATGAGCTCGATCGAGGAACTGATCCAGGCCCGCGGCTGGAGCGACGAAGAAGCGCGGCTGCGCAGCTCGATCTGCGAGATCGGCCGCCTGTGCTACTCGCGCAACTACATCGTCGGCGCGGACGGCAACATCTCGGGCCGGCTGGCCGACGGGACGATCCTGATCACGCCCGCCGGCGCGATGAAGGGCTTTCTGGCGCCCGAGCAGATCGCGCACGTCGACATGCAGGGCCGCACGGTCGACAACGGCCCGAAGGCCTCGACCGAGGTCGGCATCCACCTCGTGTGCTACGCCGAGCGCGCCGACGTGCGCGCCGTGCTGCACTGTCACCCACCGCACGCGGTGGCGATGACGATCGCGGGCTTCGACATGCAGTGCCCCGTGATCCCCGAGATCATCGTCACGATCGGCGGCATCCCGACCGCGCCGTTCGGCACGCCCGGGACGCCCGAGCTGGCGGCTTCCATCCAGAACATCGTGCGCTGCTCGGACACGGTCGTGATGCAGAACCACGGCTCGGTGACGATCGGGCCGAACCTGCTCGACGCGTACAAGAAGCTCGACATGCTCGAGCACACGGCCAAGATCCTGTGGATCGCGAGCTGCATCGGCACCGTGAAGCCGCTCGACCCCGAGTACGTCGCGAAACTGCTCGGGACGCGCGAGAAGCTCGGCATCCGCACGCTGAACACGCTGGAGAACCAGTGCGGACGCGGCGGCGCCTCGCGCTGATCGCGGGCGCCGCGGCGATCCTCGTCCTGGGCCTCGAGGTCGCGGCCCGGCTCTATGCGCACGCCACGGGACGGGAGCGCGGGCTCGCGCTCGACTCGAAGCTCGGATGGCGCCCGCTGGCGAACATCGAGAAGCGCGGCGCGCTGTGGGGCGAGCACCTCGCGGCGCACACGAACGCACTCGGCTGGCGCGACAGGCCGCGCGAGATCGCGAAGCCGCCGGGCACGCAGCGCGCACTGTTGCTCGGCGATTCCTACGTTTTCGGGGTCGGCGTCGACGACGGGCTGCGCGTGTCCGAGGCGCTCGAACGCGAAGTCCCGGGCCTGGAAGCCTGGAACCTGGGCGTCACCGCGTACGGGCCCGACCAGGAGCTGTTGCTGCTCGAATCCGTCGCCGCGGAGTACGCGCCCGACATCGTCGTTTGGTTCGCCTGCCTGTCGAACGACGTCGAGGACGTGCGCTACGCGCGCCGCTACGGACACGCGAAACCGTGGTTCGAGTACTTCAGCGATCAGCGCATCGAGCACGATCCCGAACCGTCCGCGCTCGAGCGCCTGCGCGACGCGAGCTACCTGGCCGAATTCCTGTGCGCCCCCCTCGACGCGCGCCGTCTCGCGCACGAGCTCGCGCCGGAAAGGTCGAATCGCGACGGTCTGCCGCTCTTCGGCCGGATCGCTGCGGACCTCCAGGCGACCGCGCGCGCGCACGGCGCTCGATTCCTGTGCGTCGCGATCCCCTCGCAGACGCCTGAGTCCGACGCGCGCGCTCTCGCCGAGTTGCGCGCGCGCGGCCTCGATCCGCTCGACCTGACAGCCGCCTTCCACGACGCGGCGACGCCTGCGACCGCGCTGCACCTCTCCGACGGGCATTGGAACGCAGCCGGCCACGCGCTCGCGGCGCGCTGCGTGGCCGCTGAGTGGAAACGCCACGGGGATGCACGCTGACGCTTCGTCGCCGCGCGCATCCCCGCGAGAGCAGCCCGATCGCCGCTCGTCCGGTCGGGCGCCTGGCCTAGAGCCCCCAGACGACCTGCAGACCGTTCGACAAGTTGAACGTCGAACTCGTGCAGAACGGCGCCGGGTTGCGGTACCAGACCTGGTAGGTGCGGATGCCGGGCATCGTGACGAGCCCCTTCTGCGCGATCGGCAAGTCTCCGAGGCCGAAGTTCGGATAGACGGACCCGTTGCCGGCGTTCGCCTGCGTGCCGAGGCGCACGATGGAACCCGCGACGCAGCGCAGCCCGTCGCCGAACACGGCCCCGAAACCGCCGCTCTGCTGTGCCGTGCCCTGGTAGTAGAGCGCCGCGGAGTTCGGCATATCCGACCCGATGAGGATCGGGCTCGCTCCCGGGTGGAACAGCGAGGCCTGCCCCTGGGAGCGCAGCTTGCCGCCCTTGCCGAGCGAGTTCGTGCAGCCCGCGCCGGCGAAGACCGAACTCGTGTTCCCGCACGGACAGGCCGCTCCGGATCCGTCGCCGAAGCAGTAGGCCGCCGAGAGCGTGTGGTAGCGATCCCGGATCAGCGTGGTGTCGCTGACGAGGAGACCCGGACCGTCGCCGCCGAACCCGAGGAGGCGGCCGACCGACTGGTCGTAGGCGAGCCCGTGGCGAGCGCGCGCGAAGAACGGGAACGAGGTCGTGTCCTGGTGCCACGCCGATCCGTTCCACTCCCACGTGTCCGACAGGGGCTGGGCGGATCCCGACTGAATGCCGCCGAAGAGGACGCAGCGTCGGCGGCTCGTGTCGTAGGCCAGGCCGGCGCCTGACCGCGGGCTCGGACCGGAAGCCGGGCCGAGCACGAGCCACGTCGTGCCGACGCGCTCCGCGATCACGTTCGTGTCCTGGAAGTTGAGCGGGTCGTGGCCACCGAAGAAGACCATGCGCGACCGGTCGGAGTCCCACGCCAGCGCGGGACGGATGAAGCCGCTCGGGAACGGCCCCGGAAAGAGCTGCCAGTTCGAGCCGTCCCACTCCCACGTGTCGCCGCACGACGATCCGCAGTTGCCGCCGACGAGCAGCGTGCGCTCGCGGATCGGATCGTAGGCGAGTGCGTGTCCGGAGCGCGCCAGGCCGAAGCCGACGAGCGACCAGACCTGGAGCTTGGGATCGAACTCCCACGTCTCGCCGTTCTGGATTCCGAAGGTCGAACCGCCGAAGAGCACGTAGCGGTCGCGCTTCTCGTCGTAGGCCATCGCCGCGCCCGAACGCGGACTCGGTCCCGCGGTCGGCGACGACGTCCATGCGTGCTGCCCGGTCAGCGTGTCCTTCGCGAGGAACCACAGGTCCGCCATGTCGAACCCGCCGCCATCGCCGCCGAACAGCACGACGCGACCACGCGCTGAGTCGTACGTCATCGCTGCATCGCGGCGCGGTGACGGGCCGCCCAGCGAACCGCCCTGCCACGAGTCGTCGTCGCCGAAGCGCCACAGCTGGAGGCGGGCCAGCGCGGCCGGGAGGTTCGGACGCGGGCCGATGTTCTGCGACGCCGGGAACACCCCGCTCGTCTGGACACTGCCCGTCGTGCGCAGCGTGTCGCGCATCGTCGCCGGATCGATCGGCCAGTCGGTCTGCGCCTCGAACGTCGAGGCCAGGATCGCGACCGCCGCCGCGACGAAGGGCGAAGCAGACGAGGTGCCGCTGAAGTTCGACATGTAGGCGTCGGGCCCCCCAGGCGCACCGTGGAGACCCGCAAAGCCCGGGATCCAGCCCGTCGTGGCCACGTTCTCGCCCCAGCCCTGCAGATCCACGGTCGCGCCGTAGTTCGAGTACGAGAGGCGCGAACGGTCCACCGTGGATCCGGCCGGCGAGGCACCCGCGCCGACGATCAACGCGCCGGAGTCGTTCGCCGGCAGGAACGGCGCGTGGGCGTGACCGGGATAGCCGGTGTAGATCGCTGCACTCAGGTTCTCGCTGCCGTTGCCGGCCGCAGCGACGACATGCATCCCGAGACCGACGACGAAGCGCGTCGCGTCGTAGACCGCGAGGTCCCACTCCATCGGCACGAGGCCGGCCTGGCAATCCGTACCCGGCGCACACGAGTTCGACGCGCAGCACGGCGGCGGGTTGTAGTTCGGCCCCGCCGTCTGCTGCTCGAGCAGGTACACGTCGCCGATCGAGAGATGCACGAGCGCGTCCGTGATCGCGCGCGCCGGGTTGAAGTCGAAGCCCGGCGGCCCGAACGCGGAGCTCGACGCGGGCGAGAAGACGGCCTGCGCTCCGTAGGCCATCCCGGTCGTGCCCTCGCCGTCGGGCCGCGCGAAGAGCTGCCCGAGGACCGCCGTGCCGTGGTCCGTGCCGTAGAAGTAGTTGCTCGGCGTGTTCACGAGCAGGATCGGCGGCAGGTCGACGTGGCTCGGCTCGTAGGCGTACTCGATGTCGACGATGCGGACGTTGCGTCCCTGCGCAGCCGGCCGCGGCCACGACGCGCGCACGCCCATCCCCTGCGGAGCGGCGCCGAGGTAGCCCTGCAGGTGCGTGAAGTCCGGCACGCTCGGCGGCGGCATGGGACGCGCGACGGGCCACGCGCTCTCGACGCACTCGAGAGCGTTCAGCGCGTCGATCGCGCGCGCCGCGTCGACTCCGGGTTCGAGCACGAGGCGGAAGTGCAGGTTCAGGTCGGGCAGGAATCGACCCGTGCGCTCGCGCGCCTCCTCGCGCCGGCGATCGAGGTCCGCCTCGGCGAGACCGTGCGTGCGATGCCACACGCCGCGCGCCGGACCGGCGAGCACCTCGAGCGCGCCGTCGAGCGCGCCCGTGGCCTCGTCGGAGAGAGCGCCGGCCCGCAGCCGGACGTGCAGTCCCTCGCGGAACTTCACGCCCACGAGCGCTGTCTCGTGCCAGGTTTCGACGCGCGCGCGCTCGGACGGCGCGGCGACGGGTTCCTGCGCCGCCTGGATCGGCGCTGCGAGGGAGAGGACGGCGAAGAGGAAGGACGCGGTGCCAGCTTGCATGAGGGACTCCTGCGGCTGCCGGACGATCCCGGTCGGTGCCGCCATCCCCACCCGCGATCGGGAGCTGCGCGCGGGTCAGGGAATTCCGTCGAATTCCCCTCGGCGGACCCGGACCGCTACCTTGGATCGCGGCCCCGCGCCCACGCCGCGGGCCGCCCCCCCATGTCGGAAACGAGCGATCCGCGAGACTCACGGCGACACGCCGGCGCGGTTCCGGATCCGCCGCAACAGGCCGGAGCGGACCTGCTGCCCGCACTCTACGAGGAGCTCCGGGTCGCGGCCGAACGGCAGCTGGCGCGCGAGTCCCCCGGCCTCACGCTGCAGCCGACCGCCCTGGTCCACGAGGCGTACCTGCGCATCGTCGGTTCGGCCGATCCCGGATGGAGCGGACGCGCGCACTTCTTCGCGTCCGCAGCGCAGGCGATGCGGCGCATCCTCGTCGAGCGAGCGCGCCGCAACGGTTCCGGCCCGCGGCGCACCGAGTCGGATCCACAGCCGGCCGCGGATCGCACGGCCGCGAACGGCGCGTCGGACGTCGACTTGATCGCCTTGGACGACGCGTTGACGCGGCTCGCAGTGACGCAGCCGCGCCGCGCGCGCGTCGTCGAGTTCTTGTACTTCGCCGGTCTGTCGCAGGAGGAGACGGCGGTACTGCTCGAGGTCTCCACGTCCACGGTCAAGTCTGAGTGGCGCCTCGCGCGCAGCTGGCTCTACCGCGAACTCTCGCGCGGCGGCGGGCCGTGAACACGCCCGAGCGCGAGCAGCGCCTCGAGCGCTTGTTCGAGGCCGGCGGCGCCATCCCGCCCGAGGAGCGTGGCGCGTGGCTCGTCCAGGTCGCCGGCGACGACCCGGAACTCCTGGAGGAGCTGGCCTCGCTCCTGCGCGCCTGCGACGAGTCGTCGCGATTCCTCGCGACCCCGCCGTGGCAGCGGCTCGACCCGACGCAGACGTCCGCGATCCCGGGACGAATCGGGTCGTTCCGCATCGTGCGCGAACTCGGCGCCGGCGGGATGGGCGTCGTCTACCTGGCCGAGCAGGACCGCCCGCGACGGCGCGTGGCGCTCAAGGTCTTGCGGCCGGGCGCGGTGAGCGGGCACGCGCTGCAGCGATTCGAGCGCGAGGCCGAACTCCTCGGACGGTTGCAGCATCCCGGGATCGCGCAGGTTTTCGAGGCCGGGACGACGGACTGGGGCAGCGGTCCTCAGCCCTACATCGCCATGGAGTTCGTCGACGGGCCGGACTTGCGCGCGCACGTCGAGAACGCCGGCCTGGGAACGCGCGCGCGCGTCGAGCTCCTGACGCAGCTGTGCGACGCGCTCGAGCACGCGCACCGGCGCGGCATCGTCCACCGCGACGTGAAGCCGACGAACATCCTGGTCGACACCTCCCAGCCGCGCGGCCGCATCAAGGTCCTCGATTTCGGGATCGCGCGCGCGACGGATTCCGACGTGCGCGCCACGTCGGCGCGCACGGACGCCGGACAGGTCCTGGGCACGCTGGCCTACATGAGTCCGGAGCAGGCCGGAGGCGATCCGGACGCGATCGACGCGCGCAGCGACGTCTATGCGATCGGCGTCGTGGGGTACGAGCTCCTGTGCGGCCGCCTGCCGCTCGAGGTCGCGGGCCGGCCGCTGCTGGAAGCCGTGCGCATCGTCCGCGACGAGGAACCGACGCCGATCTCGCGCGTGAATCGCGTCCTGCGCGGAGACCTCGAAACGATCTTCTCGAAGGCGCTCGAGAAGGCTCCGGCGCGCCGGTACGAGTCCGCCGCCGCGCTGGCCGCAGACCTGCGCCGCCACCTCGACGACCGCCCGATCGTGGCCCGACCGCCCAGCACGAGCTATCGGTTGTCGAAGTTCGCGCGACGCAACCGACTCGTCGTGACCGGCGCGGCCTGCGCGTTCGGGGCGCTCCTGCTCGGCCTCGCCGGGACGGCCTGGCAAGCCGTCGAGGCCGCAGACCAGCGCGACATCGCGCGCGAGAGCCTCGCGGACGAGGAGGCCGCGCGTGTCGCCGCGCTGGCCGCGCTCGAGCGCGAGAGCCGCGCGTCGGAGTGGTACCGCGACCTCCTCGAGCGTGCCGCCCCCGAGGCCGAAGGCCGCGACGCACGGCTCGTCACGGTGCTGGACCGCGCCTGCGCGGAGCTTCCCGGGCGGCTCGCGGGCCTGCCCGACGTCGAAGCCGAAGTGCGGTCGACCGTCGGACGGACGTATGCGCGCCTGGGCCGGATGCCGGAAGCGGAGCGCGAGCTGCGCGGTGCGCTGTCGCTCTACCCGGCGCGGATGGAGACGCGCATCCTCGAGACGCGCGGCGTGCTGGGACAGGTCCTCGTCGCGCGCGATCGCGATCTCGGCGAGGCGGAGGAGCATCTGCGGGCGGCGTTCGACGGGCTCGCGGCGGCGGCGGATCCCGGGAACGTGCTGGTCCCGGAGCTCGCGGGCAGCCTGGGCACGCTGGCGCTCCGCGCCGGTCGCACCGCGGAGGCCGAAGCTCTGCTGATGCGCGCGCTCGCGGATCGCGGGGACCGGCCGTCGCCGGAGACCGTGTCCTACCAGTTGGCGCTCGGCGGCCTTCTGTCGGGTCTGGGACGCTTCGAGGAGGCGCGCGGGATCGAGGAGGCGGCGCACGCGGCCGCACTCGACATCCACGGCCCGCGGCATCCGACCACGCTCGCGGCGACAGCGAACCTCGCCGGCACGCTGGTCGGGATGGGCGACCTCGAGCGCGCTCTGCCCCTGATGCGCGAGGCGCTCGAGATCGGCATCACCGTCCAGGGCGAGGAACACCCCGACTCGATCGCGCGCATGAACGACCTCGCGCTCGCCCTGAAGCGCGCCAGGCAGTTCGACGATGCGCAGGCGCTGTACGAGCGCGTCGTCGCGATCCTGCACGAGCACTTCGGCCCGGACAACACGCGGACTTTGACCGCCGAGGCGAACCTGGCCACGCTCCTCGCTGGTCGCGGCCGGCTCGCGGAGGGCGAGGAGCTCCACCGCGAGGTGCTCGCGCGCATGCTCGCGCAGTACGGGCCCAAGGACGAGCGCACGATCGGTCAGCAGTACAACCTGGCCTGGACGATCGGCCAGGAGGAACGGTTCGAGGAATCGCTCGTGATGCTGCGCGAGGTGATCAACGCGGCGGCGGAGAACCTCGGGCCGGACCGCTACGAGCGCTGGTTCTACGTGCGCGTCCTGGGTTCGCTGCTCGAGGCGATGGGCCGCTGCGCTGAGGCGATCCCGGAGCTCGAACTTGCGCGCGAGAACCTCGCCCGCATCCTCGGCGCGGAGCACGCTGCCACGCGAGCGGCTGCGAACGCGCTGGAGCGCTGCCGGTCGGCCACGGGACGCTGAGGCGCGCGCGGGCGAGCCTGTGAAGGGCTCACAGGCGATGCGCCGCGGAGCAGCGCCACTGGAGTCTGGGAACGCGCAGGCTCGACTTCTTCACGCGCAATCAGGGGATCCACGTCGCCGCGATCGCGTTCGTCAGGTTGTAGAACGCCGGCGTGCAGAAGCCCGGCGCGGAGTTGCGGTACCAGACCTGGTAGACGCGCGCGCCGCCGAGGAGCGGGATCAGGCCGCGGACGGAGATCGGAGGATCGCCGACGGCGGGATACTGCGACCCGCCGCCGAAGTTCGTCTTCGTCTCGAGGCGCACAACGGTGCCGCCGGCACAGCGCAGACCGTCGCCGAACGCCTGTCCGCTGCCTCCCGCGATCAGGCTCGTGCCCTGGAAGTACAGCGCGGAGGACACGGGCATCCCGCTGCCCGCCACGAGGAAGCTGTCGCTCGACACGCTCGCGAGCCCCGTCGCGGCGAGAAGCCCGCCGGCGGCGTCGACCGAGTTGGCGCAGCCGCGCCCGGCCGCGCCCGAGTTCCCGCACGGACACGGCGTCCCGCTGCCGTCCCCGAAACAGACCGCCGTCACCGGCGGCGGCGGGTCGATCACGGTGAAGCGGTACCACGCGACGTCGAACGGCTCGGGCGCGAGATAGGCCGGGATCGTCGTCGTGCCCAGCGCATCCGTGACGGCGAACGAGACGTTCGGACTGCCCGACGGACTCCACGAGAGCACGGCATCGCCGAAGTCGAGGACCGGCGCGAGTTGGTAGGCGTCGTCGAGTCCGCTCAGGCCCGAATCCGCCAGGTTGAACCGCGAGATCGCCAGGTAGAACGGTCCGGCCGGAAACCCGCGCGAGAGCCGCGACTGGTTCGTCGCGCCGCCGGGCTCGTCGTCGTTGCGGAATCCGGGAACCGCGCTGCGATTCCCGTCGAAGACGAAGAGCTCGGTGTCCGTGTTGTGCCCCTGACCCGCGGTCGTGATCACGATCGGGCCCGAGCGCTGCGCTCCCGGCAGCACGGTCTCGGCGACGGGGACGGACACGAGCTCGACCTGGTAGGGCGCGAGCGTGTTGGCCGTGCCGGTCACGCGCACGAAGAGCTCCTCGCCGCGCCCGAAGCCGTACCACTGCACGTAGTTGGGCTGGCCGTTGCCGCCGACGGACACCTGCAGCGCCACGTCCGTGCCGAGCGCGATCGTCGGCGACGACGGCGGTCCGTTCACGCCCAAGCCGCGGATCGAGATCGTGTGCTCGTCCGCTCCCGCGGTCGTCAGGACGAGTCGGTGCTTCCAGATCCCGGCGGGCAGCGGACAGATCTGGACGTGGAACGTGTCGGCGCTGGTGATCGACGTGTCGAGCGGGAGGGTTCCCGTCCCCGTCGTGGTGCCCTCGATGCGCGAGCCGGGCGCGAGGCAGAACACGGCGTTGGCCTCGAGCTTGGTCCCGTTGGGCTCCAACTCCATCTCGATGGACACGGCGGACTGCCGTGCGCTCGCGGATGCGGCCGCGAGGCACAGGAACGACGCGCTCGCGACGCGTGCTCGCAGGAAGGACATGGGGGCCGGGTGGATTCGAGATCCCAGCGAGCCGTGTCGAGATCCGAGGCCGGGGGCGAGCCTCGCCGCGGCATCGAGCGATGCCGCAGTCTGGATCCTCATCGAAGATCACGGGTTCCGCGAGGCGGAACCCGTGATTTCCGAGGCGAAGGTGGCGGCGGGCGCGGGCTCAGTCGCGCCGGCGCATCAGGAGGTAGACGAGCGTCATGATCGAGCTCAGCGCGCCGGCCACGTAGGTCATCGCGGCGGCCCCGAGGACCTTGCTGACCCCCACGGCCTCCTCCTGCGTCGAGACGATGCCGCTCGAGGCGAGCACGGCCTTGGCGCGCGCGCTGGCGTCGAACTCGACCGGCAGAGTGACGAGCTGGAAGACGACGGTGATGCCGAACAGGAGGATGCCGACGTTGACGAGCATCGGTTGCTGCATGAACTGGCCGGCGATGAACACCCACACCCAGGCCATGGACCCGATGTTCGTGACCGGCACCATCTGCGAGCGGAAGTTCAGGAGCGCGTAGCCCTGCGCGTGCTGGATCGAGTGTCCGGCCTCGTGCGCGGCGACGGCGATCGACGAGATCGAACGGCCGTCGTACACGTCCGGGGACAGCCGCAGCGTCTTCGAGCGCGGGTCGTAGTGGTCGGAGAGGAAGCCCTCGTGGCGCTCGACGGTCACGTCGTTCGCGCCGCCCGCGCGGGCGACGGCCATCGCGGCCTCGGCGCCGGTCATGCCGGTGCGCACGCCGACCTCGGCATAGCGGTGGAACGTGCTCTTGACCTTGAACGAGGCCCAGATGGCCAGGAGGAACGTCGGGCCGACGAGCAGCCAGTACAGCGGGTCGAACGTGAGGAAGGCGATCATGGTTCTTGGCTCGGATGTGTCCGCGGGCAGGCCGCGGGCGCGCACCTATACGCCATCGCGCCGTTCCTTCGAAGGGAATCCGCCGGCTCGAACGCCGGACCCGGCGCTCAGAAAAGGCCGTGGATGCGGCCCTGCGCGTCCAAGTCGACCTTGAGGAAGCCCGGCGTCCGTCCGAGGCCCGGCATCGTGGCGATGTCGCCCGCGTAGACGACGACGAACCCGGCACCGGCCGCGACGCGCACGGCGCGGACGGGGAACGAGTAGCCGCTGGGCCGGCCGACCAGCGCGGCGTCGTGCGACAGGCTGTACTGCGTCTTCGCGATGCAGATCGGCAGCTTGCCGAAGCCCTGCGCCGTGAGCTCGGCGATCCCCGCGCGGGCCGCGTCCGCGTACTCGACGCGCGCCGCGCCGTGGATGCGCGTCGCGAGCGTTTCGATCTTCGACTCGATCGACGCCTCGAGCGCGTAGAGCGGGCGGTAGTTCGCGCGACCGGATTCGGCGGCGGCCACGACGGCCTCGGCCAGTTCGAGCCCGCCCTCGCCGCCGCGCGCGAAGAGGTGGCTCTCCTTCGCGGCCGAGGCACCGGCCGCCAGCGCGCACTCGCGCACGAGCTCGATCTCGGCCTGCGTGTCCGTCGGGAAGCGGTTGATCGCGACGACGACGGGTACGCCGAACGCGAGCACGTTCTGGACCTGCGCCGTGAGGTTCGAGCAGCCCGCCGCGAGCGCGTCGAGGTCCTCGTTCGACAGCTCCTTGGGCAGCGGCGTGCCGGGCTTCACCTTGAACTTGCCCGAGTGGACCTTGAGTGCGCGCACGGTCGCGACGAGCACGGCCGCGTCGGGCGACTTCCCCGACGCGCGGCACTTCACGTCGAAGTACTTCACCGCGCCCATGTCGGCGCCGAAGCCGGCCTCGGTCACGACCCAGTCGCAGAAGCGCGCCGCGACGCGGTCCGCCACGATCGACGAGTTCCCGTGCGCGATGTTCGCGAACGGCCCGGCGTGGACGAACGCCGGCGTGCACTCGCTGGTCTGCATGAGCGTCGGGTGCAGCGTCTCGCGCAGGATCGCGGCCATCGCGCCGGCGACGCCCAGGGCCTCGCACGTGATCGCCTTCCCGGACTTGTCCCCGGCGACGACGATGCGCCCGAGCCGCGCGCGCAGGTCGGCCCAGCCGGTCGCGAGACCGAGCACGGCCATGACCTCGGACGCGGGCG
Source organism: Planctomycetota bacterium (assembly GCA_044221705.1). Lineage (GTDB taxonomy): Bacteria > Planctomycetota > UBA1135 > UBA1135 > JAEUHZ01. Next base: position 14,765 of record JBGAOR010000038.1, read on the forward strand.
TGATCTCGAACCCGCTCGTGCGCGGCACGCCGTTCAGCGCGCCGCCGAGCCCGACCTCGACCTGCCGCAGCGCGCGGTCGTTCACGTCGACGACGCGCTTCCACGTGATGCGCGCCGGATCGACGCCCAGCGGGTTGTCGAGCAGGAGCGACGTGTCCAGCGCCGCCGCCGCCAGGTTGTGCGCCGCGCCGACCGCGTGCATGTCCCCGGTCAGGTGGAGGTTGAAGTCCTCCATGGGCACGATCTGCGTCCGGCCGCCGCCGGCCGCGCCGCCCTTGACGCCGAACACCGGCCCCATGGACGGCTGTCGCACAGCGCAGGCGGCCTTCCGGCCCAGCCGGTTCAGCGAGAGCGACAGCCCGATCGTGTGGAGCGTCTTGCCCTCGCCCGCGGGTGTCGGCGAGACCGCGGTGACGAGCACGGAGCGCGGCCGCGGCGCGCCGGCCGGGCGGGGTTGATCGCCCAGACGGTGGTCGACCTTGGCCTTGGTCGGTCCGTGCGCGAACACGGACTCGGCCGGGATGCCGAGGCGCGCCGCCAGATGGGTGATGGGTTCCAGATCGGCGGACGCGGCGAGCTCGGGTTCGGTCTGCATGAGTCCGGTCAATGTAGCGCCCCCCAGGGTCGACGTATCGCCACGGGCGGAACCTCACGTAAGATCGATCCGTCGTACTCGCTGCCGATTCCCCGGCCCCCGTTTCCGATGTCCGACGCGCCCGCCATGCACCAGAACCCCGAACTCCTGAAGATCGGCGACTTCGCTCGCCTCGCCGACACGAACCTCCGGACGCTGCGGTACTACGAGGAGCTCGGCCTCCTCGCCCCCGCGTCGCGCAGCCAGGGCGGCTTCCGGTACTACCGGCGGACGGACATCAACCGGGTTCAGATGATCCGCGACCTGCAGGAGCTGGGACTCCACCTCGAGCGGATCCGCGACCTCCTCTCGGCGCGCGCCGCCGACGAGCCGCGCGAGCAGTTCTTCGCGCGGGTGAAGCAGGCCCTCGAGGAGCAGGACCGCCTGCTCGCGCTGCGGATGGCCGCCATCGAGGAGCAGCGCAAGAAGGTCGCGCAGGCGCTGCACAAGATCGGCGAGTGCCGCCACTGCCTGCAGGCGCCGCGCTTCGACAACAACTTCTGCGAACCGTGCGCGACGACCGGCGAGCGCCTGCCGGAGCACCTGAGCGCCCTCTACCAGTAGTCGACCGCGCCGCGGAACCTCGCCCCCATCCTCTACCTCGACCACAACGCCACGACGCCGGTCCTGGGAGAGGTCCTGGAGGCCATGCTGCCGTGGCTCGGCGCGCGCGCCGGCAACCCGAGCAGCGCGCACCCGGCGGGCGAGGAGGCCCGCGATCTGGTCGAGGCGGCGCGCGCCGAGGTCGCGGGCTCGGCTGGCGCGCGCGCGGGCGAGATCACCTTCACCTCGGGCACGGGAATCGACGAACACAGCGATCCGCGCGGCGCTCGCGGCGCGGGCCGACCGGCGCGCCATCGTGACGTCCGCCGTCGAACATTCGGCGACGCTCGAACCGCTCGCCGAGCTCGAGCGCAGCGGGTACTCCGTGGTGCGCGTGGGCGTCGATCGCGAGGGCCGGCTCGACCGCGCGGCGCTCTTCGCGGCGATCGACGCGTCCGTGGCGCTGGTGACCCTGCAGACCGCGAACAACGAGACCGGCGCGATCTTCGAGCTCGCGGGCGTGGGCGAGGCCTGTCGCGCGGCCGGCGCCCTGCTCCACCTCGACGCGGTGCAGAGCCTGGGCAAGGTGCCGCTCGACCTGCGCGCCGCGAGCGCGGACTTCGCGTCGCTCTCGGCGCACAAGCTGCACGGACCGAAAGGCGTCGGCGCCCTGTTCTCGCGCGACGGCCGGGATTTCGAGCCGCTCTTGCGCGGCGGCCCCCAGGAAGGCCGCCGTCGCGCGGGCACCGAGAACGTGCCCGGCATCGCCGGCTTCGCGCGCGCGGCGTCGTCGGCCCGCGCGGCGCTCGCGGGCGGCGAGCTCGAGCGCGTGCGCGCGCTGCGCGACCGCTTCGAGTCGGCGCTCGCCACCGCGATCCCGGGCACGGTCGTGCACGCGCGCGGCGCGACGCGCCTGCCGAACACCGCGAACGTCGCCCTCCCGGGGGTCGACGCGGAATCGCTGCTCGCGGCGCTCGGGGCCGAGGGCCTGTGCGCCTCGGCCGGATCCGCCTGCCACGCCGCGGCCCGGCGGCCCTCGCACGTGCTGGTCGCGATGGGGCTGCCCGAGGCGCAGGTGCAGGGCGCGCTGCGCTTCTCGCTCGGCCGCACGACGACGGCGGCCGAGATCGAGCGCGCGGTCGAGCTCGTGGCCGAGTCCGCGGCGGCCCTGCGCGCGCTGTGACCGGGGTCGGGAAGGGCCGCTCCGCGCGGCTGGACGTTGCGCTTTCCCGGCCGAACGGTGAGACTTTTCCGCCTGCTGAAGCGCCCGAGGCCCGCCTGCCGACAGGGTGAGCCGCGGCCGAACCGACCGCCCGGCATGTCCGAACCGATCGCCACCTACCGCACGCGTCCCTCGGGGCTCTTCGCCGTGCGCCACGAGATCCTCGACGCGAACGGTCGCGTGGGGACGCTCCACACGGAGCGCAACCGCTGGGGCCTGACCGTCCGCGCGACGTGGCGGCCGGAGAAAGGCGAGGTCCTGACCTACCGCCGCGATCCGGGCCTCCTGCGCAGCCAGTTCTCGATCTGGACCGAGGGCCGCGAGTGGCTCGGGTCCTCCCTGCGCTCGAGCTTCCTCGGCCGCGAGATCGCGCTCTCGACCCCCAACAAGTCCCTGCGGATGCTGCCGGTGCCCGGTTTCCGCCGCGGTTGGCGCGTCCACGCCCCGAAGACGGGCGAGCTGGCCCGGATCACCCCCGTCGGCCTCGGGAAGGCCTCGACGATCGAGGTCTACCGGCGCATCGACCTCGAGCTGGTCCTGTTCGCGTACTTCGTCGGACAGCTGATCTACGTGGAGTCCTTCTGGCCGGGTCCGGCCGTCGTCGACGACCTCGAGAGCGTGCCCACGGCGGCTTCCAAGGCCTGAACCCCGACCGGCCGGGCGAGCCGGGTGCGGACGACTTTTCCGCGCGCCAGGGCTACCATCCACCCTTCCCGGGAAGCCGGACGCGGCCCGCGCGTCCCTCGGGGACAAGGCCGCTCCACCCGGACGCGGCCGTCGACCGAACACTCTCCCGAGCCCCTCCGGCGGACGCTCGAACGTCCTCGGGGCGTGCGACCGGAGTCCTCGAATCCCATGCGACCTCTCCTCGTCCTCGTCCTCGTCCTCGCCGCCATCGGCCCTGACGGGCGTCGTGCGCAACCCGCAGGGCGCGCCGATCGTGGGCGCCGAGGTGATCCTCAGCACGCTGAACGCCTCGGAGATGTTCTTCGTCAACGATCCGCTGCCCGACCTCACCAAGGAGCCGCGCGCGCGGACCGACGCCGAGGGTCGCTACACGTTCGCCGCGATCCAGCCGCGTGATCGCTACACGCTGATCCTCTCGCACCCCGAGTACTCGCGGAAGGAAGAGGCGTCGATCCCGGTCGGCGAGACGGGCTCGTGGGAGATGCCGCCGATCACGCTGACGCCCGGGGCCACGCTCTCGGGCCGCGTGCGCAACGAGGCCGGCGACTTCGTGCAGGGCGCGCAGCTGCACCTCGAGGGCTTCAACTACCAGGGCCTGGGCATCGTCGCCCCCGACCGCATCACGGTCACGAGCGACGCCGAGGGCGCCTACCGCTTCAAGAACGTGCCGTCCGGCCCGCGCTACCTGCAGGCGACCGCGCCGGGCTACGCGACGATGACCGTCAGCACGCTCACGTTCGACAAGGAAGAGGCCGTCGTCCGCGACCTCACGCTCAAGATCGCCGAGGGCATCTGCGGTCGCGTCGTGGGACCCGGCAACGTCGGCGTGCCGAACGCGCTCGTGATCGCGATCGGCGTCTCGAGCCTGAACCAGACCGGCCGCGCGCAGACGACGACGAACGACAACGGGGACTTCTGCCTCGATACGCTCGCGGGCGGCGACTACAACCTGATCGCCAACGCCAAGGGCTGGCGGATGGTGACGCGCGGCGGCGCCGGCAACCGCGTCTCGACGAACACGAGCAACCACGTGATCGAGATGGCGCCCGAGGCGACGGTCAGCGGCCGCGTCACGGAGCTGGGCACCGGCAAGCCGGTCACCGCCTTCACCGTGCGCATGCGCGTCCACTACGGCCCGGGCACGCCCAGCGCGCCGTACAGCGAGAAGACCTTCCCGCAGCAGCACCCGGACGGCGAGTTCTCCATCCCCGGCGTGCCGCAAGGCGACTTCGTCGTCGAGGCGTGGGCCCCGGGGCTGGCTCCGGGTTTCTCGCGGAACTTCACGGTCGAGCCCGGGCAGTCCGTGTCCGGCATCCAGGTCCAGCTCGGCCGGGGCGGCAGCCTGTCGGGCCGCGTCGTCGACTCCGACGGCAAGCCCGTCGCGCGCGCGAAGGTCTCGACGCACGACAACGACTGGAGCGACGACGCCTTCACGCAGGCGATCGGCATCACCTACCCGACGAACGCGACGTCCGCGGAGACGCGCACGGGCGCCGACGGCCGCTTCACGATCACGGGCCTCACGCCCGAGGTCTACCAGATCAACGTGTTCGCCTCGGGCTACACGGGGTTCATGCGCCGCGACCTGCGCGTCACGGAGGGCGTCGACACGCCGGTGGGCGACATCAAGCTCGGCCGCGGCGGGGCGGTGCGCGGGACGCTCTACGACGCGTCCGGCAAGCCGCTCGTGGGCGGAACCGTCGAGCTGCGCATCGCCGACGGCGACGTGCCGCGCCAGTACTCGACGCGCACGTCGAGCGACGGAGAAGTTCAGATCTCGAACGTCACGCCGGGCAGCTACATCCGAGCGCGTGCGTCCAGGGCGGTTCCGAGGCGAACCCGTTCCTTTAGGGCGCGCGACGCGCGCAACTCGAGACGCGCGTGAACGTCGACGAGGGCGGGACGACACTTCGAGATCTACACCCTGACCGACGACCCCGGGCGCATTCGCGTTCGAGCGTTCGGAGCGGCGTTCGCTCGCGCTCGAACCACCAACACTTCTGGGATTCTCTTCCAGTTCTCTTCCGCCGTCCCGCGCTGCCACGCAGCCCTGGATCCGCTACCCTCGCGCGCATGGCCTCCGAAGCCGTGCGCGCGATCGTTCCTGCACCGCCAGCGCGCGCGCCGCGCGGCGGCCACGACTGGTCGTTCCTCGCCGCCGAGCTGCGCGTCCCCCGTCATCGTCTACCCGCGCTCACGCAAGACGCCGGTCGCGGTGCGCACTCTGCGCGAGCCGCGCGGGGCGCTCGAGATCCGGCTGCACAAGCTCTTCGCCGAGGCCCCGCCCGAGGTCCACGGCGCGCTGGCGAGCTGGGTCCGCTCGGGCCGGCGCGCACCGCGCGCGTGCGCCGCGCTCGACGCCTACATCGCCGAGATCCTGCGCCGCGTCCCGCCCACCGCCGCACGGCGCGCGCTCGTCCCGCGCGGCGCGCACCACGATCTCGACGGGATGGCGCGCGAGCTGCTCGCGACCGAGCTGGCCGCGGAGTTCGCGCCGCCGGGCGAGCGCGCTCCCGGTTCGTCCTCCCCGGACGCCCCGACTCGCCCGCACATCGGCTGGGGCCGCCGCTCGCCGAGCCGGACGAGGCGCTCGCTGCGCCTCGGCAGCTACGACGCGGACGGGCACATCGTGCGCATCCACCCGGTGCTCGACCAGCCGGCAGTGCCCGACTGGTTCGTGCGCTACGTGGTCTTCCACGAGCTCCTGCACGTCGTCTTCCCGGTCCAGCGCGGCGCGGACGATCGCTGGATCCACCACGGCCGCGCGTTCCGCCGGCGCGAGCGCGCGTACCCCGACCACCGGCGCGCGCTGGCCTGGGAACGCGCGCACCTGACGGCGCTGATCCGTTCGGCGCGCACCAACACTCCGATCCCCGTGAGCACGAGCGTCGAGAGGTCCCGCACCGAGCCCGCGCGTGCGACGCCGCCGCCGACCCGCGCCGCGGGAGTGCTGCGCGTCTTGCAGCAGCTGCTCTTCCCCGAACGCTGACCGCGGCCGCCGCGGATCAGCTTCCGGCCGACTCGGGAGCCGCGCCGGTCAGGAGGGTGCCGAGGACGTTCCCGCCCAGGGCCTCGAGACGGTTGTACGTCTCCTCCACCAGGTTGCGCGGCGTGGAACCGAGCCGGACGACGAGCACGATGCCGTCGGCCAGCGCGCCGAGCATGGACGCGTCGCTCACCTTCGCCGCCTCGGGCGTGTCGATCAGGATGTATTTGAAGCGCTGCTTGAACGCGCCGAGCACGACCTTCACGCGGTCGCTGCCGAGCAGTTCGGACGGGTTCCGGGGCAGCTCGCCCGGCCCGAGCACCGACACGCCCTCGACGCTCGTCGCGCGGATCGCGCGGTCGACCGGGCACGTGCCGCGGATGACCTCGACGAGCCCCTGGCGTCGCGGCAGGCCGAGGTAGCTCTCGAGCCGCGGGTGGTGCATGTCGGCGTCGACGAGCAGCACGCGCGTGCCCGGGACCTCCGACAGCGCGAGCCCCAAGTTGATCGTGGCGACCGTCTTGCCCTCGCCGCGCACCGAGCTCGTCATCACGACCGTGCGCGGCGCGCCCTCCGGGTTCAGCGCCGTGATCGAGTTGCGCAGCTGCCGGAACTGTTCCGCGATCGGGCCGCGCGGATCGCGCGCGATCGCGATCTCCTCGCGGTCGAGGCGCGCCTTGCGCGACTCGTCGGGCTCGGCCTGCGGGAGCGGAGCGCTGGCTCCGCCGGGACGTCGGAAGAGGGACATGGTCGGCACAGGATGCTGATCGGCGGGTCGCGGTGCACGCCCCAAGGCTCCGCCTCGGAATTCCGTTCCGGATCGCCGCGATCAGCGCGGCCCGTGCGCCGGGTCGCGGTCGAGCGTGCGCAGGGCGCGGACGGACGCCGGGGGCGCGGGTGGCCAGGCGTCGGAGCGGAACGCGCGATCGAGCGGTCCGCCGCGCTCCGCTCGGACGGCGCCGCGCACCGATTGCAGGAACTCGCGCTCGCCGTGGTCGTCCAGGTCCGTGCGGATCGCGCGCAGGGCGCGCTGCGCCGCGGCCAGAGCGACCTCGGGGCTCGTCTCGCGCAGCGCGCCGACGAGCGCGCGCGCGCTCCCGCGCCGGTCGGCCCGGCGCACGACTCGGCCAGCGCCAGCCATTCGATCTCGGCCGCCGGCAACCGCGCGGTGAAGTCCACGACGCGCGCGGCGCTCGGAGTCCGTCGCGACGCCGCAGGCGACGAGCCACGCGCCGGATTCCTCGGCGGACAGCCCGCGCGCGCTCGCCGCGCGCACGACGGCCTCGCGCAAGCGCGGCTGCTCGGCCGGCGAGGTCGCGCACGCGCTCCGGTCGCGCGCGGCGCGCTCGACACGACGCGTGCGAGGACGCGCCGCCGCCTCGATCTCGCCGCGCGCGAGCCAGGCGTCGACGAGCGCGATCCGCACGCCCTCGGCGCGCAGCACGACCTCGAGCGCCGGATCCGCCGCGTCCTCGGCCCACGCATCCGGCGGCCACGACGGGTTGCCGCGCAGGAGCCGCGCCAGCTCGTCGAAGTGCCCGGACGCGTACGCCGCGAGCAAGAGCGACGCCGGATCGCCGGCCAGCGGCTCGACGATCCCGAGGCGCGCCGCGACGCGCAACGCCTGGAAACGGAGGCCGTTCGGGATCTCCGCGCGCGTCAGCAGTCCGCGCACCGCCGAACCGAGCTGCGCCGGCGCGCGCGCTCCGGCCCAGCCCTCGAGCACGACGAGCGCGAGCTGCGCGCGGCGCGGATCCCGCGCATCGAGGTCGGCCAGCGCGCGCGCAGCTCCCCGCGTGCGCGACATCGATCTCGCCGCGCGGCAGGCCTTCGCTGCGCGGCAGGCCGACGCCGGCCAGCGCGACCGCGCACTCGACCGCGCGCGGCCCGTCATCGCCCGCGGCGCGCTCGAGCTCGCTCCACAGGTGCTCGCGCGCGAACGGCTCCTGGAGCACCGCGTCCACGTTCCCGCGCCGCGCGGCGAGCAGCAGCCCCTCGAACGCCGCGTCGTCGCGATCCTCGCGGAAGCGGCGCGCGATCCACTCGACCGCGACCGGCATCCCGTGCGCGCACAGCGCCCGTGCCGCGAGCGCGCGCGCCGGCGCGTCGCCCGCTCGCGCGAACGCGAGGCACCAGCGCTCGACCAGCGCACCCGAGCGCAGGTCCGCGTCCTCCGCCGTGCGCGCGACGACCGCGAGCCAGCGCACGGCGTACGGCGACGGCTCGCGGCGCACGCCGAAACCGACGAGCCGACCGCCGGATTCCTGCGCCGCGCCGCGCGCGAGCTCGCGCCACGCGCCGCCGTCGATCGGCCGGCGCGCGCTCGCCGCAGTCGTGCCCGGCACGTCGAACACGATGCGCGGCGAGCCCGGTTGCGCGATCGCGAGCAGGTCCGCGAGCTCGGCCGGTCCGTAGCGCCCCACAGCGCGGGCGTCGATGGCCGCGCCGTCGTGCTCCGCGAGCGCGGTCCACAGGTCCTCGCGCGGGATCGGCAGCGAGTACGCGTAGGGCTCGAAGCGGTCGATCGCGATGCGCAGCGCGGTGAGCCCCGCGCGCGCGACGACCTCGTCCGCGTCGACCGCGAGCCCGGCCGCCAGCCCGAACAGCCGGTCCTCGTCCGCCAGCACGTGCGCGAGCCGCAGCCGCGTCTCCGCGCCGCCCGCGACGATGGCCGCGCGCACGCGCGCCGCGTCGGCCGGCCCGAGTTCCGCCGCGAGCCGGCGCTGCGCCAGATCGCGCTCCTCCCAGGACTCGGACTCGAGGCGCGGGAACCAGGCGTCGACGGACTCCTGCCGCGGCGCCGCGAGCGTCAGGACGAGTGCGAGGAGCAGCGACAAGGCCCGAGAGACTACCGTCCCGCATGGCCGCTCGGCGGACCGGCTGGTAGTCTCCGCCGCGCATGTTCCGGACGCTCCTGGTGGCGAATCGTGGCGAGGTCGCCGTGCGCGTGGCGCGGGCGGCGCGCGAGCTGGGCATCCGGACCGTCGGCGTCCATTCCGAGGCCGACCGGGGCGCCTCCTGGACGCGCCGGTTCGACGAGACCGTGTGCGTGGGCCCCGGTCCCTCGCGCGACAGCTATCTGCGGCTCGAGCGCATCGTGCAGGCCGCGCTGCAGACCGGCGCGACGGCCGTGCACCCGGGCTGGGGCTTCCTGGCCGAGAACGCGCGCTTCGCCGCGCTGTGCGAGCAGCACGGCATCGCGTTCGTCGGCCCGAGCCCGCGCTCGATGGAGCAGATGGGCCTGAAAACGCCGGCGAAACGCGCGATGCGCGCCGCCGGGATGCCGGTGATCCCCGGATCGGACGGGCCGTGCGCGAACGTCGAAGACGCCGTGCGCGCCGCCGACGCGGCCGGGTACCCCGTGATCCTGAAGGCCGACGCCGGCGGCGGCGGACGCGGCATGCGCCAGTGCGCGGACGCGGCCGCGGTGCGCGCCGCGTTCCCGCAAGCCACGGCCGAAGCGGCCGGTGCGTTCGGGAACGGCGCCGTCTACGTCGAGAAGTACCTGACCGGCGGGCGCCACATCGAGGTGCAGGTGCTGGGCGACCGCTACGGGAACGCGGTGCACCTCTACGAGCGCGACTGCTCGGTGCAACGCAACCACCAGAAGCTCGTCGAGGAGAGCCCGAGCCCCGCGCTGACGCCGGCGGAGCGCGAGTCGCTGGGCGCGCGCGCCGCGGCCGCGGCCGCCAAGATCGGCTACCGCAACGCGGGCACGATCGAGCTCCTGCGCGCGGCGAGCGGCGAGCTCTACTTCCTCGAGATGAACACGCGCCTGCAGGTCGAGCACCCGGTCACGGAGATGATCACGGGCATCGACATCGTGAAGGAACAGCTCGGGATCGCGGCGAACCGGCCGCTGTCGTTCACACAGGCCGACGTCGTCGCGCGCGGACACGCCATCGAGGTGCGGGTGAACGCGGAGGACCCGTCGCAGGACTTCCGGCCGTCGCCGGGCGTGCTCGAGCGCTTCGAGATCCCGTCCGACCGCGGCCCGGGCCGCGTGCGCGTCGAGACGCACGTCGAGACGGGCGACGAGATCCCGCCGCACTACGACTCGCTGATCGCGAAGGTGATCGCGCACGGCGAAACGCGCGCGCAGGCGATCGAGACGCTCGAGCGCACGCTCTCCGCCGCGCGGATCGAGGGCGTGGCGACGACGATCCCGCTGCACCTGGCGGTGCTCGGATCGCGCGAGTTCCGCTCGGGCGACTACGACACGCGCGCGATCCCGGGCTGGACGAACACGACGGTGAAGTGAACCGGGTCCCCCCACCGCGCGCGGCGCGAGCTGCGTTCGGTCGAGCTTGGCTCGCGCGTGGCCTGTCGGAGCGCTCTCGCCGCTCGCGCGACCGAGTTGGTCAGGCCGGGAACTGCCGGTCCGATGGCTGTAGATCCGTGCGGTGCCACGCTCGACTCGCGAGCAGCTCGTCGGCGTCGGCGTCGTATTCCTGGCGGTAGTGATGCACGTGTGGAGACGGCACGTCGACACCCCCGCGCGCGTAACCGGGTTCGACCAATGCGCGCTCGAAGCGCTCGAGCGGCCCGTAGGCGTAGAGGACGTCGTGTCGATCCCAGACGATCGTCGCGTTCTCGGGCGAGTGGACCCACAGGTCGAAGCGCGCGTCACCGGCCAGGTAGGGCCCGTAGCGTTCGAGGAAGTTCGCGAGCTCCTCGCGCGAGTGCGGATCGCTCTCGTATCGCCCTTCCTCGGAGGGGCCGCGCGGCGTGTGCAGCACGTAGAGCAGCAGGTACGGCGGCTCGAGCTCGGACGCCAGCCGCCTCAGCAGATCGGCACCGTCGCTCGCGTTTCCGACGACGAGCCGCTCGGGCCCGGTGGTCGCTTCGCGCAGAAACGTCACCGGGTGCCGGAACGGCCGCGTGTCGGCCGTGCCATGGATCGGGATCTCGAGCTTGCTCGTCATCGGCGCACCCTCGGAGCCGGACGCGGGGCGGCGGGAACGATAACCACCGCGGGCGTCCCTCGCGCTGTGGCGCCCGCGCGCGGGCGATGACATCCTCCGCGCCATGCCCCCCCCTGATCGACGCCCGTTCTCGTTCCTCGCCCTCGTCGTCCTGGCCAGCGCGTGCTCGCACGATGAGCAGAAGGAGACCGTCCTCGACCTGACGAAGTCGCCGGCGAAGGTCGTCGACGCGAGTTCCGCGAGCGACGCACCTCCCGCCTCTGCGGACACTCCGCCCCGAGATCCGCCCGAGGACCCGCTCGAGCGCATGCGCTCGGCGATGTCGGAGGCCGAGTTCGCCGCGCTGAAGGGCGAGCGCGGCCTGCGCGTCAACGCGACCGGCGCGACGCCCGGGTACACGGTCGTGATGCCGCTGAACTCGACGAAGGTCCACCTCGTCGACCTCGCCGGCAAGGTCGTGCACACGTGGGAGACCGGACTCGCGCCGGGCGGTTGGTGCTACCTGCTCGACGACGGCACGCTGCTGCACGCCGGTCGGCAGGACAAGGATCCGCAGTTCCGCGGCGGCGGCATCGGCGGCGTCGTCCGCCGGCTCGCGCCGGACGGGAGCGTGCTGTGGCGTTACGACTTCGCGGACGCGACGCACTGGCAGCACCACGACCTCGAGCCGCTGCCGAACGGCAACGTCCTGTTCATCGCCTGGGAGCGCAAGTCGCGCGAGGAAGCGATCGCGCGCGGCCGCAACCCCGACGGCGTCGGCGCGGCCGGGTTGTGGCCCGACGCCGTCTTCGAGGTGAAGCCGAAGCTGCCCGAGGGCGGCGACATCGTGTGGGAGTGGCACGCCTGGGACCACCTCGTGCAGGACGTCGATCCCGCGAAGCCGAATCACGGCAAGCTGGTCGACCACCCCGGACGCATCGACGTGAACGCCGGTTTCGTGCCGCCGGCCAAGGAGACCGAGGAGGAGCGCCAGAAGAAGGAGGAGCGCGCGAAGCAGATGGCCGCGCTCGGCTACGGCGGTGGCGGCGACGCGCCGCCTCCGCACGATGCGCCGGCGAAGCCGCCGCCGAAATCCAAGGACCTCGACAAGAGCGGCGACTGGATGCACACGAACGCGGTCGACCACCACGTCGCGCTCGACCTGCTCGTGCTCAGCTCGCCCGAGCTGTCCGAGATCTTCGTCATCGACCATTCGACGACGACGGCCGAGGCGGCGAGCTCGCGCGGCGGTCGATACGGCAAGGGCGGCGACCTCCTGTGGCGCTGGGGCAACCCCAAGAACCACGGCGCGGGCACGGAGGCGGACCGCAAGCTCTTCTACCAGCACGATCCCAACTGGATCGCGGGCCCGGATGCGCGGCTCGTCGTCTTCAACAACGGCGGCGATCGTCCGGGCGGCGATCACTCCTCGGTCGACGAGCTCGTCCCGCCCTTCGATCGCGAGCGCGGATTCCTGGGCGAGGCGGGCAAGGCCTTCGGCCCGGCGGCTCCGGCCTGGACCTTCGCCGCGCCGGGCGAGTTCTATTCGGCGTTCATTTCGGGCGCGCGGCGGCTCGCGTCGGGCAACACGATCGTCGCGTCGGGCGCGCCCGGCCGCATCTTCGAGGTCACGCCCGCGGGCCAGGTCGTGTGGGACTACCTGAACCCGCTCGGCGGCGACCTGAATCCGCCCGAGCACGCAGGCAAGGCGCCGCCGCTCGCGCTCTATCGCGCGGATCGCTACGCGCCGGACCATCCGGGGATCCGGAAGATCCTGCACTGACCGCCGCGCGACGACAGCGGTCGCGGACGGAGTTAGAGTCGCGCGTGGGTGGCGAGCCGTCCTGGCTCCACGGACGGATCGCGAGACCACGGATGGGACGCCGGCGGTGCGACGCGGACATTCCGCTGCGATCGTCGGAACCCGACCCCGGCGTGGGCACTCCAATCCCGTCGGAGGAGGACACGCCATGCTCGCACGCGCCGCGTTCCGTTTCGTCCCGGCTCTGATCGCCATCCCGACCCTGGCGGCGCTCGCGCCCGCGCAGACGCTCGTCCCGAACGTCCTGTACGACGACGACGACTTCGACCCGCTCGACGGGCAGTGCGACGCGGATCCGCTGACGCCGGGTCCGCAGTGCACGCTGCGCGCAGCGTTCCAGCACGCCCAGAACGCCGGCGGCGCGTGGACGATCCTGCTCGGCGCAGCGACGTATCCGCTGTCGCGAATCGGGACGGACGCGACGAGCGCCGCGGGCGACCTGGACGTGTTCAACACCGCCGGCCTGACGTTGGTCGGCGCGGGTGCCGCGACCGTGATCGACGCCAGTGCGCTGGCGGCGGGCGGAGGCCCCGACCGCGTGCTGCAGATCGTCGCGGGGCTGCCGGCGAACGTGACGGTCGAGCTGCGCGACCTGACGCTGCGCGGCGGACGCGCCGGCGGATTCGGCGGCGGCGGCATCCTGCACGAGGGCGGCCGGCTCGTGCTGGCGAACGTCGACATCGTCGACTGTCAGGCCGCGAGCAGCACGGGCAGCGGCGGCGGCGGGATCCGAACCGACCACGAGATCGTCGCGACCGGCGGGTCGTTCGCGCAGTGCGTGGCCGGATCGCCGCTCGGCTCGGGCGGCGCGATCCTGGCCAAGAGCGGCGCGCAGATCACCTTCACGAGCTGCGCCTTCGTCGGCAATTCGGCCGGCCAGAAGGGCGGCAATGCGCGCGTCGAGGCGGGCTCGACCGCGACCTTCGCGCTGGGATCGATCGGCAACGGGACGGCGCAGTCGGGCGGCGGCGTCAGCTCGGCCGGATCCACGAACATCAGCGCATTCCTGCTGGGCAACGTCGCGACCGGCGCCGGCGGCGGTGTCGCGGTGGACACAGGCGGGACGGTCGGACTCGACCAGGCCGTGCTCGACAACAACAGCGCGCAATCGGGCGGAGGCGTGAGCGTCGGCGGCGGGGGAACGCTCGTCGCGCGCGACACGACGTTTCGCAGCAACCGCGCGGCGTTCTTCGGCGGCGGCGTGTCGAACGGCGGCACGCTCGACGTCTCGCGCTGCACGTTCGCGCGCAACGAGGCCAGCGGAGCGGGAGGCGGCGGCCTGTACCAGTTCGCGTCGTCGCCTCTGCCGGCACTGCTGACGTTGTGCACGTTCAGCGGCAACCGTGCGCCGGCCGGTTCGGGCGGGGCGATCCAGGTCGCCGGACCCGGCCCGCTCGAGATCAGCGCCTGCACGCTGGTGCAGAACTCGTGTCTCGCCGACGGCGCGGGACTCTTCATCGACCCGGCGCTCGGCTCGCCGCCGGCCGTGAAGGGCTCGCTGCTCTTCGACAACCGCCTGCTGAGCGGCGTCTCGCGCAACTGCGGAGCGATCTTCCCGCTGCCCGCGGGCCCGAACCTGGACAGCGACGGCACGTGCTTCTTCGGCAATCCGTGCCTGCAAGGGACGCCCTTCCTGCCGCTCGATCCGCTCGTCGGTCCGCTGGCGCCGAACGGCGGCCCGACCGAGACGCACGCGCTGCTCGGCTGCAGCCCGGCGATCGACGTCGGCGACTGCAGCACGGTCGCGGGCCTCCCGCTGCCCACGGATCAGCGCGCGTTCCCGCGCAACGGGAACTGCGACCTCGGCTCGTTCGAGGCGCAGCCCGGCACGCCGACGAGCGAGATCGCGAACTACTGCTTCGGCACGCCGACGGCCTGCCCGTGCGGGACCGGCGGCGCGCCCGGACACGGCTGCCCGAACTCCCTGTTCGCGGGCGGCGCAATTCTGCAGGGCGTTGGCATCGCGCGCGTGAGCTGCGACACGGTCGTCCTGACGGCCAGCGACGTGCCGAACAGCAGCGCGCTGCTCTTCCAGGGCACGACGCAGCTGAACGGCGGACTGGGCGTGATCTTCGGCGACGGCCTGCGCTGCGCCGGCGGCGCCGTGATCCGCCTCGGGACGCAGCTCGCGAGCGGCAACATGGTGCAGTACCCGGCCCCCGGCGGGTTCCCGCTGTCGCAGTCGGGCGCGGTCCCGACCACGGGCGGCGATCGCTACTACCAGGTCTGGTACCGCAATGCGGCTCCGTTCTGCACGACGTCGACGTTCAACCTGACGAACGGGACGCGGATCCACTGGTGTCCGTGAGCGCGTACGCGGCGTTCCTCTTCTTCGTGGCGATCACGGGCTCGTGGCTGGCATTCCGAAGCGTGCTCGGGCAGCGGATTCGACGCGTCGATCTGCGGGCCTGAGCGACTCGGCGGAGGACCGGCTGGCACCCAGTCCCGAGGGGGTCGACGGACCTCGAGCCGCGGGCCGGTCGAGCGGCGGCTCCGGCATCAGGCGACCCGAACCCGCTGCACACCGACGAAGTCCAGCTGAACCGAGGGGGCGCCTTCGACCTCCAGGCAAAGCTGGATCGCTTCACGGACCCGGATCATCAGTTCGTCGAGGGACTTCGCCTGGGTGTGACAGCCGCGGAGGGCTGGGACCGTGCCGACCAGCCATCCGTCCGCGTCGCGCTCGATGAGGACGTCGAAGTCGCGCGGGGGTGCCTTCTTCGTGGATCGTCGTGCCATGGAGAGGAGGGTAGCCGGTTCATCGACCGGGTCCGGGCAGCCGCTTGGCCTCGCGGAACCCGCCACCCCCGCTGTGGAATCGCCCTGCGGGAATGCACAAACTCCGGCGTTCCCTCCGCCATGGCGAAAGTCCCCCTCGGCCCGATCGGTCGCCCGCGCGACGCGTTCCTCGACGACGCGTCGTTCGCGCGCAACCGCGCGTCCATGCGCGAGCGCGACGGTGTGCTCGCCGAGCGGCGCGCCAAGGTCGCGGACGGCTGGGGTCCCGAGTACCTCGCGCGCGTGCACCAGAAGAAGAAGCTCTCGGGGCGCGAGCGCATCGAGCGCCTGAAGGACGCCGGGACGCGCGTCTTCGAGGTCGGCACGTTCGTCAACCACGGGCGCAAGTTCGGCAAGCTCGAGTCCCCCGCCGCCGGCGTCGTCACCGTCTTCGCGATGGTGCACGGCCGCTGGACGATCGTCATCGCGAACGACAACACGGTCGCGTCCGGTTCGTGGTGGCCGCGCACGCCGGAGAAGATCGAGCGCGCGCAGGAGATGGCACTGCGCCTGCGGCTGCCCGTCGTCTACCTCGTCGACTGCTCGGGGCTCTACCTGCCGGAGCAGTCGCAGTCGTTCCCGGGGCGCACGGGCGCGGGGCACATCTTCCAGAAGAACGCGCTGCTCAGCGCGGCCGGCGTGCCCCAGATCGCGGGCGTCTTCGGCGACTGCATCGCGGGCGGCGGGTACATGCCGATCATCAGCGACCGCGTCGTGATGACCGAGAGCGCGTACATGGTCATCGCCGGCGCGGCGCTGATCCAGGGCGCGAAGAGCCAGTCGCTCTCGAGCCTCGACATCGGCGGGCCCGAGGTCCACGTCGGCGTGTCGGGTTGCGCCGACGCGCGCGTGCCGGACGACGAGGCGGCGCTCGCGCTGATCCGCGACGAGATCGCGCGCCTGCCGTCGAGCGCGGTGCCGTACTACCGCGGCGGCGCGGACGCGGCCGAACCGCACCTGCCGCCGTTCGAGCTGGACGGCCTGTTCCCGCCCGACCACCGCCACACGTATCCGGCCGACGAGGTCGTCGCGCGCCTCGTCGACCGCAGCTTCTTCTGGGAGCTGTGGCCCGAGCGCGGCGTCGAGATGATGGTCGGCGTCGGGCGCGTCGCCGGGCTGTACGTCGGCTTCGTCGCGAACCGCCAGGGCACGATCGACGATCCCGAGCACCGCGGCGCGAAGAAGCCGGCCGGGATCCTGTACCGCGATGGGATAGCCAAGGTCGCCGCGTTCAGCCGCGCGTGCGAGGCGGACGGCATCCCGATCGTGTGGCTGCAGGACGTGTCGGGCTTCGACATCGGCGTCGAGGCCGAACGCCTGGGGCTGCTCGGCTACGGGTCGAGCCTGATCTACGCCAACAGCACGAACCGCGTGCCCATGTTCACCGTGTTGCTGCGCAAGGCGTCGGGCGCGGGCTACTACGCGCTGTCGGGGTTGCCGTACGAGCCCGTCGTGCAGCTTTCGACCACGATTTCGAGGCTGTCCGTGATGGAGGGCCGCACGCTGGCCATCGCCGCGTTCCGCACGAAGCTCGACGCGGACTTCCAGATCAGCGCCACCGACCCCGCCGAGCGCGAGAAGGTCGAAGCCGGCATGCGCGACACGGAAGCGCGCATCGAAGGCGACATGGATCCGTACAAGGCCGCGGCCCAGATGGACACGGACGAGATCGTCCCGCTCCACGAGCTGCGCGACTGGCTCTCGCTGTTCGCCGAGGCGAGCTATCAGGCCATCGGCTACCGCACCGTGAAGAACCCGCGCATCTGGTCGTTGCACGACCTCGCGGCGCTCGACGGCTCGGTCGGACACTGACTCCGTTTCGGGGGGAAGCACCATGCAGATTCGTTGGATCCTGGCTCTCACACTGACCGTCCTCGGCGCGAGCGCGTGCGTCACGCGCAACGACACGTTGAAGCTCGACGTCCCGCCCGAGAACAAGGCCACCGTCTACGGACTGGCCGAGACGACGGTGATGTTCGGCATCGAGCGCGACCTCTCGATCACCGCGATCGACGGTGTGAACACGTTCCGCGGCTGGGGCAAGGGCTATCCGGTCTCGGTCGAGCTGACGCCGGGCAAGCACTCGCTGACGGTGCTCTACCGCATCACCGACCAGGGCTCGCCCGGTCCGACGGGCGAGGTGAACGTCGAGATCGACGTGCGCGGCGGCCGCGAGTACGTGTCCGACCTCAAGAACGTCGACGGCCACTGGACGCCGAGCTTCCGCGAGATCACGGACGAGGAACTGCGCACGCGGGAGGAACGCCGCCAGAAGATCCGCGCCGAGCAGTTCGAGAACTGATCGACGGATCCCGGCCATGCACGACGCACAGGAGCTCCGGGTCGAACGCGATGGGACGCGCGTGCGCCTCCTCTCGCCCGATGTGGGGCTCTACACGTCCGCGCTCGAGCGCGGCGCGCTCGTGGCGAGCGGGACCGTGGTCGGCAGCTTGACGCAGCTCGGCGTGCGCCGCCGTCTCGTCGTGCCCGACGGCGTCGAGGGGCGGGTGGCCAGCGAGGCTCCCGAGCGCACGCACCACCCGCTCGGGTACGGCGACCTCGTGATCGAGCTCGAGGAGATCCGCGGCGCGACCCGCGGCTCCGCGACGCCGGCCATGAACGCCGGCGCGCAGCCCGAGGGGCGCCTCGTGCTGCGCGCGACGACGAGCGGACGCTTCTGGCACCGGCCCGCGCCGGGCGAGCCGGCCTTCGTCGCGGTCGGCGCGCTGGTGAAGGACGGGTCGCCGGTCGGACTGCTGGAGGTCATGAAGACCTTCAGTCACGCGAACTATCGCGCGCAAAACGGGCTGCCGAAGGAAGCGCGCGTCTTGGCCCTGCTCGCCGGCGACGGAGTGGACGTGCGTCGCGGGGACGCGCTCCTCGCCGTCGAGGCGGTCTCGTGAACGTACTCGTCACCGGCGGCACGGGCTTCGTCGGGAACATCCTGGTCAACCTGCTGTGCGCGCGCAGCGACCGCGTCACGGTGCTGACGCGCAACCCCGAGCGCTCCCGCAGCGCGCGCGCGGGTGTGGCCTACGCCGCGTGGCCGATCGACGTGTCGAAGTTCGACGCGGTCGTGAACCTGGCCGGCGCGGGCGTGCTCGATCGCCGCTGGAACGACGCGTACAAGGCCGAGCTGCGCGCGAGCCGCGTCGACCTGACGCGCCGGCTCGTCGACGCGATCGCGGCGTCGCCGAAGCGTCCGCGCGTGCTCGTGTCCGCGTCGGCGGTCGGCTACTACGGCGATCGCGGCGAGGAGATCCTGCCCGAGACCGCGCCGGCGGCGTCCGACTTCCTCGCGCGGCTGTGCGTCGACTGGGAAGCGGAAGCGAACCGGGCGGCGCAGCACGGCGTGCGCGTCGCGATCGTGCGCATCGGGCTCGTGCTCGGCAGCCACGGCGGCGCGCTCGAGCAGATGACGCCGATCTTCAAGCTCGGCCTGGGTGGACCGTTCGGCAGCGGCAAGGCCTGGTTCCCGTGGATCCACGTGAACGACCTGGCCGCGCTCATGATCCACGCGATCGGGAACGAATCGGTCTCGGGTGCCTTGAACGCCGCCGCGCCCGGGATCGTGCGCAACCAGCAGTACGCCGCGACATTCGGGCGCGTGCTGTCGCGGCCCGCGTTCCTCCCGGTGCCGAAGTTCGCGTTGCGCCTCGCGCTGGGCGAGGTCGCCGGCGTGCTGACCGCGAGCCAGCGCGCGGTGCCCGAGCGGACGCTCGCGAGCGGCTTCACGTTCCAGTTCCCCGAGCTGGAACCGGCTCTGCGGAACCTGCTGCACAAGCGGTGACCCGTGGCCGTCGTCGCGGTAGGCCTGGATCTGACGCGGATCGACCGGCTCGAGGCGGCGCACGCGCGGCGCGGCGACCGACTGCTCGCGCGGCTCTTCACGCCGGGCGAGCGCGCGTACTGCGAGGCGAAGAAGGAGCGCTTCCAGAGCTACGCCGGCCGTTTCGCGGTGAAGGAGGCGGTCATGAAGGTGCTCGGGACCGGCTGGACTCGCGGCGTGCGCTGGATCGACATCGAGGTCGTGCGCGAGCGCGGATCCGCGCCGCGCTGCGTGCTGCACGGCCGCTCGGCCGAGATCGCGCGGCGGAAGGGCATCGCCTCGATCCACGTGGCGATCACGCACGACGGCGGCATCGCGGCGGCGGTCGCGATCGCGGAGGGCGCGACGTCGTGAGCTCGCGCACGCGCATCCTCGGATTCGCGGCGGCGGGCGCGCTCGTCCTGGTGGTCGGCGTCGTCTACCTGGCCGCGAGGCCCGGCGAGCAGCGCACGCCGCGCGCGCTCGACGTGGGGTCGGCGAGCCTGCCGGGCGAACCCGCCGACGCGAGCGCGGCCGCGCAGCAGGATCTCGCCGACGCCGCGCCCGCGAACCGGCAGCGCTCGGAGGCGGAGGCGCCCGCGGCGGCGCCGATCGCCGCGGCTCCGGCCACGACGCCGGTGAGCTCCGCGCGAGCGCTCGGCCGCGTGCTCGACCTCTCCGGGAACCCCGTCGCCGCGGTCGCGGTCGCGCTGCGCTCCAAGCTCGACGAGCCGCTCGCGACGACCGCCGCGGACGGATCGTTCGCGTTCGACGCGTTCGCCGGCGGCGACCCGGGCCTGACCGTCGCCGATCCGCGCTGGTACACGCTGCGCGACACGGAACCGTTGCAGCGCGAGGGCGTGACCGAGACGCTCGTCGTCGTCGCCCCGGCGATCGCGATCGGTGGGCGCGTGCAGGACGCATCCGGCGCGCCGATCGAGGGCGCGCGCGTGCGCCTCGAGCTGCCCTGGTCCGTCTTCGCGCCGTTCCCGATCCCGCTCGACCGCGGACGCGACGCGCGCGAGACGGAGACGCGATCGCGCGGCGACGGCACGTTCGAGCTGACGATCCCGAGCGTCGCGCGCGCGCGGCTCGCCGCCGAGGCGACCGGTCACGCCGACGCGGCCATCGCGGCTCCGCTCGACGCGCGCGCGGACCTCGTCCTGACGCTCGCGTCGAAGACGAGCCCCGGATCGACCCGGATCGAGGGCGTCGTCGTGCACGCCGACGGATCGCCCGGCGTCGACGCGACCGTCCGGTACGGGAACGCGACGTCGCCGGCCGACGCCCTGGGTCGCTTCTCCCTGACCGTCGAGCCGGGCGGCGCCGCCGCGGACCCGCTCGTGGCGCTGAAGCGCGGTTTCCAGGCCGCGGTCGTGCCCGATTTCGCGGCCGTGATCGGCGCGTCGGTCGGCCCGGTCCCCTTCCAACGGCTCGTGCTGGGCGGGCCGCCTCTCGCGATCGAGGGACGCGTCGTCGATCACGAGGGCCGGCCGAAGAAGGGCTGGATCGTGCAACCGGTCGATCCCGTGATCCTCGTCGACGGCACGATCCCGCCGGAGTGCGCCGAGTCCGTCGCGCGCGGCGAACCGGTCCGTGCGACGACCGACGCCGAGGGCGCGTTCGCGCTCGAGGGACTGCAGGATCGCGCGTACCGGCTGCAGGCGCACTCGGCCGAGGAGCTCGTGCGCGTCGAGTCGGGCCCGATCCAGGCCGGCGCGCGCAACGCGCGTCTCGTGGTGCCGGCCGACGCGGTCTTCGCCAAGGTGACGGGCGTCGTCGTGTCGGCGGACGGGACGCCCGTCCCCGGCGTGGAGGTCCGCGCCGCGCTCGTCGTCTTCCGCACGAAGTGGGGCTACACGATGGAGCACTCGCCCGAGGCCGTGACCGATGCGGACGGGAAGTTCGAGCTGGCCAACGTGCCGCGCAAGGACTCGAAGCTCGACGCGGGCGGCGACCGGATCCTGCCGACGAGCGCGCAGCTCGACGACTACGCCGAGGGGCAATTGCTGCGGATCGTCGCCGCACGGCGCTGCCACGTGCGCGTCGAAGGCGTGCCCGCGTCGGCGAACCTGAAGTACGTCGAGGTGCAGGACGCGAACGGATCGAGCCTGCAGCTCATGCAGTTCCAGTCGGGCGGCTGGATGAGCTCCAGCCAGGTGGAGCTCGTCGACGGCGGCAGCCCGCTGTTCGCGGTCTCCGACGCGGCGCGCACGATCGTGTTTCGCGGGCAGGACCCACCGGAGGTCTCGCGCGCGCTCGTGCTCGCGCCGAGCGGGATCACGGTCGTCCGCTGGTGAGGCTCAGTGCTCGCGGTAGCCGAGCGCGACGAGCAGGCACGGACCGCCGGCGATCACCGACATCCCGAGCTCGCGCGCGCGCTCGACGGCGCGCAGGCTCTCCGCCCCGGGCTGCATCCACAGGCGCGTGATGCCGGCTGCGGCGGCGTCCTCGACGATCCGCTCCGTGATCGCGGGCGGCGTGATGATCGAGACGCCGTGGACGGGTTCGGGCAGCGAGTGCAAGTCGGGGTACGTCTTCAGCCCCTCGATCTCCGCCTCGCGCGGGTGGACCGGGAAGACGCGGCGCCCCTTCTGCACGTAGCAGCGCAGGACCTTGTTGCCGTACTTGGCCCGGTCCTTCGAGACGCCGACGACGGCGTAGACCTGGCCGCGCAGGAAGTCCTCGATCTGCTCCGCGGTGTCCATGGTGCGCGTATCCTACGCGCATGAAGCGCGCCGAGAAGGCCGAGAAGATCCGCGCGATCCTCGACCAGCTGTACCCGGATCCGCCGATCCCGCTCCACCACCGCGACCCGTTCACGCTGCTCGTCGCCGTCGTGCTGTCGGCCCAGACGACGGACGCGCGCGTGAACATGGTCACGCCGGCGCTGTTCGCACGCGCGCCGGACGCGGCGGCCATGGCGCGGCTCTCCGTCGCGGAGATCCACGACCTGATCAAGACGTGCGGCCTCGCGCCGGCGAAGGCACGCAACGTGTCCGCGCTCTCGAAGCTGATCGTCGAGCGCCACGGCGGCGAGGTCCCGCGCACGTTCGAGGAGCTGGAAGCGCTGCCGGGCGTCGGCCACAAGACCGCCAGCGTCGTGATGGCTCAGGCCTTCGGCGTGCCGGCGTTCGCGGTCGACACGCACATCCACCGGCTCGCGCAGCGCTGGGGACTCTCCGACGGCAGCTCCGTCGAGCAGACGGAGCGCGACCTGAAGGCGATCTTCCCGCGGGAGTCGTGGATCCCGCTGCACCTGAAGATCATCCTGTTCGGCCGCGAGCACTGCCCCGCGCTGCGGCACGACATGAGCACGTGCCCGATCTGCTCGTGGGCCGCGACGAAGGCCGCGATCGCCGCCAGCGCGCCGCGGCCGCCGCCAGCGCGGAAGAAGTAGCCGTACGGTGCCTGGAACGACCCCGACACATTCGGCGTAGCCACGCGGCTTGCTCCCGCGGCTGGCTCGAATGTGTCGGGGTCGTTCCAGGCACCGTACGACCTTCAACGCGCGTCCACGTCCGCGCGCAGCGCGGCCAGCAGCTCGGTCCAGTTCGTCACCTCGACCAGCTTGGAGCGCACGTCGGGGTCCTTCAGGGTGCGGCTGATGTCGGCCAGGATCTCGAGCTGGATGCCGGGGTGCTCGACGGGCGTCAGGATCAGGAACACGAGGCGCGCCGGCTGACCGTCGGGTGCGTCGAAGTCGATGCCCTGCGGCGCGACGCCGAACGCGACGAGAGGACGGTGCAGGCCGGCGAGGCGTGCGTGCGGGATCGCGATCCCGTCGCCGATGCCGGTCGTGCCGATGTGTTCGCGCGCCCAGACGGCTTCCTCGACGCGCGCGGCATCGAGCCCCGACGCGGCGGCGAGCACGCGCGAGAGCTCGCCGACGGCGCCGCGCCGGTCCGCGCTCGTCAGGCGGTC
>JBGAOR010000039.1:0-37233 GCA_044221705.1 Planctomycetota bacterium
ACTTCCCGCGAGTTCGCTCGGACCTGCTCACGAACTCCAGATCACGACGACGCCGTTCGTCGGGTCGCACGAACTCGCGTGAAGCGTGCCTGGCTCACTTCACGCGAGTTCGCGCGCGAAACCGCTCACGGACTCCAGATCACGACGACGCCGTTCGTCAGGTTGAAGGTGCTCGTCGTGCAGAAGGCCGCGGCGTTCCGGTACCAGATCTGGTAGGTGCGCGAACCGGGGTTCGCCACCGCGCCGCGCACGGAGACGGACGGATCCGCGCCGACCGGGTACTGCGATGCGCCGCTCGTGTTGTTCTTCGTGCCGAGGCGCAGGATCGATCCGCCGGCGCAGCGCAGGCCGTCGCCGAAGACCGAGCCCAGCCCGCCCGCGACGTTCGCCGTCCCCTGGAAGTAGAGCGCCGAGCTGTTCGGCATCTGCGTCCCGTTCAGCACGAGCGTGTCGGCCGAGATGAGCGGCGTGCCGCTCGCGACGAGCCGTCCGCCGACGCCGAGCGAGCTGAGGCAGCCCGTCTGCGCGCCCGGTGCGCTCGCGTTGCCGCACGGACAGGGCGTGCCCGTCCCGTCGCCGAAACAGTACGCCACGGCCGCGGCCTCGCACTCGTCGGGGATCCCCGTCGAGTTCAGGTCGAGGCTCGCGCCGGAGGCCAGGTCGCACGCGTCCGGGACGCCGTTCGCGTTGCAATCGGGCGCGCCGGCGGCGATCTCGCACGCGTCGCCGAGCTGGTCCGCGTCGCAGTCGCCCTGCGTCGGATTCGAGATCAGCGGGCAGTTGTCGCACGCGTCGCCCGCTCCGTCGCCGTCGAAGTCGACCTGCGCGACGTTGGGGACCGCGTCGCAGTTGTCGATGCAGTCGGCGACGCCGTCGGCATCCGAGTCCGTCTCCGCGACTCCGCAGCCGCATTGTCCGGGCGCGATCTTGCTCGGATCCGCCGGGCAGCCGTCGACGCAGTTCGGCGTGCCGTCGCCATCGCTGTCCGTGTCGGGCACGCCGCAGCCGCACGCGCCCGGCGTCGTCTTGAGCGGATCGCTTGGGCAGCCGTCGTTGCAGTTGGGCGTGCCATCGCCATCGCTGTCCGTGTCGGCCGTACCGCAGCCGCAGACGCCCGGCGCGATCTTCGCCGGATCGTTGGGACAGCCGTCGTTGCAGTTGGGCGTGCCGTCGCCGTCGCTGTCCGTGTCGGGCACGCCGCAGCCGCACGCGCCGGGCGTCGTCTTCAGCGGATCGTTGGGACATCCGTCGTTGCAGTTCGGCGTCCCGTCGCCGTCGGAGTCCGTGTCGGCCGTTCCGCAGCCGCACACGCCGGGCGCGATCTTCAGCGGGTCGTTCGGGCATCCGTCGATGCAATTCGGCGTGCCGTCGCTGTCCGAGTCCGTCTCCGGGACGCCGCAGCCGCACGCGCCGGGCGAGCTCTTCAGCGGATCGTTCGGACAGCCGTCGACCGGGCACGTGCTGGCCGGGAAGCCCGGGTTCGCGAAGCCGTCGCCGTCCGTGTCCGTGCACGTGTCGCACGCGTCGCCGCTCGCATCGCCGTCGGCGTTCGCCTGGTTCGTGTTCGGGACGCTCGGGCAGTTGTCGAGCCCGTCCGTCACGCCGTCGCCGTCGGCGTCCGGTCCGGCGGCCGCGGGCACGGAGGCCGTCGTCGTCGCGGTGCCGGCGCTCTTGAAGCGGCCGAGCGTGATCGTGCCGCTCGTCGGCGCGACGTTGGCGTCGAAGCGGAAGTTGTAGGTCGAGCCCCAGCGCAGCGCGTTCGCGCTGGCGTTCTGGGCGAACGTCTGCGTGGACCAGCGCAGCTCGCCGCCCGAGTTCGAGGCTGTCCAGTCGGTTCCGTCGTAGTTGACGTTGCCCGGCCCGTCGCCGTTCCGGTACGGCAGGTCGTGGAAGCCGACGTTCGTGACCGTGACGCCGGCGGGGATCGGCAGCGCGAACGAGCGCACGGCGTCGTCCGAGTTCATGTTGTAGAGCGCGTACTCGTAGCGGTACTGGCCGCCGCCGAGCGCCGTGACCTTGTGGCCCAGGACCAGCCGGCCCTCGCTCGGCAGGAGCACGTCCGTGAGCGTCACGCCGGCCTCGCACAGCGACCAGGCCTGCACGGCGGACTGCTGACGCTGCGTCGAGCCGCTGAACGCGAAGTCCCAGTTCGACGCCGTGCCGGTGACCGTGAGCTCGCGCCAGCTGGCGTTGTTGTCCTGATTGCCCGCGAGCGCGTCGTCGGGGGTCACGTACTGCGCCTCGCCGAAGTAGCGCACGCCGGCCGTCGCCTCGACGTCGGCCAGGAGGAACTCGAGACGCCGTGCCGTCGAACCGGACCAGGTGGGATTGGCGGGCGGATACGTGAACGCGCCGAGGTTCGGGTCGACCTGCCAGCGCGGCCCGAGGCCGGATTGCGAGCCGTTGCGCGAGCTCGTGTACGGATCGGAACAGCCGACGCCCAGGTGCGTGCCGTCCGTGCTGGAGCAGGAGGGGCAGCAGAGGTTCTGGCTGAGCGCCAGGAACCCGTGCTTCAGCCAGCTCATGCCGATCTGCTCGAAGCGACCCGCGCCGCCGACGACCTTGTAGCGGTAGAGGTTGCCGCCGATCACCGGGTGTTGGTTCGTGTTCGCGAACCAGTTCAGCCACGTGTCGCCCAGGTTGCACGACGTGGTGCCCAGCGAGATCGCGTCGAGCGCTCCGGCCGCCGCGTAGTTCGACGGACCCGTCACGTCGCCGACGATCACGTCAGGGCCGACGGCGCCGCTGCAGGGCGTGGGCGGCGGGGGGACGGAGATCGTGAACGTGCCGCTGCCGCCCGCGCCCGTCCCGTAGGTGCCGATCTGGAACACGTAGCTCGACCCGGATGTCGCGGCGAACGTGAGCGAGCTCTGCAGCGAGCACGCATCGTCGTTGCAGGCGATCGCGGCGGCGGCGGGGCAGCTCGTGCCGGCGTAGACGGCGATCACGCTGTCGATCGAGGTCTGCCCGCAGGTCTCCAGCGTGTACGTGGCGCTGGTCGGCGCGGTCCAGCGGAACCACACGTCCTTGCCGCACGTGACCGAGCAGACGGAGCTCTGCGCGCCGTTCGTGGCCGACGTGTTGTTGAACGCGTGCGGGCCCGCGCCCGTGACGAGCGTCGGCGTGGTGCAGGCATCCGTGCCTTGCGCTGCTGCGCCGGCCGCGGAGAAGACCGCGAACAGCGCGCCGAGGGCGTGGAGGCGAAGGACCGCGAAGGAAACGAACCGAGCCGGGCTGGAGCAGTACAAGGGGGGGGCGCTCGAAAGGGGCCTGCGTGCGGGACTGCGCCTCCTCCCTCCCTGCACCCAAGGCTATTCCAAGGAGGTCGAACGTGTCAGGTGCAATTTTGGCCCGAGCTCGAAGTCCGAGTACGCCGCGCAGATCCCAGAGCGAATGCCACGCGGCGGGCCACTGTGGCCCCGGGCCACGGCGGGTCGCTGCCCCGCGGGGCTCAGTACGCCTTCGGCAGCCCGTTGATGATCGTCAGCGCTTCTTCGCAGTTGAACCCGACGAGCTGCGCGTAGTCGCGGATCGAGGGGAAGCGCGGCTTGCCGTACTCGACCGCCTTCGCGAGCGCCTGCTCCCGCGTCAGGTGCTCCTCGCGGATCATGTTCGACAGCATGACCTCGTCCTCGGACCAGCCGAGCACCGTCTGGTAGACGTAGTTGTAGAACGCGGCCGTGCCGTCGCCGATGCGCCACGTGCTGGTCGTGTCGGTCGCGACCTCCCAGTCGTACTCGCGGCGGATCGTGCCCACGATCTCCTCCTCGCGCCACGGCAGGTAGTGGAAGAGGTAGAGGAAGTCGTCCTTGACGACGAACGTGCACCAGTACGCGTAGAGCGTGTCCCAGATCGACTCGTTCAGGTACCCGGGGTTCGTCAGGTAGTTGCGCGCGTAGTACCAGAGCAGCGCCATCTCGTTGCGCCGCGACAGGCCCGTCAGCGTCATCCCGTGGTCGTCTTCGCGGATGCCGCACAGACCCGTCTTGTAGGGCGTGTCCTCGATCATGTTGCCGGTGCTGAAGATCACGAGCTGGATGCCCGTCTCCTTCCGCAGCTGTCGCGCGTGGCTGTAGAACTCCTTGTCGCCCGCGGTGAACAGCGTGACCATGCCCATCTCGGGCTTCTTCAGCCAGGCCTCGATGTTCTTGCGGATGTAGCGGCGTTTCGCCTGGATGTCGGCCGAACGCACGATGTGCTCGACGCCCAGCTTCCCGCAGATGCGCGCCTGGTTGCGCCGCGCGAGGTCGGTGACCATGCCCCAGTCGTAGGTGAAGGCGACCGGGTTCATCCCGAGCTCCTTCTTGACGTAGTGCAGGCCGTACGACGAGTCGCGGCCGCCCGAGAACGCGACGATGACGTCGGGCGAGCCGTCCTTGCTGCGGTAGGGAGCGACGAACTCCTCGAGCGCGGCGCGTCCCTTGGGCTGGATGCGTCGCCAGTGACGGCAGTAGCGGCACACGCCCGACGCGTCGAAGTCCACGAACGGGTAGGTCTCGGGCAGGAGGCACTTCGTGCAGCGCTTCAGCGACGCGACGCTCTTCGAGTACAGCTCGATCGGCGCCTTCGCGGCGCGGCGCGCCGGGCGCACGGTCGGCGACGATTCGCTCGCCGACTGCGGCACGCACGCGAACTGCTGCACGGTGAGGTCGCGCAGCGACACGAGCATGGCCTGGAAGGCCGGGACCTGCCGGATCTTGACCGGGCCGAGCCGCGCGGCGAGGCCGAGCCCGTCGGAGAGGCTCTGCAGGATGAAGCGCTCGGACGCGAACGCCAGGAACGTGCGCTTCTCGTCGGTCAGGATGTGCAGCGAGCCCGTGTTGGTCGCGAGCAGGAGCTCGTCGAGCTCCTCGAACACGAACGCGATCGAAGCGGCGCCGCGGATCTCCTTGTAGGCCTGCTGCACGGCCGCGCCGAGGTCGCCCTTGTCGTCGAAGAACTTGCGCAGGAGGTTGACGAGCACCTCCGTGTCGACCTCGCTCTTCTTCGTGAGCGTGCGGAACCGGTTCCACAGCTCGGCGTCGTTCACGATGATGCCGTTGTGGATGCCGACCGTGCCGGCGGCGATCACCGGCTGGTTGTTGTCTTCGTTCGACTGGAAGCCGTTCGTGACGAGGCGCGTGTGGCCGGTCATCGCCAGGCCGATCGGCGACGCGCCGGCGCGGTTCTTCTCGTACAGCGCGGCGCCGCGCTGGATCAGCTGGTGGAACGTCGGGCTCTCGAGGAACCGCTCGACCGATCCGGCCTGCTTGAAGACGTCGATCGTCTCGCCGTTCACGACGGTCAAGCCGGCGGCCTCGCTGCCGCGCGTCTTCGAGAAGGCGTACAGCTTCTCGAGTACGCCGCGCACGAACGCCTGGTCGAAGGCGCCCTCGCGCGCGAACACCGCTCCGAAGATCCCGCACATGTCGTTTCGAACTTCCTGAAGTGGCCTAGACGGCGCGCGAGCGTCGGAGGGGGCCGCTGATCGGCGTGCGCGGCACGTTCTGCACGTCCAGCGTGATCGCCTGGAGGAGGAGCTGCGCGCCGAGGATGATCGGCATGGCGGCCAGCATGACGACGCCGGCCGACGCGTACTCGTGCGTCTGGTGCAGCAGGATCCACTGGCTCGCGCCGAACACGATGCCCCACGCGAGCAGCGGGACGCCGAGCAGCAGGTACACCGAAAGCGCCGTGAAATCGTGCACGAAGTAGCGCCAGAAGACGCGACGCCCGAGGCCCCACAGGAGGCGCGGCGGGAACTCGAGCAGCACGCGCAGCGGCGAGAGCGAGCTGTGCTCGTCGGCGTAGCGCGCCGGGATCGCGACGTCCTGCACGACCGCGCGCTGGATGCCGAGCTCGATCAGGAACCCGCTCTCGAAAAAGTAGCGCTCCGGCAGGGAGTCCACGTCGAGCCGCGCCAGAGCCTCGCCCCGCACCGCGAAGTAGCCGTTCGCCGGGTCGAAGACGTTCCAGTAGCCCGACGCCAGCTTCACCAGGAACGCGAGCCCGCCGTTGCCGACCACGCGCACGAGCGGCATGCCGCGCAGCGAAGCCAGGCTCGAATATCGGTTGGCCTTGACCACGTCCGCGCGGCCGTCGAGCAGCGGCTGCACGAGCTCGGGCAGGTGCGCCGGATCCATCTGGTCGTCGCCGTCCATCTTGACGACGACGTCGAGGCCCAGACGCACGGCCTCGGCGAATGCGGTCTTCATCGCGCCGCCGACGCCGCGGTTCTCGGCGTGGCGGATCAGCGTGACGCGCGGATCGCGCAGCGCGGCGACGCGCGCGGCCGTGTCGTCGGGGCTCTTGTCCTCGACGACGACGATCGACGAGATCCAGTCGGGCAGCCCGCGGATCACGCGCTCGATCTGCGGCGCCACGCGGTACGCGGGGATCACGACGCCGACGCGCGCTCCGCGCGTCTCGAACGTCGCGGGCTCGCGGCGCGGCGCCGTCTCCGGGCGCGAGGTGGCCGGCTGGGTCATCGGGGGAGCGGGGGACACGGACCGGGAAGTCCTTTCGTCCCGCGGACGACTGCGGGTTGAGCGGGGGCGGAAGGCGTTTCCGAGCGCGCGCTGGGCTGGTCCGCGGTCATCGGTCGAGCGTCAGGAACGTCTGCGCGTCCGCGCGCATCCACGGAGCCGGCGCGAGGCCGAACAGGGACAGGATCGTCGGCGCGATGTCCGTCACGGCGACGACGTCGCGCGTCGCGCGCACGCGGCCGCCCTTCCGGTACGCGAGCAGCCAGCCCGAGTCCTTGTGGTGCGCCGTCGACTGGTCGGCGGTGCCGTGCTCGTGGATGTGGTGCGCGAAGTCCGCCGCGAAGTCGGGCAGCGCGTCGTGGCGGATCGTGAACGACTCGCCGTCGCGCGTGCGGCGCGGCATGTCGAGCTCGCAGAAGACCTGGTTGCCGCGCCGCTGCACGGTGAAGAGCGCGCCGTGTCCCTCGACGCGCAGGCCCAGGAGCTTCCGCTCCGCGTCGACCGCGCGCGCCTCGTCGGGCAGGTTGATGGTCACGTCCGGGTTCATCTGGTGCAGCACGACGTAGTCGCGCAGGCCGATGCTGTCGAACAGCTCGCGCTCCTCGACCAGGCGCACGACCGGGTTGTGGATGTCCGTCACCGGGTCGAACGGCCGCTGGCCGAGCGCCGTGCCGACGAGCACCACCGTGTTCGCGTCGGCCAGATCGAGCAGCTCGCCCAGGAACCGGTCGGCGTACACGAAGCTCCTCTCGATCCAGCGCGACAGCTTGTTCTCGTAGCCCTTGCGTTCCGGGACGCTCTGGAAGAAGCGCCGGTCGGTCGGCGACAGCGAGTCCGCGAAACGCTCGGGTTCCGCCGCGCGCCAGTAGCGGTGCTGCATGTACGCGATCTGGTTCATGTGCACGCTGGCGTACGACGGGCGCGTCGCCGCGTAGAGCTTCACGAACGCGTCGCGGACCATGTAGCTGTGCAGCATCGCGCGCTCGGGTGCGATCGCCGCGCCGCGGACGGCCTCGACGGGGACCTGGCCCAGCGTGCGCAGCATGGTCCGCGCGCGCACGCCGCTCCGGCCCGTGCGCAGGAGCAGCTTGACGGCCGTCGCGGCCGAGCGGCCGAAGCTCTCGCTGTAGTTGCGCGCGGCGAACACGCAGAACTCCTGCAGCGGGCGCGCGGCCTCGGGGAAGCAGTCCGACGTGTCGGCCAGCGACTCGGGGACGTAGAAGCTCGCCGCGCCGTGCGTGCGCGGCGGGTAGCTCATCAGGCTGCCCATCACGCCCACCGGGATCCCGTGTGCGTCGAGCACGTCCCACACGCACTTGCCGCGGATGGCGGAGGGATCCTGCCCGAAGCCGACGAGGCCGTGGTCCTCGGGAGCGAGTCCCGTGTACACCGACGGCCAGATGATCCACGGGCTGATCTTGCGCCAGGCCTTGTCCTCGCCCGCGTCCCAGGTGGGGACGCGCGTGCGCACGATCGCACCACCCTCGAGCGCCTGGGCGAAGTTCGGCAGCAGCCCCCGCGCGACGAACTTGTCGAGGAAGTGCCGCTCCGCCTCGTTGAGCTCGAAGAAGATCACGGACACGGCCGGTTTCGAGCGCGTCTGGATCATGGTGGGGGCCCGCGTGGCGCGGAGTCCGGGTCGAACAGTGTAGCGGCGGGCGAGGGTCGTCCGACGGGCCGTCCGTGGATCCGCCCGGGCCCGGGGACTTCGGCGTACGGCCGGCGAAACCTGAGGTCCTTCCGCTCCCCGGGTTCGCGGCCCCGGAGACGCGCGGTCGCGGCGCGATTCCGCGGCGGCGGACTGCGGCGGACCGGACCCGCGCGTCGAGTAGGCTCTGCGCGCCCGATGCCCAGCGAATCGAGCCAGTCGGTCGCCTCCGCCGGAAGCGACGCCCAGGGCCGGCCCGGTCGGGGCACGTGGGCCCTGCTCGCGCTGCTCGTCGTGCTCGGACTCGCGATCCGCCTCCACGGCATCGCGTTCCTGTCGCCGCACCTGATGGAGCCCGACGGGCTCGTGATCGACTACCAGATGCGCGTGCTCGAGGGCCGCGGTCCTGAGACCTCGGACAACGCGCTCTACGCGTACTACCCGCACCTCGTCGCCAGCGTGGCGACGCTGATCCCGGAGTCGTGGGCCGCGCCGGCCGAGCCGCGCACGCTCGCCGAGCACCTGGCCAGCGCGGGATCCGTCCGCATCCGCGGGCGCATCGCGGTCGCGCTGTTGTCGCTGCTCGCGATCCCGTTGACTTGGTGGCTCGCGCGGCGGTTCCTGCCGGATCCGTGGCCGTTGCTCGCGGCCGCGTTCGCGGCTGGCAGCCCGTTCGTCGTGTGGTTCGCGCAGCAGGCGCGACCGCACGCCGCGGCGGCCTCGTTCGTGCTGCTCGCGGTGTGCGCGGCGGTCGACCTGCGGCGACGCGGCGGATGGCGTGCGTACGTACTGGCCGGCTTCGCGACCGGGCTCGCCGTCGGCTCGCTGCAGAACGGCGTCGCGGCGCTCGGGCCGGTCGGCCTCGCGGTGCTCCTGCGCTGGCGGAAGGACGGCGTGCGCGTCCTGGCCGGACTCCTCGGCATCCTGGCGATCGCGGCGCTATTCGTGGTGTGGCTCTACCCGTTCCTCTTCGCCGGCGCGGCGCGCGACGGCGTCGGGGTCGCGGAGGACGGGACGCTCGGCCTGTCGCGCCACCACGTGTTCCTGAACCTCTTCAACGGCCGCGGCTTCGCGGTCGTGTGGCGGTCGCTCGCCGACTACGACCCTCTGCTCACCGGCGGAGCGCTGCTCGGACTCCTCGCGGCCGTCGTCGCTCCGTTCGCGCTGCGCGAGAAGCTCGGGCGCGAGCGCGCGTTCGACCTGGCGGTCGTGCTGTCCTACGCGCTGCCGTACCTCGTCGTGATCGGCCTGTACCAGCGCACGTACCAGCGCTTCGTGCTGCCGCTCGTGCCGTTCCTCGCCATCCTGACGGCGTTCGGTCTGTGGGCGGCCGCGCGCGCGGCGGGGAGATCGTGGCGCCCCGCCGGCCTCGCGCTGGCCGCCGTCGCGATCGTGGCCGGCTGCGCCGAGCTGGCCTGGGGCTGGCGCCTCGGCACCGTGCGCGCGCGCGCGGACACGATCCAGCAGGCGACCGATTGGCTCGTGCAGCACGCCGCGCCGGGCACGGACCAGGTCGACGTGATGCCCGGACTCGACCTGCCGATCGCGCGCACGCCGGAGTCGATCGCGCACGACTCGTTCCAGAAGGACGAGCAGAGCCTGCCCTGGTTCCGCCGCCTCTCGGATCCGCGCGCCCCGCGCATCGACGCGCCGGCGTACGACCTGCGCTGGATGCCGCTCTTCGACGACGCGGTCCGCCTCCAGGTGCGCACGGATCCGGCGGCGTTCGTGCGCTCGTTGACCGGCCGCTTCGCGGTCGTGGTCGTGCACCCGGCGAAGTTCCGGCCCGCGCTCCGCTTCGTGCGCGAGGGGCTCGCCAGCCAGTACGAGCGCGTCGCGCGCTTCTCGCCCGACGACCCGGACATCGGCGAGGACCTGCCGCTCGTGCACCAGGACGACGAGCTGCCCTACACGACGCCCTGGGCCTGGCGGATCCTGCACGCGCGCTGCGTGGGACCGACGGTCGAGATCTACCGGCTGCGCTGAACGGGAGGGGCACTGCGCGCGGGCTCGGCTCCGAGCAGGCGGCGACGAATCCGCGCGCCGCTCGGCCTCGAAAGGTGCGCGGAATCGAACTCCCGGACAGGGGCGTCGCTCCGCACTCGACCGGCGCTCGAGTGCGTTCGGAAGCGACCGACGGCCGCGATCACCAGCCACGACGCGCGTCCGACCCGGCGGATCGGCCGCGCGCGGTTCAGATCCGGATGTCGAGCTTCGCGCGCACGAGCACGCGCAAGAGCACGACCGACAGCGCCATCGACACCGCCGTCGCGGCCGCCGCGCCGAC
Source organism: Planctomycetota bacterium (assembly GCA_044221705.1). Lineage (GTDB taxonomy): Bacteria > Planctomycetota > UBA1135 > UBA1135 > JAEUHZ01. The sequence goes on from JBGAOR010000039.1 coordinate 10,400, forward strand.
GAGGCCGTAGCGCGGGATCAGGATCGCGTTCCCGACCACGTTCGCCAACACCGTCGTCGCCATGAGCACCGTGTGCGTCGCCGGACGCCCGCCCATGAGCAGCATCTGGCCGAACGGCAGGTACCCCGACGCCAGCGCGATGCCGCCGGCCAGCACGGCGAACGGCCAGTGCGCGCCCGAGAACTCCGGCCGCGCGCCGACGATGGACAGCGCCAGCGGGAACGCCGCGACCGCGACCGCGGCGACGACGGTGATGCCGAGCCACGACCACGTGCGCCCGCGCTGCACGACCTCGGTCACCGCGTCGCGCTCGCCCGCCGCGATGTGCCGCGCGAGGATCGGGTTGTAGACGTTCTGCAGCACGACGACGAGCTGGTACAGCCCCTCCGCCAGCATCGCCGCGTACGTGTAGACGCCGACGGCCGCGTCGCTCATGACGATGCCGATCATCCACACGTCGACCTTGGCGTTCAGCTCGAGCAGGACGCCGCTGAACGCGCTCTTCGCCCCGAAGACGACGTGCCCGCGCACCTCGCCGGCCCAACCGCTGGGCGCGAAGCGCAAGAGGCGCGACACGTCGATGCCGGCGACGACGAACAGCACGGCCTCGCTCGCCGTGAAGACCACCATCAGTCGATCGCCGTCCAGGTCCTCGCGCATCGCCGCGAACAGCGCCGCCAGGATCCCGAGGTAGCGCAGCGACTGGTAGACCGCGAAGGCCTTCATGCGCCGCTCGCCGTTCACGACCGCGAGCAGCACCTTGTTCAGCGCGAAGAAGAAGAGTCCCGGCGCGCTGACCTCGATGGCGCGCGCCACGCCGTCGCTCTCCAGGAGCCGCGCGATCGGCCAGCGCGCGAACCAGTACGCCGCCGCGACGACGGCGGCGAGCAAGGCCGTGGGCACGAGCGTCGCCCAAGCCGCCGCCGCCGCGCGCGCTCGATCCTCGCCCGCTTCCGCGACGGCGCGCAGGGCCGAGCGGTCGATGCCGCCGACCGCGGCCATCGAGAAGAACGTGTAGGCCGCCAGGGCCTGGTTGAAGACGCCCAGCGCCGACTCGTCCCAGTGCTCCCCGATGAGCACGTTCAGCGCGAGCCCGGCGATCCCGAGGACCGCGAGGCTCGCGACGTTCCACACGACGTCGCTCTGGAATTTGCCGGGCAAGGGGGGGGACCGGGGAGACTGACTCACGGATTCGGGAAAGTCACGCAACGCGTGGGAGCTTCCGCGCCATGGGCCGGGTGGAACGTGTCCCCAGACGCTCGGGAGTCCCGATGATCCGCCGCTCGCTGTTCGTGCTCTGCGCGCTGGCTCCGCTGGAGCCGGCGCAGGCGGTCCTGCCGGCGGGTCGGCTGCGCCGCGTGACGGCGCCGGTGCGGGACGCCGGGATCCTGCACGTCGCGACCGGGACGTGGACGCGCAAGGCCAGCGCGGCGAGCCTCGGGGCGGACACGATCTACGACAACACGGCCAGCAGTCTCTACTACTCGGCGCTCTCGGGTGACTCCTACATCGACGAAGGGCGGCTCCCGAGCCCTTCGTCGCCGACGAACATCTCCAGCCGGCCTGGTTGTGCGACGAGCTACACGATCGACGGCCTTCAGATCGCGTACTGCACGGACCGCGTGAACCCCGCGCCATTTCAGGTGGCCTTCTACGAATCGTACGTGGCCTGCAGTTCGGTGATCGGTGTGACTCCGACCGCGGACATCCTGCTCGCTGGCCTGCCGGGCTCACGCTCGGGAAGCGCCACGGCCTGCTGGACGGTCACGATCGACCTTGGGGCTCCGCCGGGTGGCTCGGGCCTCGCCTTCACGATGGCGGCGGACGGGGATGGGAGCTACTCATCGCCCGCGGACACGAATCGGTTCGGTTGGTCGATCCGATCCACTGCGCCGTGGTCCGAGCAGGCCGCAACCGGGCCCTTCTTCGCCGGAGAGCCCAACATCAGCTTGTACTACGACGGGACGCGCTGGGACGACATCGTCGACAACGCGGAGAGCGGCACGGGGATGGGATCGGCGTATGCATGGAGGGTCGAGGGAGGATTGACCGCGCCCGGCTGTTACTGGTTCGGGTCCGCGTTCGCGAGCTTCCATCTCGAGCTCTACGCGGATGCGTGCCCGGGTCAGCCGTTCATGACTCCGTTCTGCGTTGGGGATTCGCCCAATTCGGCCTGTCCCTGTGGCAACGCGAGCGGATACCAACAGTTGAGCGGATGTCGGAACTCGTTGGGAGTAGGCGGGCGACTGCGCGGTACGGGGACGCCGTCGATCGCGGGGGACACGTTCGTCCTGAGCGCGAATCCCCTGCCGGCGAGCACGACCATGCTCTTCTTTCAAGGCACGCAGCGTCAGACGGCGGGCACGGTGCTCGGAGACGGGCTGCGCTGCGCCGGCGGCGTCGTGACGCGGCTCGGCGTGAAGCAGGCGGCGGGCGGTGCCGCCTCGTTCCCCGATGCGGGCGATCCGTCGATCCACGCGCAGGGATCGGTGAGCGCCGCCGACACGCGCACTTACCAGGTCTGGTACCGCAACAGCGCGAGCTTCTGCACGCCGGCGACGTTCAACCTCACGAATGGCTGGGAAGTGCTATGGATGCCTTGAACTTCGGCGTGCTCCCTCTCGTCCTCGCGGCGTTCCCCGTGCAGTCGCAGTTGCCATCGACACGCCTGCACCGGATCACCGCGCCCGTGCGAGACGCCGGGATCCTGCACGTCGCGACGAACACGTGGACGCGCAAGGCGAGCGCGGCGAGCCTCGGGGCGGACACGATCTACGACAACACGGCCGGCGGGGTGTACTACTCGGCGCTATCGGGAGACACGTACATCGACGAAGGCCGGCTCCCGAGTCCGACGTCGCCGACGAACGCGGTGAGCCGGCCCGGTTGTGCCACGAGCTACACGATCGACGGCTTCCAGATCGCGTACTGCACGAACCGCATCAGCCTCGCCCCGTTCCAGGTGGGCTTCTACGAGTCGTACGTGGCGTGCAGCTCGGTGACCGGCGTGACTCCGACTGCGTACTTCCAGCTCTCAGGCCTGCCGGGATCGCCCTCAACCAGCGCCACGGCTTGCTGGACGATCACGATCGACCTGGGCGCTCCACCCGGCGGCTCGGGGCTCGCCTTCGGGATGCAGGCGGACGGAGACGGGACCTACACGCCCCCTTCGAGCGCAAACCTGTTCGGTTGGTCCATCCGATCGACCGCGCCGTGGTCGGAGCAGTCGGGCACGGGCCCAGTGATCGCGGGAGACCCCTACACCACCACGTACTACGACGGATCGCGCTGGGACGACATCGTCGACTACAGCGAGAGCGGCACCGGCATGGGAACCTTGGGGTCCTTCCGGATCGAAGGCGGCGTCACTCCACCCGGCTGCTGGTGGTGGCAGTACCCGCTCCCGAGTTTCCACCTGGAGCTCTACGCGGACGCCTGTCCGGGCCAGCCGTTCCAGACGGCGTTCTGCGATGGGGACCAGCCGAACTCGCCGTGCCCGTGCGGCAACTGCAGCGCTGCGAATCAGTACACCGGGTGTCGCAGCTCGCTCGGAATCGGTGGCCGCTTGCGCGGAACGGGTACGGCGTCGATCGGGGGCGACACGCTCGTCCTGAACGCGGAGCAGCTGCCGGCGAGCGCGACCATGCTCTTCTTCCAGGGCACGCAGCGTCAGGCGGCGGGCTCGGTGCTCGGCGACGGACTGCGCTGCGCGGGCGGCGTCGTGACGCGGCTCGGCGTGGAGCAGGCGGCGGGCGGTGCCGCCTCGTTCCCCGGCGCGACGGATCCGGCGGTCCACGTCCAGGGCGCTGTGACGGCCGCGGACGCGCGCTACTACCAGGTCTGGTACCGCAACAGCGCGAGCTTCTGCACGCCCGCGACGTTCAACCTCACGAACGGATGGGAAGTGCGATGGACCCTTTGAGCCTCGCGATGTGCTCTCTCCTGCTCGCCGCGTCCGTAGCGCGAGCGCGATCGTAGTTGTCCGCCGTGCGCCCGTTCCGCGTCGTGTCGCCGTGAGCGACACGGGCCTCCCTCATTCTGTCAGCCGCACGCTGGCGACTTTCCCCCGACGACCGCGCTCGAGAACCCCTGAGGAACGCGACCGGCGCGAGTGGGCCGGCGCCGACGGTTGCTAGCATGCGCCGCGAGCGCGATGCCCACGAACCTTCGTCGATTCGGCACAGATCTCGTCCCGCCTGAGCGCGCCGCGAGGCCGAGCGGAGGGGATCGGATCCGGCGCGCGCCATGAAGACCTCGCACGCGTTGCTGGTCGCGCTCGTAGGGGCGCTCGTCTACGCGAACACTTTGGGCGCGGGCTTCGCGCTCGACGACAAGAGCGTGGTCCTCGGCAACGAGGCCATCCGCGGCTGGGACGGCGTCCGCCACGTCTTCGGCGAGGACTACCTGGCGCGCACTCCCGTCGCCGCGGATCCGAGTCTGTACCGGCCGGCGGCGACGCTGTCCTTCGCGCTCGATCACGCGCTGCACGGGCTGCGGCCGTTCGGCTACCACCTCGGGAACGTGCTGTTGCACGCGATCGCGTGCGTCCTGGCGCTCGGCGTCGCGCGGATCTTCGCAGGCCCGCGCGTCGCGCTGGCGGGGGCGCTCCTCTTCGCGGTGCATCCGGTCCACGTCGAGGCCGTGGCGAACGTCGCGGGGCGGCCCGAGTTGCTCGCGGGCATCGGGATCTTCGGGACGTTGTCGGCTTGGGATCGGTTCCGGCGGGCGGAGCAGACGCGATCGGCGCTCTGGGCTGCGTGCCTCGGCGCGTTCGCCTTCGCGCTGGCCGTGTTCAGCAAGGAGAGCGGCGTCGTGGCGCTGCCGTTGATCGCGGCACTCGAGCTCGCGCGCCCCGAGCGGCGGGCGCTGGATCGCCGCGCATTCCTGCTCGCCGCGGCGTTGACGGCGATCGCGGGGGTCTTCCTCGTGCTGCGCGCTGCGGCCATCGGCCCGGCGCCGACTGGCGTCGCGTTGGGTGCGTTCCCCTGGGGCCGGCGCGTCGCGACGGCCGTGCGCGTGCTCGTCGAGCAGGTCGGACAGCTGCTCGTGCCCGTCGAGCTGCGCGCGATCTGGACCGAGGCCGAAGTCCCGGTCGAAGCGCGGCTCGTCACGTGGGCCTCGGTCGCGGGTGCCGCGGCGATCGCCGTCGCGCTGGCGCTCGCGTGGAGAGCACGCCGTCGCGCGCCGGCGTTCGCGTTCGGCGTCGCGTTCTTCGCGCTGGCCGTACTGCCCACCGCGAACATCCTGTTCCCGATCGGGACGGTGCGCGCGGAGAGACTGCTGTACACGCCGTCGTTCGGGATCTGCCTCGCGTTCGCGGCGGTCCTCGACCGCGTGGTGACGCGCACGCGCGTCGAGCGCGCGTTCGCATTCGTCGTCGGCGCACTCGTGCTCGCGTGCGCCGCACGCACGTGGGTGCGCAACCCCGACTGGCGCGACGACCGCGCGCTGGCCGAGGCGACGCTGGCCGCGTCTCCGGACGCGGCGTTGCCGTGGGGGCTGCTGGCCGACTGGCACGCGGCGCGCGGCGAACTGGCGCCGGCCGCGGATGCTCTGCGGCGGTTCCTCGCCCTGCAGCCGACGGCGGACGCCTGGGCGTTGCTCGGGGACCTCGAACGGCGCCAGGCGCGCACCGCCGGAGCGCGCGAGGCCTGGGAGCGCGCGCTGGCACTCGATCCCGAGCGCGCGGACGTGTTGCAGAACCTCTCGACGCTGCACCTCTCCGAAGGTCGCGCGCGCGATGCGCTGCCGCTGCTCGAGCGGTTGTGCGCGCTCGAGCCCGACCTGGTCGCCGCTCAGGGCAACCGGATCGCGGCGTTGCTCGCGACCGGCGATCGCGCGCGCGCGGCGACGCTGGCGCGCGAGGTCGCGCAGCGGTTCCCGGCCGACCCGAAGATCCAGGCGATCGCGCGCGAGGCGCTGCGCGGGCGTTGACGTCGCGCGCCGGGCTCGTTCAGCCGTGGAAGCGCCGGTTCGCGCGGGCGAGCTCGCGCAGGGACGCACACACGGCGAAGCGCTCCGGCCCGCCGGGTCGTGCGGCCACGTCCGGTTCCTGCGCGGCACGCTCGAGCTTCGCGACGATCGTGGCCGTTCCAGTCGCGTCGGCCCAGCGCAGCAATCCGCCGTGGAACGGCGGGAAGCCCATGCCGAACACCGTCGCGAGGTCGAGCTCGCGCGGACCGGCGACGACGTGTTCCTCGAGCGCGCGCGCCGCCTCGGCCAGCATCGCCAGGATCGGCCGTTCGGCGGCCTCCGCGTCGGTCATCGTCCGCGCGCGCGCAGCGGACGCGGGGACCAGGCCGCGCAGCGCGAGGTCGAGCTGCGCGCGCCCGCTGCCGTGCAGGTAGAAGCCCTTGCCCGTCTTCTTGCCCAGGCGCCCGTCCTTGGACACCGCGTCGAGCACGTCGCACGGCGCCATCCGCGCGCCGTACGCGGCGTGCAGCGACGCGGCGGCGTGCTTCGCCACGTCGAAGCCGACCTCGTCGAGCAGGCGCAGCGGCCCCATCGGCATGCCGAAGTCGACGAGGCCCGCGTCGAGCCGCGCCGGATCGACGCCCGCGGCGACCAGGCGCAGCGCTTCGTCGAGGTACGGCCCGAGCAGGCGGTTCACCAGGAATCCGGCGCAATCCGCGGTCACGACCGGCGTCTTGCCCAGGCGCAATGCGAGCGCGGCGACCTCGGCGACCACGCGCGGGCTGGTCGCCGGTCCCCGCACGATCTCGACCAGCGGCATCTTCTTGACCGGGTTGAAGAAGTGCAGGCCGACGACGCGTTCCGGGTTCGGCAGCTCGGCGGCGATCGCCGCGACGGACAAGGACGAGGTGTTCGTCGCGAGGATCGTGTCGGTCGGGCACTGGCGCGCGATCTCGGCGAAGACGGCGCGCTTCACGTCGAGACGTTCGGCGACGGCCTCGATCACGATCTGTGCGCGCGCGAAACCGGCGAGCGTGCGCGACACGCTCAAGCGGTCGATCGCGGCATCGGCGTCGTTGCCGTCGATGCGGCGCTTCTTGCGCTTCTCGCCGATCTCGGCGCGGTGCTCGAGCTGGGCCACGTCCAGCGCGGCCGGCGCCGTGTCCGAGAGTCGCGTCGCGAGCCCGCGCTCGGCGCACAGGCTGGCGATCGCGCGGCCCATGACGCCCGCGCCGATGACGCCAGCGCGCTCGAGCGTCCGCACGACCGCGCCGTCGCTGGCCTTGCGCAGCTTCTTCGCGTCCTCGGTCAGCTTGAAGATCTGGATCAGGTTCTTCGCGACGGGACCGACGGCCAGCTCGCTGGCCGCGGCGGCTTCGGCGCGGAAGCTCGACTCCGTGCTCGCGAGCGGAGCGCGCGCCGCGATCTCGAGCGCGGCGAGCGGCGCCGGATAGCGTCCACGCGTCCGCGACATCACCTGCTTGCGCGCCTGATGAGCGACGACGGCGATCGCGAGCGGGTTGCGGTCGACCAGCCAGCGTCCGGTGGCCGCGCGCCCGCGGCGCGGACAGGCGATGCGCCGCATCGCGATGCCGTCCGCTAGCGCCAAGAGGTCCTCGGGCGCGACGACGCGATCGACGATCGAACGCCGGTACGCGTCCTTCGCGCTGAACAGGCGCCCCGTGAGGATCGCGTCGAGCGCCGCCGGCACGCCGATGCGCCGCGGCAGCCTCGTCGCGCCGCCCCACGCCGGCAGGATGCCGAGCTGCGTCTCGGGCAGGCCGATGCGCGTCTCCTTCGCGGAGGAGAGCACGATGCGGTCGCAGGCCAGCGCCAGCTCGCACGCGCCACCCGGGATCGGGCCGCCGGCCGCGCACACGGTCGTGAAGCCGGCGCGGTCGCGCGACAGCGCAGCGACGCGGTCCCACACGCGCTGGCCGATCTCGATGAAGCGCCGCACGAACGCCACGTCGGTCGCCGCGGCGATGGCGTCGATGTCCGCGCCGCCGGCGAACGTGCGCGCGTCGCGGCCGGTGACGACGAGCGCGCGCAGGGTCGCGTCGTTCTCGACCTCCGCGAGCGCCAGGTCGAAGTCGCGCATCGTCGGCGCGTCGAACACGGTCAGCGAGCGGTGGGGGGCGTCGAGAACGATGCGCGCGAGCCCCGGCTCGGGCCGCTCGAGGCGCACGCACGCGCGCGGCGGCGGCGCGTCGGGCGGCATCGGGATCCCGGTGAGGTCGATCACGAAGCGATCCTCTCGAGCAACACCGCGCCGCCCTGTCCGCCGCCGATGCACAGCGTCGCCAGCGCCAGTTCGGAGTCGCGCACCGCGAGCTCGTGCGCCGCCGACAGCACGATGCGCGCGCCGGTGCAGCCGACCGGGTGGCCGAGGGCGATCGCGCCGCCGTTCGGGTTGAGCTTCTCGGGATCGATCGCGCCGAGGCGCGCGCCGCGGCCCAGCTTCTCCCGCGCGAACGCATCGCTGTCGAACGCCTTGGCGCAGGCCAGCACTTGCGCCGCGAACGCCTCGTTCAGCTCGATCGACGCGACGTCGGACAGCCGCGCGCCGCCCTCGTCGAGCGCCTTCGCCGTGGCGAACACGGGGCCGAGCCCCATGCGCGCCGGATCGAGCCCCGCGTAGGCCCAGCTGCGAATCCGCGCCAGCGGCGCGAGCCCCAGCTCGTGCGCCTTCGCGCGGCTCGTGACGAGCAGCGCGCAGGCCGCGTCGGTGATCCCGCACGAGTTCCCGACCGTGACGCGGCCGTCGGGCTTCTCGAAGTAGGGTCCGAGCTTGGCCAGGCTCTGCAGCGTCTGTTCGTCGCGGATCGAGTCGTCGTGTTCGAGCGCGCGGCCGCCGTCGCGCGCGCCCAGCGGCAGATGCGGCACGATCTCGCGCGCGAGGCGCCCCGCGTCGCGCGCGGCCTTCGCGCGCTGGTGGCTCTGCAGCGCGTACTCGTCGGCATCCTGGCGCGTGACGGCGAACTCGCGCGCCAGGATCTCGGCGGTCTTGCCCATGATCAGCCCGCTGATCGGATCCGTGAGGCCCTCCATCAGGCCGATGCGCGGCGTGAGCAGCATCTTCGGCCGGAACCCGAGCAGCGCGCCGATGCGCGGCAGCGCGCCGCGCGCACGCGAGACCTTCTCGAACTGCCGCGTCGCCGACTCGTTGTAGAGCAGCGGGAAGCGCGACATGACCTCGACGCCGACGCAGACGAACACGTCGCCGCGACCGGCCTCGATGCGCGTCGCCGCGTAGGTGATCGCCTCCATGCCGCTCGCGCAGTTGCGCGCGACGGTGCAGGCCGGGACGTGCTCGGGGATCCCGGCGCGCAGCGCGAGCACGCGCCCGACGTTGGCCTGGTCCGCGGGCGGGCCGGCGCAACCGGCGACGACCTCGGCGATCTGCGCCGGATCGATGCCGGTGCGCGCGACAAGCTCGCGCACGACGCTCGCGCCCAGGTGCCCGGCGTCCTCGCGCGCGAACGCGCCGCCGGCGCGCGCCATCGGCGTGCGCAGACCCGCGGCCAGGACGACGTCGCGGTCCGCGGGCGTGGGGGAGGACTTCATCGCGTTCGCGCGAGGCTACGGATCGGCGCGGGTCATCGGAACCATGCTCTGGTGACTCCGTGGGGTCGCGTCCGGTTCCACGGAGCTTCTTTCGGACGCGCGCCCGTGACGGGTCGCCGGAAATCGCTTGCGGCCGGCCCGAACGCGAAGCTACGCTTGCCGCGTATTGAGATTGGGTCTCAAGTAGTGCGCGCGCCCTCCACCATCCGACCGACCTCCGCCGGGATCGCCGCGTTCGCCCCGGCCCTCCTGGCCACGGCCTGCGGGCTCGCCCCGGTCGAGGGCCTCTCGGGCGCGACCCCGGAGCTCGTGGAGCGCCGTCTGGCGGCGATGGGGACCGGTTTCGACCTGGCGATCGAGGCCCCGACGCGGGCCGAGGCCCTGAGCGCCAGCGAGGCGGCCGTGTCCGCGCTCGAGAGCGTCGAACGGCGGCTCTCGACGTGGCGCGAGGACAGCGAGCTCGCCGCGCTCAACCGGAGCGCCGTGGGCCGGACCCGCGAGCTCTCGCCGGAGCTCGCGCGCGAGCTCGCGACGGCGCTCGACTGGGCCCGGGCCACGCAGGGCGCGTTCGACCCCGCGGTCGGCGGCCTCGTGCGCGCGTGGGACCTGCGCGGGCCGGGCCGGATCCCGACCGAGGACGAGCGCCGCGGCGCGATCGTGCCGGGCGGGATCGCGGCCGCGCTCGCGCTCGACGCGACGCGGGCCGTGCGCCTCGACGAGCGGCTCTGCCTCGAGGAGGGCGGGTTCGGAAAGGGCGCCGGCCTCGACGCGGCGCTGCTCGCGCTCGAGTCGACGACGGCCGTGCGCGCGACGCTCGACCTCGGCGGCCAGGTGGCGTGGTTCCGCCGCTCGCCGCCGGCTGGCGCGGGCGCGACGGAGCCGCTCGAGATCGCCGACCCGCGCGACCGCGCGCGCGCGATCGCCGCGCTGCGCACCGCGCGCGTATCGGCCGCGACGTCGGGCAACAGCGAACACGCGCGCGTCGTCGACGGTCGGAGGATCGGTCACCTGCTCGATCCGCGCACGGGCGAATCCGCGCCGGACTTCGGCAGCGTCACGGTCCTCGCCGACCGCGCCCTCGACGCCGACTGCCTGTCCACGGGCCTCTTCGTCCTCGGCCCCGAGCGCGCGCTGCAGTTCGCCGCGTCGCACCCGGAGATCGACGTCGTCGTCGTCGAGGTCCGGGGCGACGGCGGCCTGCGGCTGCGCGCGAGCGCGGGGGTCGCGCCCGCCATCGAAATCCTCGACCCGGCCGTCGCCCTCGCGGCACCGACTCCCACCGAGCCGCGCCGATCCACGCGCGGTCGTTGATCCCCTCCACGGAATCCCACATGCAAGCCCGAGTCTCCGCTCCGTCCATCCGCAACGTCTCCACCGGCCGCGCCTGGCGCGCGCGCTCCGCCGCGGTCGCCGCCGCGCTCGCCGCGGGCCTCGCGGCCGACGCGCGGGCCAGCGCTCCCTCGACCACCGCCCTGATCACGTCCGCGCAGCAGTCGGGCGCCGCGCCGGATCTCCAGCGCGAGAACGCCGAACTGCGCCAGCGCATCGAGGCGATCGCGCGCGAGGTCGAGGCGCTGCGCTCGGGCGCGGCCAGCACGGATCCCTCCGGCGTCGCCGCGCGGCTCGCCGCGCTCGAGGCCGAGAACCAGGAACTGCGCCGCCGCATCGACGTGGTCGCCGGCGACGTCGAACGCAGCGCGCTGGGTGACGTGTTCCCGGCCGTGAAGGGCAGCGAGCACGGGCTCGGTCCCGCGGCGTCGAAGGTCTACCAGCACGCCGGCGGCCTCTCGATCGGCGGCTACGGCGAGTTCCTGTACGAGAACGTCCAGGGCGTCGACGGCGCCGACGAGATCGACGCGCTGCGCACGGTGCTCTACGTCGGCTACAAGTTCGACGAGCACTGGCTGTTCAACTCCGAGATCGAGTTCGAGCACGCCGGCGAGGAGGTCGGCGTCGAGTTCGCGTACCTCGACTACTGCTCGTCGGAGGCGTTCAACGTGCGCATGGGCCTCGTGCTCCTGCCCATGGGCTGGATGAACGAGCTGCACGAGCCCACGACGTTCCTCTCGACGCACCGGCCGTCGCTCGAGCGCTACATCCTGCCGTCGACGTGGCGCGAGGTCGGCGCCGGGTTCTACGGCGACGCGGGCGACTTCTCGTACCGCGCCTACCTCACGAACGGTTTCGACGCGTCGGGCTTCACCGACGCCGGGCTGCGCGGCGGCCGGCAGGAAGGCAGCGAGGCCGTCGCCGAGGACCTGGCCGTCTCGGCGCGCCTCGACTACGCCGGCGTTCCGGGGCTCGTCGTCGGCGCGTCGGCCTACTACGGCGATTCGGGCCAGGACGGCACGGGCACCGGCGGCGACCTGCCGGACGCGGGCACGTCCATCTACGACGTGCACGTCGAGTACAAGACCGGCGCGCTGCAGGCCCGGGCCGTGTTCGCGCACGCCGAGGTCGACGACGTCGCCGAGCTGAACGCCGCGCTGGGCCTGACGGGCGCGGAGTCGATCGGCGAGGAGCTCGAGGGCTACTACGTCGAGCTGGGCTACGACGTGCTGAGCCACTTCGACGCGGACACCGGCGCGTCGCTCACGCCGTTCGCGCGCTACGAGACCTACGACACGCAGTCGCAGGTGCCCGCGGGATTCGCGTCCAACCCGCAGAACGACGTCGACATCGTGACGTTCGGCATCGCCTACCAGCCGATCGGGCAGGTGATCGTGAAGCTCGACTACCAGGACGTCGAGGACGGCTCCGACGACGGCGCGGACATCCTGAGCCTCGGCGTCGGCTTCGTCTTCTGAGCGCCATGGAGACTCGCATTCGCCACCGCGCTGCACCCGTCGCGCTCGTCCTGATGCTCGTCCTGCTGCTCGTCGGCGGCGGCGCAGCGCGCGCCGAGCAGGCCGGCACGCCGACGCCGACGCCGGTCGCGCCGGCGCCGACGACCGCTCCTCCGGCCCGGCCCCCGTCCGGCGAGCGCGGCGGTTCGACGTTCCTCACGGCCGACGAGGCGGTCGCGCTCGCGTTCCCGGGCTGCGAGGTCAAGCGCGAGACGCTCTACCTCACCGCCGAACAGGAGAAGCGCGTCGAACTGCTGGCCGGCACGGCGCTCGACGGCGCGATCGCGCGCCCGTGGGTCGCGCGCCGCGAAGGCAAGATCGTCGGCACCGCCTACATCGACACGCACAAGGTGCGGACGTTGAAGGAGACGCTCTTCGTGGTCGTCGACCTCGAGGGTCGCGTCGCGCGCACGGAGGTCCTCGCGTTCGGCGAACCGCGCGAGTACCTGCCGCGCGGCAGCTGGTACGAGGCCTTCCGCGGCCGCACGCTCGACGACGAGCTGCGCGTGAAGCGCGCGATCCGGCCCGTGACCGGCGCGAGCATCACCGTGACGGCGACCACGGACGCCGTGCGGCGCGTGCTGGCGCTGCACAAGGTGCTCGGCGAACCGGCGCCCAAGCGATGAACGGTTCGCGCGCATCCACGGGCGCGAGGATCGGCGCGCGTCCCTCACGGGCGCGCCCGCACCGTGCGTGCGCGCGGGGATCGAGGACGCCCTCGTGACGCGCGCCGAATCTCTGTTCCTGACCGCGTCGAACACGCTCGTCGCGGGGACCGGTTTCGTCTACGCGTGGATGGCCTGGTTCGCGGTCAGCGACGATCCGGACGCGCTGGTCAACCATCCGCTGCAGCCCGACGTGCAGCACGCACACGTGCTCGTCGCGCCGCTGCTCGTGTTCGCGCTCGGGCTCGTGTGGCGCACGCACGTCTGGTCGCGCGTGCGCGCGGGGCACCGCGAGCGTCGATCGAGCGGGCTCGCGTTGTTCGCGCTGGCCGCGCCGATGGCGGCCTCGGGCTACCTGCTGCAGATCGCCGGCGATCCGGCCTGGCGCACGGCCTGGACGTGGGTGCATGGCGCGACGTCCGTGCTGTGGACGCTGGCGTTCGTGGCGCACCGGATCGCCGCGCGACGGGCGATCGCACGCTGAGACTCGCGGTGCGCGCGTTCGCCGCCGACTTCAGGGCGCCGCGGGCAGGTGCACGACGACCTGCGCGCAGCCGAGGTGCAGGGCTCCGAACGCGTCCACGAACACGGGCTGCAAGTGCAGGAGGCCGTTCGGAGCTCCGCCCGGAACGCCCGGCGTGGTCTGCATGAGCGTCACCGTGCCGTCCGCGCCCACGATCCCCGTCGCGAACCGGCGCATCGGCGGTCGCAGCAGGAGCACGCCGTCGAGGGCGGGGGAGTCTGCGTACGCGGCGCCGGCCGACGCGGCGACGACCGCGCGCTCTCCCGCGCTCCCGGACAGCTCGAGCACGAGCGGTTGGCCCGCGCGCGCGATGCGCGGCGCGGCGAACGCGCGACTCGGCCCGTCGACGCGCGACCACGACCCGCCGTCGAGCAGCACCGGCACTCCGTGCGCGCCGGCCGAGGTTCCGATTCCACCCGGACCGCCCAGCGTCCGGCCGCCGATCGCGCGCGCCGTCGCGCCGGCCGAGAGAACGAGCCCCGTTCCCCCGGGACCGCCCGCGCCACCGCCGGTCCCGTCGCCGCCCGCACCGCCCTGGATGCGCGCACTCTGCAGGACGAGCGAGCCGCCGGACATCGTGATCGCTGCGCTGCCGGAACCGCCCGACACGACGCCGCCATCGATGTAGCCGTTGCGCCCGCGACCGCCGTAGGCGCTCGAGTCGTGGATCGCGAGCGTCGAGCCGGTCGCCTGGATGGCGACGGATCCCGACGAAGGCTGCGGGCTGGTCCCGCCGGATTCGCCGCGCACGTAGGTGCGCAGGAGCGCGACGTCGGCGCAGGACGCGCACACCATGCCGGGCGGGCTGGAGAACACCTGGCCCAGTGGCACCATCGTGCAGTCCTGGATGCGCACCGCGCCGGCGTTCTGCTCGAGCACGATCGACCCCGTCGTCGCCATCAGGAACCCGCTGACGACCGCCGTGCTGCCGGCGGGCACGTTGCGGATCGTGAACCGGCCCTGCCAGAGCGAGCCGTCCGTCTCGGCGACGATCGTGATGCCCTTCCCGTCGACGACGATCTCGGTCGTCGTGCTCATCGGGCTGCGCACCAGGACGACGTCGCCATCTTGCGCCGAGCCGACGGCGCCAGCGAGGGCGCCCGGGCAACCGGAGCCGGAGCAGTTGACGACGATCACGTCGGCGAGCGCCGGTGCGGCGAGGTACAGGACGGCGACGAGAGAGAGCGTGCGCGAGAACATGGCGGCCTCCGGATCCGGAGCAGCGCTCGCGCCTCGCGGTCCGACGGCCCGGGAGGGGCCTGGACGGACGCGTGCTCGGGCGAGCATGCGCTCCGACAGCAGGCTACGCGCGGATCGGCTCGCGCCGAATCCGTACCAGTGGGTAGTGCGCGCTGGATCCGCGGCGAGTGCGCGCCGTGCGTGGCTCCAGAGGGAGCTCAGCGCGGCAATCGCGGCTCGACGAACGGCAGGAGCGCCTGCGCCGCGACGTCGTGTCCGTGCGACGAGAGGTGCAGGTCGTGGTGCCAGTACGGCGGCGACGGCTCCTTCGCGAACGCCGTGGTCAGGTCGAGGTAGTCGATGCCGGCCGCGCCCAGCCCGTCGAGGAACTGCGTGCAGCGCGCCTGCTCGCGCTCGAAGTCCGCGGGTTTCAATCCGAATCCGTCGACGGCCTTCCGACCCGGCTTCGTCGCTTCGTCGGGCCACTTCAGCAGGAAGGGCGAGGGCAGCAGCGCGACGGCGAACTTGGAACCGCCCTCTTCCGCGAAGCGCTTCATCTGGCGGCACAGGTAGAGCGCGTCGCGCACGTTGCGCTCGCGCTCCTCGGGCCAGGACCGGTTCGACTCGACCGAGTCGAGTCCCTGCGCCATCGCGTAGGGATCCGCCGCGAGCATCGCGTTGCGCTGGTCGTTCCGCCCGGGCGCCTCGGACGGCCACGGGCGCGCCGAGAAGTGCAGGCTCGGCCCGAGCAGTTCGCCGAAGTCGTTCCCGGCGAACACGATCACGAGGAACAGCTGCGGATGGAAATCGCGCATCCGGAACCACGTGCCGATGTAGTTCAGGAACGAGTAGCCGCCCGACGCGGCGTTCAGGACCTCGATGCTGCGACCGGGGCGCCTGGCCCGCAGTGCGACCTCGAGCCGCTCCGTGACGACCTCGTCGTCGTTGCACACGCCGAAGGTGTGCGAGTCGCCGGCGACGAGCACGCGCAGATCGGCCGGCGGGACCGCGAGCTCGTGCGTCTCGCGGCAGCCGATCGAGTTCGTGTTCGACACCATCTTCCCGTCGGGATGCTCGGGCCAGGGCATGACGACGTCGTGCTTCTCGCGCGGGCGCGCGTACGTCCACGGGTCGTACTCCGAGAACTCGCCGAAGCCGAAGAAGATGCCGGCCGTTTCCTTGGGCAGGTAGAAGGCCCACTCCTCGGGGCGCGTCGGATTCGGCGGATCGCCGAAGATCTCGGACAGGTCGCGGTCGTCCGCCGGGCGCGTCGGAGTCGGCAGCACGGTGCGCCGGATCTCCAGCGCCTTCGGCGCGCGCGAGTTCTTCCAGCGCAATCCGCCCCACAGGAGCAGCCCGGCTGCCGCGCACGAGATCGCGAGGACGAGCAGGCGTGTCCGCCACGGGGAAGGGGCTTGAGGCATGTGCGTGCCGCCGGGGGCGTGCGGCTGCGAGGTTTTGGAGGACGTCGAGCGGCCCAGACTAACCGAGGGCGGCGTCGTGACGGGATGGCGCGTCCGGACTCCACCGGATTTGCTGTCCGGCCGATCGGGTTGGATCGCCGGGCGAGCAACGGGGTTCCCTTGGATGTCCGGCGGCATCTTGAGGACGTTTGGCGAGTTGCGCGTGACGGTGGGCGAGACGGGCTCGCACCGACGAGCTGCGACCGACGCGCTGCAATCTGTGCCGATTCCAATGGCCGCATCCCCGAGAGGAGACCCGCGCGCTCCACCGGGCGGGGCTCCGACGCCACGAGGCCACCGACGAGCCGCGACCGACGAGCTGCAATCTGTGCCGATTCCATCGGCCGCAACCTCGAGCGGAGACACCCGCGCTTCACCGGGCGCACCTCCGGCGCCTCAAGGCGACCGACGAGCCGCGACCGACGAGTTGCGACCGACGAGTTGCGACCGACGAGTTGCGACCGACGAGTTGCAATCTGTGCCGATTCGATCGGCCGCGCCCTCGAGCGGAGTCTCGCGCGCTCCACCGGGCGCGTCTCCGGCGCCGCGAGAGGAACGACGATCTGCCTTCATCCAGAATCCATCGAACGTGGGATCGAGCTGCAGAGCGCGCAGGAAGTTCCGAGAATCTCTGCGACCGCGCGCCGCGCCGAGCGTCTTTGGAACGGAGACACTCGATGGTGCGAACGAAGGCGATGTCCGTCCGTCAGCTCACGATCTTTCCGCGCGGCGGCGAGAGGAAGGGCGCGGGGCGCAAGCCCAAGGGCGAGCGCGCGCTGGTCTCGCATGCGCGTCGCCCCAAGCTGACGCCGCGCGATCCGGTGCTCGTCACGACGCGGCTTCTGCCGGATCTGCCGAACCTGCGCCGCGAGAGGACGCTCACGATCCTGCGTGACGCGCTCGCTGCCGGCTCGGATCGCTTCGGCTTCCGACTCGTCGAGTACTCGATCCAGTCGAACCACCTGCACTTCATCGCCGAGGCCGAGGACGCGCGTTCGATCGCGCGCGGCATGCAGGGACTTCTCGTGCGCATCGCGAAGGCGCTGAACCGCGCCTGGCAGCGCCGCGGGAAGGTCCTCTGCGACCGCTACCACGCGCGGATCCTGCGCTCGCCGCGCGCCGTGCGGCACGCGCTCGTCTACGTGTTGCAGAACGCGCGCAAGCACGGCGCGCAGATCACGGGCATCGATGCGTACTCGTCGGGATGCTGGTTCGACGGCTGGTTGGACCGCCGTGCTCGGGGAGTCCGTCCGATCGCGACGGCGCGCTCGTGGCTGCTCACGACTGGCTGGCGTCGTCGAGGGATGCTGAGCACCAGCGAGGTGCCGGCTCCGTCGCCGCCGCGTTGACGAGCACCAGGGGGCCGGCGCTGCGCCGGCTGAAGTCGACTTCGGCGGCGCGTCCCGCTGCCGACCTCGTGGCGCGGCGCGCCGCGCGCTCGAAGCACCCCGTGCGTGGACCGGAGGCGGTGTCCCGGAGCGTCGTGGCGTCCGCCCGACTCCCGGCCGTTGCGCGGGGCCGCGGATCCGTCGGACGGGCTCGACGAGCGGAGGGGTCAGCCCGGTCGTCGGACACTCTCGATCGGCCCTCGCGCAGCGCGGAGAGGGGAGCCGACGGCTGAAGCGCGCGCCCTACTTCGGCCGCCGATCCAGGAAGCGCTTCTCCTTCATCTCCGTCTCCATCCCGAGCGCCGCGAGCATCTCGGGCGTCGACCGGAACTCGACCGTGTTCGGCGCGACCTCGACGCCGATCATCAGCTCCTGGCGCACCTTCTTCTCGCACTCCGCGCGGTCCGTCCCGGCGCGCACCGACAGGCGCACGACGAGTTCGTCGAGCTCGTGCGGGTCGTCGTTCTTCTTCTGCAGCACGACCTGCCATTCCTCGATCTCGGGCAGGTTCGAGAGCACGGAGCCCATCGACGACAGGTCGACGAGCGTGCCCTTGATCTTCGTGAGGCTCATCGACCGTTGGTCGCTCGCGCGGCGCAGCTCGCTGGCGATGCGCGGCACGGTGCGTCGGCACCAGGGGCAGGGGTCCCACGTGATGCCGCCGACGGCGATGTCGCCGGTGCGGTAGCGGCACAGGACGGTGCCGTGTCCGTCGATCGGCGTGTAGACGAGCTCGCCGGTCTCGCCCTCGCCCAGCACCTTGCCGGTCTCGGTGTCGACGACCTCGAACACGCCCAGGTCGGGATAGACGTGGTAGCCGGGCGACTCGGAGTGCTTCGCGGGGCACTCGCTGAACGCCATGCGCGCTTCGGTGAAGCCGTAGGTGCCCGAGATCGTCACGTCGCGCGAGCCCATGCGCGCCAGCGCGTCGGCCATCTTCTCCTTCAGCCCCGGCGTGACCTTCTCGGCGCCCAGGATCACGAGGTTGACGCGGTCGAGCTTCGCGCCCTTCTCCGCGCCCTCGCGCAGCACGTGGTACGCGAACCCGGGCGTCGCGATCAGCACGGTCGGCTGCATGCGCTCCATCAGGCGCAGGTTGCCGGCCGTGCCCATGACCTTGCCGCCGCCGGTCGAGAGCATCATGCGGCCCGTCTCGAACCCGGCCCACGCGGCCTGCCAGAACGCGAGGTGCGGCGCGAACGGGAACAGGTTCACGATGCGCGCCAGCGGATCCTGGATCCCGTGCACGTCGAGCATGCGCGTCCCGACCTCGGCCAGGATGCGGATGTCGTAGGGCGTGTACATGAACACGGTCGGGTCCGCGCTGCGACCCGTCGTGAACGTCACGAAGTTGGGCGTGAAGTCGCGGCGCACCCTCTCCTTCGCGTCGTCGCCGCCCGCGAGGAGCTTCAGCTTCTTCGCCAGCGGCCAGTGTTCGCGGATCAGGTCCGGCGTCGGCACGAGCACGAAATCGAGCTTGCGCGCGGGGTCGCTCTGCGCCGCGAGCAGGTCGGCCTTCGTCGTGAACGGCAGGCGCGCGAGGTCGGCGACGCCGCGGATGTCGGCCGGCTTCACGCCGGCTGCGTCGAACACGCGGCGGTAGTGCGCCGAGAACGGATAGAGCTTCTCGCGCACGTGCCGCGCGAGGCGCGCGTCCTGCAGGCGGCGCAGCTCGGCGCGATCGGCGGTCGCGAGCGCGCTCCACACGGACTTCAACGCGCGGCCTCGTGAGCGGACGAGGCGGACAGGCCGGGGCGCGCGTCGGAGATCGTCATCGCGACAGGCTGCACGGCGGCCGGGCCGTCCTCAAGTCCTTGCGCGCGCGTGCGCTGCGAATCCGTCGGGGTCGTTCCAGGCACCGTACGCCGGATTCCGTTCCACGGCCGGCGCGTCGCCGTCACGGAGAGTCGAACGGTCCCGCCGCGCGCGCCTCCCCGTCGCGCGGCCCAACTCAGAAGGTCCCTCCATGCGACTCTCCCTCCGCCCGTCCCCCCGTCTGTCGCGCGCGCGCCTCGCGCTCGGTCCCGCAGCGATCCTGTGCCTCGCCGCCGGCGCGCAGGCCCAGGTCGTCCCCCAGCCCGTCACGTTCTCCATCGACTGGATGAGCCCGTCCCGCGCGATCGTTCCCGCCTCGCACGGCGACGTCCTCGCGCCGGTGCCCGGCGGGATGCCGAGCTTCGGCGCGCCGCCGCCGGCCGTGGCCATCCCCGGCGGTCCGGTCGGCACGGGCCTCGGCATCCTGAGCTACGGCGGCTGCATCGGGACGCCGCCCGGCGTGCCCTGTCCGGTCGAGCTCGACGCGCTCTCGTACGGCGCGGACGCGGTGATCCGTCCCGGCCCGACGCCGGCGCACACGTACGAGTTCTCGGTGGACGAGTTCGCGACCGGCATCCCCGGTTCGCCGCTCGCGCCGAACGTGCTGAACCAGGCGCCCTGCGGCGACACCGCGGCGGACGTCTACGGCGACCTCGGCCAACCCGGCGCCGCGATCGGGATCATCCCGAACGGCAACACGGGCATGATCGACGGCAACGGACTCCCGAGCTGCACGGGCGCCGTCTACCCGGGACTCGGCCTCGTCGAGCCGAACATGCCCGGCCCGTTCGCCGCGATCGACGGCGACGACGTCGACGCCTACGACTTCCAGGACGGTCCGTCCGCCGCGGCGCCGGCCGTGTACTTCTCGCTCGATGCCGCGTTCATCGATCCGCTGACGGGCCTGCCCAACACCGGCGCGGGTCCGGCCAACGGATTCCCGGGCGCGGCGGTGCTCGTGACCCTCGTTCCCGGCGGTCCGCCGGTCGTGTACGCGCCGCCCGCGCCGCTCGGCCTGAACCTGCTCGCGATCGGGCAGGACGACCTCGACGCGCTGGCGCTCTCGGAGAACGGCCTGCCCGGCTACCAGCCCGCGCCCGGTCCGTTCGCGTGGGGCCCGGGGACGCCGTTCGACATGCTGCTCTTCAGCGTGCGCCGCGGCTCCGCCGTCATCGGCTTCCCCGACAGCCTGCTCGGCATCCCGATCACCGAAGGCGACATCCTGATCCCGCCGGTCGCGGGCGGTCTCTCGCCCTTCCCGGGGATCCTCGTCCCGGCCGAGAACCTCGGGCTGCGCACCGCGCGCGGCGCCGCGGGGCTCTTCTCGGACGAGCTCGACGCGCTCGACACGCGCTGGCGTCCCGTGACGGCGACGAGCTACTGCTTCGGCACCGCCACGACGTGCCCGTGCGGCAACGCGGGCGCGCCGGGCAACGGTTGCGGGAACAGCCTGTTCGCGGTCGGCGCGAACCTCTCCGCGACGGGCAACACGCAAGTCAGCGCCGACAGCGTGGTGCTCACCGGCACGAACATGCCCAACGGCACGGTGCTGTACTTCCAGGGCACGACGCAGGTCTCGGCGGTCTTCGGCGACGGCCTGCGCTGCGTCGGCGGCGCGGTGATCCGGCTCGGGATCAAGGTCAACGTCGGCAACGCGAGCGCCTACCCGACGGGCGCCGACCTGCCGGTCTCGGTGAAGGGGCTGGTCCCGGCCGCGGGCGGGACGCGCTTCTACCAGGCCTGGTACCGCAACGCCGGCGCGTTCTGCACGCCCAGCACGTTCAACCTGACGAACGGCCTGGCGATCTCCTGGACGCCGTAAGGATCGGACGCGCCGAGCCGGGCGGGACGCCCGACCGGCACTCGGAGCCCGCCTCGCGATCTTCGCGGGGCGGGCTCAGGCGCTTCAGCGCGCGCGCTTGAACACCGCGATCACGTCGCGCGTCTGGCCGTGGCCCTGGTTCGTGTCGAACGCGTTCACGAGCTCCCACCCGTCGCGGCCGAGCTCGTTGAGCAGCGCCTCGAACTTCGTGCGGTCGAGCTTGCCGCCCAGGAACCCGTGGGTCGCCAACTCGATCGTCTTGTATTCCCAGGTCGTCTTCATGGGGCTCTGCCGCGTCCGTCCACCCGGACGGCGGCGCGGGAGAGCCTACCCGCGCCGGCCCGAGGCCCGACTTCGGGAGTTTTTTCCTGACGTTCCTCCCGGTTCGTGTCGATGAGCCCACAGACGTCCCCATGTCTTCACCTCCGCAGCCGTCGAACGGTCACGTCCCGTCCCTCCTGCGCTCGAGCCAGCGTCCGCGCACCGTCCTCGTCCTGGGCGGCGGCGGCATGCGCGGGATGGCGCACATCGGCGTGCTGCGCGCGCTGCGGACGCTGGGCATCCAGGTGGACGCGATCGTCGGCACGAGCATCGGCGCGCTGGTCGGCGCGATGGCCGCGGGCGGGATCCCGATCGAGAAGATCGAATCGCTCGTCGCGGCCGTGCAGAAGGAGGACTACTTCCGGTTCAACTTCGCGAAGATGCTCTTGAAGGGGCTGCGCACGACGAGCGTCTACCACGGCGACACGTTCAAGGGGTCGCTGCGCCGCATCCTGCCGGCGCTCGAGTTCGGCCAGCTGCAGGTGCCGTTCTTCTGCAACGCGACGCGGCTCGAGACGGGCGGGACGGTGTTCTGGGGCACGCCGGGGATGGAGGACATCCCGCTGGTGGACGCGGTCTACAGCTCGTGCGCGCTGCCCGGCATCTTCGAGCCCTACGAGCGCGGCGGGTACAGCTACATGGACGGCGGCATGGTCGATTCGCTGCCGCTGCGCTTCGCCAAGACGCTGGGGGCGGAGCTCGTCATCGCGGTCGATCTGTCCGTGAAGGGGACGTTCAAGGCCCCCGACTACAAGAACCGCCTGCTGTCGACGCTCTACCGCACGTTCGAGATCGTCGAGGAAGTGCTGGTCGAGCAGATGCTGCACATGCACGCCGATCACAACGTGGCCTTGATCCAGCCCAAGGTCGCCGAGGCCAGCCGCTTCGACTTCAAGAAGCTCAGCGAGGTGATCCGCGCCGGCGAGGAGGAGACGATCAAGGTCCTGACCTCGCACGCCGCCACGCGCGACCTGGTTCAGCCGGTGATCGTCGAGGGACTGGCCTGCCCGGTCACGCCGCGCGACTTCGTGTCGGTGCGCATCGACCCCGAGCGCTGCATCGGCTGCGGCCAGTGCGAAGCGGTGTGCGAGACGGACGCGTTCTGGGCGCGCGGCGGGCGCGCGACCGTCCGCAAGCTCTCGAACTACGAGTGCACGCGCGACCATGCCTGCGCGCGCAACTGCCCGACCGACGCGATCAGCCTGGGCAACCTGTAGCCGCGGCGCGCCGCAGCCTGCTAGCCTGCGCGCGTGGTCGAGCGCGACGACGGATTCCGCCGCCTGGACGAGCCGTCGCCGCTGGACGTGCGCGGCCGCGGGCGGCGCGACGTGGAGCGCCTCGAGACGATGCGCGACGAGCTCGCTCCGCGCGGCGTCGGCGCGATCCTCGACGCGGGTCTCGACGCGCTGCGCTCGCGGTTCCTGGCCTGCTTCGGCGCGTGCGTCGTCCTGTGGATCGGGCCCGCGTGGCTCATGGCCTACTCGCCGCCCGAGGACATGTCGCGCGCCTTCGAGGGCGGCAATCCGTCGGCCGTGGTCTTCGCCCAGCTGGGCGCGTCGCTGGCCCAGACGGCGCTCACGTCCCTGGTGCAGATCTTCGCGACGATCCTCGTCAGCGTGATCGTCCGGGCCGAGTTCGTCGGCGAGCCCGTGACCCTCGGGCAGGCCGCGTCGCTCGTGGCGCGGCGATTCCCGGCGTTGATCGGCTGCACGTTCGTCGTGGGGCTCTTGTCGGTGGGCGGGCTCGTCCTGTGCATCCTCCCGTACTTCTACGTGCTGTGGCGCGTCTCGGTCGCGCCGCTGGCCTGCGCCGCGGAACGACAGGGCCCGATCGAGAGCGTGCGCCGCAGCTTCGCCCTGACCAAGGGCAGCTTCCTGCGCTGGGCCGCCGTCGTGATCGTGGCCACCGTGCTCCTCGCGCCGATGAGCGCCGTGGCCGGCGTCGCGGCGCAAGGCCAGTACCGCGACGCCGCGCTCGAGAACCTGTCGATCCCGAGCTCGGTCTACGCGGCGGTGTTGTGGGTCGCCGCGACGCTCTTCTTCGCCGTGTCGACCGCCGCGACCGCGGCCATCACGACCGCGTACTACTACGACTGCCGCGTGCGGCGCGAAGCGATCGACCTGGGCGCCCGGCTCGACGCGATCGCGGGCGAGCGCAGCGCGGGGATCGCGGCATGACGCCGTCGAGCGCGGTCGCGAGCGCGTGCCTGACGCCGCAGTCGACGCCGGCGGAGCCCGCCGTCGTGCGCGCCGCGATCGACGACGTGCTCGCGTCGACGGAGTTCCACCACGCGCCGACCGGGTTCGACCGCGTCCGCGAGTGGATCGCCGACCTCCTCGAGGGGCTCCTGCCCGAGGGCAGCTTCGACGCCGCGACCCTGAGCGGCCTGGCGCAGGTCCTCGTGTGGGTCGTGCTCGCGGCGCTGGTCGCGTTCGTCGTGTGGGGGATCGCGCGCACGATCACCTGGAACCGCGCGCACGTCGAGGCCGAGGCGGCGGCCGACCCGGAGGTGCGGCGCGCGCGGCGCGTCGCCGAGCTGCGGTCGCTGGCCCGCGCGGCGAACGCGCGCGGCGAGCACGTGCTCGCGCTGCGGCTCGAGTTCACGGCGCTCGTCGTCGGACTGGGCGAGCGCGGCGACCTCGAGTACCGCGACGCGTTCACGAACCGCGAGCTGCTCGAGCGCGGCAAGCCCGGCCGCGACGCCGAGGCCGTGCTGCGCCCGATCGTGCCCGATCTCGACCGGAAGAGCTTCGGCGGCGAGCCGGCGACCGCGGCCGACTTCGCGCGCCTCTCGTCGCTGTGCGACCGGCTGCTCGCGGGGGCGCGCGCGTGAAGCGCGGCTCGCGCGTGCCGGCCGTGGGCGCCGGCGCGATCGTCCTCCTCCTCGTGTTCGCGGCGCTGTTCATGCAATCCAGCGAGCGCGAGGGTTCGCGGATCGCGGGCTCGATCGGCTCCGCGCAGGATCGCGGACGGCGCGCGCTGGCGCTGCTGCTCGGGCGCGTCGGCCTCCGCGCCGAGGGCTGGCGGCAGGTCCCCGCGGCGCTCCCGCCGGGCGCGAACGTCGTGTGGATGGCGGACGGGGACGCCGTCGAGCGCGCG
Organism: Planctomycetota bacterium; assembly: GCA_044221705.1. Lineage (GTDB taxonomy): Bacteria > Planctomycetota > UBA1135 > UBA1135 > JAEUHZ01. The sequence continues at coordinate 35,001 of JBGAOR010000039.1, forward strand.
CGCGCATCGGGCTCGAAGCACGCTCTCCCGCAGGTCGGCATGCACGCGCCCGAGCACTACGCCGCGTTCGTCGAGCGCGGCGGCACGCTGATCGTCGAGGGCAACGACGGCCTGGAGTTCCTGCGCGAGACGCTCGAGTTCGAGCCGGCGGAGGGCCTCGCGATCACGACCCTCGACGGCGACGGACCGCGCTCGGTCCGGCTGCGCAGCGGCGAGACGCTGAGCCTCGACGTGAACCTGGCGTTCGAGGCGCTGGACCCGGGCAGCGCCGCGCGCGAGATCGCGGTCGTCGTCGACGAGGCCGGCGTGGTCGACCTCGCGCTCGCGATCGAGATCCCGATCGGCGCGGGGCGTGCGATCGCGGTCGCGGACAGCCACCTGTTCGAGAACCAGTCCGTCGGCGAGCTCGATCACGCCCTCTTCGCCGTGCGCCTGGCGGAGGAGGCGCCGCCCGGCGCGCGCGTCCTGCTCGACGAGTACTCGCTGGGCCTGTGGCAACAGGGCGGACCGCTCGACGTCGCGACGCGTCCGGCCCTGGCGTTGTTCACGCTGAACGCGCTGCTCGGCGTGCTCGTGTGGACGTGGATGCGCGCCGCGCCGCGCGCGTTCCCGCGCGATCCGGAGCCGCTCGAGTCGTTCTCGCCGGTCCTGCGCGCCCGCGCGCAGGCGCGGCTCTTCGAGCGCGCGGGCCGCGTCGACCTGCTCGTCCCCGCGGCGCGCGCCGCGGTGTTCGCTCGGCTCGCCGCGCGCCTGCGGCTCGGGAAGCGGCACGAGGGGCGCGAATCCGGCGGCCCGACGGAGGCCGACGTGACCCGCCTGGCCGACGCGCTGGGCGTCGCCGGCGGACCGGACCTCGCCGCGCGCGCCCGCGACGCGCTGCACAGGCGCCGCGTGTCGAATCGCGCCGACTTCGAACAGCTGGCGCGCGATCTGGCGCGCATCGAGGAGGACGTCCGCGCGGCCGACGCGGAAGGACGTGGAGATCGCGGCCCCGAGCTGGGAGTCTAGAGGGATGGAGTCGCACGAGATGGGCGCCGCGCAGCTCGCACAGCGCGTGGCGGAGGAGGCGCGCCGCGTCGTCGTCGGTCTGGAGCGCGAGGTCGAGACCTGCCTCGTCGCGCTGCTCGCGGGCGGGCACGTCCTGCTCGAGGGGCCGCCGGGCGTCGCCAAGACGCTGCTCGTGCGCACGCTCGCGACGGCGCTCGGCGGCCGCTTCGGCCGCATCCAGTTCACGCCCGACCTCATGCCCGCCGACGTGACCGGCACGAGCATCTTCCACCCGGGCCAGGGCGAGTTCCGTTTCCAGCCCGGGCCGGTCTTCGCGAACGTGCTATTGTGCGACGAGATCAACCGCGCGCCGGCGAAGACGCAGTCGGCGCTGCTCGAGGCGATGCAGGAGGGCTCGGTGACGTCCGACGGGAGGCGCCACGAGCTGCCGCACCCGTTCACCGTGTTCGCGACGCAGAACCCGATCGAGCACGAGGGCACGTACCCGCTGCCCGAGGCGCAGCTCGACCGCTTCCTGTTCAAGGTCGTGATCGGCTATCCGGCGGCCGAGGTCGAGGCGCGACTGCTCTCCGAGTCGCACGCGCGCGACGAGCTCGCGACGCCGTCCGAGCTGGGCGTGACGGCCGTCGCGGATCCCGCGGACGTGCTGCGCCTGCGCGCCGCCGTGCGCCTCGTCGCGGTGCGCGAGGACCTGCCGGCGTACGTCGTGCGCCTGCTCGCCGCGACGCGCAAGGAGGGCGCGCTCGTCCTGGGCGCGAGCCCGCGCGCCGGCGTCATGCTGCTGCGCGCCGCGAAAGCGCGCGCGGCCATCCACGGCCGCGACTTCGTGCTGCCCGACGACGTGAAGGCCGTCTTCCTGCCCGCGCTGCGCCACCGCGTGATGCTCGACCCGGCCGAGGAGATCGAGGGCACGACGAGCGACGACGCGCTGCAGCGCATCCTCGATGCCGTCGAGGTGCCGCGCTGATCCCGACCGCGAGGCTCCTGGCGCTCGTCGCGATCGCCGCGGCGCTCGCGATCGCGGCGGCCTGGGTCGCGCCCCTGCGCGTCGCCGTCGTCGCGGTCGACCTCGCGATCGCCGCGGCCGCCGTCGCCGATTTCGCGCGGACGCCGAGCCCGCGCCGGCTCGACGTGCGCCGCCGCGTTCCCGGTCGCGCCGCGCTCGGGCGCGATCTCGTCCGGACGCTGCGCGTCGAGCTCGGCGCCGCGCCGTCGGCGGCGGGGC
>JBGAOR010000040.1:0-37374 GCA_044221705.1 Planctomycetota bacterium
CCACCACCGCGACCACCGCCGCCGCCGTAGCCGCCGCGACCACCACCGCCGCCGCCGCCGTAGCCGCCGCGACCGCCGCCGCCGCCACCACCGTAGCCGCCACGGCCACCGCCGCCGCCGCCACCGCCGTAACCGCCACCGCCGCCGCCGAAGCTGCGACCGCCGCCGCCGCCGCCGCCGCGAGCCGGACGCTCTTCGGCTTCGTTGACGCGCAGGGGACGACCGTCGAGCTGCTGGCCGTCGAGCTCGGAGATCGCCGACTTGGCGTCCGCCTCGCTGCCCATCGTCACGAAGGCGAAGCCCTTCGGACGACCCGTTTCACGATCCGTGATCATGGCGACTTCGCGCACTTGGCGACCGCCGTTTTCGAGCGCCGCGCGGAGCGTGGCTTCGGTGGTTTGGAAGGAGAGATTGCCGACGTAGAGACGCGTACCCATTCGAATTCGAACCTCGTGCACTTGACTGCCCAACCACCCATGGTCCATTCCAATCGGTGACGGCGGGCGCGAATGGAAAAGGATGGGAAGGCCCCACCCCCCGCGCGAGGGAAAAGTGAAGATTCCCGCAGGTCCCCGGCGAGACCCGGCCCCGCGACGCCGGGGGACCCTCAGGCGCCCGGAGGATTCCACCAGATCGCGCCCTTCCCCCGGGCGGCCTCCGCCGCGCGGGCGCGGATTTCGGCCCGGCGGGGCTCGTCGAGGGGCTCCCGGAACGACCCGGCGGCCGCGAAGGCCTCGTCCTGTTCGTCCGGATCCGAGAGGCCCAGCAGAGCGACGTCGGGGTCGAGCGTGAGCGTGTAGTGGACGCACTCCGCGACCGAGAGGTGCGGCAGCGTGCGTCCCGCGTGGGATCCCTGGGCGGCCCCGTCGAGCGGGCGCTGGTAGCCCTGCGTGTCGGAGAGCAGCTTCCCTGCGCCGAACGTCTTGAACGCGATGGTGCCGACGTTCCGCGAGCGCGCCAGCGGCAGGACCACCTGCTCGTAGCGCGCGTCGACGAACGGACCGATCGGGAACAAGACGACGTCGCAGCGACCGGAGCGAATGGCGAGGTCGAGCACGTCCGGGTGGTGGCTCGAGATGCCGACGAAACGCGTGCGGCCCGCGGCGCGCTCGGCCTCGAGCTCGGCGAAGGGACCGCGCGTGGCGGAGATCGCGGTCCACGCGTCGAGCGTGGACACGGAGTGGAACGCCGCGAGGTCCACGCGATCCATGCGCAGGCGGCGGAGGCTCCCGGCGAGCTGCGGCGCCACGGCGCGATCGAAGTGGTCGATCTTCGTCGTGACGAACGCCTGCGCGCGCCGTTCGTGCAGCGCGAGACCGACGACCTCCTCGGAGAACCCGTCCTCGTAGCTCGGCGCGGTGTCGACGACGTTCAGCCCGGAGTCGAGCGCGCGGCGCAGCGTGGCCACGCACGTCGCGAGACCGAGCGCGCGGTCGGCCAGGTCGCCGATGCCGAGCCGCGTGGCGACGAAGCCCGTCGCCCCGAGCGGACGTCGCGGCGTGAAACGGTGCGGCGGGCTCATCGCGCGCTCACGATCCTCTGTGCGGCGTGCGGCGCAGGTACTGGAGGATCGCCAGCGCCGTGAACCCGTCGGCGAACTTCCCGGCGTCGAGCAGCGCCTCGATCTCCGCGCGCGAGAACGTGCGCACGACGATCTGCTCGAGCTCGTCGAGCGCCGGCGCTCCGACCGCGGCGCAGCCGTGCGCCACGTAGAGGTGCGCCCAGTGCGCGCTGATCCCGTTGACGGGGTAGAAGCCCGGCAGCGGCTCGAACCGCTCCGCGGCGTGACCCGTCTCCTCGCGCAGCTCGCGCACCGCCCCGTCGAGCGCGGACTCGCCGACCCCGAGCCGTCCGGCCGGGATCTCCCAGTGCGTCTTGCCGTGCGGGTAGCGGTACTGGCCGACGAGGACGATCGAGCCGTCCGCGCGGACGGGCACGACCGCCACGGCGTCGCTGATCTCGATCACGTGGTACTCGCGCTCCGGCCCCTCGTCGCGGCGCACGACGTCGCGACGCAGCGAGACCCACGGCGAGTCGTAGATGCGTTCGGAACGCACCCGCCGGAACGGCGCGAACGGATCGGGATCGCGCGGCGTCAAGGACCGTGCGACCCCGCGTCGGGCCACAGCGAGCGCCAGTCGCGGCGCGCGGCCGGCTCGCGGCTCGCGATGCGCTCGAGCAGCGCCGGCGACACGCGCAGGTCCTCGAGGGCGGTCTCGGAGAGCACTTCGCCGCAGGCTTCCACGATGCTCGGCGCGTCGATGTGCTGGTAGGCGTAGACCTCGTCGGGGCGGCCGCACTTGCTGAACTTGCGCACCGCGAGCGTGATCTGCTTCACGCCCACGATCGAGCCGACGTTGTCGAGCAGGCCGGCCTCGCCGTCGCACACGGCGACGACGGGCACGCGCCGTCCGGCGATGGAGAGCAGGCCGCCCTCGCTCTCGCCCGCGCCCTCCGTCGCGTGCAGGTCGCCCGTGATCCCGAGACCTTCGCGCAGGTGCCGGTAGCGGTCCTTCTCGCCCAGGTTGCCGAGGAGCAGTTCGGGCGAGCTGACCAGCGTGACGTTGGCGTAGACGCCCTTTTCGAGCAGCTTCCAGGCCGCTTCGCACGCTTCCGGCGCGAGCGCGCCCATCGCCAGGATCTCGACGACGTTGTCGCCGGGCTCGTAGCCCTGGTAGCCGCTCCAGTCGATCAGGCGGTACGCGCCGGCGAGGCAGTCGAGCCGCACGCGCTCGAGCAGCTCGGCGTCCGAGCGTGCGGGGAGCGTCGACTCGTCCGTCGCGTCGCCCCACTCCGCGCCGCCGTCCTTGGGCTTGAGCGGGGCGGTGACGGAACCGTCGACCTTCGAGCGCTCCTGCATCCGCACGTGCGAGAGGAGCAGCGACTGCGGCACGCCGCGCGTCACGGCGCGCACGAGCACGCCGCGGCGACCCTCGTTCTCGTCCATCATCTGGCGGCGCAGCGCGTCGGAGAGGATCCAGTCCATCTCGATCGCGAACGTCGGTTCCCACGTGACGAGGTTCGGGATCTGGATGTCGCTCTTCCACGAGTGCTGCGCGCCCTCGCTCGACAGCGTGGTGCCGCTCGGCGTGCCGAGGATCACGAACTCCGAGCCCCAGTAGAGGTTGTAGTAGAGCTGGTCGAGCGCGCGTTTGATGAAGAAGTCGTAGACGGTCATCATCGGCATGAGCGGGATGCCGATGTAGTGGCCGAGCTTGCCGAACGCGCCGGCCGCGCTCATGCAGTTGGCTTCGGCGATCTCGAAGCGGATGTGGCGCGTCCACGCGTCCGACTGCGGCGCCAGCTCGGGGTGCTTGTACGAGACGGCCAGCTCGTCCTCGAGCTCGCCCTGGTAGTCGGGCCCGTAGATGCGCTTGTCCATCCCGGGCGAGATGTTCGTGCTCGTGCCGACGTCGGGGGAGAGCGTGAGCACCATGTCGGCCGCCGTCTTCCAGCGCGATTCGTCGGGCGAGAGCGCCTTGGCGCTGACCGCCGTCTGCGGCCCGCCCTCGTCGTTCGTGCCGATGCGCACGAGCTTCGCGGCGATCTGGCCCCACATCCACTGCGTGTGCGCCAGCGGGAAGAGCGACAGGTCGATGCCCAGCATCTCGGGCAGGCCGCCGTCGGCCTCGATGCGGCGCCGCACGTCGGCGCGGTTCTCGCGGCGCAGCTTCTCGTGGGACTCGATGCCCTGACGGAACTTGTCGCGCCGGGCGGCCAGGTACTTGCCCTCCGCGCTGGACTCGGGGAACAGCGCGAACGGGTCGTCGAACGACAGGCCGCGGTCCTGCAAGAGCTTCTTGAGCTCCACCTCCGACGGCAGCGCGGAGTGGTTCGAGGGATCGGCCGCGCACTCGAGCCCGAAGCCCTTGATCGTGTGCACGATCACGAGGTACGGGGCGCTGTCGTCCTGGCGACACTTCTGGAAGGTCGCGATCAGCTTCTCCATGCAGTGACCGCCGAGGTCCGCGAACGCGCGCAGGATCTCGGAGTCGCTGAGCGATTTCAGGAACTTGGCGATCTCCGGCTGTCGTTCTCCCACGCGGCGGCGGATCTCGGCCGCGTCGCCCTTGAAGAGCAGCATCTGGAACTCGTAGTCGGTCAGCCCGCCCTCGAAGAGCTTCTTGAGCGCCGCGCCGCCGGGGCGCGCGAAGAGCTCGTCGCGGAAGCGACCGTGCCGCACCTGGATGACCTTCCAGCCGTGCGCGAGCGCCGTCTTCTCCATGCGGTCGCAGTCGGAGCCCTGCAGGCCGCGCTCGTTCGGGATCCGCGTGCCGTCCAGGTTCTGCCGGTTGTAGTCGACGATCCACGTGCAGTTCGTGAGCTGCCGCTCGGCGACGTCGGGCAGCGCCTCGAGCACCGAGCCCTCGCGGAACTCGCTGTCGCCCATCATCGACCAGAAGTGCGCGTTCTCCGGCACCTTCCAGCCGTGGTCCTTCGCGTACCGGTAGGCCAGCGCCAAGTAGATGGACACGACCTGCGGGATGCCGACCGAGCCCGACGGCAGGAAGTGGAACGAGTCCGGGTCCGTGCGCGCGTGGTAGCTCTGGAAGACCGTCTCCTCGCCAGGCTGCGGGAATTTCCGCAGGCGCGTCATGATCTTCTTCGCTTCGTCGACGGGCAGCCAATGTCCCGCGGCGGGATCGCGGAAGAGCTGCATCAGGTGGTGGTACGTGTGGTCCACCGGCGAGGCGTGCGGCTTGCAGGCGACGAAGTCCTGCGGCTCGCGCACGGCGAGGTGCAGCGCGCCGAGCAGGTGCATCGAGCTGGCGCAGGACGCCGGGTGCCCGCCGACCTTGGGGTCGCCGCGGCGCTTGTCGTGCCGGTGGTTCGCGGCGTGGATCACGGCCATCGTCTGCGCGAAGGCGCGGTCGGCGATGCGCTGGAGGACGGCCACGGGCGGCGGGGCGATCGTGTCGAGGGTCATAGTGCGTGGGTCGGGGGCGGGGTCCGACGGCCGTCGGATCCCAGGCGATCATCCACGCCAGGATAGCGCGGGACCCGGCCTTCCGCGCGGGTCGTGGGGCCGTCGGGCTCCGGGCGGCGCGATCGAATGCGGTGCGCTGCCGAGCAGCGCGGGCCAGGGCCCCGCGAGCCGGAGTGGAGTCGTTCAGCGCGGCGTGCGCTCGAACCTCTCCGCGCCTTCCTCGATCCGGATCGCCGCGTCGAGCGGCACGCCTTCGAACGTCTGCACGAGCCCGCCCCGCGGCCAGCGCACGCGCAGGGCGGCGATCCGCTCGGCGCGACCGAGACCGATCTCCTGGCGCAGCGGATTGCAGCCGAAGCTGCCGCCGGTCCCGACCGTGCGGTGGATCGTGCGGGTCTTCCCGCCTTCGACCACGTCGACCTCGATGCGCGCGCCCACGCCGAAGCGGTTGGATTTCGCGCCGACGAGCCGGACCTTGAGCCAGCGGTTCGCGAAGCCCGGGTTGCGGAAGCACACGTTGCCGTACGCGTCGCCGGGATAGGCGCCGCCGACGCGCTCGAAGATGTCGAGGTCGCCGTCGTCGTCGAGGTCCGCCATCACGACGCCGTGTCCCTTCTGCAGGTGGCCGGTGCCCGACGCGGTGGTCACGTCCGCGAAGCGCTTGCCGCCCACGTTCTTGAGCAGGAGGTTCGGGACGAGGCCCTCGTAGAACGGGTAGCCCGTGCCCAGGTACAGGTCCTCGAACCCGTCTCCGTCGACGTCGCCGAAGTTGCAGCCCATCGGCAGCGTGTACGTCGTGAGGCCCATCGAGGCACCGACCTCCGTGAAGCGGCCGTGCCCGTCGCCCTTGTACAGGCGCATGAGCTCGCCCCGCGGCGCGAGCCCCAGGTAGCTCGCTGCGACGTCGGTGACGCTGGGCGGGACGTTCGGGCCGCCGAAGCCCGCGACCCAGATGTCGAGGTGGCCGTCCTGGTCGTAGTCGAAGGCCATGCACGGGAAGCTCGAGAACGGCAGCCCGACGCCGGCCTTCTGCGCGACGTCCTCGAACGTGCCGTCGCCGCGATTGCGGTACAGGCGGTTCGGCGCGGCCATGTTCGACACGTACAGGTCGATCCAGCCGTCCTCGTCGAAGTCGCCCCACACGGCGCCCTTCGCGTAGCGGTCGTTCGTGACGCCGGCCGCGGCGGCGCGGTCGGCGAAGCGGCCGTCGCCCTGGTTCTGGAACAGCTGGCTCGGGTACTTGCGGCCTTCCTCGGACTCGTGGCCGACGAACAGGTCGAGGTCGCCGTCGTTGTCGTAGTCGGCCCACGCGGCGGTCTGTCCGGGCGCCGCGAGCCCGCCCATCCCGGCGACGAACGTCACGTCGAGGAAGCGTCCGTGTCCGTCGTTCGAGAGCAGCGAGTCGACGTGCTCGCCCCCGTCGCGCCACCACGCGCCGCGCATCACGTACACGTCCACGTCGCCGTCGCCGTCGTAGTCGCCCGTCGCGACGTTGAGCCCGCCCGAGAGACCGGCGAGGTTCGCGGCCTCGCTGCGGTCCTTCCACGAACCGTCCTCGGCGTGCAGGTACAAGCGCGGATCGCCGGCCGTGTCCGAGTCGGTGACGAACAGGTCCGTGCGCAGGTCGCCGTCGAAATCCTCGGCCGCCGCGCCGCCGGCGAGCATCACCGCGCCGAGCCCGAGCTCCTGCGCGACCTCGGGGAAGCGCGGGAACTCGATATCCGACGCGAAGGCCTTGGCCGGGATGCGCCACGGCTCGGGGACGCCGTCGGGCCACCGGCCGAGCGTCATGTTCGCCAGGTTCAGCGTCCAGCGCGCCTTGATGCCGAGCTGCGAGTCGAGCGGCGCGAGCTCGAGCGCGCGCGTGAACTCGCGGATCGCGGCCTCGGACGCGTCGCGGTCGGTGTGCTGGCCGCTCTCCTCGATCGGGAAGATGCAGCTCCCCGGCGTGCGCTTGCGGCAGCAGTTCTGGTCCTCGCCGCGGCGCAGCTGCGCGATGCCGCGCTGGAAGTGCGCCTCGGCGACGCTCTCCTTCGGCGCCTGCGCGCCGGCGCGCTCGAGCGTCGCGATCGCGGCGTCGTAGCTCTGGATCGAATCGTCCACGCGACCGAGGCGCAGCAGCTCGAGGCCGAGCCGCAGCTGGAGCTGGAAGCGCTCGCTCTCGCGCTGGCCGGGGAGCAGCGCGTCGAGCTTCCCGCGCAGATCGCCGACGATCGCGTCGCCCAGGTAGACGTTCGTGCGCTTCGCGATCGCGTCGTCCTTCTTCAGGACTTCCAGCATGCGCGCGTGGCCGGCGGCGAGAGCGGCCGCATCCTCTCCGCCGATCGCCGGGATCGGCAGCGTGACGGCGCAGGTCAGGACGAGTGCGTGCAGCATCGTGTGGGTGTCGTCCGGGGTCGGGTCGGGACTCGAGAGCAGGCGGCGCGCATTCTCGCCGATCCTTCCTCGGGAAGGGGAGGGGCGGCCGCGAATCGTAGGGGCTACGCGCGGACCCTGGGGCTCGGCGGACTTCAGCCCTGCACGGCCGAGCGCCATACGTCGCGGTGCGCGTCGAGCATCTTGGCGAAGTCGTAGTCGCAGAGCGCCTTGGCCCGGTTCGCGCGGCCGAGCCGCGCGCGCGCATCGGCGTCGCGCACGAGCTCCGTCAGCTTCTCCGCCAGCGGCCAGGCCGTCTCGCGGTCGTCGAGGGGCACGATCCAGTCGGCCTGCTCGGGCGCGAGCATCGAGCGCACGTCGCCGACGTCCGTCGTGACGACCGGCAGCGCGCTGGCCATCGCCTCGACGAGCGCGATCGGCATCTGCTCCGTGTCCGACGAGATGCAGAACACGTCCATCGCGCGGTAGTGGACGCGCGGGTCGGGCTGGTGCCCGACGAAGTGCGTGCGGCCGTACAGGGTCGGCGTCTTCGCGGCCAGTTCCTCGCAGGCCGCGCGCTCGGCGCCGTCGCCGAGGATCAGGAAGTGCGCGCCGAGTTCGGGATCCACGCGCGCCGCGGCCTTCAGGAAGCGCAGCGGGTTCTTCTCGGGGCGCAGGTGGCCGACCCAGCCGATCAGCGGCGCGCGCGAGGGGATGCCCAGCTCGTGCCGCAGCGACGGACGCCCGTCCGCGGGCTGGAAGCGCGCCAGGTCGATGCCGTTCGGCACGCACAGCACCTTCTCCGGCCGCAGCTTCCACGTGTCGCGCGCGATCTTCTCCAGCTTGCGCGAGGGCACGATCACGCGGTGCACGCGCGGCAGCACGAGCCGGCGCGCCCACACGCGCCGCGCCTTGAACTCGACCGCCTCGTCGGCGTTGAAGCCGTCCTCGTGGTGGACGACGCGGCCGTAGCGCAGCGAGCGCGCCGCGAGCACCGCGTCGAACGCGCCCCAGTTGTAGGTGAGCAGCGCGCCGGGCCGGAGCTCGACGAGCAGCGCGCGCAGGCGGTGCAGCGTGGCCAGCGATCCCGCGCGCGGCGGCGCCGGCAGCAGCTTCACGTCGTACTTGCCCGAGAAGAGCGCGTGCGCGTCCGTGCGCCCGTCCATCGCGACGATGGAGTGGCGGAACTCGTGCCCCGCGCCCTCGATGAGCCGCACCGCGCGCGACTCGGGGCCGGCCGGCACGAAGGTCGAGAACACGTGGAGGAGGTGAGGCTGCGCGCGGACCACGGGGCGATGTCCTACCAGGACGGCGGGCTCGATCCAGCCCCTCGGCCCGGTATCATCGCGCGCATGGAATTCGCGCGACTCCCGCCGGCCGGCTACGAGCTGCAGTCGCGAGACTCCACGTTCTGGGCCGAAGAGCTGCAATTCGAGCACTGGCGCGGCCTGGACATCGAAGCGAAGTTCCGCCTGCTGGAGGATTGGAACGCGGCGGTCCACGACCTCCAGTTCGAGGGACTGAAGCGCGATCATCCCGGCGCATCCGACGCCGAACTCGAGCGCCTGGCCGCCGAGGCGCGCTACGGCCGCGAGTTCGTCGCGCAGTTCGAGAGCTATCGCTCGCCGGCGCTCGCCGAACGATGAAGGACATGTTCCAGGCGGCCGCGGACGCAGCCGCTCTGTTCGAGCGCCTCGGAGTGCCGTACGTCCTGGCCGGCGGAGTCGCGGCGATCGTCTATGGAGAACCGCGCTCCACGCTCGACGTCGACTTCGCGGTGCACATGGGGATCGAGCAGGCTCGCCGGCTGCCGACCGTGGCCGCCGAGTCCTTCCTCGTCGCTCCGGACTCGGCACTGGACGCCGCGCGGAACAGCACGATGTTCACGATGGTGCACGCGGCCAGCTTCATGAAGATCGACGTGCACGTCGTACCCAGGTCGGGCGTCCACAAGGCGGAGATCGAGCGCGGCCGGTGGCAGCGGCTGGGTCCGGGATATCCCGACGAGATCCGCATCGTCACGCCCGAGGATCTGGTTCTCCAGAAGCTGCGCTGGTACCTCGACGCGGGCGGCGTGTCGGAGAAACAGTGGCGCGACGTGCTCGGAATCCTGAAGACGCGCGGCCACTCTCTCGACTTCGAGTACCTGCGCGCGTGGCTGGCGATCCTCGGCGTCGCGGACGTCTTCGAACGGGCTTGCGTCGCCGCCGGCATCGCCCGGCCCTGACCTCGGAGCGGGACTGCCTCAGCGTCCGCCCGGCCGCGTCGGGGCGGACGCGTCGACGGCGGCCGGATCCGGCGCGCGATCCGACCGCGGCGCCGCGTCGCGCACGCGCGCGTCGAGCCAGTCGATCGTCTCGGCGACCGTGTGCAGGATCGACTCGCGCGCGCGGTAGCCGTGCGCCTCCTCGGGCAGCAGCACGAGCCGCGCGACGCCGCCGTTCCCCTGGATCGCCTGGAACAACCGCTCGGACTGGATCGGGAACGTGCCCGTGTTGTCGTCCTTCTCGCCGTGCACGAGCAGCAGCGGCTCGTTGATCTTGTCCGCGACGAGGAACGGCGAGAGCTCGAGGTAGCTCTTGGGCGCCTTCCACAGCGTGCGCCGCTCGGTCTGGAACCCGAACGGCGTCAACGTGCGGTTGTACGCGCCGCTGCGCGCGACGCCGGCGCGGAAGAGGTCCGTGTGCGCCAGCAGGTTCGCCGTCATGAACGCGCCGTAGCTGTGTCCGCCGACGGCGCAGCGCTCGGGATCGACGATCCCGCGCCGCGTCAGCTCGGCGATCGCCGCCTGCGCGTTCGAGGCGATCTGCGCCAGGAACGAGTCGTTCACGGTCTCGGGCGGGCCGACGACGGGCATCGAGGCCTCGTCGAGCACCGCGTAGCCGTGCAGCGCGAGCAGGACCGGCGACGGCCCGCGCACGCGCACGAAGCGGTGCGGCGAGCTCGCGATCTGGCTGGCCGTGCCCGCGTCCGAGAACTCGTTCGGATAGGCCCACAGGAAGAGCGGCAGCCGCTCGCCCTCCTTGCGGTCCGCCGGCAGGTACAAGCGACCGGACAGCGCGACGCCGTCCGCGCGCGCGAACGTGATGAACTCGACCTTCAGGCTGCGCAGGCGCGGCTGCGGATCGGGAAAGGCGGTCAGCGGCTTCTGCGTCCCGGCCTGCAGGTCGCGCAACCGGTAGTTGGGCGGATCGGTCGGGCTCTCGAACGACGTGACGAGCGTCGGCTTCTCGACCGCCGAGCTCTTCGCGATCGACGCGATCGTCTCGTACACGCCCTCGGCGCATTGCCACAGGCGCTCGGTGGCGCGCGTCTTCAGCGAGTAGCGATCGAGGAACGGCCGCGCGCCCTGCTTCGACGCGCCCTGGCCGACGCGGTACAGGAATTCGCCGTCCTGGCGCACGATCCGCGTGCCCAGCGGCCCGGTCGCGCCGGCGAACGTGCCCGGGTCGCCGTAGCGGTCGTTCTGGCTGCGGTCGTCGACCGTGATCGACTCGCCCGTCTTGGCGCGCACGAGCCGCGTGCGCGTCCAGCGCCGGTCGCGCTCGTACTCGCTCACGAGGACGACGTCGGGGTTCGCCAGGAAGCGGATCCCGCGCGCGCGCCACTCCAGGGTGATCAACGGCTCGGGCGGCGAGGTGAACGGCGTCGGATGACGGAACCAGCGGTCGCGCGCCTCGACCTTCTTCTCGGGATCGCCGCCGTCGAGCGCCTCGACCCACACGAGCGTCGCCGGTTCGCTGGCGGCCCACTGCACGTCGCGCGGCCCGAGTTGCACGCCCTCCATCGGGATCGCATCGCCGAGCGGCGTCCGCGCGACGACGCGCACGACGTGGCCCTCGAGGTCCCACACCTCGGTCGTCTCGGGGAACAGCGACCAGGGCAGCACGTACGAGAACGGCCGCTCGACGCGCGTGACGAGCAGGTGCTTGCCGTCCGGCGATGGCTCCGCGCCCACGTAGAGGTCGGGCTTGCCGACGACGCGCGCGCCGCCGCCCAGGAGGTCGACGATGGCCACGTGGCTCGTGGCGATCCACGCGAACGCCGCCTCGTCTTCGGCGTCGCCCAGCAGGTCCTGGTACGTCCGCAGCGCGGTCGTGCGCCCCTGCGACTCCTGCACCGCGGGACCGCGCGGCGTCGTGGGACGTTCGGGCTTGGGCCCGCGCTCGGGGTCGACCAGCTTCAGCGCGAGCGTGTCGCCGTTCGCGAACCACGACCAGGCGTTCCCGAGCACGCCGTGGATGCCGGTCGCGACGCGCTTGGGGGCGAGCTCGCGCATGTCCTGCGTCCACAGCTCCATCCCGGAATCGGTGGCCAGCGTGAACACGAAGCGCGAGCTGGTCGGCGACCACGACACGCCGCCGATGCGCGCGTTCTCGCGCAGCGGCACGCGCCGCTCCGTTCCGTTCTCGACGCTCTTCAGCACGAGGCCGCGCGCGAAGGACGTCTGTTGCGGCATGGCCAGCGCCGGATCGATGCGCAGTCCCGCGAGTCCGGCCCACGGCCGCGCGACCTCCGCGATCGACGGCATCGCGGGACGTTCGACCAGCAGCATCCACTGTCCGTCGGGCGAGACCTCGACGTCGGGCGTCGGCGCGGCGTCGAGGACCTCGACGATCTCCGGCGGCGGGACGCGATAGCCGTCCTGCGCGGACGTGCGCGGAGCGAGGGCGACGGCGACGGCAACGGCGAAGACGAAGCGGAAGAGGGGGAGCGCGAACCGTTGGCGGGAGTGCATGACGAGGAGTCTAGCGGCGGCCGCGGCGGGTGAACCCGCGCGCGTCACGGCACGGATGGTGGGAACGCGGTAAGGTGGGAGAGGAGCTCGCAAGCCCCAGCCCCCTCGGTTCTCCATGCGCAAGCTGTTCGCCGCGTTCGCGGCTGCCGTCTTCACGCTCGCCGCCGCTCCGTCGAACGCTCAGGAGTGCGTGTTCCCGCTCCACCCCGGTCCGCTCGAGCGGGTGCAGCCCGACGGCGCGCGCATCGAGGTCTTCCAGCGCGGCGATGCGTTCGCGAACTGGCTCGAGGACGCCGACGGACGTCCGCTCGTCGAGACCGCGGACGGCTACGTCTACGCGCGCCTCGGCGCGGACGGAGCGCTCGATGCGACGGATGCGCGCGTCGGCCGTCCGATCCCGGCGCCGCTCGCGATCCCGCGGCACATCGTGCCGACGCGGACGAGCGGGCTCGCGCGCCCGGCGAGCCCGCGCGCGAAAGCGGGCTACGCGACCGTGCCGGCGCGGCAGGGCGGCGGCGGTGCGTTCGCGCTCGGCGCGGGCTCGGTGAAGAACCTCGTCGTGCTGCTGCGCTTCTCGAACCACGGGCCCTCGGGCCAGAACCGTACGCTGCCGACGCAGGCCAACGTCGCGACGATCATGAACGCGGTCGGCGGCGATCCGACCCTCGCGCCCACGGGCAGCGTGCGCGACCACTACCTCGAGACCTCGTACGGCCAGTTCACGATCGACTCGACCGTCGTCGGCTGGATCGACGTGCCCAACACGGAGACGTACTACGCCAACGGCAACTCGGGTCTCACCGACCGCACGTGGGAGCTGATCACGGCCGGACTCGTGGCCGCGGATCCGCTCGTCGACTTCGCGCAGTTCGACCAGGACGGCGACGGACGCATCGACGCGATCACGTTCCTGCACTCGGGCTACGGCGCGGAGTGGGGCGGCACGGACCAGTACGGGACCACGTCGACGAACCGCATGTGGTCGCACAAGTGGGAGATCCCGACGTGGACCAGCGCCGAGGGCGTGAAGGTCAGCGACTACAACATCTCGCCCGGACTGTGGTCGACGTCGGGCAGCGCGCCCGGCCGCATCGGCGTCGTGTGCCACGAGCTGGGCCACTTCTTCGGCATGCCCGACCTGTACGACACGGGCGGTGTCGGCGCGTCGAGCCAGGGCATCGGGAACTGGTGCCTCATGGCGGCGGGCTCGTGGGGCTTCGACAGCTCCCAGCGCTACCCGTCGCACATGGCGGCGTGGGCGAAGGTCAAGCTCGGCTGGGTCGTCCCGACGACGATCCTCCCCGGCGCGCAGTCGCTCCCGCAGGTCGAGACGAACGCGGTGATCCAGAAGATCGACAGCGGCTATCCGGCCGGCGAATACCTGCTGCTCGAGAACCGGCAGAAGACGGGCTTCGACCTGCAGCTGCCGCAGGGCGGGCTCGCCGTGTGGCACTGCGACGAGGCCAAGGGCTCGCTGGGGCAGAACAACCCCAACAACGACGAGGGCTATCCCGGGCAGAGCGGCTGGCCGGGCAACGGCAAGCACTATCGCACAGCGCTGCTCCAGGCCGACGGCGGCTTCGACATGGAGCACAACTCGGACCGCGGCGACGCCGGCGACGTCTACCACGCGGCCGGGACCGCGACGATCACGAACTCGAGCACGCCGAACACGGACGCCTACCAGCCCGGCTCGAGCTTCGACAACAACAACCGGCTCACGACGATCAGCGCGGCCGGCGCGACGATGACGTTCGACTACGTGAACTCGTCGGCGCCGACGATCACGACGACGAGCTTGCCGAGCGCGACGATCGGCGCCGCGTACAGCGTGAACCTGGCCTCGAGCGGCGGCACGAACCCGAAGACGTGGAGCGAGCACCGCGCGGCGCCGTCGTACTCCGTCGCGAGCCTCGGGCCGCAGGCGTTCGCGCTGGGCGGGACAGCGCAGAACTGGAATGCCGACGAGGGCGTGTGGCCGCTCGACCTGCCCTTCGCGTTCCCGTACTTCGACACCGTCTACACGCGCGTGCACGTCAGCTCGAACGGCTTCGTCGACCTCGCGCCGGCGGGCAGCGAGCCCTACAGCCGCGCCGACTGGCTGCGCTTCTCGCTGCGGATCGCGCCGCTGTGGGACGACCTGCGCACGGACACGGCGGGCAAGAACGTGTTCGTCGACACGAGCGTCCCCGGTCAGGTGCGCATCCGCTGGGCGGCCGAGCACTTCGCCACGACGGGCGCGTGCAACTTCGCGGTCGTGCTGTTCTCCGACGGGCGCATCCGCTTCGAGTACGGCGCGGGCAACACGGGCCTCGTGCCGATCGTGGGCATCTCGCGCGGCGAGGCCGGCGGCTTCGAGATCCCGGCCTCGCACAGCGGTCAGAGCATGCTGACGAACGCCGACGCGCTGCTCTTCACCCTGCAGGGCTCGCAGATCCCGCCCGGGATGACGCTCTCGACCGCGGGCGTCCTGTCGGGCACGCCGACGGTCGCGGGCACGTACTCGCCGCGCTTGCGCGTCACCGACGCCGTGCGCCGCTACGACCAGGATCCGTTCACGCTCGTCGTGGTCGGCAGCGACACCGACGGCGACGGAGTGCCGAACGCGAGCGACAACTGCCCGAGCGTGGCGAATCCGTCGCAGTCGAACGCCGACCTCGACGCGTTCGGCGACGCGTGCGACACGTGCACGGACACGGACGCGGACGGCTTCGGCGACGCGGGCTTCCCGGCCAATACGTGCCCGCTCGACCTGTGCCCGAACGACCCGCTGAAGAGCGCGCCCGGCGCGTGCGGCTGCGGCGTGCCCGACACGGACTCCGACGGCGACGGGACGCCGAACTGCGTCGACGGTTGCCCGAGCGACCCGCTGAAGATCGCGCCGGGCGTGTGCGGCTGCGGCGTCGCGGACACCGACAGCGATGGAGACGGTACGCCGAACTGCAACGACGGCTGCCCGCTGGATCCGCTGAAGCTCGGACCGGGACTGTGCGGTTGCGGGGTCGCGGACACGGACAGCGACGGCGACGGGACTCCCAATTGCACGGACGGTTGCCCCAACGATCCGCTGAAGCTCGCGCCGGGCGCGTGCGGCTGCGGGGTCGCCGACACGGACTCGGACGGCGACGGCACTCCGAACTGCAACGACGGTTGCCCGAACGATCCGGCGAAGACGGCGCCCGGCCTGTGCGGCTGCGGCACGGCGGACACGGACAGCGACGGCGACGGGACTCCGAACTGCACGGATGGTTGCCCGAACGACCCGCTCAAGCTCGCTCCGGGCTTCTGCGGCTGCGGCACGCCCGACACGGACACCGACGGCGACGGCGCGTACGACTGCGACGGCGACAAGTGTCCGAACGATCCGCTCAAGATCGCGCCCGGAATCTGCGGCTGCGGGATCCCGGACACGGACAGCGACGCGGACGGCCTGCCCGACTGCCTCGACCAGTGTCCGAACGACCCGCTGAAGACCCTGCCCGGCGCGTGCGGCTGCGGCGTGGCGGACGCGGACACGGACGCCGACGGCGTGCTCGATTGCGTCGACAACTGCGACGCGCTGCCCAACCCGCTGCAGGCCGATTGCGACGGCGACGGGATCGGCGACGCGTGCGAGATCGCGGCCGGGAGCCTCGACCTCGACCAGAACGGGATCCCGGACGAGTGCACCGGCGCGACCGCCGCGTTCTGCTTCGGCGACGGTTCGGGCACGCCGTGTCCGTGCGGGAACACCAGCCTGCCGGCGGCCGCTTCGGGCTGTCTCAACTCGCTCGGTAGCGGCGGTCGTCTCGTCGCGACCGGATCGCCGAGCGTCGCGGCCGACACGCTCGTGCTCGCCGGCACGGCGATGCCGAACAGCAGCGCGCTCTACTTCCAGGGCACGGCGCCGCAGAGCGCGGGAGCCGGCGTCGTCTTCGGCGACGGCCTGCGCTGCGCGGCGGGTTCGATCCTGCGCCTGGGCACGCAGACCAACGCCGCCGGCGCGTCGCAGTATCCGTCGGCCGGCGACCCGAGCGTGTCCGTGCGCGGCGCGCTGCCGACCGGCGGCGGCACGCGCTACTACCAGGTCTGGTACCGCAACGCGGCCGCGTTCTGCACGTCGTCCACGTTCAACCTGACGAACGGGGTGATCGTGGTGTGGACGATGTGAACTCGTAGGGCGCGGGCGGCGCGGATCAGCGCGCCGCTTGCGCGTTGCGCTCGGCGTTGCGCGCCGCGTCCGTGTAGGACGCGGGATTCGTCATCCCCGTCGTGTGGCACCAGCCCACGACGTGGCCCATCGAGTTCGCACCGGGCAACTGGCCGAGCGTCATCTCGATCGTGCCGTCGTCGGGGTCGGTCAGCAGCAGCCCCGTGAAGAAGTTGCACGCGGATCCCGAGTTCGACGTCGTCCAGTACCACACGTTCGCGCGAGCCCAGGTCGGGATCCCCGCGAGCCAGACCGGCGCGCCGCTCGTGGTCATGTCGTCGTTCACGCCGCACGCGAACGATCCCAAGCTGGCCAGCGGCGTGCCCTGGTAGGGCGAGCAGACGCTCTGGATCAGGCGCGGTCCGGTCGCGTGGTCCAGCCCGCTCGCGTAGTACGTGTACAGGTGCAGCGCGGCCATGCCGCCCTGGCTGTGCGCGACGACGCCGAACGACGTGCGTGCGCTCAGCGCCTGGCGCAGGAGCAGCGCGAACTGGTCGTGCGTGCGGTTCGCGTTCGGGTCCAGGAACTCGACCTTCGGCTGCGTGAACTGCGCGGCCGGCCAGATGGATCCGCTCGAGCAGTAGCCGTGCACGAGCGCGAGCGCGGGCGTCAGCACGCTGGGCGCGACCCGCGTGTGCGGTCCGGCCGGCGCGGCGGACCAGCCGGATCCCTGCAGCATGTCGGGCGTCACGACGACCGCGCCCGTGGCCGCGACGATCGGCATCTCGAAGGCGATCTCGGCCGCGAGGTCGTGGGGGACGTGCGTGTCGGGATCCTGCACGCGCACGCGGCGCAGCACGAACGGCGCGGTCGCTCCGGCGAGCTCGATCCAGCGCGTGTCGAGGTCGAGCGCGAGCTCGCGCAGATCGCCGCGCTCCACCGGCATCAGCATGCGCGACAGCCAGCAGACGGGGACGAGCGCGCCATCCGCGGCCGTGCCCCAGACCTCGCTCGAGACGTGCAGCTTCGCCGGCGGACCGAGCGGGAAGGACTCGAGCTCGATGCGCACGCGGTGCTCGCCTTCGACGCGCGCCGCGACGCGGCCGGTCAGTGCCGCGCGGCGCTCGATCACGGGGAACGAGAGCTGCGCCGTGCGCGCGATCGGCGCGCCGTCCGACGTCGTGCCCGCGAAGTCGATGCGCGCCCTCACGTGTCCGCTCGTCCAGCGCGGCAGCAGCGCGCCGTACGCGCCGTCGCCGGCCGCGCCGTCCTGGTGGCGGCCGTCGTCGAAGAGCGCGAGCGACACGACCCCCGTCTCGAGCTCGACGGTCGCCGTGCCCGCGGCGCGCGCGAGCGGTCCGGCGTCGACGAAGCGCGCGACGAGGCCGATCTCGACGTCACTGCGCGTCTCGAGCGTCGACGCGTGCGCGACGAGGTGCGCCGGGCCCGCAGTGCGCGCGACGAGCCAGCCGGACGGCGGGGGATTCGTGCTCGCGAGGCCGGTCGCTCGTGCGCGCACGCGCCACCAGCCCGGGCGCAGCGCGTCGAAGTCCCAGCGGTCGCCGCTCCAGCCCGCGGTGTCCTCGATCGAATCGCGCCGGTCGCGCCGGGCTTCGCCGCGCGCGCGCAGCCCATCGAGGTCGAGCGCCGTGCCGCGTGCGTCCACGAACTCCCACGCCCACGCGACGGAGCTCGGCGTCAGCAGCGCGATGGCCAGCGAGCCGTCCGCGTCCACGGCGACGTCCGCCTCGACGCTCCATCCGATCCCGCTCGTCCACGCCGGCGCGAGCGCGCGGATCTGCAGGCCCGACTCGACGCCGGCCTCCGCGGGCGACGGCAGGACGACGCGCCCCGACACGATGTCCGCGGGCGGCGCGGCGACCTGCTTCGCGTACGAGTCGAGGTCGCCCTGCGCGCCGACGGAGCTCGCGAGCAGGGCGGCGGCGAGGAGCGTGGATGTGCGGTGGACGGGGCGCGAGCGCATGGCGGATCTCCGGGTGCCGGTGCGGCGAGCGCGCACCCGCATCCGAGGCTAACCGACACGCGCCGTGTCCGCGCGCTATCCCGGCGCGCCGCCGAGGCGCTTCCCGACCTGCTTGAGGATCTGTGCCGCCACCTGCTCGGGGTGGTAGCCGCCGACCAGGCGCACGACGGCCTTCCCGTGGCGCTCGCACACGGCCGGCAGCTCCTCGGTGACGCCGTGGCGGTTCAGCTTGATGAGCACGAGCACGACCGCGACCTCGGGGCGCGCGACCTGGGGCTCGAACGCGCTGACGCTGGGGTTCGTCTCGCTGGTCTCGGGCCACAGCACCTCGGACAGCTCGAACGCCGTGCGCAGGCGATCGGCGTGCTCGCGGCGCGGATCACCGCCGATGACGAGCAGCGCGCGGCCGCGCAGGAGCTCGGCGACCTGCTGCACGGGCGTCAGCGGACCGCGCGGCTTCTCGACGCGGTGCGCGCCGCTCTTCGCGACGCGCTCGAGCTCCTTCGACAGCGCGTACACGTTGTCGACGAGCCGCCGCTCGGGGATGCGGCGCGCGAAGTCCTCGAGGAGGCGCCGCAGCTCCACGCTCTCGTGGTGCGCCGGCGACGCGAGCGCCGCGCGCACGAGCACCTCGAGCTTGCGCCATTCCTCCTCGGCATCCGCGGCGGTGCCGTGCACCAGCCGGTCGAGGTGGAACCGCAGCTTGTTCAGGGTCTTCGCGTCCATGGCCGTGCCGGCGAACGAGCGTGCCGCGCGGAGACTCCCGGGGGAAGCGCGTGTCTCAGGACTTCGGACGGTAGACGCGCACGCAGCGGTCGAGCAGGCCTTCGCGGTCCTCGACCGGCTTCCAGCCGAGCTTCTCGCGCGCGAGGTCGCAGGCGAACACGACCGCCAGCGAGCGCGCCTTCAGGTCGCGCCAGCTCGGGAACTCGACGCCGGCGCGGCGGCCGGCCTTCTTCACGACCCACTTGCCGATCTCGAGCGTCTGCGACAGCTCGAGCGCGCGCGGGTGGAAGTGCAGGTCGCGGCCGGTCGCCACGCGCAGCTCCGTGACGATCTCGGCCGCGGTCAGCGGCGCGCGCGCGCACAGGTTGAGCGCCTTCCCGTCGATGTCGGTGCCCGGGTGGCGCGCCATCTTCGCCAGCCCGTCGGCCACGTCGTCGACCCACACGATCGGCAGCGGCACGTCGCCCTTGCCCCAGCCGACGCAGTGGTTGTCGCGGTTCCAGATGCCGAGCCCCGAGTGCTGCATCGGCGTGCCCGCGCCCATGACGACGCCCGGACGCGCGATGACGAGCGGCAGGCCCTTCGCGCGGTGCACCTCGAGCAGCGCGCTCTCGGCGGCGATCTTGCCGCGCGAGTAGAGCGAGCGCTCGGCGACGTTCGAATCGGTCGCGGTCGAGTCGCGCAGCTCCGCGCCGGCGGCGTCGGGGCCGGTGTAGAGCGACGCGATCGAGCTGACGTAGACGAAGCGCCGCACGCCGGCCGCGAGCGCGGCTTCCGCGGCGCCGACCGAACCGCGCACCATGGAGCGTTCGACGGCTTCCCACGTGTCGCCGTTGCCCGTCGCGAGCGAGATGACCGCGTCGGCGCCGGCGAAGGCCTTCTCGAGGCTCGCCTTGTCCTCGAGCCGGCCGCGCACGAAGCGGATGCGGCCGGACTTCACGCCTTCGGCCACGATGCGCGGCAGCGAGTGCGCGCGGCGCGCGACGACCGTCACGGGCGAGCCGGCCTCGAGCAGCTTCGCGACCGTGCGCGTGCCGATGAAGCCCGTCGCGCCGAGCACGACGACCTCGCCCGCGCGCGCGGGTCCGGGCGCGGGCGGCTCGGGCGCCGGCGGGGGAGCGGCCGGCGCGGCCGACGCCAGCGCGTCGCACCAGGCCAGCACGTCCGCCGCGCGCCGCGCGTCCGTCGGCGGCTCGATCCCGGCGCGGTAGGCGGCGTGGAAGCGCTCGATCGACTCGCGCATGCCGACGAAGAACGCGTCGAGCCGCGGCGCGAAGCCCAGCGTGGTCGCGAACCAGCGCGCGGCGGTCGCGCGCGCGTCGCGCCGCATCTCGGCCCCGCGTCGCGCGGATGCCAGGTAGCTGTTCCAGAAGTCGAGCCAGACCGTCTTGCGCTCGCCCGAGAGCGTGTTGTGGAACAGGTCCGCCTCGAGCGAACCGTCCGTGCCCAGGACCTGCAGCGTGTTGCGCGTGAAACCCTGCCCGAAGGCGCAGTAGAGCTGCATCGTGCCGCGCTCGCCCGTGCCGCTCGCCGACCAGCGGTCGACGAAGGTCTGGCCCGGGTGCAGCTCGCGGCGCGAGACCAGCGTGGTCTCGACGTGCTTCGGCGCGCCGATCAGCGCGTGGACCTGGCCCAGCGGGTGCACCGCGGCCTCGAACACGATGTTGCGCGGCTCGCGGAACATCCAGTGCGCGTAGTCGCCGGCGTCGAGCTGCGCGAGCGGCACCGACAGCGTCACCTGCACGTGCTCGACGCGTCCGATTTCGCCCGCCGCGACGCGCTCGAGCAGCCGCGTGAAGGCCGGGTGGTGGACGTTGTTGTGGTTCGCGCCGACGACGAGGCCCCGAGCCTCGGCCTTCTCGTGCAGCGCGCGCGCGTCGGCGGCGGAGAGCGCCAGCGGCTTCTCGGCGAACACCGAGATGCCCATGTCGAGCAGCTTCCCGACCAGCGCGACGTGCGTGTCGGGCGGCGTCAGGAGGTGCGCGACGTCCACGCGCAGACCGGCGAGCTCGTCGATCGACGCCAGCACGCGCTCGACGCCGAAGCGGCGCGCCAGCGACTCGGCCCGCGCGCGGTCCGTGTCGACGAGCGCCACGATCTCGCACGCGTCGATGCCGCCGACGCAGGTCAGGTGGTAGTCGGCGATGTACCCCGCGCCGACGATCGCGACGCGCGTCGTCTCCCCGGGTCGGCGCTCAGGTCTCGGCATGCTCGTCTGCGTTCCGGCCGCGATCGGGCGATCGGGGCTCGTGAGGATAGCGGGGCGCCCTGCGCGGGCCTGCGTCGTGCTGCCGGGTGCTTCCATGGGGACTCCTCCTATCGGCAGGCCGCGCCGCCGCCGTGGACGCCGCCCGGCGCGGTTCCCATGACTTTTCCCTCAGGTCCGCGCCGGCGTCACTCGAAGAGACAGCCATCTCCTCCTTCTTGGGCCCGGCATCCCCGTTTCGGCGGGGGTGTCCGGGCCCTCTCCGTTCGGCGGCGAGCGGCTTCCGGGTCCGGGGGTCTTGGAGCGACGGGGACCGAGCGGTACGCTCCCCGTTTCCACCGTCCCGGACGCGCCGCCCGGGAACCCCGCGGCACGCGCCTCCCGCGAAGCCCGCGGCCCGGCGAGTCCTGGACCCGGATCCGCGCCATGAAGTCCCCCGACTCCACGCTGTCTTCATTCCCCGAGGCGTTCCCCGAGGGGCTGACCTTCGACGACGTCCTCCTCGTCCCGCGCGAGGCGGACATCCTGCCGCGCGACGTCCAGCTCGCGACGCGCTTCTCGCGCAACGTGCCGCTGAACATCCCGCTGGCCTCGGCCGCGATGGACACGGTCACCGAGGAGAAGCTGGCGGTCGCCCTGGCGCGCGAGGGCGGCATCGGCGTGATCCACAGGAACCTCTCGATCGAGGGCCAGATCCGCGAGGTCGACAAGGTCAAGCGCTCGGCCAACGGCGTGATCCTCGATCCCGTGACGCTGCCGCCGACGGCGACGATCCGCGAGGCGCGCGCGATCATGCAGCGCTACAACATCTCCGGCCTGCCGATCGTCGAGGGCGGGCGCCGCGTCGTCGGCATCCTCACGCGCCGCGACTGCCGCTTCCAGCGCAGCGACGACACGCCGGTGGGCGAGATCATGACGCGCGAGAAGCTCGTCACGGCTCCGCCCGGGACGTCGCTCGAGCAGGCGCGCGAGATCCTGTTCCGGCACAAGGTCGAGAAGCTCATCCTCGTGGAGCGCGGCGCGGAGCTGGCCGGCCTGATCACGATGAAGGACCTGAACATGCTCCAGGCCTTCCCGAGCTCCGTGGTGGACGAGCGCGGTCGCCTGCGCGTTGCCGCCGCGATCGGCGTCCACGACTACGAGCGCGCCGAAGGCCTGGTGAAGGCCGGCGTCGACGTGCTCGTCGTCGACACGGCGCACGGCCACAGCGCGAACGTCGCCAACACGGTGCGCGAGATGAAGCGCCGCCACCCGGTCGACGTCGTCGCCGGCAACGTCGCGACCGCCGAGGGCGCGCGCTCGCTGGTCGACGCCGGCGTGGACGGCGTCAAGGTCGGCATCGGCCCCGGCTCGATCTGCACGACGCGGATCGTCGCGGGCGTCGGCGTGCCGCAGCTCACGGCGGTGCTCGACGTCGTGCACGCGCTGAAGGGGACCGGCGTGCCGGTCATCGCCGACGGCGGGATCCGCTTCTCGGGCGACCTGGTCAAGGCGCTGGCGGCGGGAGCTTCGTGCGCGATGCTCGGCAGCCTGTTCGCCGGCCTCGAGGAGAGCCCGGGCGAGGTGATCCTCTACAAGGGCCGCTCGTTCAAGAGCGTGCGCGGGATGGGCTCGCTCGGCGCGATGCAGGCCGGCGGCAAGGAACGATACCGCCAGGGCGACGTGACGGAGACGGACAAGCTCGTGCCCGAGGGCATCGAGGGCATGGTGCCGTACAAGGGCAAGCTCTCGGCCTTCGTGTACCAGCTCGTCGGCGGCGTGCGCGCCGGCATGGGCTACGTCGGCGCGAGCACGATCTCGAACCTGTGGGAGCGCGCGCGCTTCGTGCGCATCACCGACGCCGGTCGCCGCGAGAGCCATCCGCACGACGTGACGATCACGAAGGAGTCGCCGAACTACTTCCACGCGGAGTAGAGGACGAGGCGTGGAGACGACGAAGGAAGCCGGACGACGGATGCAGACCGGAACGGGGACGGAGGCCGCGCCGCGCGGCGTGCTGGTCGTCGACCTGGGCGCGCAGTACGCGCAGCTCATCGCGCGCCGCGTGCGCGAGGCCAGCACGTGGTGCGAGATCGCGCCGCCCGCGCGCGCGCTCGAGGTCGCGCGTCGCATGAACCTGGCCGGCATCATCCTCTCGGGCGGGCCCGCGTCGGTGTACGCGCCGGACGCGCCCAAGGTGCCGAAGGAACTGCTCGAGCTGGGCGTCCCGGTCCTCGGGATCTGCTACGGGATGCAGTGGATGTCGCAAGTCCTGGGCGGCGAGGTCCTCGGCGCCGACCACCGCGAGTTCGGCCGCACGTCGCTGCTCGTCGGCCGGCCCGAAGCGGTCCTCGACGGCATCGAGGGGCGCACGGTGGTGTGGATGAGTCACGGCGACTCGGTCACGCGGCTCCCGCGCGGTTTCGAGGTGTACGCCTCGAGCGATTCGTGCCCGTACGCCGTCGTCGGCGATCCGCAGCGCGGCTTCTTCGGCGTGCAGTTCCACCCCGAGGTCAGCCACTCGCTGCGCGGCACGGAGCTGCTCTCGAACTTCCTCCTGCGCGTGTGCAACCTGCCCGGCGACTGGAAGCCCGACAACATCGTCGAGCGCGAGGTCGGGAAGGTGCGCGCGCAGGTCGGCGAGACGGGCGAGGTCGTGCTCGGCCTCTCGGGCGGCGTCGACAGCTCGGTGGCCGCGGTGCTCCTGCACAAGGCCATCGGCGACCGCCTGCACTGCATCTTCGTCGACAACGGCCTGCTGCGGCACGGCGAGCGCGAGCAGGTCGAGCGCACGTTCCGCGAGCGCTTCCACATGGACCTCACGGTCGTCGACGCGACGGCGCGCTTCCTGGGCAGCCTCGCCGGCGTCACCGACCCGGAGCGCAAGCGCAAGCTCATCGGCCGCGACTTCGTCGAGGTGTTCCGCCACGAGGCCAAGCGCTTCCGCTCGGCGAAGTTCCTGGCGCAGGGCACGCTCTACCCGGACGTGATCGAGTCGGTGAACGTGCACGGCGGCAACACCGCCGTCATCAAGAGCCACCACAACGTCGGCGGGCTGCCCGAGGACCTCGACATGGACCTGGTCGAGCCCCTGCGCGAGCTCTTCAAGGACGAGGTGCGGCAGATCGGCCGCTACCTCGGCCTCGACTCGGCCATCGTGGACCGCCAGCCGTTCCCCGGCCCCGGTCTCGCGGTGCGAATCGTGGGCGAGGTCACCCCCGAGCGCTGCGCGCTCCTGCGCGCGGCGGACCGCATCGTGACGAGCGAGGTCGAATCGTCCGGCGCCGCCGCGGGCTTGTGGCAGTACTTCGCCGTCCTGTTGCCGGTGAAGTCCGTCGGCGTCATGGGCGACGCGCGCACGTACGAGAGCTGCATCGCCCTGCGCCTCGTCGAGAGCCAGGACGGCATGACCGCGGACTGGCACTACCTCGAGCGCGAGCTCCTGGCCCGCATCTCGAACCGGATCATCAACGAGGTCCGCGGCGTGAACCGCGTCGTGCTGGACATCACCAGCAAGCCCCCCGGCACGATCGAGTGGGAGTGAGCTCTCCCGGGAGCCGCCGGACCGCCGGCGCCCGCCGTCCGGTCCCGGCTCGCCCGCCCCGATCGGTCAAGCCTGCGTGAGTTCCGGGGCTCGCGCGGCGACCGTGTTACTCTCCGCACCACGCACCCCACTCCTTCCACGATGAAAATCCAGAGCTCGTTCGCCTTCGCCGTCCTCGCCATCCCGCTGACGCTCGGCCTCGCGGCCGTGGCCGACGACGTCTCGTTCCACCCGGCGAAGGACGCCAAGTCGCAGAAGGAGCTGCGCATCGAGGGCGAGTTCCGCGTGAAGGAGGCCTCCTTCAGCGTGAACGGCGATCCCGTGCCGGGCGAGGTGCTCGACCAGATCAAGTCGCAGGAGCTCCTGCTCTCGCTCGCGGTCGACGCGACCGAGACGTTCCTGGCGACGAAGGACGGCGCGCCGACGGACCTCTTGCGCAGCTACGACAAGATCGAGGCGAAGGTGGAGGTCGGCGACGAGACGAAGTCGCCCGAGAAGGCCAACGAACTCGAGGGCAAGGTCGTCCGCTTCCAGTGGGACGACAAGGGCTCGGAGTTCAAGAAGTCGTTCCACGAGTCGAAGGGCGACGAGGCCCTCCTCGAGAACCTGATCGACGACATGGAAGTGCGCGCGCTGCTGCCCGCGAAGAAGGTCTCCGAGGGCGACTCGTGGGACGTCGCGGCCGAGCACATGCTCGCGCTGTTCTTCCCCGGCGGCCTGGCTTCGGGAGCCGGCGAGTCCGCGGGCGACGGCCCCGACCTGGACGCCATGGGCGAGGAGATGGCCAAGCAGATGCAGGAGGCCTTCCAGGAGTTCAAGGTCACCTGCACCTACAAGGGCGCGCGCGACGCCGCCGGCACGAAGGTCGGCGAGATCGCGTTCGCCTACGACGGCAAGGCGAGCCTCGACCTCGACCCGATCCTGCGGAAGGTGCAGGAGTCCATCGGGGAAGGCGCGCCCGAGATGGACTTCAGCGCCACGGCCACGCTGAGCCTGAAGGGCGAGGGGACGCTCCTGTGGGACGTCGCGACCGGCCTCATGCACACCTACGAGATGAAGTCGGACCTCGGCCTCGACGTGAACATCCAGGTGCACGGCGACCAGGACGGACAACAGTTCGAGGTCTCGCTGTCCGGCTCCCTGGGCGGGGACGTGACCTGGGATCTGGCGCGCAAGTAGCGCGTTTCCCGCCGGGCCGGCGCTACGGATCCCGTTCGGTCTCGAGCTCGACCACCGTCGTGCGCCCGGCCACGACCTGGACCGCGCGGCTCCTCGTCTCCGCGCCGATGCGCGCCGTGACGACGTAGCCGCCCGGTTCCAGGAGACCACTGGTGGCGTTGGCCGCGAACGGCATCCGGTCCGTCGTCGCGCTGCGGCCCTGGCGCGCGTCGCCGCGCAGGACGAGGCTCGTGAGCTCCAGCGGGACCGTGCGTCCGTCCGGTCCCACGAGCTCGAGCCCGACGTCCGTCGCGCCCGCGCGCGCCGCGACGGGCGCGAAGCGGATGCGGCCACGGAGCTCGAGCGCGACCTCGACGCCCAGCTGCGCGCCGGCGACGACATCGAGCTCGGCCACGAACGGAAGCGCGTGGGCGAGCGGGCCCTCGCGGTCCTCGCGCGGACCGCGGAGCAGGATCCACCAGCGGCCGGCGCGGACCGGAGCGAGGAGTCCGTCCGCGCCGACCTGCAAAGAGCGCTCGACCGCGAGCCCTTCGGCACGTCGCCGCGGCGCAGGCTCGCGAGCTCGTCCGCGCGATTGCCGGCGGCCGACGAGCACGCACGTCGAGCCCGTCCAGTCGACGCCCGCCGCGGAGAGCACGACGGTCCCGACGTCCCGCACGCGCGTCAGGTCGACCGCGATCGAGGCGCCGAGGGGGCCGGCGTACTCGCGCTCGAAGTTCGCGTGACCTTCGAGCCGCACGCCGAGCGCGCCGGCCCGTTCCGCGACGAGCAGCGCCTCTCCGGCGTCGTCCGTGCGCACGCGGACGACCGCGCCGCCTGCCGGCCGGTACTCGACGAGCGCGCGCGGCAGCGCGACGCCCTCGGCGCGGACCGCGATCCGCGTCAGCGCCCCGGGACCCGGCACGACGACGCCGGCGGACGGCGCGTCGACCGCCACCGCGGACTCCCACTCCGCGCGGCCCGCGACGATCGAGGACGACGCGCGGTCGCGCCAGGCGCTCTCGATCTCGAACGTTCCGCGCGCGAGCCCGGCGATCGCGAACGAGCCATCTCGCTCGACGTCCGCCTCGCCGCCGGCCCGTTCGAAACGCCCGCCGTCCCAGCGCAGCGCGGTGCCGTGCACGGACACGAGGCGCCGAGCGCCGGCGGCACGCCAGCGGACGATCGGCTCCACGCGGGCCGTCGCCGCGTCCGGACCGAGCATCACGGTCCCCGTGACGCGTTCCTCGCTCGCGAGCGCGACGCGGCCGACATCGCGGTCCTCGCCCGGCGCGAGCTCGACGGCGATCGTCGCCGGACGCGCCGAGCCGTGCAGCGGGGCCACGACCAGGGGAGCCACGACCAACACGTGGGAACCGGCACGCGCCGCGCGCAGCCAGAACGTGCCGTCCGCGTGGACCGTGACCCCTTCGTCCGGGTCCGCGGCCGGGGATCCCGTGGCGTCCGCCGCGAAGAGCGCGGCGACGGCCGACGCCCGACCGGCCGCGGGCTCGTCCTCGGCCCAGGTCGCGATGCCGTGCACGCGCGCGATCGGCGCGCGCAGCTCGAAGCGGACGTCGATGTCGTGGCGCGAACCGGAGCTCGCCGCCGCGGCGCGCGCCGACGCCAGCTCCGACGCCTCCACGAGTACCGGGCGGATCGCCGGCAAGGCGTTGGGGTGGTCGTACTCGACGACGAACTCGCGCGGGGCCCGGGCTGCGGGCGCGAACCAGGCCGAGAGATCGAGATCGAAGCGCTCGCCGGGCTCGATCGGGAACGCCAGCGGTTCCAGTCCGTCGGCGCGCACCGTCACGGTCGGCGCGGCGGGTCGGAGCTGCGCGAGTCCGTCGACGCGGCCCACGAGGCGCACTCCGCGCGCGACGGGGATCGTCGCCGTCGTTGCGGTCGTCGCCGCGGTGCGCGCGCTCGGGTCGGCGGCGGGGTTCGCTGCGGGGCTCGCGATTTCGGCCGCCCGAGCCCGCGCTCCGCTCGCGTCCTGCGGCGCGTTCGAGGCGACGCCGCGCGACGCGGACTCCGCGACGTCCGCTCCGCGCGTGCCGATCCACACCCCGGCCGCGAGCACGGCCGCCGCCAAAGCGCCGAGCAGCCACGCGACGCCGGCTGCGGCGAAGACCCCGCCCGTCGCGGCCGGCGTCGAGGCGCCCGCGGACTGCGCCGCGGTCGCCGGCGCTCCGCTCGCGGCGCCGGATCCGAGGCCCGCGGCTCCGTCGAGCACGCGCCAGAGCCGCGCGGCCTCGCTGCGCGGCGCGAGGATCGCCAGCGCGGTCCCGAGCGACAGGCTCGCCGGCACGAGCTTGCGCAGCTGCGCCAGGCCGCGGAACACCTGCACGCGCACGGTCCCCGGCTCGCGGCCGGTGCGCGCCGCGATCTCGGTGTGCGAGAGGTCCTGCAGGAGGTGCATCGAGACCACGTCGCGGTACAGGTCCGGCAACAGCCCGACGGCGTGCTCGACGGCGACGCGGACCTCGGCCGCCGGAGCCTCGGCGTCGGCCGCGGCCTGCACCGGCGTCTCGAGCCGGCGCGGATGTCGCGCCGCGCGCGTCGCGCCTCGATCTGCAGGATCCCGACGATCCAGGGCATGAGCCGCTGGCTCTCGTCCCAACGCCGCGCCTCGCGCAGCACGGTGAGCCACGACTCCTGCACCAGGTCCCAGGCCGCCGAGTCGTCGCGCGCCTGCCGGCGGGCGACGGCGTAGAGCTCGGGCTCCGTCCGCGCGAGGACCTCGGCCAGAGCCTCGGCGTCGTCCGCCTCGCGCCAGCGGCGGAAGAGCGTCTCGATCGAGGGTGTGGCGTCGGGCTCTCGGGCCATGCGGGTCCTCCGCGCGGAACGCCCGCGGCGTTACGCGCCGGCGGCGGATCGCCCAGTCCGCGCCCGAGACACCTGGCCGTCAAGTCCCGGATCCCGGACCTCGCTCCGAGGCTGTGAGGAACTCACAGCCGACGCGCCCCGGAAGCGGCGCCCGCAGCAACTGGGAGCCCGCAGGCTCGATTCCTTCCCGGGCTCTCAGGGCAGCGCGTCGATCAGCCGCTGCAGCGTGGCGCGCACGATCTCGGCGTTGGCCTTGCCGCCCGAGGCCTTCATCACCGGGCCGAGCAGCGCGTTGAGCGCGTTGGGCTTCCCGGCCTTCACGTCGGCGACGATCTTGTCCTTGCCGACGAGGGCTTCGCGGCACCAGGTCTCGATCGCACGTTCGTCCTGGACCTGCTCGAGCCCGAGCTCGACCACGAGCACCTTCGCCGAGCGACCGGTGCGCGCCATCGCGCGCAGCAGCGTGCGGCCGCCGGCGGTCTGGATCGTGCCCTTCGACACGAGCGCGAGGACCTGCGCCAGGTCGAACGGCTTGAGCGGGATCTCGCCGAAGTGCGCGAAGCCGAGCTCCGCGTCGCCGACCATCCGGTTCATCTCGTTCAGGATCCAGTTGGCGGCGTCCTTGGGCCGCTCCGAGAGCCGCGCGGCGGCCTCGAAGAAGTCGGCGACGACGCGCTGGCTCGTGAGCGCGGCGCAGTCCTTCGCGCCGAGGCCGAACTCGCGCGCGTACCGCTCGCGCCGCGCGGCCGGCAGCTCGGGGATCGCGCCGCGCTCGCGGTCGAGGAACGACGCGTCGATGCGGAACGCGGGCAGGTCGGGCTCGGCGAAGTAGCGGTAGTCGTGCGCCGATTCCTTCGAGCGCATCGCGCGCGTGACGCCACGGTCGGGATCGTAGAGGCGCGTCTCCTGGCGGATCGTGCCGCCGGATTCGTAGACCTCGACCTGGCGCGCCATCTCGTGCTCGATCGCGGCGGACACGTGGCGGAACGAGTTCAGGTTCTTGACCTCGACCTTCGTGCGCCACGGCTCGCCCGGCCTGCGCACGGAGATGTTCACGTCGCAGCGCAGCTCGCCCTTCTCCATGTCGCACTCGGACGCACCGGTGTACTGGAGGATCTCCTTGAGCGCGGTCAGGTACTCGTGCGCTTCCTCGGGCGTCTCGACGTCCGCCTCCGTGACCGATTCGATCAGCGGCACGCCGGCGCGGTTCAGGTCGACGAGCGTCATGTCGCCGCGGTCGTGGATCGCCTTGCCCGCGTCCTCCTCGAGGTGGATGCGCGTGAGCCGGATCTTGCGCCCCGACGCGAGCACGATCCCGCCGCCGTTGCAGAACGGCTGGTCGTACTGGCTGATCTGGTAGCCCTTGGGCAGATCGCAGTAGAAGTAGTGCTTGCGGTCGAACTTGCTCTTCGCGGGCACGTTCGCGCCCAGCGCCAGCGCGACGCGGACCGCCAGGGCGAGCGCTTCGCGGTTCAAGACGGGCAGCACGCCCGGCTGCGCCGTGCACACCGGGCACGTGATCGAGTTCGGGCTCGCGCCGAAGCGGTATTCGCAGCCGCAGAAGAGCTTCGTGCGCGTGGCGAGCTGCACGTGGCACTCGAGACCGATGACGGCGACCCAGCGCGCGCCGGTGGCCGGCGAGACGTAGCCCGAGGCACTCGAGGTCGTGCCCGGCGAGCTCACGCGACACCTCCCGCGTGGATCGGCGGGACGGCTCGCGCGAAGTCGGTCGCGGCCTCGAACGCGCGCGCGACGCGCAGCACGCGCGCGTCGGCGCGGCTCGGCCCGGCGATCTGCAGTCCGACGGGCAGGCGCTGCCCGTCGACCGTGACGAAGCCGCACGGCACGCTGACCGCCGGGATGCCGGCCAGGCTGACCGGCACCGTGAGCACGTCCGACAGGTACATCGCGACCGGATCGTCCGACTTCTCGCCCAGCCGGAACGCGGCCTCGGGCGACGTCGGCCCGACCACGACGTCGACGTCGGCGAAGGCCTCGTCGAAGTCGCGCCGCAGGAGCGCGCGGACCTTCAACGCGCGCCCGTACCAGGCGTCGTAGTAGCCGGCGGAGAGGACGTACGTGCCGAGCAGGATGCGCCGCTTCACCTCCGGACCGAAGCCCGCTTCGCGCGTGGCGGCGTACATGCTCTGCAGCGATCCCGAGCCCTCGGTGCGCGCGCCGTAGCGCACGCCGTCGAAGCGCGCCAGGTTGCTCGACGCCTCGGCGGTCGCGATCACGTAGTACGTCGGGATCGCGTGGCGGCTGTGCGGCAGGGACACGGGCACGAGGATCGCGCCGAGATTCTTCAGCGTCGCCAGCGCCGCGTCGCAGGCGGCGCGGACCTCGCGCGGCAGCGAGCCGGGGAAGTACTCCGCCGGCACGCCGACGCGCAGCCCGCGCACGTCGCCGTCCTCGAGGTTCAGCGCCGGCTCGTCGAGGCACGTCGAGTCGCGCACGTCGGTCCCCGACATGACGTGCGTGACGAGCTCGAGGTCGCGCACGGTCCGCGCGAACGGCGAGACCTGGTCGAGCGAGCTGCCGTACGCGATCAGTCCGTAGCGCGAGATGCGTCCGTACGTCGGCTTGAAGCCGTGGATGCCGCACAGCGCCGCCGGCTGCCGCACCGAACCGCCGGTGTCGGATCCGAGCGCGATGGGCACGATTCCCGCCGCCACCGCGACGGCCGAGCCCGAGCTCGAACCGCCCGGCGTGCGCGCCTCGTCCCACGGATTCTTCGTCGGGCCGAACGCCGAGTTCTCGGACGAGCTGCCCATGGCGAACTCGTCCATGTTCGTCATGCCGATCGGGTTCGCGCCGGCGTCGACGAGGCGCTGCACGAAAGTCGCCGTGTACGGCGCGCGGTAGCCGGCCAGGATCTTCGAGGCGCAGTTCGACTCGACGCCCTCGAAGCACATGTTGGCCTTGAGCGCGATCGGCACGCCGTGCAGGGGACCGCAGGCGTGACCGTCGCGGCGCCGCGCGTCGAGCTCGTCCGCGCGGCGCAGCGCGCCCTCGCGATCGACGGCCAGGAACACGTTCAGACGCCGGTCGAGGAGGTCGACGCGCGCCAGCGCCGCCTCGGCCGCTCGGCGCGCGCTGGATTCCCCGCGCGCGATCCGCCCGGCGAGCGCGACCGCGTCGTCGAGCTGCGCGGCGCTCACTCCTCGCCTCCGACCGTCTTCGGCACGCGGTAGAAGTCCTCGACGCGGGCCGGCGCGTTCGCGAGCGCCGCGTCGACCGGCAGCGACGGCGACGGCTCGTCCGCGCGCAGCACGTTCTCGCCCGCGGACGCGGTGGTCATGGGCTCGACGCCCTCGACGTCGACCGCCGTGAGCGCCTCGAACTGGCGCAGGATCGCCGCCAGCTGCGGCCCGAACGCGGCCGCCTCCGCGGGCCCCATGTCGAGCCGCGCGAGGGCCGCGACCTGGAGGACGGTGTCGGTGGGGGAAGTGGGGTTGGTCATGACGTGGTCGCGGATCGTACGGTGCCTGGAACGACCCCGACACATTCGCCCCAACTTGACCGGGAGCGACCCGCCCATTCAACAGTGGGCCGCCGGTCCGGCGCTCACTGCGGCACGCGGGCCGTAGCAACTCGCGATCGCCTCCGCGGCGAGCCGGCCGGCAACCGCGGCGTACTCCGAGTCCCGGTCGAGAGCCAGCGCGTGCAGGCGATAGCTCCGCAGCGCGCCCTGGTCCGAGCTGCCCACGAGAATCGCGATCTCCGGCCAGGACGCTCCGCACAAATCTCGGATGAGGGCCACTTCCAGGATCGGCCAGACGTCGCAAGGCTTGCGGGAGATTCGCAGGCGCCAATCCGGTCGCCGTGCGCGCTCCGCGGGGAACTGCGTCAAGACCTCCGTGGCGTCGCAGACCGGTAGGTCGATCCACGAACCATCGGCCAGCGCGGCCTTGCGCCTCATCCAGTCGAGGACCCGCTCTGGCGTTGCCCCGAGAAGGTCGTCGAGCGGATCCGCGCTGCGCACGCCGGACTCGATGCGCCGCTCGATGACGCGCCCCAGTGCGGGAGTGATGGGCTCCCCGAATGCCGCGGAGTACTGCCGGGGGTCGTACTGCGATACGCCCTTCCCGCGCACTTCCGCTTCGACCCAGCTACGTTCGAGCCAGATCGGGCCATCGGGGCGGGCGTACCACTGGGCGCTGCCGTGCGGGTAGAGCGCGGGCGTCGGGACCAGCCCCGCCTCGACAGCATTGGCGTCGATGTAGCGGACCAGTCGCCTCCGGTACTCGAGCGATTCGACCGGGCGCGACCGGAATCGGCTGCGAAAGAGCGGCCCATCGCGCTTCCGCCCGCGGTTGAACCAGCGGACGTAGTTGTTGAGGATCCGGCCCATCGCGCGCGACAGCCCCTCGTCGGAACTCCGGACGAGCAAGTGGAAGTGCGTGGTGAGGACACAGTAGGCGTGGACCTCGATCCAGCCGGCGCGCACGACACGCGCGAGATGGGATAGGAAGTAGCGCACGTCGCGGCGATCCTCGAAGACCGTCCGACGTGCGATCCCGCGGTTCATGACGTGATGCCAGACGCCGGGGGCGTCGCAGCGCTTGGGGCGTCCCATCCATGTCCTCCGACGTCAAGACGCTCGCGGCCGCGGAGGGTTGCAGGTCCGATCGCAAATTCCAAACTGACAGTACGGTGCCTGGAACGACCCCGACACTTTCGAATTCACGCCCATCCGCGCGTGAGGCCGAGGCCGGGCGACGACGCCAAGTCGGGTCGCGTTCGGTCGTCTGGTGTCCGGGCGCCCGAATCTGTCGGGGTCGTTCCAGGCACCGTACGCACCCGCGCCTCACGGCCTCATCCACGCGTTCCCGAACTGCACGTAGATCGCCGTGTCCTCCGGCCCCTGCGCCACGTCGAGCCCGACGTGCAGGCCGAACTTGCTCGAGATCAGGTAGCGCGCCCCCAGTCCTCCGCTGACGGCGTCCTGTTGACGATCGAACTGCTCGCCGCCCGACCACGCGACCCCTGCGCCGCCGAAGCCGACCAGTCCGATGCGCGGCTGGAATTGCCAGCGCAGCTCGAGCTCGCCCGTCAGCACGTCCTCGCCCTGGTAGCGCAGCGCCGGGATGCCGCGCAGGTCGATGTAGGGCCGCGCGTAGAACGGCACGTCGCCGAAGCTCGCGCCGAACTGTCCGCGCACGCCCAGGAACAACGTCTCCGCCAGCGGCCAGTGTTGGATCCAGACCTGCTGGAAGATCTGGAAGTCGCGCGATCCGCCGAAGAGGTCGTCGAACACCGACACGCTCGTGTCGCTCAGCACGCCGCGCGTCGGCGTGAACATGTTGTCCAGCGAGTCGTAGCGCAGCGTCAGCGACGGACCGGCCATCGTGACGTCGTCGTCGGCCGGATCCGCGCTCGCGCCGCCGCCGGCGACGTCCTCGAAATCGGCCGAGACCTGCGAGTAGGCGAAGCGCAGCCCGCCCCACCAGTCGGACTCGCCGACGCGCTGGCGCACTTCGGCCACGACGCCCTCCGCCTCGAGACGGTAATCGAGCTCGTCGTCGGCGAAGGCGGGATCCGTGCCCACGCCGTAGAGCCCGAGCTCGAGCCCGAAGCTGCCGACGCCGACGAGCGTCTGCAGGTCGCCGTCGCCCCACAGGGTCGAGTTCGCCGCGAAGAGCCCGTCGCTGCCGTCCTCGGTCGCGAGTCCGCCGACCACCGTCATGTTCGGCCGCGCCCAACCCTCGCTTCCGGCCTCCTCCCGCGGATCGAGGAACACCGCGGCGAGGACGGCGCCGTAGCCGAGCGCCGGCTCGGTGATCGGCACGACGAGCGGCACGAAGCCGGCCGGGTGCTCGAGGAACTGCGACAGGTCGAACCAGCCGTCCTGCGGATCGATCCAGCGCGGCGATTCGGCGTCGGACTTCGCCGCGGCCTGCGCGGCGTCCGGCGGCGGGGGAGGAGCTCCCGAACCCTGGACGGGTGCCGCGAGCGACAGAAGGAATGCGATCGAATGGGTCACGCGCGTCGCGCGGACTCGCGCGCCGCGCCATTCCGCCAACGCGCGCGGACGGCCGCAACGACCCGCGTGGCCCGGCCGCGCGCGCGCGCGGTCCGGGCGCGGCCGCGGCCGGACCGGCGGTTCCTGGCACCGCGCGGCGTTCCCGCTACCCTCTCGGGCCATGCGCTCCTCGTCCGCCGTCGCCGCGCTCCTCCTCTGCACCGCCTGCAGCACCGCGCCGGCCTGGAATCCGATCCCGAAGCCCTGGACGCGCGAGGTCATCGACGTGCAGCGCCGCGTGCGCGTCGTGCCGGCGCAGGGCTCGACCTTCGAGATCGAGGAGCCGCGTCTCGAGCCCGACGGCCGCCCGGTCCTCGCCTGGCGCGGGAACGGGCCCGACGAGCGCTACCCGGACAAGTTCCTGCCGCTCGACGAGGTCACCGGCCTCCTGGGCATCACCGCCGGCGACTCGAACTACGGTGGCCAGCGCCTGGCGCAGGCGGGGCTCGTCACGGCCGGGGTGATCCTGTGGGCCTTGATCCTGGTCGCGATCTTCGCCTGATGGCCCTGTTCCTCCGAGGCCCCGCGCCGCTCGAGGATCCGGCCACCGACTGGGGCGCGGTCGGCCTCGTCTTGCTGCTCGGCGGCACGTTCCTCCTGGGCAACGCGCTCTTCTTCCGCCACCCGCGCGAGTTCGTCGCCGAGCGCTTCGGAGCGCGCTCGGCGCAACTCGTCGCGATCCGCGAGCACATCTTCCAGCGCCTGCAGGTCGGCATCGGGTTCCTGTACCTGCTGGCCGGATTCGGGCTCGAGCTCCTGGCGCGCCTGCGTCCGCCGGCCGCGACGACGGTCCACGCGTTCCCGACGTTCTGGATCGCGGCGGTGCCGCTCGCGACCGTGCTCCTGCTCGCCGTCGGCTGGCTGTGGACCACGCGCGCGTTCCGGCGCTACGTGCGCGAGCGGCTGGCCGCGTCGCCGGGCGAGCTCGAGGCGGATCCGGCGCTGACGAAGGAGGTCGGCGAGCTCTTCGGCGTCGAGGCCGCGCCCGAGGACTCCGTCGCGTCGTACGCCGAGCGCGTCCGCCGCGCGACCGGACTGCCGCCGCTCGCGCGCACCGGGCCGCGCGAGACGAGCGCGCGCCGCGTGGACCCCGAGACGGGCGACTGAGCCGTGGGCTTCGGAACCGAGATCGCGGTCCTCGTCGGCCTGATCCTCCTGAACGGGCTCTTCTCGGGCGCCGAGATCGCGCTCGTGTCCGTGCGTCCGACGCGGCTGGCCGAGCTGGCCGACGCGGGCAGCCGCGCCGCGGCCGCCGCGCTGCGGTTGAAGCGCGATCCGGAGCGGTTGCTCGCGACGGTGCAGGTCGCGATCAGCGTCGTGGGCGCCGGCGCGGGCGCGTTCGGCGGCGCGGCGTTCGCGGCCGACCTCGCGCCGTTCTTCGCGCAGTTCCCGCCGCTCGCGAACGCCGCGCACGAGATCGCGCTGGCCATCGTCGTCGCCGTCGTCGCGTACCTGTCGCTCGTGCTGGGCGAGCTCGTGCCGAAGTCGCTCGCGCTGCGCGGCGCCGAGACCTACGCGATCGTGGCGGCGCGGCCGATCGAGTGGCTCTCGATCCTGGCGCGGCCGGCGATCTGGCTCCTGATGAAGTCCTCGAACGCCGTGCTGCGCCTGTTCGGCGACCGCACGACGTTCATCGAGGGACGCATCTCGCGCGAGGAGCTCATCGCGATCGTGGACGAGGCGTCCGAGACGGGCGGCGTCGATCCCGAGGCGGGCGAGATCGCCTCGCGCGCGCTCGACCTGTCCGAGCTGACCGCGAGCGACGTCATGGTGCACCGGCGCTACGTGGTCGCGCTGCCCGAGGACGCGACGATCGAGAAGCTGCGCGAGGCGCTGCTCGTCGAGGGTCACCGGCGCGTGCCGATCTACGGCGAGAACATCGACGACGTGAAGGGCTACGTGTCGTGGCGCGACGTGCTCGAGCGCCTGTGGGACGGGCGGCCCGTCGACCTGCAGTCGATCCTGCGTCCCTGCTGGTTCGTGCCCGATTCGACCGCGGCGATGGAGCTCCTGCGCGAGATGCAGCGGCGCCGCGCGCACATGGCCGTCGTCGTGGACGAACACGGCGGCACGGCCGGCATCGTGACGCTCGAGGACCTGCTCGAGGAACTGGTGGGCGAGATCGAGAGCGAGCACGACACGGGCGACGACTGGCTCGTGCGCGAAGAGGGCGGCACCGCGCTGGTGCAGGGCACGGCCTCGATCCGCGACGTGAACCGTGCGCTCGAGCTCGAGCTCGAGGAGCCCGACGACGTGACGACGATCAGCGGCCTGTGCGTGCGGATCGCGGGCGGGCGGCTG
Organism: Planctomycetota bacterium; assembly: GCA_044221705.1. Classification (GTDB taxonomy): domain Bacteria; phylum Planctomycetota; class UBA1135; order UBA1135; genus JAEUHZ01. Next base: position 36,902 of record JBGAOR010000040.1, read on the forward strand.
CCCAAGCGGGGCGAGATCCTGCCGGCGGACGGCGCGACGCTCGAGGCGGTCGAGGTCTCGAACCGCCGCGTGCGCTCGGTCAGGATTCGGCAAGAAAAGCCGGCCGAGTGAGACCGGCGCGCGCGCCGATCGTCGCCTGGGGATGACGCACGTCCTCGCTCGCCTGGGAGCCGCCTTCGCCGATTCGATCTGGCCCGCGCGCTGCGCGCTCTGTGCGGCGGACGACGTGGGCGACGGGCTCGGCTGCGCCGAGCACCGCTTCGAGACGGGGCTCCCCGGTCCGCGCTGCGGGCGCTGCGCGGCGTCGATCGCGGCCGCGCTGCCGGACGGCGAGCGTTGCCCGGCGTGCCGCGCGCGCGCGCCGGGGTTCGCGCGCGTGGCGGCGCTCGGCGCGTACCGCACGGCCGCGAACGCGCACTGGCTGCTCGCGCTGAAGTACGGCGGGCGCGCGGACCTGGCCGAGCCGCTCGGGG
>JBGAOR010000041.1:0-36020 GCA_044221705.1 Planctomycetota bacterium
GCGCTTCCTGGGCGTACGCGATGAACGACGTGCGCACGTAGTCGTCCTTGAGCAGGTCGATGTGCTTGGGGTCGCCGAGGTTCAGCGGACGCGTCGGCGGCGTGCGGCGCTGGACGCGCGTGATGTAGTAGCCCTGCGGTCCGCGGAACGGGCCGGCGACGGTGTTCTCGGCCTGGTCCGCGAAGACGTAGTCCGTGATCGAGGCGCCCGTGACCCAGTGCGAGAACGGCGTCTCGCCCACGAAGCCCTGCAGGTCGTTGCGGTAGCGCAGGCCGAAGCGGCCGCGGTTCTTCATCGCCACGTCCGAGCCGCGCTTGCCCGCGCCTTCCGGGGCCGGCGGGTCCCAGTACTCGCTGTGCTCGTTGACCATGTCGGTCCAGAAGCGGAAGGGTTCGGGCACCTCCTTCTCGGGCGTGTACTCCTTGCCTTCGGCCTGCGCCTGCGCGCGCTTGGCGCGGTCGGCGTTGTACTCGGCGATGTTCGCGTCGAGCTGCGCCTTGATCTCGTCGGCCTTCTTCTTGGCGCTCGTCCAGCCGTCCGGCTTCCACTTGAAGTTCGGGATGTCGAATGCCGAGACCAGCATGATCTCCACGTCGACCTGCCCCAGACCCATGATCCGGTTGGCCGCGTCGAGGTGCGTGCGCAAGAGCGGCGCGATGTCGCCGTTCTCCTGGTTGACGAGCTGCGGCGCGATCTTCTTGCGATAGCCCTCGAGCATCATGTGGTACTCGAGGAACGACTCGGTCGACGGGAAGTAGTACGTCTGCGTCGCCATGATGTCGATGTTGAAGTAGGTCCCCTCGAACTGCTTCTTCAGCTCGGCCAGGGCCTGCGCGCGCGCCGGAGCATCCAGCAGCGCGCCCTCCTTCTCCAGACGATCGTGGGTCGAGCGGGCCGTCACGAACCAGCGCTTGGCCTCGTCGATCTCGGTCTGCGAGACCGTGTCCTTGACCTTGTTCCACAGGTCGGCCGTGCGCACGACGAGCTCGGGCTTGCCGTCGAAGTCCCGGTCGCCGGTGAGGACGACGTCGTCGGGCAGGCCGTCGAACGCGGTCTTCCAGTCGATCGTGCCGAACATGGCGTCGCGCACGATCTGGCGCATCATCTGCGTGTAGATCGCGTCTTCCTTCGGCAGCGGCTCGCCGGTCTTCTCGGCGTGCTCCTTGCGCATCACGTAGCTCTGCTGCGCGTCGGTGAGCAGCACGTCGCCCGAGTCGGCGCGTACGGCCTCGATCGTCGTGATCGGCCACTCGTCCGGGTTCTCGGGGTAGAACACGCGGTCGAAGTAGAGCGTCTGGCGCAGGTTGTCGCGGTACCAGGGCACCGTGCGGAACGCGCGGCTGACCTCGGCCTCGAGGTTCAGGACCGGGAAGGACTTCTTGAACTCGTCCAGCGTGCGCGCGAACTCGGCCTCGAACTCCTCGTCCGTGGGCACGAGCTGCTCCTCGAGGAGCTTGCGTTCCGTGTCGTGCTTCTTCGACCACTCCGCGCGGACCGCCGGGTCCTGCATGCGGGCGGCGCGCTGACGCGCGGTCTCCTGCTCGAGCGCCTTGGCGCGCGCTTCGGGGGACTCGAAGGGCTTCGCCGCCTCCTGCTCGGCGACCACCTTCTCGGCCGCGGCCTTGGCGGCGGGCCCGACCTGGGGTTCGACGGCGATGTTGGCCTCGTCGCGGGCGCGGCGGTCCAGCTCGTCCTCGATGATCAGGCCGACCCGGAACATCTCGAGCTGCAGGCGGCACGGCCCGTAGATCAGGTAGCGCTGGATCTCGGCGTCCGGGATCCGCTTGCCGTTCACGACGAGCGGCGCCCCGAACATCGACGTCTCGGTGCCTTGCGGGGCGGCGGAGAGGAACGGCGCGGCGAGCACGACGCCGGCGAGGCCGAGGGAGAGGATGCGCGTGACCATGGCTGGGCGAAGAGGGTCTTCTGGGTCGGCAGACGCGCCTTCCTCCGGAGGAGGGGGGCGCGGCCAAATCGGCGCACGAGGCTACGGGCGGAGTCTCGGACCGGCGAGAGGAATCTCGGCACGGGTGTGCGCCGCGGGCGACGCCGGCTCTGGTCGCCCGCTTCCGGTTAGTCTAGGAGGCGTCCGGGATCTCCGGCCTCGAGGAAACCGCCCGCCGCGGCTCCCGGGCCGGCCCCAGGAACCCCATGGCCAGGACGACCGTCTACGCCCCGCGCACGATCTCGCTCGTCACGGACCTGATGCACCCGGTGTCGCCCTCGGACCCGGCCGCCATCCAGCGCGTCCACGATCAGCTCTTCCGCGGCGGCTCGCCGCCCTACTCGAGTTTCCTGGTCTCCCCGGCCGGCGCGGTGCTCTCGAACCCGGTGGCCTCGCCCGGCGCGAACTCCTTCGCCGCTTTCCGTCCCGACCGATTCCAGTTCTGCGAGGAACTCTCCAGCGTCACGCACGACGAGTTCGCGGCCCGGGTGCGCTCCGTGTCCGAGAAGGTCGCCGCCCAGCGCGGTTTCCAGTTCTTCACCGCGCAACAGGTCACGCTGCGCACGCTGGTCAACCCGCGCGCGTTCCAGGACAGCCGCGCCTACCTGCGCCACGCGATGTTCGGCTTCGACGACGAGACCGACGTCTTCGGCACCGACCCGGCGCTCCTCGGCATCCGCTTCGTCTTCCCCGCGACGCCCGAGCGACCGGGCAGCCACGGCCTGCGCATCGAGTCGTGGGCCAACGATCCGCGCTCGCTGTTCCTCGAGATCGTCTCCACCTACGGCCCCGTGCGCGCGGACGGGGCGCTGGTGCAGGTCGAGGAGAACATCCACGCCTCCTATCGATTCCTCACCGAGCCGGCGATGCGCTTCGTGGCCGGCTTCGACACGAACGGCGGCGGCGCCGTGGAGGACGACGACGAGGGCGGCGAGGACGACGGCCGTCCGTGAGGCCGCCCTGGAGGCCGCGCACCGCCGGCCGGCCGCCTCGCGACGGTTCGCAACCTCGGAGTGCAGCCGGGCTAGGTCCGGGGTCGCTATCTTCTAGGAGTTCGATGTCCCCTTCCGTGCGAGTGCGCGGCCGCGCCTGGACGCGCGGCCTGATCGTGAGCGCGTGGGCGCTCGGCGCGTGCTCTCCCGCCGCGCCGACGGGGGCCGCGGATCCGTCCCATCCCGTCGGGAAGAGCGGGCCGTCGACAACCGCCGCGGCCGCGTTGCCAGCCGGGACCGTGCTGACGCTGAACGGGACGCCGATCCGCGCCGACGACGTCGATGCGATCGGTTCGATCGTCGCGCGGGTCGAGGTCCAGCACACGCTGCCGAGCCTGCGCCGCATCGCGCTCACGAACGTGGTCCTGCCGCGCACCGCGGCACGACAGCTCGTCGGCGAGGAGAAATACGCCGCAGCGCGCGCCCTGGCAGACACGTGGCACGCGACGCTCGTTCGCGGCGGAGCGCAGTCCGCGCCGCTGGCCGGGCCGCCCGAGGAGGTCCTCGAGGGCGGCCTGCTCCAGATCGGCCTCGAGGTGTGGAACTGGGCGATCGACGCCCCCCTCGATGCCTGGTCCGAGCCGATCGAGACCGTCGGCGCGTGGCGGCTCGCGCGCGTGATCGAGCGCAGCGCCGGCCTGCGCCCCGCGGACGTCCGGCTGAAGGTCGAGGTGCGCACGTTCGTGTGGGACCCGGCCGAGTCCTTCCGCAAGGAGGTCGAGGATCAGCTCGACCGCTCCAAGCTCGTGTTCGTCGACGAAACCTGGCGCGACGTCGTTCCGACGCTGTGGCAGCGCCGCCTGCGAGGCTCCCCATGATGATCCGCTTCGTCCCGCTCCTCGGTCTGGCCCTCCTCGCGTCGACGGCGCCGGCCGCCACTGTCCAGGATCCGCTCAAGCCGCCGGTCCCCGAGTCACCCGCCAAGGAGGCCGCTCCGGCGAAGGCCGCCCCGGTCGAGCGGCTGACGGCCTGGCCGAAGCCGGCCGACAAGGACGTCGTGCTCACCGACATCGAGCGCGTGATCAAGGCGCACGTGCCCGAGATGGCGGTGCAGGGCGCCGAGGCGCTCGTCGCCGCGGGCGGATCCGTCGTGCCGTTCGTGCTCGAGCGCTACGGTCGCGAGCGCGACGAGGCCGCGCGCGACCGGCTGCTCGACGTGCTGATGAAGACCACCACCGCCGAACACACGCGCCTCCTCGCGAAGGAGTTCGAGAACAAGCTGCAGCCCGTGCGCACGTTTGCGCTGCACCGCGCGGCCGCCTTTCCCGACCCCGGGATCGTGGCCGCGGCCGAGAAGGCCTGGGCGCGCCTCGTGAAGGCCGGCGACAAGGCCGATCCGGACGAGCGCTACGCCGCGGCGCTGTGCGCGGCGTCGGCGGGTTCCATCGCCGGGATCGACGCGCTCTTCGAGGCCTGCCAGTCGAAGCGCTGGGACCGCGAGAAACGCGAGATCCGGACGGCGCTGGAGGGTGCGCGCGGCAAGCCGGCGACGGACGCGCTCGTGGCGAAGCTCGAGAAGGCCGACCGCAAGGGGAAGGTCGCCGTGCTGCGGATGCTGGCGGGCTGCGGCGAGCAGCCGCAGGCGGCGCGACTGCGCCTGTTCCTCGACGACGAGGACAACGCGATCCGCGTGGCGGCGATCAACGCGCTGCGCGGCATGGTCGACGGGGAACCGCCGATCGAGGACCTGGCCGCCTTCGAGGCGATCGAGATGGCGAAGACGTGGAAGGGCCGCAAGCTGTGAGGACGTCGCGTCGAACAGTCGGGATCGCGCTGTGCGCGCTGATCGGGACCGTGTTCGCGGCGAGCGCCGTCGCCTCCGCGCCGCCTGCCCCCCAGAAGGGCGAAAAGAAGCCCCTGAACGACCCGACCCTGTGCACGGTCTGCCAGGGCGATCCGGCGCTCATGGAAGCAGGCGGCATCGTGTCGCACGGCGGATTCCAGTTCGGCAAGAAGAACGGCGACACGAAGAAGACCGACGCGCACCTGGCGACGCTCGACATCAAGTGGATCGAGACCGCGCACTTCCGCATCGGGTTCGCGCTGGGCGCGTACAAGGTGAAGATCGAGGAGCGGAAGAAGTTCCTGGCCGAGCTCACGAAGCTCCAGAAGGCCTACCCGAAGATCAATCCCGAGACGGGGATGCTCGACCCGTGGCTGCGCGCGCACATCTACGCGCAGCGCTGCGAGGAGATCTACACGCGCTTCCTGGAGATCGTCGACGGGCGATCGGCCACGTTCGCGGACGGCACGGGCCAGTGGCGCGGCGCCTACCAGGGCGAGGGCCCGTACCTCGGCATGAAGGAGAAGTACGAGGTCCTGATCGTGCCCAACGAGGCGGCGCACGTGGACTTCCTGCTGGAGAACGCCGGTCTGCGGATCCGCAACACGCAGCGCTGGCACTTCGTCGACGTGGGCTCGATCACGGTTTCGATGCACGCGCAGCAGGGCAACCTGCGCAGCGACGGCGGGCTGCACGGACACGTCGCGTTCAACCTGGCGCACAACCTGTACGACGGGCTGAACCACTACAGCTACGACACGCCCGTGTGGCTGCACGAGGGGCTCGCGCACTTCATGGAGCGCGAGGTCGACCCGAAGAACAACAGCTTCGACGGCGGCGAGGGCGCGGTCGCCGACATGACCACGAAGAGCAACTGGAAGCCCGAGGTGCTCAAGCTGATCTCCGCGAACGAGGCGCCGCGGATGGCGGAGCTCATGTCGCTGAAGAACTTCGGCGAGTTGAAGCTGCCGCACCACTTCACGACATGGTCGATGATCGACTTCCTGATCACGACGAAGCCCAAGGAGTTCGGCGCGTTCCTGTGGGCGATCAAGAAGAACTACGACGAGAAGGGCATCCCGACCGGATCGAACCTGCCCGAGTGGCACCGGAAGCAGTTCAAGGAGGTCCTCGGCTGGACGTACGCCGAGTTCGACCAGGCTTGGCGCGACTGGGCGCAGGTCGCCTACAAGCCGGGGATCCCGAAGGGCGGCGAGGGCCTGCCGCAACTGCCGGGCGGGCTGCCGCCGGCGGGCGGCGAGGGCGGGGGTGGCGGTCGCTGAGGCCGCGAGCGTCGACGCGCTCTCCCGCCTCGGGAGGAACGCATTTCCGGGTCTCGAGGTCGCGCGCCGAGGCGGTTCGCCCGCCCGGGATCGCGGGCGGATAGACTTCTCCACCTTCCCGCCGCTTCGACTCCGCAGTCGGGCCGGTCCCGGGTCGATACGGAGTTCACCGCCACGACCCGTCGCGCGTTCGCGCTCGCCCGCCCATACTGTCCACGGACCCGACGCTCACGCTCACGTTCGAGTCGGATTCACGATCCCGCCGCGTCCGCGGAACGGGACCGCAGACCCGCCTCGGCGCACCCCGATCCGCACCGGATGATCCAACGCAAGAAACGCATCGTCCTGTTCCTGCCGCACCGCGCGGACCCGGAGCAGGGAGTGCGGGTCAGCGCCGACCTGACCCCGCTCGAACTCCTGCAGATCGCCGCGATCCCCGCGCGCGAGGGGTACGAGTGCGTGCTCATCGACGCGATGGTCGAGCCCGACCACCTGGCGCGCGTGCTCGAGGCCTGCGACGGCGCGCTGCTCTTCGCGAGCTCGTGCATCCTCGGGTTCCAGGTCGCGCACGGCGCGCGCGTCGCGAAGGCGGTGCGCGAGCGCTTCCCCGACCTGCCCATCATCTGGGGCGGCTGGTTCCCGAGCGTCGCACCCGAGCAGTACTTCCGCGAGGGGCTGGCCGACGCCGTCGCGCTTGGACAGGGCGAGCTGACGTTCTGGGAGTACATCCAGGCCGTCGAGAACGGGACGAGCGTCGAGGACGTGGCCGGGCTCGCGCTGTGGCGCGATGGCCGCATCCACTACACGGCGCACCGCGCCGTCGTCGGCTTCGAGCAGATCCCCGACGTCCCCTGGCACCTCTTCGAGTTCGAGAAGTACGTCGCGCTACAGAACGACAAGAGCTCGCACTGGAAGGTGCGCCACAAGTACGCCGACCCGTGGGACATGCCGGCCGGCACTCCGCTGCGCGGCTTCAGCTACTACTCGAGCTACGGCTGCCCCGAGCCCTGCACGTTCTGCTGCTCGCCGGTCGTCACCGGCCGGCGCTGGAAGGCGCTGCCGGGCAAGCTGCTCGCCGAGCGCGTGCTCGAGTGCCACGACCGTTTCAAGATCAACGTCGTGCGCTTCCAGGACGCGAACTTCGGCGTGCACGAGAAGCGCAGCAACGAGTTCTGCCAGGCGCTGATCGACGCCGGTTCGCCGTTCTGGTGGAACGGCACGTACGAGATCGAGACGATCGCGCGCTACAAGGACCCGTCGCTCGACCTGATGCGCGATTCGCGATTCCACATGGCCGCGCTCGGCGCCGAAGCGGGGTCCAAGGAGCAGCAGGAGAAGATCAAGAAGAAGATCGATATCCAGGGCGATCTGGAGAACTCGCTGCGCCGCCTGAACGAGCGCGGGATCCAGACCGGCGTCTCGTGGATCATCGGGTACCCGAACGAGTCGCGCGAATCGATGCTGGCGACGCTCGAGTGGGCCGCGCGCATCAAGTACCAGTTCCCGAACTCGCCCAGCGACATCTTCCCGTTCCGTCCGATCCCGGGCACCGAGGACTTCGACGCGTCGGTGAAGAACGGCTACCAGCCGCCGCGCACGCTCGAGGAGTGGGGCGCGTGCCTCGAGTACAAGTACTCGTTCGACGACATCGGCCTGCCGCTCGACGTGCTGCGCGAGTGGAAGCGCTACGGCGTCGCGGCGACGTTCTACGACCAGCTGGCGCGCGAGGCGTCGGGCTCGGTGCGCAAGGCGATGAAGTCGATCTCCGGCTGGCGCCTGAAGAACCAGAACTACCGCTTCCCGGTCGAGCAGAAGCTCTTCCACGTCTACGTCAAGCTGACCGGCCAGAAGACGCAGGCCGACGTGATCAAGCGCGACGCCACGTCCGGCGTGACCCCGAACGCCCCCGCAGCGTGAACCCGTGATCGCACACAAGAAGAAGATCGTCCTGTTCCTCCCCCACCGCGCCGATCCGACGCGGGGCGAGATGTTCAGCGCCGACCTGCTGCCCCTCGAGCTCCTGCAGATCGCCTCCGGGCCGGTCGCGGACGGCTACGAGGTCGTGCTGATCGACGCGATGATCGAGCCCGACTACGTCGCGAAGGTGCTCGAGGCCTGCGACGGCGCGCTGCTCTTCGCCAGCTCGTGCATCCTGGGCTACCAGGTCTACGACGGCTACGTGGTCGCGAAGGCCGTGAAGGAGCGCTTCCCGAAGCTCCCGATCATCTGGGGCGGCTGGTTCCCGAGCGTCACGCCGCAGATGTGGCTCGAAGCCGGCGTCGCCGACGCGGTCGGCCTCGGCCAGGGCGAGATCACGTTCCGCGAGGTCGTGAAGGCGATCGACCACGGCACGAACCTCGAGGACGTCGCCGGGCTCGCCCTGTGGCGCGACGGCCGCATCCACTACACCGCGCACCGCGCCGTCGTGGGCTTCGACCAGTTCGAGCCCGTGCCCTGGCACCTGCTCGAATACGAACGGTACGCCGAGCTGCAGACGAAGCCCACGCGCCTCAAGGTGCGCCACCGCTTCCCGCTGCCGGGCAAGTGGACGCCCGAGAACCCGCCGCGCGGCTTCAGCCACTTCTCCAGCTTCGGCTGCCCCGAACCGTGCACGTTCTGCTGCTCGCCGCTCCTGACCGGCCGCCGCTGGAAGGCGATCCCCGGGCGCAAGCTGGCCGAGGAGATCGCCGAGCTGCAGCAGCGCTTCAAGTTCGACGTGCTGCGCTTCCAGGACGCGAACTTCGGCGTGCACGAGAAGCGCACGAAGGAGTTCTGCGAGGGGCTCATCGATCTGAAGGTGCCCATCCACTGGAACGGCACGATCGAGATCGAAACGATCATGCGCTACAAGGAGGAGACGCTCGATCTCCTCGAGCAGTCGCAGTGCCACCTGCTCTGGCTCGGAGCGGAAGCCGGCACCGCGGAGATGCAGGAGCGCATCAAGAAGCACATCGCGATCGAGAACATTCCTCTCGCGATCGGCAAGCTCGCGAAGCGCAACATCGTGCCGGGCACGTTCTGGATCATCGGCTACCCGGGCGAGACGCCGGAGTCGATGCGCGCCACGCTGAAGCAGGCCGCGATGATCAAGCACATGTACCCCATCGCCGGCAGCGAGGTGTACCCGTTCCGCCCGATCCCCGGCACCGAGGACTACGACGCGGCCGTCAAGCTCGGCTACGTGCCGCCGAAAGACTTCCACGACTGGGGCAAGTGCTTCGAATACAAGTACAACGCGCACAACACGCCGCTCCCCGAGGACGTGCGCGAGACGTGGCGTCTCTACAACAACACCGCCGCGATCTACGACAAGCACGTGCAGGAAGGCCCGCTGTGGATGCGCAACGCGCTGTCCAAGGCCGCCGGCTGGCGCCTCAAGAAGGGCCGCTACGGATTCCCGGTCGAGCAGAAGCTGTTCGACCTCTACGTGCGCGCGACGGGCCAGACGCAGCCGGGCGCGGCCGACTACCAGGCCTCGATCGACGCCTGAAGAACGAGCCAGGCTCGATCTTCAACCGCGGCGAACTGCGCTTGAAGACCGAGCCTGGCTCGTTCTTCCACTCAGTGGCTGATCTGCGACCACTCGACGCGCTTCACGCCGCGCTCGCTGGAGATCTTCTCGAGCATCTCCGGCGCCTGCTGCAGGTTGCGCAGGCGCACGTGGAAGACCAGCTCGAACGGCTCGGCGGGTTCGCCGCGGCTGCCGGACAGGTCCTGCACGCGGATCTCGTGGTTCTTCAGGATCGTGGCGATGCGCGCCGAGAGCGACGACATCTCCGAACCGATCCCCGTCACCGTGAGCCGGCGGTAGATGACCGGCGCGATGCGCCGCGTGAGCGGATCGAGCCCGGCCAGCACGACGATCACCGCGACCGCGCCGACGACGGCCAACGCGTACTCGCCCTGGCCGATGACGATGCCGAGCCCCGCCACGGTCCACACCGTCGCGCCGGTCGTGATGCCGCGCACGATGTCGCCGGCGCGGATGACGGTCGCGGCGCCGAGGAAGCCGATGCCGGTCACGATGCCCGCCGCGAGCCGGTTCGGATCCATGACGATGCGCGCGACCGATTCGTCGCGCAGCAGGTCCGTGGGCAGCACGCGCGAAGCGAAGATCAAGAGGGTCGACGCCAGGCACACGAGGATGTGCGTGCGCAGCCCGGCCGGACGCCCGTGCATCTCGCGCTCGAAGCCGATCGCGCCCCCGACGAGGATCGCCATCGCGATCGGCGTCCACTCGAAGCCGATGGGCAGGATGGAGTCGGTCAGGGCGATGGAGCTGGGCATGGCGGGCAGGATTCCGGGAGGGAGACATCGACCGATCCCGGCCGCGGCTGGAATCGTCTTCCGCACGGGCTCCCGGACGCGGGATCCCCGCCAGGCCGAGGCGCCTCCTTTTTCACGGCACGATCACTCCGGGCGGCCCGACCTCGGGTAAATCGGACAGGGTGCTCGGGTGCCCCACCGCGCCGCGACGCGCGGGCCCGGGCATGGATCCTCCGACCTCGCATCCGCCATGCCCAAGACGAAGCCCATCCCCGACGGCTACCACACCGTCACCCCGCACCTCATCGTTCGCGGCCTGCCCGAATCGATCGCGTTCTACCAGCGCGCGTTCGGCGCCGAGCAGCGCATGCTGGTCCCCGGCCCCGACGGAGCTCCGATGCACGGCGAGATCCGCATCGGCGATTCATCGGTCATGCTCGCCGCCGAGAACGAGAAGTGGGGATCCAAGTCGCCCCTCACCCTGGGCGCGACGCCCGTCGTGCTCTCCCTCTACGTCGAGAACTGCGATGCCTCGTTCGAGCGCGCGGTCAAGGCCGGCGCGAAGCCGATCCTGCCCCCCACCGACATGTTCTGGGGCGACCGCTACGCGCAGGTCAGCGATCCGTCCGGTCACACATGGTCGATCGCGCACCACATGGAGGACCTCACTCCCGAGCAGATCTCGGCGAACATGAAGAAGCAGTTCGGAGCCGGATCGTGCGGTTGATCGCGCTCGCTTCCGTCCTGCTCGCCGGCGGCTGCGCCTCGACGCCCCCGCACGGCGCGAACCCCGATGCGTCGGCGCAGTTCGCGCGTCTGAAGCAGCTCGACGGCACGTGGTCGATGCCGAAGCCCGAGGGCGGCGGCCGCGGCACGGTGCGCTACACGGTGACCGCCGGCGGCAGCGCGGTGCTGGAGGAGCTCTTCCCGGGCGAGCCGCACGCGATGGTCACGCTCTACCACATGGAAGGGCCGGACCTCGTGCTGACGCACTACTGCTCGGCCGGCAACCAGCCGCGGATGCGCGCGCTGCCGAGCGAGGCCGACGGGACGATCCCGTTCGTCTTCGACGGCGGCGCGAACATCGATCCGGACCGCGACGGGCACATGCACGTCGCGCGGGTCCGCGTCGACGGGCCGAAATCGGCGCATGCGGAGTGGACCTACTACTTGGACGGCAAGCCCAACCACACGGCCGAGTTCGTGCTGACGCGCTGACGCGAGCCGCGCGAGCGGGTATCGACACCCGCTCGCGCCATGCCGAAGAAGGCCGCACTCACGCTGTCCGGGCTCCTCTTGCTCGTGCTCGGATTCCTGTTCGGGCCGGAGGTCCTGCAAGGCGCCGGCGAGGCGGACTCGGGCCCCGCCGCGGCGCGCGCGGAGTCGCCCGAGCGCCCGGCCGCGCCCGCCGCGCAACCGAAGACGACGAGCTCGCCCTCGCCCGTCGCGGTCGACACGCGCGTCGGATTCACGTCGAAGCGCGCGCTCGAGGAGCACTACGCGAAGCACGGCCGCGAGTTCGGCTCGATCTCGCAAGCCGAGTACCTGCGTCTCGCGCAGGAGCTGCGCGACGCGGCCGCGACCGGCAGCGTGCGCGAGGCGCGCCGCGACGACGGCGTGACCACGCGCTTCGACACGCGCTCGGGCGCGTTCCTGGCCTTCAATCCCGACAGGACCATCCGCACGTTCTTCAAGCCGAACGACGGACTCCGCTACTTCGAGCGCCAGCTCGACAAGGAACACTGAATGATCACGCACGACGCAGTCCGAGACCTCCTCAAGGAACGCAACGCGGCCGAGCACGTGGTGCGCGGCGGCATGGAGGGCCTCGTGGACCGCTGGGAGGCGACGGTGAAGAGCGCGCAGAAGGGCTACGCGCACGGCCTCGACGAATGGCGCAACGACGTCGACGGCCGCCACCTGCTCTCGTTCGCGATGGAGGTCGCGCACCCGGCGCAGAAGAAGTCCATGAAACTGCGCCTCGACGCGGCCGACGCGAAGTTCTGGAAGGCGACCGAGTCCTCGGACGTGTGCGTCTGGGGCGCGCCCGTCGCCGAGCGCGAGAAGTGGACCGCCGCGAAGGAGTGGTGGTACTTCCTCGTGCCCAAGAAGGCCGGCGACGCGCTGACCCAGGACCTGGCGAAGCTCGCGCCGAAGGCGCCCAAAGCTGCGAAGGCCGCGAAGAAGTGATGCTCCCTCTGCGATTCGTCCTCGCTCCGGCCCTGTTCGTCGCCGCGGGATTCACCGCGTGCTCGGAAGTCCCCGGCGTCACCTACGCGACGCGCACGGCCGAGATCGCCGTCGGCGGGATGACCTGCACCGGCTGCGAAGGCACGATCGGCTCGACGGTGCTCGCGCTGAACGGCGTCGAACGCTGCGAAGCGAGCTTCGAGAAGTCCAAGGTGCTCGTCACCTACAAGCCCGCGTTCACGGACGAGGCGCAGATCGCCGCGGCCATCCGCTCGGCCGGCTACGACGTGCCGCCGAGAACGGACACGCAGGCCGAGGGCGCGCACGCGCAGCCGAAGTGAAGCACACACCATGAAGAACGTGACCCCCAAGGACTGTCCCGCCCTGCTCGCCTCCGGCTACGCCTACCTCGACGTGCGCACGGTCGAGGAGTTCGAGGCCGGCCACCCCGTCGGTGCCTTCAACGTGCCCGTGATGACGCGCGGCGCGATGGGCATGCAGCCCAATGCCGAGTTCGCGCGCGTCGTCGCCGCGAAGTTCAAGAAGGACGCGAAGCTCGTGGTCGGCTGCCAGTCCGGGATGCGCTCGCAGCGCGCTTGCGACGAACTCGCCGCGGCGGGTTTCACCGACATCGTGAACATGGAGTGCGGCTTCGGCGGCGGCCGCGATCCGTCGGGCCAGACGACGCCGGGCTGGCAGGCCTGCGGTCTCCCGACAGAGTCCGGCAAGCCTGCGGGTCGGACGTACGCCGAGATCCAGGCGGCGGCGAAGAAGGGCTGATCGCGGTTTCTCCGAGATCGAGCCGACGCGCGGCCCCCCGCCGGCGTTGAGGTCGGGCATGGAACGAGAACGACGCGCCACGACCGAGGAACTCCTCGCGCACGCCGGCTGGGTGCGCGCGCTCTCCCGCCTGCTCGTCGCCGATCCGCACGCAGCCGCCGACCTCGAGCAGGACGCGTGGCTCGCGGCGCTCGAGCACCCGCCGCTCGCCGGCGATGGACTGCGCGCCTGGTGGGTGCGCGTGCTCAAGAACCGCGCGATCGACACGCGCAGGTCCCGATCGCGCCGCATGGAGCACGAATCCGGGGCACTGCCGCCGCGCGACGAGCACACGCCGCTCGAGACGACCGCCGCACTCGATGCGCAGCGTCGCCTCGTCGCGGCGATCGACGCCCTCGAGGAACCGCTGCGCTCCACGGTCGTGCGCCGCTACGTCCAGGGCCTCGCCGCGACGCGGATCGCCGAGCTCGACGGCGTGCCCGAGAGCACGGTCCGCACGCGACTCCAGCGCGCGCTCGAGAAGCTCCGGAGCGAACTCGATGAGCGCACGCCGGGCGGCCGCGCGGCGTGGACGGCGCTGCTCCTGCCCTTCGCTATCGCGGATGCAGCGCCGGCCGGCATCGGACTGACGATCGCGATCGCAGCCGGGCTCGTCGCCGCCGTCGGCGCGACTGCCTGGATGCTCCTGACGCGGGACGGCGGGCCCGGACAAGGCTCGCAGAGCCAGGTCGCCGCCGTGCAGGACGGGAAGGAGGATGCGGGCCTCGCCGAGCTGCCCGTGGGCGCAGAGCGAGCATCGGCGGTCGTCGCCGAGGCCCCGTTGCAGCCGGCCGCGGTCGGCAGCCAGCCGGTCGCGCGATTCGAGGCGCGGTTCGTCGATGCGCAGGGCCGAGCCCTGCGCGCCGTCGAACTCGTCTGCGTGGATCGCTCGTCGCTGGGCGAGATCCCGTTCGGGGAAGCCCCGCGCGCGACGAGCGGGTCCGACGGCCGCGTCGCGCTCGAGTTGCACGCGTCCGACCGTTCGACGCGCCGGGGACGCGACGCCGCGGCGGATCCGGCACGGATCACCTTCCAACTCCAGGCCGGCGGCCCGAGCACGCGGAGCCGCACGCTGTCCGCGGCGGGCCGGCTCGGCGTCACGCAGGACCTGGGCGACGTGATCCTGGCTCCCGGCACGCGGGTCACCGGCCGCGTCGTGGACGAGGTCGGCGCGCCGCTCGCGTGCGCCGCGGTCGAGCTGGTGGCGCCCGACCTCTCACCCGACGAGTTCGAAGCCGCGCTCGGCGGCGCGTTCTGGCGCAAGCAGCAGGCTGCACGGGTACCGAGCGACGACCGCGGGGTGTTCGTGTTCGAGGGCGCGCCCGTCGGCACCTTCCGCGCGGTGGCTCGGTCGGGCCTGCGCGCGCAGGCGATCAGCGAACCGCTCGTCCTCGACGCCGGAGTCCCCGTCGTCGTGCCCGACCTCGTGTGCGCCGAGAGCCAGCGTCGCGTGAGCGGCCGACTCCTTCTGCCGGACGGCTCGGCTCCGAAGCGCGGCGAGGTCGAGTGGCTCTTCGCGCGCGACGGCCAGCGCTCGTGGGTAGGAGGCGGATCGGTCGCGAAGGACGGCACGTTCGCGATCGTCGGCGACCTGCGGGCTCCGATCTCGATCGCAGCGCGCGGGACCTCGCCGGCGACGGGCGAAGCGATCGTGCACGACGTCGCACCCGGTACGACCGGGCTCGAGATCGTCCTGCCGGAACGGCGCGAGATCGAGATCGTCGTGCGCGATCCATCCGGCGCGCCGATCGAGGACTTCTCCTCCGGCGTCTCCGTGGTCGACGGCGGCGGCGAGTACGGCCGCACGCACCATCCGGGCGGCGTCGTGCGCGAGACCGCGCGCGCCATGCCGTTCCGCGTCCAGATCGGCAGCCCGGGGTACGAAGAGCTCGAACTCGGACCGTTCGAGGCCGCGACCGCGCCGGCACGGCTCGACGTCGTGCTGCGGCGCGTGCCCGAGCTCCACGGACGCGTCGTCGCGGACGGCCGCGAGTTGCGCGGGACGAGCGTGCGCCTTTCGCCGCTGCTCCCCACGACCATCACGGGCCGGCGCGGATTCGAGACGCGCCTCGGCGAGCCAGTCTCCACGGTCGACGTCGATCCCGAGGGCAGGTTCGCGCTGCCCGCCACGGCGCACGGACTCCACGTGGCCTGGACGATCTCGGAGCACGGCGACGCGCGCAGCGAGCCCTTCGATCCCGCCGCCGATGCGTCGCACGAGGTCGTCCTCGATCTCGGGCCCTGCGGTGCGATCGAGGGTCGCGTGCTCGTCCCGGCCGATTGCGCGGAGGAGCGGATCCTCGTGATCCTCGCCAACGGGCTGCCCGAGCCGCGTGTCGTGATCGCGCGACCCGACGGATCGTTCACAGCGGAACGCCTCGGGCCCGGAGCGTGGAGCGTCGTCGCGGAAGTCGGCCTGCCGTACATCGAGGACGTGTTCGAGGGCGCGCCCTACGCCGACCATCCCGCCATCCGGCGCGTGAACGTCGTTGCGGGCGACGTCGCCGCGTGCACCATCGACCTCGCCGCGGGCGGCCTGCGCGGAGTTGACGGACGGCTCGCGCTCGCACGCTCGCCGGCACGCACCTGGATCGCGGGCCTCACGAGACGCGGCGAGCCCGAGAGCGCGCGCGTCACGGCGCCGTTGCGCGACGACGGCACGTTCGACGTGCACGCGCGCGGACCGGGCCCGCACCGCCTCGAGCTGCGCGCCGTCGGAGGAGCGGATCGAGCCGATTCGATCGCGTGCGACCTCGTGCTCCTCCACGGGCCGCTCGCCTGGAAGCTCGAGCGCGAGACCGGTACCCTCGAACTCGACGGACCGCCGCGCGCGACGCGGGTGCTGGTGGCCGACCTCGGCCCGAGCGGAACGTGGACGACGCGCTTTCGCCTCGACGCAAACGGCCACGCGACTCTGGCCGGCCTGCCGGGCGGGGCGGCTCGCATCGCGGATCCCGCCGGCGACACGCCCGCCCTCGAGGTCGTCGTACGGTCCGGCAGCACGACCACGGCGAGCCTGCGCTGACGATCGGCGCCCCGTATCCTGCACGGGTGACGAATCCGACCACCTTCCGCTTCCGCGTCCATCCCGAGCGCCTGGCCGTCGCGCGCCTCGACCGTGCCGCCGAGATCCCGTCCTGGGCGCGCGGCGGCTTCGTCACGATCTCGCGCACCATCGACGAGCTCTCGATCGTCTGCGCGCAAGCCCACGTCCCGCGCCAGGTCCGCCAAGAGCGCGACCGGATCGCGCTCGGCATCGCGGGCACGATCCCGATGACGACGATCGGCGTGCTCGCCAGCCTGTGCAGCGCGCTGGGCGAGGCCAACGTCCCCGTGTTCGTGATCTCGACCCACGACACGGACTGGCTGCTCGTCTCGGCCGATCGGTTCGAAGCGGCGCGCGCGGCGCTCGTGGGCCTCGGGCACGCGGTCGAGGGCTCGATCCCGGGCTCTTGAGCGCGATAGGCCGGTCGAACCGCTCCGCGGGGCGGATCGGGCCTTCTGCATCGCGCCCCGCGCGGCCACAATGCGCGGTCCCTTGAGCGCGCTCGACACACTCGGACGGCCCGTGCGCAACCTGCGGCTGTCCGTCACGGACCGCTGCAACCTGCGCTGCGCGTACTGCATGCCGGAGGAGGAGTACCGCTGGCTGCCTAGATCGGACATCCTCGATTTCGAGGAGATCTCCGCGCTCGTCGACGCCTTCACGGACGTCGGCGTGGATCGCGTGCGACTGACGGGCGGCGAGCCGCTCTTGCGGCGCGACATCGCGGACCTCGTGCGTCTGCTCGCGGCGAAGCCCGCGCTGCGCGACGTCGCGCTGACGACGAACGGGATCCTGCTGGCCGAGAACGCGCGCGAGCTGCGCGCCGCGGGACTGCACCGCGTCACCGTGAGCCTCGACACGCTGCGCCCCGAGACGTTCCGCGCACTCGTGCGCCGCGACGGGCTCGATCAGGTCCTCGAGGGGATCCGCGAAGCGCGCGCGGCCGGATTCCGGCGCATCAAGATCGACACCGTGCTGCTGCGCGGCACGAACGACGACGAGATCGTGCCGCTGTTCGAGTTCGCGCGCTCCGTCGACGCCGAGCTGCGCTTCATCGAGTACATGGACGTCGGCGGCGCGACGCGCTGGTCCATGGATCAGGTGGTGACGCGCGCGCAGGTTCTCGAGACGCTGCGCGCGCAGTACGGGACGCCCGTCCCGATCCACGACGACGGCAGCGCGCCGGCCGAGCGCTTCCTGCTGCCCGACGGCACGACGTTCGGGATCATCGCGTCGACGACGCAGCCGTTCTGCGCGAGCTGCGACCGCAGTCGGTTGACGGCGGACGGGCGCTGGCTGACGTGCCTGTACGCGACGAGCGGTCACGACCTGCGCGCGCCGCTGCGCGCCGGAGCGACGCGCGAGGAGCTCGCCGCGCGCATCCGCGGCACGTGGACCGCCCGGACGGACCGCGGCGCGGAGGAGCGGCTCGCGGCGCACGAGCGCGGCGCGTTCGTGCAGGTCGAGGACCTGCGCAAGGACCCGCACCTCGAGATGCACACGCGGGGCGGATGAGCGCGGCGTTCGACGTCGCGATCGTCGGCGCCGGACCGGCGGGCGCTTGCGCGGCGCTGCACCTGGCGCGCGTCGGAGCGCGGGTCGTCCTGCTCGAGAAACAACGGCTGCCGCGGCCGAAGGTGTGCGGCGGCGGTCTCGTCGCGCGGGCGCGCAAGCACCTGCCCGCCGGCATCGAGCTGCCCATCGAGCGTGCCTGTCGCACCGTCGAGATCCGACACGGCGAGCTGCGCTTCGCCGTCACGGAGGCCGAGCCCGTCGTCGAGCTCGCCATGCGCGCCGACCTCGACGCGCGGCTCGCGGACGCCGCCGTGCGCGCGGGCTGCGAGCTGCGCGATGCGTGCGAGGTCACCGGACTCGAACGCAGCGCGGGAGAGATCGTGCTGACGACGTCCGGTCGAATCGGCACAGGTTCGTCGCGGGGAACCGTCCGCGCGCGCCACGTCATCGCCGCCGACGGCGTGCACAGCCCGCTCGCGCGCCTCGCGGGTTGGAACGAACCTCTCCAAGCGATCCCCGCGATCGAGGCCGAGGTCCACGTCGCGCCCGACACGCTCGGCGACCGCGCCGAGAACGCCGTCTTCGACTTCGGCGACGCGCCGTCCGGTTACGCGTGGACGTTCCCGAAGCGCGCGCATCTCTCGGCCGGCGTGCTGACGACCGAGCGCGGCCGCGGCGGACTGCGCGCCGAGCTCGATCGCTACCTCGCGCGGCTCGGGCTCGATGGACACGCTTGCGACGCGCGCGGCTGGCTGATCCCGACGCGTCCGCGCGCGGGCGGCTTCGCGCGCGGCGGCGTGATGCTCGTCGGCGACGCGGCCGGCCTCGCGGACCCCGTGACCGCCGAGGGCATCTCGCTCGCGCTGTGGAGCGGACGCCTCGCGGCCGAGAGCGTGCTCGCGAACTCGGGCGACGCGTCGCGCGCCTACGAGCGCGCGCTCGCGCGCGAGATCCTGCCCGAGCTGCGCGTGGCGCGCGCGCTGGCCCACGTGCTCTACCGGCGTCCACGGATCACGCGCGCCCTGTTCGAGCGCGCCGGCCAGCCGTTGGCGCGCGCGATGGCCGACGTCGTCGCCGGCCGAACCAGCTATCGCGCGCTGGTGCGCAGTCCCTCGAACTGGCTGCGGCTCGCGGTGGCGCGTGCGAGGCCGACCGTGTCGAGTGGTTCGGCGACTTGAGCTCGGCGACGCGCCGCCTCGCGCCCCACCGCCTTCCATGCACGGCGTCGACCGCCGGCTCGCTCCGCCCCTACCGCGGGCCCGCTCGAATCGGCACCATCTCCCGCACATGTCCGCCCTCGAACGTTGGCACGACGAGGTCCAGTCGGCCTGGATCTACCGCGCGATCTCTGCGCACGACGAGGATCCGCGCCGCGCGAAGCTGTTCCGCGAGCTGGCGGCGAAGGCCGACGAGCAGGCCGCGATCCTCTTGACCGACGTGAAGCGCGAGCACCGCGACTCGCCGACGTTCACGCCCTCCGTGCGCGCCAAGGTCGCCGTCGCGCTCGCGCGTCGCTTCGGTGTGCAGCGCACGCGCGGCATCCTGTCGGCGGTCAAGGTGCGCGGCATGAGCGCGCTGGCCGAGCCCCGGCTCGCGCCCGGTCACGCGATGCCCACGAGCGTCGCCGACATCGCCGAGCACCACCGCCGCACCGGCGCGGGCGGGACGTTGCGCGCGGCGGTCTTCGGCGTGAACGACGGGCTCGTGTCGAACGCCAGCCTGATCCTGGGCGTCGCGGGCGCGGGCTCCGAGCCGCGCACGGTGCTCCTCGCCGGCGTCGCGGGCCTGCTCGCGGGCGCGTTCAGCATGGCCGCCGGCGAGTGGGTGTCCGTGCGCTCGCAGCGCGAGCTGTTCGAGCACCAGATCGGCGAGGAGCGCGAGGAGCTCGAGCGCTATCCCGACGAGGAGGCCGAGGAGCTCGCGCTGATCTACGAAGCGCGCGGCGTGCCTCTCGAGGAGGCGCGCGCGATGACCCGCCAGCTCGTGAAGGACCCCGTGCGCGCGCTCGACACGTTGGCGCGCGAGGAGCTGGGCCTGAACCCCGACAACCTCGGTTCGCCCTGGGGCGCGGCCATCTACTCGTTCGTCGCGTTCGCGGTCGGGGCGTCGCTCCCCCTCCTGCCGTTCCTCGTCCCGGTCATCGAGGCGCGCGTCGAGGCGGCCTGCGTGCTGTCGGGCGCCGCGCTGTTCGGCGTGGGAGCCGCGATCAGTCTCTTCTCCGGGAAGAACGCCTGGATCGGCGGCATGCGGATGCTCGCGATCGGCGCCGCGGCGGGCGCGGCGACGTGGGGCATCGGGCGCCTGCTCGGCGTCGCGATCACCTGATCCGGGAAGGACGGGCCCCGCGCGACCCGCCGAGGGATAGGATCGCGCGGAAGGAGGTGCCTTCCCGTGCGCCCGATCCTGTTGCTCTTGCTCGTCGTGATGATCGCCTCGGCGATCTGGCTTTCGTTCGGCCGCGTGCAAGCGCGGAGCGAGTTCGTCGAGGGCGCGAGCCCGCCGGCAGCTCCCGGTGCAGTCGGGCGCGTCGCGGACGAATCCGCGCTCGTGCGCGCGGAGGCCGCGCTCGACGCGCGGATCGCCGTGCGGATCGCCGTGCACGAGGGCGGCGGACGGCTGCGGATCAGCAACGAGGAGGCGCGCGCGCACATGGACGAGGCGCGCGTGCCCGCGACGCTGCACGCGCTGCACGACCGGTTCCTCGAGGCGTACATCGCGCTCCTCGCGAGCGGGATGACGCGTGAGGCGGCGCTCGCGGAGCTGGCCGAGCTCGAGCGCGATGCGATCGAGCACGTGTCGGACGCGGGGCGCTGAGCGAGGCCTGTTCTCCCGTGCGTCTGCCGCTCGTCGTTCTCGCTCTCGCCGCGCTCCTCCTGTGGCTGGCTCTCGGGCGAGGCGAACGGGTGGGACCTCTGCCCGAACGGGAACGACCGGCAGGTACCGCGCCGGTCGCGCGCGAGGTGGACGAGCTCGCGGCGGACACGCTCGGGCCCGAGCGCACGACGGTGGGCGTCGACCTCGACCCGGTCGTCACGCCGCGCCTGCTCCGCCCCGACGATCCGATGGCCCTGCTGCGCGTGCGCGTCGTCGACGTCGCGAGTCGCCAGCCGATCGCGGGCGTCAACGTGACCTTCCGCACGCTCGGAACGGCTCCACGCACGAGCCCTAGCGGTCCACCCGAGGACCAGGTCGTCGACGTCGGGCTCACCGGCGGCGACGGCATCGCGATCCAGATGATCCCGCCCGGCGTGCGCTGGGAGGTCATCGTGGCGCCGGAGTTCGGACGAGCCGCGCGGATCCGGTCGGAACCGCTCGCGGCGGGCGAGGAGCACGACGTGCTGCTCGAGATCGTCACCGCGCCGGATTGCGTGCTGCACGGTCGCGTGATCGCGCGCGACACGAACGCGCCGATCCCGGACGCCGTCGTGCGGATCGAGCCGAAGCACGACGTCGTCGCGACCGCGAGCGACGGCACGTTCCGCGCCGAGATGCGTTCGTGGCGCGACGAGGGCCTCGAGGTGCGCGCGCCGGGATATGGACCGCGCTGGATCGCGCGCGCGCCCGGACACGAGACGCCCAATCGCGCGATCGACGTCGTGCTCGATCACGGAGCCGCGTTGCAGGTGAACGTGCTCGATCCCGCGGGGATGCCGGTGTCCGGCGCGATCATCGAGCTCCGTGCCGACAACCGCGCGCTCTCGCCCGAGCCAGTGTGGCAAGGCGGCCTGCGCGGCGCGTCATCGTGGAAGGACGAGACGAATTCCGGCGGAGTCGCCCGGTGGACCGATCTGCCGTCCGCGGTCGCTCTCGACGCGCGCGTGCTCCGTCGGGGCCGGGTCGTGCACACGGAATCGGCGCCGATCGTGCTCGAGGCCGGCGAGCAGCGCGTGCTCACGTGGCATCTCGCGGCGACGTCCGAAGTTCGCGGCACCGTCCGCGAGGAGAACGGCGAGGTCGCACCGCGACGCCAGCTCTGGCTGCAGCCGTCGCTGGACGATCGGCCGACGATCCTGCGCGGCGCGAGCTCCGCGGTAGGCCGGCGGAAAGCGGTGTCCGATGCGTTCGGCAGGTTCCGATTCGAGGACGTCACTCCGGGTGCGTGGTGGATCGCTCCGGCCGAGGCCGACTTCGGTCGCGCGGATCCAGCGCACGATCCCGTGCCGCTGGGCCAGCGCGTCGAGGTCCCATCTACAGGCGCCGCGGTCGACGTCGACGTCACGCTGCAGCGCGGCCTTGTCGTGCGGGGGCGCGTGCTCGGACCCGACGGAGTCACGCCGGCCAGGTCGGCCAGGGGACTCGTGCGGGCCAAGCGCCACGGCACCGGGATGCTCGTCACGGCGCAAACGACGAACGACGGCGAGTTCACGCTCGGTCCCCTGCTGCCTGGGAAGTGGACGCTCGCCGCCATGGCCCCCGGAAGCACCGTCCACCGCCAATCCGAGGACGTCGAGGTCGACGCCGGCGCGACGAACGTCGTCCTCCGTTTGAGGCCGGCGGTCGAACTCCTGGTGCGCGTCGTCGACTCCCAGGGAGAGCCCGTCCCCTCCGTCGAGGTGCGCGTCACGCCCGAACGCTGGCCCGATCTGCGCGGCGACAGCGACGCGGACGGACGGGCACGGATCGGCGGGATCCCTCCCGGAACGGTGTCCGTCGGCTGCACCTTGCCCGACGGTCGCTGGGGTGTCGCCGGCGCGGTGCCCGTCGCGGCCGACGCCGCGAACGAAGTCGAGGTCGTGCTGCAGCAGGGAGTGCGCGCGACCTTCCGGCTTGCCGGAGAAGCCGAATCAGCGGCCCTCGTGATCCTCCGCGACGGAGCGACTGTCGGCGGCGCGGTGTTGGAGAAGGGCACTGTTGCAGCGGCGACGCTGCCCGTCGGCCGCGTGCTCCTGCGGCTCCAGATGGGTGCGAAGTTCCACCCGGACCACGAAGTGACGATCGCCGCCGGCACGACGCCCGAGTTCACATTCGACGGCGCGTGGAGATGAAGGACGCCGAGCGCAACCCGCCGCGCATCGGGGGCTAGCATCGCGGTCCAGGAGCTTCCCGTGCGTCCCATCCTCGTCCTCGTCGTGCTCGTGCTGGCCGCGCTCGCGGTCTGGCTGGCGTTCGGGCGGAGCCCCGAGGCCGTCGTTCCGATCGCGCCGGCTCCGGCGGTCGAGCGCGCGGCGCCCACTCGCGAGCCCGCGCCCTCGGACGCGGACGTCGCGGCTCCCGCGGTCGAGCCCGCGACGCGTACGGACGCCGCGGCGCCGTCCGAGCCCGCGGCCACGACGCGCGCCCATCTCGCCGTCCGCGTCGTCACGCGCGAGACGAGGAAGCCGCTCGAGAGCGCGCGCGTCGGCCTCGGATTGCCCGTCGCGGGCGACCGCACGCGCGAGGTCGACCGCACGACCGGCACGCTGGGCGAGATCGTGTGGACCGACGCCGACGGACGCGCGGCGTTCGATGTCGAGCCGGGCACGGACTTCCGGCTCGCCGTGCGCGGCGGCGACACCGTCGCGCGCAACGCCACGTCGATCGTCCCCGCGCTGACGGCGGGCGAGACGCGCGACGTCGTCGTCGAGCTCGAGTTCGATCCCGACCTCGTGTTCTTCGGTCGCGTGCTCGACGGCGCGAGCCGCGCGCCGATCGCGGGTGCCTCGATCTCGGGCGAGGAAGGTCGCGCGCCGGAGTCCGACCGCGGCACGACCGACGCGAGCGGGCTCTTCCGCGTCGAGATGCGCACGTGGACGACCGTCGGATTGCGCGTCGCGGCGAAGGGGTACGGCGCGCGCTGGGTCGGTCCGAGCGCGGGTCACGCGACGGCCGACACGGCGCTCGAGATCCTGCTCGAGCGCGGCGCCACGCTGCGCGTCGAGGTGCTCGGCGCGGATCGCGCGCCGCTCGCCGACGCGGCGGTGCGCGTCGAGGCCTGGATCGCCGAGATGGCGTCGGGCGCGCAGAACTCGAATCGGTATCTCGAGGCGCTGTCGTGGTCGGCGCCGACCGGCAGCGACGGCATGGCGGTGCTCGCGGACCTGCCGCCCGGCGCCCAACTGCGCGGCAGCGTGCGGCGCGGGAACACGGTCATCCGCACGGAGGCCGACCCGTTCGTGCTGACCGCCGGCGAGGATCGCAAGCTCACGTGGGTGCTCGGCCAGGGCGGCGAGATCCGCGGCGTCGTGCGCGAGCAGGACGGCACGCCCGTGCCGAAGTTCGAGGTCTGGTTGCAGCGCGCGACGACGGACGGGCCGACGTATCTGCGGCCGTACGACGAGAGCCGCGCCCGCCGCGTCGCGAAAACGGACGCCGACGGCGCGTTCCGCTTCGCCGACGTCGCGACGGGCGGCTGGTGGGTCGGGCCGCGCAACTCGGGGCCGGTGCGCACGGATCCGGCGGTCGAGCCGGCGCCTCTGGGCGAGTACGTCGTCATGACGGGCGGCCGCGTCGAGCTCGACGTGCGGCTCGTGCGCGGGCTCGTCATCCGCGGACGCATCGTCGGCGACGACGGCTCGACGCCCGCGCGCGGTCAGGTGATGGTGTCCCGTCCCGCGGAGCAGATGTACATCGACGCGCGGCCCGAGAACTCCGAGACGTTCGTGGTCGGGCCGCTCGTGCCGGGACGCTGGACGCTCGAAGCGAACTCGGGAGCGGACGGCGCGAGCTCGGGACCGGTCGAGGCCGAGGCGGGAGCGACGGACGTCGTCCTCCGACTGCGCAAGAACGGCACGGTGCGCGTGCGCGTGCTCGACGCGGCGGGTCTTCCCGTGGCGTCCATCCCGGTGCTCGCCGGCGGCGCGGAACGGACGAGCCTCGGGAACAGCGACGCGCAGGGGCTGGTCACGTTCGTCGGGATGAAGCCGGGCGCCCTGTACGCCAGCGCGAGCGCGCCCGACGGCCGCTGGGCGCACCGCGCCGGGCTCGCGATCGAGTCGGGCGGCACGCTCGACGTCGATCTGGTCCTCGAACAGGGAGTGCGCGCGCGCGTGCGCTGCGGCACGAGCGGGAAGCCCGCCCGGATCCGCGTCGAGCGCGACGGCGCGGTCCTCGCGTTCGTCGACGCGAACGCGGGCGGATCGGCGGAGTTCACACTGCCGGTCGGGCGATCGACGCTGCGCGCGTTCGTCCCCGGCACCGGCTTCGTCGACCGCGTCGTCGACGTCGCCGCCGGCACGACGCCGGAGTTCGTCTACGACGGAGGCTGGCAGTGACGCGCAACGCGCGCGGGGCGCTCGTCGCGGCTGCAGTCGCGGCGGCGACGATCCTCGCGGCGCTGTGGTTCCTGCGCGCGGACGATGCGCGCGGCGCGGTGGACCCCGGAGCGACGGCGGGCGCACGTGCGGCATCGACACCTGCTCTCGAATCGACGGTCGATCCGCGGCACGAGCCCGCGGCTCCCGCGGCGGCGCGCGTCGAGGCGAAGGGCTCCGACGCGGCGGTGCCGAGCGCGACCGGCCCCACGCTCGTGCTCGCGCGCGTGACGGCGGCCGAGACCGGCCTGCCGATCGCGCACGTCTTCGTCACGGCCTGGCGCGAGAACGGCACCGTCCTCGCGACGCCGCAGGAGATCGAGACCGACGAATCGGGCCTGGCCGAGATCGAGGTCGAGCCCGGCGTCCCGCTGATCGTCAGCGCGCAGGGCGACGGCCGCAACACGGCCAACGCGAACGTCCCGATCCCCCCGCTCGCGCCGGGCGAGCGGCGCGAGGTCGCGCTGGCCGTGCTGACGCGCGAGGACCTCCTGGTGCACGGCGTCGTGCTGCGCCGCGACACGCGCGAGCCCATCGCGAACGTCTCCGTCGAGTCCGTGCCGACGAAGCGCCGCGGGACCAGCGTGCGCGCGATGACCGGCAACGACGGGCGCTTCCAGATCGCGGTGCGCTCGTTCGCCACGGCGTCGCTGCGCTACGAGCACGCGGAGTTCGGCACGGCGCTCTCGCCCGCGCGCGCGGGCCACGAGGACGCGTCGCGCGCGCTCGAGATCCTGCTCGAGCCCTGCGCCTCGATCCGCGTGACCGTGACCGCGGTCGACGGCTCGGACACGACGAACTGGGCCGCCGTGGCGACGACGCCGCCGTGGTCGATCGAGCAGCCGAACGGGGCGTGGGTGTCCGGACCGAGCGAACTCCAGTGGCTCGGGTTCGTCCAAGGCGGCACGGCGGTGGTGGCGCACCTGCCCGCACACGCGCCGCTCGACATCGAGCTGCGCAGCGGCAGCCGGCCCGTTTGGCACGCGCGCGAGCCGATCGTGCTCGTGCCCGGCGAAGTGCGCGAGATCGCCTGTCGCACGGGCGAGGCCTCGATCTTCGGCATCGTGCGCGAAGCGGACGGATCCCCCGCGGTGGGCGTCGAGATGCGCGTCGGCGCTTCGACCGCCGACTCCGTGTCCTTCGTGGACGCGAACTCGCGCGCGGGCACGGCGCTGACGACGACCGACGCGGACGGCGCGTACCGCTTCGAAGGCCTGGAGCCCGGCGCGTGGCGCGTCGGCCCCGCGCCGGCGAAGCGCGAGGACGTCGATCCGCGCCGCGATCCCGCGCCGATCGCGCAGCAGGTCGTGCTCGAGCCCGGCGGCGCCGGCGTTCGCCACGACGTGACGCTCGTGCGCGGGCTCGTCGTCGCGGGCAGCGTCGTGAGCGCCGACGGCAAGCCGGCGGCGGGAGCGCGCGTGTCGGCGACGAACAACCAGGGGTTCACCTACGCCGAGGCGTTCGCCGACGAGGGCGGCTCGTTCACCGTCGGCCCGCTGTGCGCCGGGATCTGGCGCGTGCACGCCATCGCGAACGGCGCCTCGCCGTCCGAGCCGATCGAGGTCGCCGCGGGCGCCGAGGACGTCGTGCTGCGCCTGTCCGGCGAGGCGCGCTTCGCGGTCCGCGTGCGCGACGAGGCCGGCAATCCGCTCGCCGCCGCGATGGTCTCCCTGGGCGCGTCGAGCGGCCAGGGCCTGTACACGTCGATGCCGACGGACGCGACGGGGCTCGCCGACTTCGGCAACCTCGTGGCGGACACGTACCAGATCGCCGTCACGACGGACGACGGACGCTACGCGGCGCAACGCGACGTCCTGCTCGCCGAGGGATCGTCGGTCGAGGTCCCGATCGTCGCCGCGCCGGGCGGACGAGCGCGTCTGCGCTTCGACGGCCCGGGCGAGACGGCGCTCGCGATCGTGATCGCCGATCGCATGCTCGTGCGCGTCTTCATGCTCACGCGCGGCGCTGCGGTGAACATCGCCGGTCCGCTGGGCGAGGTCGAGGTTCAGCTCCAGATCGGCGAGAAGCGCCACGAGCGCAAGTTCGTCCTCGCGCGCGAAGCCGGGCCCGAGATCGTCTTCGACGGAGGCTGGCGCTGACGCTCAGTCGCCAGCGCGCTCGCCCGCGCCCGAGCGATCGTCGGGCGTCCCGCGCCAGCAGGCGGCCTCGGCCGTGCGGCCCTGCGCGGCGCACAGGGTGGCGAGCTCCTCGACCTCCTCCAGGATGCGCTCGTCGTCCGTCGCGAACCCGAGCGCGCGGAACATCGTGATGCCGCGCGCGAGCTCGACCTCGGCGTCCTCGACGAGCCCCAGCCGGCTCAGCGCGAGGCCGTGGCTCGCGACGAGCGCACCCGTCAGCCAGCTCGACTCGCCCAGCACGCTCAGCGCGCGCCCGGCCGCTTCGCCCAGGAGGCGCGCGCCCTCGTCCGCCCGTCCCTCGTCGACCAGCATCCGTCCGAGGTTCCCCTGCACGAGGATGCTGTCGCGGTGGTCCGGCCCGAGCACGGCGATCGTCGCGTCGAGCACTTCGCGCGTGCCGGCGATCGCCTCGGCCACGCGGCCCTGCTCGTACCAGATCCCGATCAGCGTCTGCCGCGCGAGCAGCGTCGTCATGTGCGAATCGCCGTGCACGCGCCGCGACGCCGCGAGCACCGACGTCTCGATCGCCTCGGCCAGCTCGAGATTGCCGGCGCCCGCCTCCAGCACCGCCAGCGCGTGCGCCATCTCGACCGCCCAGGGGTGCTCGGCCCCGCGTTCCTCGACCTGGATCTGGTAGCCGCGCTCGAGCAGCGGGCGCGCCTCGTCCAACCGGTTGTGCACGAGAAGCACCGCGGCGAGCCCGATCTGCGCCGCCGCGACCACGGCCGAATCGCTCCCGTCCGGCGCGCGCGGACGGTCCAGGATCTCGCGGTAGATCGGCTCCGCGTCGAGCACGCGGCCCTGGTTGATCAGCGCGTCCGCGAGCCGCATCCGCGTCTCGTCCACCAGCGGGTCGTCCGGGCCCTTCTGGCGCGACAGCGCCTGCAGCACGTCCGAGAGCTGGCACGCGGCGCGATCGAAGTGGCCCTCCGACGAATCGAGCTGCGCCAGCTCCGAGATCGCGAGCTGCGTCTCCTCGGCGTCGGCGCCCAGCTCGCGGACCCGGTCGTCGAGCGCGGCCTCGAAGTTGCGCCGCGCGTTCGGGTACTCCCCCAGCGCGCGCCAGGCGCTGCCGAGCGCGAGGCGCAGCCGGGCGGCGACGAGCGGACGCGAATCGGAGCGTGCGTCGATCAGGACGTCGGCCTGCTCGAGGAATCGCGCCAGCGTCACGCCCTTGCCGAGCCGCGCCGGATCCGTGGCCAGCAGCGCGTCCTCGAAGAGGCGCGAGACCTCCTCGGCCTCGCGCTTCGACTCCAGCGCCTCGGTGCGCGAACGCAGCGCTTCTTCCTTGGCCCGCACCGCGTCGTCGCGTTCCGTGCGCGTGCGCCAGAGCCCGATCGCGAGCACGCCGATCGCCGTGAGCACGCCCACCCCCAACGCGGCGAGCGCCGTGCGGTGGCGGCGCGCGACCATGCGCAGGCGGAAAGGGATGCCGGGCGGGCGCGCCTCGATCGGTTCGTGCGCGAGGTGGCGGCGCAGATCGCGCCCGAGCGCCGCGGCGCTGGCGTAGCGACGCGCCGGTTCCTTCTCGAGCGCCTTGGCGAGGATCGTGGTCAGGTCGCCGCGCAGGCTCAGGTCGAGCAGATCGGCGGGCACGGGGTCCTGCTCCTCCACGAGCCGCGCCGCGGCCGCGAAACCCAGGCCGCGCACGTCGATCGGGAGCCGGCCCGTGACGAGTTCGTAGAGCAGAACCCCCAGCGAATAGACGTCCGATCGCGCGTCGATCGCGCTGCGCCGGCCGTTGGCCTGCTCGGGGCTCATGTAGGCCAGGGTCCCGACGACCGGCCCCGTCATGGTGGTCACGGAGCCGTCGAGCCGGTCGCCGACGAGCCGCGCGATGCCGAAGTCGAGCACGCGGATGTCGTGGAGCACGTTGGGCAGCCGCACGCCCGAGGGCTTCGCGTTCGCGGTGACGACGAACACGTTGCTGGGCTTGAGGTCGCAGTGCACGACGCCCGAGCGGTGCGCGACGTCGACGACGTCGCAGACCTGCGCCATGAGCGCGAGCCGCGCAGCGCGGTCGAGCCCGAGCGACTCCGCCGCGTGCGTGATCTGCTCGCCGCGCACGAGCTCCATCGCCAGGAACGGCAGGTGCGCGACGACGCGGTCGGCGATGACGACGTCGGCGTCGCCCGCGGCGTAGACGCGCGCGATGCCGGTGTGCTCGACGGACGCCAGGACCTGCGCCTCGCGCTCGAACCGGCGGCGCAGCTCGGGCAGCGCCGTGCGCAGCACCTTCAGCGCGACGCGCCGGCGCGGCCGGTCCTGCTCGGCCTCGTAGACGACGCCCATGCCGCCCTCGCCGATCTTCCGCAGGATGCGGTACGCGCCGATCGTGTCGGGCACGATGTCGCGAAACGCGTCGGACTCGGCGGGCGGGACGATGCTCCGATCGAGCGCGTGCGGCGTCTCGTCGGCGACGAGGAGCGAGCTCACGAGGCGTCGCGCCTCGGCGTCGGCGCACTCGCGCTCGACGAACGCGTCGCGCTCCGCGGGCGGCAGCGAGCGCGCGGTGTGGAACAGGACCTCGGCCCGCGAGAGGACCCGCGACGGATCCGCGGAAGACGCGCCGCGCAGCGACGACCCGGGATCCGCGGGCGGGATTTCCTCACGGCCTCGGGGGCGCGCGTGGGACCGATCGATCGACGTGAGGCGTGAATCCAAGTCGTCCGGAGCGGGAAAGCGCACGCGGTGGCGAGACGCTAGCAGAGGCAACCGCGCTTCGAAATGCGAAAGCCCGCGTGGATGGGCGGCCTCGCCGACGCCATCCTGGGCCGGATGGGGCCGGGCCGCACCGAGATCGTCGAAGACCTGCGCGATGCGCGTCGACGGCTGCTCGATCTCGTCCTGGACCTGGACGACGAGCAGCTCGCCGTGCCGCTGCTCGCCGTCGTGAACCCGATCCTGTGGGAGATCGGGCACGTCGCGTGGTTCCAGGAACGCTGGTGCCTGCGCGAGGGGACCGGGGCCGCGTCGATGCGCGCGGACGCGGACCGGCTGTACGACTCGGCGGCGGTCTTCCACGACGATCGCTGGGCGCTGCGCCTGCCCACGCGCGCGGAAACGCTCGCGTACATGGCGCGCGTGCTCGAGGCGTCGATCGCGCGCATCCAGGCGAATGGCGACGAGCGCGGTGCGCGCTACTTCGCACGGCTCGCGACCTTCCACGAGGACATGCACGGCGAGGCGCTCGTCTACACGCGGCGCACCCTGGGCTATGCGCCGCCGCGGACCGCGGGCGCGCGCGTCCCCGGTTCGGGCCCCCTCGCGGGCGACGCCGACGTCCCGGGCGGCGAGTTCGAGCTGGGCGCCGCGCGCACGGACGAGTTCACGTTCGACAACGAGATGTGGGCGCACCTGCGGCGCGTCGAACCGTTCCGCATCGCGCGCGCGGCCGTCACGCAGGCCGAGTTCGCGCGCTTCGTCGACGACGGCGGGTACGCGCGGCGCGAGCTGTGGAGCGACGCGGGCTGGAGCTGGCGCGCGGCGACGGGAGCGACGCAGCCGCTGCACTGGCACCGCGAGGGCGGGCGCTGGACGTGGCGGCACTACGACCGGTTCGTCGAACCGCGACCGGACGCGCCGGTGCTCCACGTCAACTGGTACGAGGCCGAGGCCTGGTGCACGTGGGCCGGCCGCCGGCTGCCGACCGAGCTCGAATGGGAGGTCGCCGCGCTGGGCGAGCCCGACGAAAATGGCGGCCTTTCCCGGCGGAAACGCCTGTTCCCGTGGGGCGACGATCCGCCGACACCCGAGCGCGCGCACCAGGACCTGCGCGACGACGAACCGTGCGACGTGGGCGCGTACCCGGCCGGCGACAGCGCGTTCGGCTGTCGCCAGACGATCGGCAACGTCTGGGAGTGGTGCGCCAGCGACTTCGCGCCCTACCCGGGGTTCGTCGCCGGGCCGTACGCGGAGTACAGCGCGCCCTGGTTCACGGGCCACAAGGTCCTGCGCGGCGGATGCTACGCCACACGCTCGCGCCTGATCCGCGGGACGTACCGCAACTTCTACACGCCGGATCGGCGCGACGTGCTCGCGGGGTTCCGGACGTGCGCGAGGTCGACATGATCGACGTGCTGTGCATCTACCCCGGAACCGCCAGCTTCCGTCAGAGGCAGGTCGTCGCGCACCGGCCGCTGCTCGAACAGCTCGGCGTGCGCCTCATCCTGGCCGACGACTACGACGACCCGGGCGACCGCGCGTGCTTCGCGGACGTGATCGCGCTGCCACCGCCGGAACAGCTCGAGGCGGGGAAGCGCGCTCTCGACCGCGCGCTCGAGGGCCGCGCGATCCACGGCGTGCTGGCGCAGTCGGAGTCCGGGCTGTGCCTCGGCGCCCTGGTGGCCGCGGAGCGCGGGCTGCCGTGCATCCCCCTCCACGCGGCGCTCCTGACGACGAGCAAGTTCGGGACGCGCACGGCGCTCGCCGCGGCGGGCGTGGCGCAGCCCGAGTTCGCGCTGGCGCGCACCGCGGCCGACGTGCGGCGCTTCGCGGCGGATCGCGGCCATCCGGTCGTCCTGAAGGCCAGCGCGTCCGCGCTCGCGCGGCTCGTGACGCTCGTGAAGACCGACGCCGAGGTCGACGGCGCCGTCGCGCGACTGCGCGCGGGCCTCGCGCGCTCGCCCGACGTGCGGCGCCTGGTCGAGTTCGGCCGCGCCGCGCGCCTCGACCTGGGCCACGATCCGCTCGACGCGTTCCTGGTCGAGTCGTTCGCGCGCGGCCTGCCCGTCGAGACGGACGGAGTCGTCGCGCGCGACGCGATCGGCACGTTCGGCGTCGTCGAGCAGGTGCTGACGCCGCCGCCGCTCTTCTTCTTCGAGGGCTACCTGCTGCCCGCGGACCTCCCCGCAACCGAGCTCGCCGCGATCGAGGCGGCGTCCGACGCCGCCCTGCGCGCGCTGGGCGTGCGCGACACGGGCTTCTCGATCGAGATGCGCCTCGACGGCCGGCGCGCGTCGATCCTCGAGGTCAACGGGCGCCTCGGCTGGGACGAGGGCTTCGGCGACCTCTTCGCCGAGATCACCGGGGCGCAGCCGGTGCTGCAGACGCTGCAGATCGCCCTCGGTCAGCCCGTGGTCGTCCAGCGCCGCACCGACGTGCGCGCCGCCGTCGCCTACTCGGCCTGCTACGCGGACCGCGTCGTCGCGAGCACGCCGACGGCGGAGGAGATCGCGCGCGTCGAGCGCGAGCTCGAGGTGCGCGCCGGCGCCTGCGTCTGGCCCGGCGAGCGCATGTTCGCGCCGCCGCACCCGGACGTGTCGCCGCACCTCGCCTGGGCGCTGGCCCGGCATCCGACGTCGAGCCGCGCCGCGTACGCGTCGGCGCGCGCGGCGCTGGCCCGCCTGCCCGTCGAGCTCGCGCCGGCCGTCGAGCTCGCGCCGGCCGCCGAGCTCGCGCCGACCGACGACGAGCGGGCCGGAACGCGCGAGGGAAAAGCTCCACCCCGGCAAGCCGAGGTGGAGCAGTAGGAACCCGATCTCGTGGCGTGTGCGGCACTCCACGAGGCCCGCGGGTCCCCTTCTTTCGAGACCGCCCCGGCCTTCGTGCCGGAGGAGGGCGTGCGACGGCCGGGGCCTCCCGTCCGGGAGGCGCGCGCGGGTGCGTCGACGCGCTGTCCAAAACGCCGGACGGGGCTGCGCGGCGTCAGATTTTTCGAGATTTCGCGGCGGAGCCCGCCGGCCGGCGAGCTTCGGGCCGGAACGGGCGGCTGCCCGGACCTCCCCGCGCTAGACCGGGCCCCACTCGCGCAGCTCGTGCGCGAGCCACGCGCGCGCGAAGCGCCACTCCCGGTCGACGGTGCTGGCCGACACGCCCAGGATCTGCGCCGCCTCCTCGCCCGAGAGCCCGGCGAAGAAGCGCAGCTCGACGAGGTGCGCCTTGCCCGGGTCGAACTCGGCCAGGCGGTCCATGGCCTCGTCGAGCGCCAGCAGGTCGATGGCGTCCATGCCGTCGCCGCCGATGGGCCCGGCGATCGTGATCCGCTCCGGCTCACCGTCGCGCTTCAGCCGCCGCCGCGCGCGTGCGTGGTCGACGAGCACGTGGCGCATCGAGCGCGCGGCGAGCGCCATGAGGTGCTCGCGGTCGCGCACCGACGGCGCGCTCGGGCCGGCGAGACGGATCCAGGCCTCGTGCACGAGCGCGGTCGGTTGCAGCGTGTCGCCCACGCGCTGGCCCAGGAAGAACGAGCTGGCCAGCGCGCGCAGCTCCTCGTAGAGCAGCGGGAACAGGCGGTCGGCCGCCGCGCTCTCGCCCAGGCGGGCGCGCTCGATGAGCTCCGAGACGTCTCTCGTGCGCATGAAGGTCAGGAACCCTTGAGGGTCCCGAGCCAGGCCACGAGGTCGGCGAACTCCTGCGGGGACAGCGTGCGCGCGAGGCCCTCGGGCATCAGCGACACCGGGCTCGCGCGGCGTTCGGCCACGTCGCCCGGCGCGAGCTCGCGCGCCTTGGCGTCGACGTCCCAGACCGTGATGCGGTCCTTCGACTCGGACTGGACGCGGCCGGTGAGGATGGTCCCGTCCTTCAGCTCGAAGATCGCGGCCGCGTAGCCCGGCTCGATCTCGGCCGAGGGCGCGAGAACCTGCTCCATCATCTCCTCGCGCGTGTGCTTCTTGCCCAGCAGCGAGAGGTCCGGCCCGACGGTCCCGCCCTCGCCGTGCACAGCGTGGCAGCGGATGCACATCGGTCCGCTCTCGCGGCGGAAGACCGCGAACCCGCGCGCCGGATCGCCGGGGTGCTCGCGCGCGAACGCGCGGTAGGCCTCGTCCGCCGGAGCGAGCGCGGGCGGATCGCGGTCGATGCGCATCGCCCACTGGATCCCGCCGCGCAGGTGGGCGAGGAAGCGCGGGTCCGACCACACCTCGGGCCGGTGGCCGAGCGCCGTGTAGAAGACGCGGCCCGCGCCCTGCGCGTGCGTCCAGGAGAGCGCGAAGTCGCGGTCCTTGCGGTTGACGCCCGGCTTCGCGAGATCGACGGCGTCGGGGTCGAGCGACATCAGCACGTGCAGCCGCGAGCGGTCGTACGGCGCGCGGAACTGGTAGATCTCGTCGACGATGTCGAACGACGCGTCGAGCAGGCGCGTCGCCGGGTGCGTGCGGTCCTCGACGCGCACGCGCACCTTCTCGTGCCAGGGGTGCCCGTCGAAGTAGGCACCGACGAGGGCGCCGTACTCGGGCCACTGGTAGAACGTGTCCGTCGCGCAGTGGACGCCCACGAAGCCCTTGCCGCGCGCGACGAAGTCGAGGAACGCGGCGCGCTGCTCGGCCGACAGCGGCAGCTCGCCGGTCGTGCAGAAGAGGACCGCGTCGTAGCGCGCGAGCCGGGCGGACTCGAACTCCGCCGCGTCGCGCGTGGGGACGGCCTCGAACCGCGCATCCGAGCCCATCTCGACGAGCGCGCGCTCGACCAGCGACAGCTCGGCCGGCGCAGGACGCTTCACCACGTCGTGCTCGAACCCGGCCGAGAGGGTGTAGACGAGCAGGCGGTGCGGCGGCGGCTCCGCGGGCCCGTCGCCGTCTCCGCGCGCAACGGGAACCGGCCACGCCGCCGCCAGGGTCAACAACGCGCCGGTGCCGAGCATGACGGCTCGGAGGCTACCGCCCGCCGGGGGCTCCGTCAGCGGAGCGCTGTGCCATTCGTGGGAAGCGCCGGGCACTTACCCGAGGTGACCACAGCTCGCCGAGGCCTCCGCGGCCGGGTCCGACCTCAGCGGGTTCCCGACCGGCGCGTCGGGCGCGTGCATCCAACGGACACGGCGGTGCGAACGGACCGCCGGACGCGGCCATCCGCGTCCCCGAGGCCCCGACGCTCCTGTGTCGCGCGCCGCGGCCGTCACCCGCGGTCGAGCGAGTTCCCCGCCGTCCACCCCAGGAGGAAACGAGAGGCCTGCCGTGCTGTCCCGATCCAGCGAGTATGCGATCCGAGCCCTGACCTTCCTGGCGCAGCACGAGCGCGACGGTCAGCACTACCTGGCGCGCGACATGGCCGAGCAGTTGGGCATCCCGGCCCCGTTCCTGGGCAAGGTCCTGCAGCCGCTCGTGACGCGCGGCCTGCTGCACAGCCAGCGCGGGCGCAGCGGCGGGTTCCGCCTGGACCGGCCGGCGGCCGAGATCCGTCTGATCCAGATCGTCGAGGCCGAGGAGAACCTCGCGCCGGCCGACGTCTGCCTGCTGGGTCAGCAGGTGTGCGACGACGCGCACGCCTGCCCGTTGCACGACACGTGGATGAAGCTCTCGAAGGGCTTCCACGACCGGCTGCGGAACACCAGCCTGCGGGACCTGGTCGAGGCCTGCGCCGGCCAGTCGGGCTGCGCCTATCCGTACCCGTCGAAGGGCGGCCCGGACCTGCCGCTGCCGAGCCTGCCCGTCCTCCCGACCGCGCGCGACGGCCGCGCCGTCTCGGCCTGACCGGGCGGCGGGCGTCGCAACCGCGCGCTAGCCGGACTAGCTTGCGCGTTCGACCATGGAACGACGCCTCGATTTCCTGCGTGGACACAAGCTGTCCGTCTACTCCTCCCACGGCTGCCCGGACTGCACGCGGCTCGACCGCTGGATGAAGGAGCAGTCCGTCGCGCACGAGAAGGTCTTCATCGACGACGTGCCCGGCGCGGCG
The DNA here is from genome assembly GCA_044221705.1 of Planctomycetota bacterium. Taxonomy (GTDB): domain Bacteria; phylum Planctomycetota; class UBA1135; order UBA1135; genus JAEUHZ01. Next base: position 35,817 of record JBGAOR010000041.1, read on the forward strand.
GACAAGCTGGAGAACGAGACGGGGAAACAGGCCGTCCCGTTCATCCTGGTGGACGACCGCGCGTGGGTGCGCGGCTACCACAAGGAAGTCCGCGGCCGGTTCGACGAGAAGGTGCTGCTCGAGGAGCTCGAGTCGGCGCTGCGGCCGGCCTGAGTCGATGAAGTAGCCAGGCTCGTTCATCAGGTGATGAACGAGCCTGGCTAC
>JBGAOR010000168.1:0-4880 GCA_044221705.1 Planctomycetota bacterium
TGGGGTTCGACGACGAGGTGGCGCGGGCCGTCGCGGTCGGCCTGAAGTACAAGGGCTACGTCGAGCGCGCGGAGGACAACGTGGTCCGCCTGCGGGCCCAGGACGCGCTCGAGATCCCGGCCGAGCTCGACTACGCGGCGATCCGGGGTCTTGGGAACGAGGCCCGCGACAAGCTCGGGCGGCTGCGGCCCCGCACGCTGGGCGCCGCGGGCCGGATCGCGGGCGTCCGGCCGCCGGACGTCGCCCTCGTGGCGGTCCACGTCGAGCGGTTGCGGCGCGAGAAGGCCGCGAGTCGGGCCGAACGCGGCTGATTTCCCTCTCGGCCCGGAGAAGATCGTCCGCGCGCTCGCGTAAGGGATCGCGCCATGACCGACCCGAGCTACCCGTCCGTGCCCGTCCGCGTTCCGAAGGATGTCGGGATCGCCCTGATCCTCGAGCTCGTGCCGGGGATGTTCCTGCAGACGTTCGGCATCGGGAACCTCTACGCCGGCAACATCGGCTGGGGCCTCGCGCTGATGATCGGCTACTGGATCGCGGCGGCGGTCAACACGGTGCTCCTGTTCGTGCTGATCGGGTTCATCACCTGGCCGCTGACCTGGTGCGCGTTCGCCGCGGTCTCGTGCTACCTCGCCGCGCAGAAGGCGAAGTCGACGCAGACGGGCTACGCGAGCGCCTGAACCGCGCCGCCGTCACGGACAGAACGTGACGGCCAGCGCGTCGCTCGTGTTGAAGCCCGCGCCGCCGCCCGCGGGATTGCGGTACCAGAACTGGAAGCGCTTCGTGGACCCGGCCGTGATCGCGCCGGGACCGGCCGAGAAGGGCAGGGCGGCGAAGTCGAGCGCGCGCTCCACGTCGCCGAAGACGCTCGCCTGCTGGACGCCCAGGCGCAGGACCGGCGAGGCCACGCAGCGGTATCCGTTGCCGAAGGGCTGCTGCGTCGGGTTGGCGCCGTAGAAGAAGACGCCGAAGGTCGAGGGCGGGAGTCCGTAGGCCGCGATGCGGAAGTCGTTCGTGCCGATGCGCGTCGAGCCGCTCGAGCTCATCGTGGCGGGTGATCCGGTGCTGTTCGGGTTCGCGCTGCACTCGTTGGCCGGCGCGGGGCAGGTCGGCGGCGCGCTCCAGACGATCGTGACGATCGCGTCGCTCGAGGTGCCGCCGGGCGTCGTCACGCGGAAGGCGATCGCGTCGAGCCCGCTCGCGCCCGGCGACGGCTGCACGATGCGGTAGGGACCCACTCCGCCCAGGATCGCGCCCTGCGCCGGCGGCGAGACGAGGGTCCACGTCGCGCTCGCGAGGTCCGCGTCGAACGTCCCGGGCAGCTCGACGACGACCGCGGCGTCGTTGCGCGCGCGCTTCGTGTAGCTCGACGCGAGCGGCGCCAGGTTCAGCGGCGTCCCGGCGGAATCGGCGACGTCGACGGTCACGGGCGCGCTGCGCGCGAGGCGTCCGTCCGCGTACTCGACCTCGAGCTGCAGGCGCGAGCGGTCGGCGCCCAACGTGCGTCCGTACACCGACAGCGTCCCGTTCGCGGAGGCCGCGGCGACGACGCGGCTGCCCTGCAGCAGGCGCACCTCCGTCACCGTCCCGCCCGCGCCCGCCGCGGCGAAGTCGAAGCGCGTCGTGAGGTCGCCGCTCGCCGGCGCGACGCCCAGCGTCGCGCTGCGTCCGAAGTTCGACGTCGTGAGCGGCAGGATCGCGCGGCCCGTGCTCTTCACGCCCGTGTCGTCCCAGGCGAGGACGCGCAGGTCGTGCCAGCCGTCCGCGATCGAGGTCGTGTCGAGCGCCCACGTGCCGCCGGGCCCGGTCTCCCCGAACGAGATCCCGTCCACGAGCAGCTCGAAGCGCGCGATCGCCGCCGTCGGATGCGGCGTCGTCGCGACCGGCTGCAGGCCGACGGTGCCGGACACGGCGCCCGCGGGCGGGTTCGCGAGCGCCGGCACGGGCAGGTACGCGAACGGCCGGCACAGCGGATCGCCGACGAAGAGCTGTTGGAACGGGACGAAGCCCAGGCTGCGGAACCACGCCTCGCCCAGCGACAACCCCTGCGCGTAGTAGACGTGCAACCGCGCGTGCGGGAACTTGCCCGGGTAGTTGCACGGTTCCTCGACCGTGCCCGACGTGCCGCTCGCGCCCTTCGCGATCCAGCGCGACATCTTCGTCTGCCCGCCGCCGTCGAACGTGCCGGCGTAGCTCGTCAGGTGATCCGCGAAGCTGCCCGGCAGGAGCGTCAGCGCCGTCGCGTCGATGGCCGGATCGGCGAGACCGGTCATGATCCCGATGCACGTCGATCCCGCCGGCGGCAGGTCGGCGAAGATGTGCTGCGCCGACAGCCCGTACGACACGATCGCGGCCGCGGCCGCCGGGTAGAAGGCGTGTCGCGGCCCGGAGCGTGCCGCGTCGTTGGTCTGGCAGAAGTACGCCGTGCCGACCGGCCGCGTGCCGTCGACTGCGGCGGAGCGGTCGAGGTTCGCCAGGATCTCCGCGACCGTGTTGCCGTTCGCGCCCTCGTAGCCGAGCGAAGTCGTCAGGTAGTAGCGCGATCCGCTCGGCGACGGTCCGCCCGAGGCCCACGTCGTGCGCGCGTCGAAGGCCAGCGCGCTGTTCGTGCCCGAGTTGTAGCCGTTGGCCGCCTGGGAGCTCGTGCCGGGCGGCACGTTCGGCCAGGCGCGCGCGATCGCGAACGGCGTCGTGACCGCGAAGCGGTTCACGGGGAAGCAGGCGTCGCTGACGAGCCCGCTCGCGGCGAGCTGGAATCCGGCGCCGGCCGACAGCACCACGTAGTCGGCGTGGTCCTCGATCCCGAGCTGGTCGAGCGAGCCGAGGAACGCCGGCTTCACCGTGCCCTGGAACGCCGCGTACGAGCCCGGGTTCGGCGCGAAGTACAGCACGTTGCGATCGGGCAGGTCGCGCAGCGCGCGGTAGCGGTTCGCGACCTGGAGCGACACCGGGCTCGACGGGTCGACGATCAGGACCGCGTTCTCGGGCGAGCCGCCCGCGACTGCGGAGGCGGCCAGGAGCAGGACGACGATCGCGGCGCGCGGGGAGGGCATTCCGCGATCCTAAACCGGATCACGTTCCCTTGCGCAGGATCACGATCTTGACCGTGTTGAAGAGGATCGAGAGGTCGAACAAGAGCGACTGGTTCTTGATGTAGTACAGGTCGTACTGGAGCTTCTGGACCGAGTCCTCGAACGAAGCGCCGTAGCGGTAGTTGATCTGCGCCCAGCCGGTCAAACCGGGCTTCACGATGTGGCGCTGGCGGAAGTAGGGGATCTTCTGCGCGAGCTCGGCCACGAAGTGCTCGCGCTCCGGGCGCGGACCCACGATCGACATGTGGCCGGCCAGGACGTTCACGAGCTGCGGCAGCTCGTCGAGACGCGTCTTGCGGATGAAACGCCCGACGCGCGTGATGCGCGGATCGTCCTGCGTCGCCCACACGGGGCCCGTCGTCTTCTCGGCGTCGACGCGCATGCTGCGGAACTTCAGCAGCACGAACGGGCGGCCGTCGCGGCCCACGCGCTCCTGCGTGAACAGGATCGGGCCCGGCGAGTCGAAGCGCACGGCCAGCGCCGTGAGGATCATCAACGGCCACGTCAGCGCGATGATCACGAAACCGATCGCCAGGTCGGACGCGCGCTTCGTCAGCGCGGCCCACGGATGGCGCGAGAAGCCCTCGTTGAAGATCAGGTAGCTCGGACGCAGCGCGTCGACGGCGATCTTGCCCGTGATGCGCTCGTACACCGACTCCTGTTCGAGCACCGACACGCCGTCGAGCCGGCACTGCAGCAGGTCCTCGATCGGCAGCGCCTTGCGGCGATCCTCCAGCGCGACGACGACCAGGTCGACGCGCTCGCGCTGGACGAGCGCGGCCAGGCTCGGCGCGGGTTCGCCCAGCTCGGGCTGCGCCGGCTGCGCGGGTTCGACCGCCGGGAGCGGCGCGGGACGCTCGAGCACGAACCCGGGCGCGCGCTCCGAACCCGACTCGGCCGCGCCCGCGAGCGCCGTCGCACCGACGAGCCGCGGACGCATCGGGATCGGCGCCTTGCCCTCGTCGTTGCGCGCCGCGCGCGCGACGCCGACGGTCCCGCGTTCCGGTCCGCCCTCGGGCACGAGGCCGACGAGGTCGTAGCCCATGTCCGGCCGCTCGCGGATCTCGCGCGCCAGCTCGCGCGCGCGCTTGCCGCCGCCGAGGATCAGCACGCGCTCGCCGAAGTTCGCGCGGCGCAGCGCCCAGTGGAAGACGGTGCGCCAGCCGTACAGCACCGCGAAGCCCGACAGCATCGCGAAGACGAGCGTCTGGATGCGCTGGCTGGCCGAGAGCGGCGGGAAGTCGAGGACCTGCGGCAGTCCCCACGTCGGCAGCACGAAGACGGCCAAGAGCGACAACGCCAGCGCCGATCCGGCCGACTCCACGAAGCGCCCGGATCGGTCGACGCGCGATCCCGACACGCGCACGTCGTAGAGCTCGTTGAAGCCGATCGCGAACTGCGCCAGCACCGACAGGAGGAAGCACGAGTACACGCAGCGCAGGAGCGCGTCCTCGACCGACAGCGCCGGGATCCGGTCGTACAGCTCCTGCTGCACGAGCTCGGACGGCTGCCACAAGTGCGCGGTCATCCAGGCCGAGAGCACGGCCGTGAGCAGCAGGGCCTCGCTCAGGATGAGCAGGGCCTTGCGCAGCGGCAGGTAGTGGCGGAGGACGCGCAGCATGCGGGGACGGATCGCGGGCCGCTGCCGCGCGCCGCGGGGGCGCGCGCGGAACGGACTTCCACGAGGTGCTCATTCTGATCGTCCGGGCCCGCCGCGGCCATGAAGGCATCCCGCCGGATCGCATGAAGATCGGGTCACGGCGGGTAGGAGCGGCGGACTTCGACCCGTCC
>JBGAOR010000169.1:0-4841 GCA_044221705.1 Planctomycetota bacterium
CGCGCGCGCGCGCGGCGCGTCGGGGTCGCCGCGGCGCCGCACGAAGGCGCGCAGCGCGAGCCAGCCGGCGACGCTCGCGCCGGCGACGGCGCCCAACGCGCCACCGCTCGGCCCCGAGGTCGGGGTGCCGTCCTCCGCGCGCGTCTGGATGTCGCGCAGGTCGGCGGTCGTCGCCGCGACCGCGTCCTTCGACGCGATGCCCGTCGCGCCGACGATCGGCCGCACGCGGATCGGGATCGGCTTCGTGACGACGGTCGCGTAGCGACCCGAGCCCGTGTCGAACACCTGGAGCGGCACCGGCGGGATCTCGGTCACGTTCGCGTCCTTCGGCGCGATGTCGTACGTGACCGCGCGGCGGCTCGGGGTCTTGCGGTCCTGCGTGCCGTACACGCCGAACGAGCGGAACGCGTCGACGCGCGCGAGGTCGGGCGCGTCGAAGAACTCGAGGTTGCCCTCGCCCGTCCACTCGACGGTCAGCTTGATCGACTCGCCGGCCTGGACGTCCCGGCGGTCGGCGATCACCGCACCTTCGAACGTGCCCACCGCTCCGGACCAGTCGATCGGCCGGCCCTCCTCGGGAATCGCCTTCACGAGCACCTGGAACTCGGGCGCGCGCTTGAAGTTCGAGAAGTCCTCCGTGCCGCCCATCAGGCGCTGGAACTGGTCGCTCCGGTGCCCGAACTCGAAGTGGCTCGCGGGGAACGTGAACGACCCGGGTCGCGTCGCGACGAAGCGCTTGCGCACGCGCAGCACGCGGAAGTTGGCCTTGCCGACCTTGCGCGCGCCGAAGTCCTCGATCTCGAGCTCCTCGCGCGAGTTCAGCAGGATCTTGCCGGCGGAGCGGCCGGACGGGATGGGCAGGTCCTCGAGCTCGACGAGCCCGCCGAGCTCGCCCAGCCAGGGGAGAGCGAGGTCGTAGCGGTTCAGGCGGCCCTGGATCTCCATGTCGAAGCCCAGGCGGATCTCGAGCGTGAAGGGCATCCCCTGCCACACCTCCTTGGGCGCGTCGATCTCGAGCAGGCCCAGCTCGTCGCCGCGGAAGTCCTCGGCGGCGACGAGGCGCAGCTCGCGCGTCGTGAGGTCGCGCCCGTCGGCGCGCACGGTGAACGGCGGGATGACGAACTCGCCGGACTGGACCGGCTTCACGCCGATGCGCCAGGTCAGCGACGAACGACTCGACACGCGGCCGTTCACGATCTCGGTGTAGCTCGAGAGTCCCGGCGCACCCGGCTGGCCGAAGCGCAGGCCCTCGACGGTCGGCAGCGCACCGATCTCGCCGGCCTGGGCGTTCTCGACCTCGACGACGAGCACGGCCTGCCCGCCGAGCTTCACCGTGATCGGGTCGATGCGGGCCTTGAGCACGGGCACGCGCTGCGCGAGCGCGAGGCCCGAGGCGAGCACGAATGCCGACGCGCAGAGCAGCGCGCGCCGATAGAGGTCGAATCGCGGTCGCATGGTCACCAGTCCTTCTCCACGCTCACCCTGCGCAGGCGCTTGAGCTTCTCCTGCAGCTCCTTCTGCACGTCGTCGATCTTCTCGAGCCGCTCGAGGAGCTGGAGCATCTCCTCCTTGCTCATCTTGGGGCTGTCCTTCGGATCCGCCGGCTTCGGCTCGGGCTTCGGCGCGTCCTCGGGTTTCGGCGCGTCCTTCGGATCGGCCGGGGGCTTCTCGTCCTTCTTCTCGTCCGGCTTGGGATCCTGGCCGGGGTCCGGCTTCTGCGGCTCGTCCGGCTTCTGCTGGTCCTTCTTCTCGTCGCTCTTCGGATCCTGCGAGTCCTTCTTGTCCTGATCCTTCTGGTCCTTGTCCTGCTGCTGGTCCTTCTGCTCCTGTTCCTTCTTCTGCTGCTCTTCCTGGCGCTTCTTCTCGATCTGGTCGAGCTCGCGCAGGCGGCGCTGGCACAGCTCGACGCTCGCCTGCGTGTCGGCGTCGCGCCAGTCCATGCGCAGACGCTCGACGAAGCGCTCGCGCGCGGCGACGTACGCGGCGCGCGCCAGCTGCAGCGGATCGGGCGGCTTCGGCGCCTGCGCGCCGCCCGGTTGCGCGGCCGGTTGCGCGGCCGGCGGCTGCGCCTGTTGCCCCGAGATCTCCGGCAGCTTGGCGCGCTGCTCCTCGCCCGCCGCGAACGCGAGCAGGCCCTGGTCGTACGTGGCGTCGAGCCGGAGTGCACCCGGTCCGGCCAGGAGCCGCGCGCTCTCGAACGCCATCTGCGCCTGCTCGCGGCGCACGGCGCGCTCGTCCTCCGCCGTCGCGCGCTGCGCGCCGAGCGAGTGCGCGACGGCGCGCGCGAACTGGGCTTCCGCACGGATCGCGGGCGGCGGGCCGATCAGGTCGAACGCATCGCCGATCGATCCCAGCGCACGGCCGGCCGACGCGCGCCAGCCGCCGGCGCGCTCGAGATCCTCGACCTTCCGCGCCAGCGCGTTCGGCACGGCGAGCCGTTCCGCCACCGCGACCGCCTCGTCGATCGATCCGGACTCCGCCAGCCGGCGGATCTCGGTCAACCCTTCCGCGAACGAGCGGTCCCAGGCCGCGACCGGCGCCGCGGGGGCTTCGACCGGCGCCGGCGCCGCCGCGGGCGCGGCGTTCGCCGGCATCGGCGGCGTCTGCGCGAGCATCAGGATCCAGGCGATCACGGGAGACCTCCGACGCGCACGGGGCGTCGCTCGCGCAGGCCGAACTCGAACAGCATGCACACCGCCGCGACGACGAGCGGCCACTGGTAGCGGTCGTGCGGGATGCGCTCCTGGCCGCCTTCGAGCTCGCGGCCCTCGAGCTTCGACACGCGCTTCTCGTACAGCTCCTCGAGCGGGATCGGCGACATCTCCACGGTGGCGAAGTCGCCGTCGGACGCCGACGCGATCCGCGCCAGGCTCTCGGGATCCATGCGGCTCACCACTTCCTTGCCGTCCGGGCCGCGCACGAAACCCTGCTTGCCGTCGGGGATCTTCCCGCCCGCGGACGTGCCCATGCCCAGCACGTAGACGCGGATGCCGCGCTCCTTGGCCTTCTGCGCCACCTCGAGGCCGCGCGCGCCCAGGTCCTCGCCGTCGGTGACGAGCACGATCGCCTCGTGCGCGCCGCTGCGGCCGTCGAACATCGAGAGCCCCTTCTCGAGCGCCGCGCCGAGGTCGGTGCCGCCGCGCAGGTTGTCGTCGGGCGACAGCGTCTCGAGGAACGTCTTCAGCGTCTCGCGGTCGTGCGTGAGAGGCGCGACCTCGCGCACGTCGCCCGAGAACGCCAGCAGCGCCGCGCGGTCGCCCTTCAGGCGGTCGAACAGGCCCGACAGCTCGCGCTTGGCGCGCGTGAGCCGGTCGGGCTTCACGTCCTGGACCAGCATGCTGCGCGACGTGTCCAGGCAGATCACGAGGTCGATGCCGCGGCGCTCGACGTCGCGCAGCGTGTAGCCGCGCACGGGCCCCACGGCGGCCAGCGCGGCGAACAGCGCCGCGGCCGCGCCCAGGACGACGCGCGCTCGCGCGCGACCGCTGGAGAAGCCCGGGAACACGCGCGGGATCAGGCGTTCCGCGACGAGCCGCTCGCGCTCGATGCGGCGACGGCGCAGCGACCACAGACCCACGAGCAGGACGAGGACGGCGCCCAGCGCCCACGCGATGCGCTGCGGCGCGATCACGTCGAAGCCCAGGAAGCGCACGATGGCGATCACGGCGCCCTCCGGAGCCACGAGGCCGACGCCAGCCAGGACAGGACGTACAGAGCGAGCCCCGGACCGAGGAACCACGGGTACAGGTCGAACGTCTCGCTCCAGCGGCGCGTGATGCGCTGCGTGCGCTCGAGCTTCTCGATCTCGGCGTACGCCGACTCGAGTTCGGCGCGATCGCGCGCGCGGAAGAAGCGCCCGCCGGTGCGCTTGGCGATCTCCTGGAGCTCGCTCGTGTCGATCTCGCGGTCGGAGTACCCCGGCCGCCCGAGGAAGTCCGGCCGGTACGCGTAGCGGCCGGCGAAGATCGTGTAGACCTTGACCTTCTCGCGCGCGGCGAAGTCGGCGGCTTCGAGCGGCGGCACGTGGAAGACGTTGTTCTCGCCGTCGGTGAGCAGCACGGCGACCTTCGACTTGCTCTGCGTCTGCCGCAGCAGCTGGACGGCCTTCGCCAGTCCGGAGCCGATGGCCGTGCCGTTCTCGGCCGGGTTCTGCGCGATCTGCAGGCCGTCGATGAAGCCCGTGATCGCGTCCACGTCGAGCGTGAACGGACACAAGAGCTGCGGGTACATCGCGAACACGACGAGCGCGATGCTGTCGGCCGCGCCCTCGCGGTCGGTCATGCGACGGGTCGCGAACTCGCGCACGACGCCCTTCACGACATCGAGCCGCGAGGTGCCCTGAACCAAGTCCTCCGCGCGCATCGAGTCGGAGCGGTCGATGACGAGCGCGATGTCGACGCCGTCGCTCGTCGTCGACGACTCCACGCTGCCGCGCAGCGGCCGCGCCAGGGCGATCGCTACGCTCACGAGCGCCGCGACCTGCAGCACCGGCACGATCCACCCCACGCGCTGGCGCAGCGAGCGCCGCGGACGCGCGTCGGGCAGCGACGGGAACTTCGCGCGCGCGCGGCCCGCGCGGCCGACGAAGAGCAGCGCGATCCCGGCCGGCACGAGCAGCAGGAACCACGGGTTGGACAGCGAGTACGAGCCGAAGAGCTTCCAACCCTCCTCGGCCGCGCTCTTCATCGGTTCCGCGGCCGTCTGAGCGGCCGGACCGAGCGCCAGGATCGCCAGCGCGCTCATGCCGCGACCCTCGGCGGCTCGAGCGCCTCGACGATCGCGCGCGCGTCGGCCAGCGCCTCGTCCGTCGCGAAGCGCGTCGGGCTCTCGCCGGCGTACTT
>JBGAOR010000042.1:0-35785 GCA_044221705.1 Planctomycetota bacterium
ACCGGCGCGGACCTCGGCCTGGCCTCGCGCCGCGGCGGACCGCGCCTCGTGGACGGCAGCGATCCCGCCGCCGCGATCCAGCGCGCGAAGGCGCGGCGCGGCGCGCACGTGAACGAGGCCTGCGCGCGCCGCTTCGACGTCGCGGAGGGCGCGCGCATCCGCTTCGAGGTGGCCGGGTTCCCCGTCGAGCGCACGGTCGAGGGCGTCTTCCGCGACTACGGCGACAGCCGCGGGATCGTGACGATCGACCTGTGCGACTTCCTGGCGTACTTCCCCGGCGACGCGCCGCTCCAGGTCGGCGTCCACCTGCCCGACGACGCGGATCGCGACGCGGCGCGCGCGGCGCTCGCGGAGGCTCTCGGCGTGCGCTACCAGCTCGAGGTCCTCTCGAACGCGGCGCTCAAGCGCCAGGTCCTGGCCGTCTTCGACCGCACGTTCGCGATCACGACCGCGCTGCAGGGCGTGTCGGCGCTCGTCGCGGTGATCGCCGTGCTCAGCGTCCTGTACGCGCTCGTCAACGAGCGCCGCGCGGACCTGGCGCTGCTCTCGGCGATCGGCGGGGCGCGCTGGCAGGTCGGCGGCGTCGTCGTGGGACAGGCGGCGATCCTCGGCCTGCTCGGCGCGGGCGCGGGCGCCGTCGCGGGGCTCGTCGTCGGCGTGATCCTGGTCGCCGTCGTGAACGTGCAGTCCTTCGGCTGGACCATCGACTTCCACCAACCCTGGCACCTGCTCGGCACCACGATCGCCGGCGTCGTCGCGGCCTGCGCCGGCGCGGGCTTCCTGCCGGCGCGCGCCACGGATCCGCGGCGGCTCGCGGGCGCGCTGCGCGAGGAATGAGAGGAGACGCACGCACGTGAACCTCGTCGGCACGATCGTCCTGGCCCTGCTCGCGTGCGCGAGCGCCCTCGCCGGCGATTGGCGGCGCATCGAGCCGCCGCTCGCGCTGTCGTGGCCGCGCGATCACGGCGCGCACCTCGACGTGCGCACCGAGTGGTGGTACCTGACCGGCGAGTTCGCGGACGAAGCCGGCGCGACGCGCGGGTTCCAGGTCACGGTCTTCCGCCAGGGTCTCGACGCGCGCGCGCCGCGGCCGGGAGATGCCCCGCTGCGCGCGCGCCACGCGCTGGCCGCGCACGTCGCGCTCGCCGACGTCGCGGCCGGGAAGTTCCGTCACGTCGAGCGGCTGCGGCGCATGGGCGCCGGGCTCGCGTGGGCCTCCGAGACGGACCTCGACGTCGGCGTCGAGGACGTGACGATCCGGCGCGATGCCGACGGCACGCTGCTCGTCGCGGCCGGCGCGCGCGAGGCGGGTTTCGCGCTCGAGCTCGCGCTGTCGCCCGAGAAGCCGCTCGTGGTGCACGGCGCGACCGGCGTCTCGCAGAAGGCGGCCGGCGCCGGCAACGCGTCGGCCTACGAGAGCTTCACGCGCCTCGCGCTGCGCGGCACGCTGCGTCTGGACGGACGCGACCTCGCGGTGCGCGGCGCGGCGTGGTTCGACCACGAGTGGGGCACGAGCCAGCTGGGCGAGGGCGTCGTCGGCTGGGATTGGGCCGGGCTGCGGCTCGACGACGGACGTGAGCTCATGCTCTACCGCCTGCGACGCGCGGACGGGTCCCCCACGCCGTTCTCGGCCGGCACGCTCGTCGAGCGCGACGGCACGGCGCGGAGCCTCGGCCTCGCGGACTTCGAGTTCGCGCCGCTCTCGACGTGGACGAGCCCGGCGAGCGGCGCGCGCTATCCGCTGCGCTGGAGCGTCGCGGTCCCGTCGGCCGGGATCCGCGGCGAACTCGCCGCGCGCCTCGACGCGTGCGAGCTCGACGGGCGCACGTCGACCGGCACGGTCTACTGGGAAGGTCCGGTGCGGATGACGGGCACGGTCGGCGGCCTCGGGTACCTCGAGCTCTCGGGCTATGCCGGCTCGATGGCGAGCCGGTTCTGAGGCCCTTGCGCATGACGAGCTTCGTCGCGCGCTCGCCGATCGCCGCTCCGCGCGCGGCGCTGTACGCGTGGCACGCGCGCCCGGGCGCGTTCGAGCGGCTCACGCCGCCGGGACAGCGCGTCCGGCTCGTCGAGGACTCGGGCGGCATCGCGGACGGCGCGCGCAAGGTGCTCGCGATCGGCGCGCTCGGGATCCGCTGGGTCGCGCTGCACGACGGGCACGTCGAGGGACACCGGTTCCGCGACGTGCAGCAGCGCGGCCCGTTCCGGCGTTGGGAACACACGCACACGTTCCTCGACGACGGGCCGGATCGTTCGATCCTCGACGACTCGGTCGAGTACGAACTGCCCCTCGGACGGCTCGGCGAGCTCGCGGCGGGCTGGGCGATCCGGCGACAGCTCGCGCGGATGTTCGCGCACCGCCAGCGCGTCACGCGGCACGACGTCGAGCTCGCCGCGCGCGAGCCGGCCGGCTGCGCGAGCCTGCGTATCGATCGGGAGGACTGCGGCGAACCGCGGATCCGCGTCGTGCGGGCCTTCTTGTCCGCCCTGGGCTGGTCGGCGACTCCCGCGACGAGTCACGCGGCGCGCGCGGGGTCGGACACGCACCTCTCCGTGCACATCTCCGTGCAGCGCGACCGCGCCGCGATCGAGGCCGGCGGCCGGCGCGAGGTCGTGCCGCTCCTCGACGAGAGCGACGCGGCGCTCGCCGCATTGCACCGGGCGCTGCGCCGTTTCGAAGCCGGCGCACGGTAGGCTCTCGCCGATGTCCGCCAGCATCCTCCTCGCCGCCGTCGCCTCGTTCGCGCAGACGCCCACGCGCGCCGACCTCGCCGCGGCGTACCTGCGCTTCGAGCGCGCGCTGCGCGACCATCCGCCGGCCGAATCCGCGCGCGGCGAGATCGAGCGCGGATTCGACGCGGCCACGCTCTCGTTCTTCACCGGACAGGGCGCGCGGGCGCTGGAGCAGATCGACGGACTGTCCGCGCGCCTCGATCCGGCGCGCGCGGCGAATCCGGCCGAGCGCGCGGCCGACGCGCTGGCGCTCGACTTCGACCCGCGCGAGGTCGTCTCGGGCGCGGGCGCCGCGCTGTCCTTGAAGCTGCGTCCGCTGCGCGCGTTGGCCGACGCGGATGCGGCCGGACGGCGCGCCACCGTGCGCGTCGTGCTGCCCACCGCCGCGGGCCGGCGCGTGCTCGCGACGCACGAGTTCGCGGCGCCCTTCGCCGTCGGAGGCGCGACCGCGACGCTCGGCGTCCCCGGCGGCGGAGACTTCCCCGCGGCGCGCATCGACCTGGAGGTCGAGCTCGAGGTCTCGGGCGCGACGCCGCGCCGCGTCGGATCGGTCGCACTGGTCGGGACGCCGCTCGAGACGCTGCGGCGCGACGCGCTCGCCCGGCTCGCGCGCGTCGAACCGGACGGGCCGCCGCTCGAGCAGGCGCTGGCCGCGTGTCGCGCGCGCGCGGCGCTGCTCGACCCGCGCTCGTCGTCGCAGGACTCGGCGCGCTTCCTGCTCGATCTCGCGGCGCACGCGGCCGACGTCGAGCTCGAGGCGCAGCAGATCGAGGCCGGCCGCGATCCCTACCGCCGGCGCGCCGGCGAGCTGTGGCGCGTCGTGCGCTGCGCCGACGGGACCGACCTGCCCGTGCGCGTCTTCGCGCCGGAGTCGGCCTGCGCCGACGCGCGGGTTCCGCTCGTCATCGCGCTGCACGGCGCGGGCGGCGACGAGAACATGTTCTTCGCCGCGTACGGCCTCGGGCGCTTGCGCGATCTGGCGCGCGAGCGCGGGTTCGTCGCCGCGTGTCCGCGCGTCGGGTTCGGCGGACTGTCGCCCGAGGCCTTCGACGCGCTCGTGCAGGCGCTGCTCTTCACGTACCCGATCGATCCCAAGCGCATCCACCTGATCGGACACTCGATGGGCGCGGGCGCGGCGGGAGCGCTGCGTCTCTCGCGCGCGGCGCGCATCGCCTCGACCGCGCTCGTCGCCGGCGCGCCCCGGCTCGGCGGCGACGCGAAAGCGCCACCGCTGTACCTCGTCTGCGGCGAGCTCGATCCGCTGGCCAGCGCCGCGGGCGTGCGCCGCGCCGGCCTGGCGATCCGCGCCGAGGGGGCCGAGGTCGAGCTGCGCATCCTCGCCGATCGCGGACACACGCTGCTCGTCGGCGACGTCCTGCCGGACGCGATCGCGTGGCTCCTCGCGCGGAGGAAGCCGTGAGCCTGCCGTTCGCCACGCCGGACCTGGCCGGGATCGGCGGCCGCATCAAGGAGGGCCCGGCCGACTTCGTCGTCGAGGAGGTCGCGCTCTACGAGCCGTCGGGCACCGGCGAGCACGTCTACGTGCGCCACCGAAGATCGGGCGTCACGACGCAGGACCTCGCGCACGCGCTGGCGCGCATGTTCGGCCTGCGGCACTTCGACGTGGGCGTCGCGGGCCTGAAGGACAAGGTCGCGGTCGCGGAGCAGACCTTTTCGCTGCCGCTGCCGAAGGCCGACGTGGACGAGGTCGTGAAGAAGATCGCGGACGGGATGCCGGGCGAGGTCGTGTGGGCCCGGCGCCACGCGAACAAGCTGCGCCGCGGCCACCTGATCGGGAACCGCTTCTCGGTGCTCGTGCGCGGCGCACGGGACGGCGCGCTCGAATCCGCGCGCAGGATCGGCGCGCGGCTCGAGGCCCTCGGCGTGCCGAACTTCTACGGCGAGCAACGCCTGGGCGACGACGGTCGCAACGCCGAGAAGGGCCGCGAGCGGCTGCGCGACGATCGACGCGACTGGCTCTCGAACCTGCACCGCACGGCCTGGCAGGCCGAGCAGTTCAACGTGTGGCTTGTCGACCGGCTGAACGACGGCACCACGAGCGTGGTCTTGGCCGGCGACGTGGCGAAGCGGCTCGACAACGGTGCCCTGTTCGACGTCGAGGACGCCGCGGTCGAGTCGCCGCGCGTCGCGCGTCTCGAGATCACGCCCAGCGGTCCCCTGTTCGGATCCGACATGCGTCGGGCGCGGCTCGCGCCGGGCGAGCACGAGGAACGTCTCGTCGCCGCGAGCGGGATGACGTGGGAGGAGCTGCAGGCCTCGCGCCTCCTGGGCTCGCGCCGCGCGGCGCGGGTGCCGCTGTCGGACTTCGTCTGCGAGGAGTCGCCCGACGGCCTGTGGATCCGCTTTCGCCTGCCGAAGGGCAGCTACGCGACCGTTGTGCTGCGCGAGTTCACGCGCTGAGGCACGTCGCGTTCAACGCGCGGGCAGCTCGAACGTCAGCGAAGCCCACTGCGATTCCCAGTCGTGCGCGGCGCCGTCCGCCGCGCGCGTCATGTGCACGACGCGCAGGAGGTGCGCGCCGCCGAGCCTGGGCCGGAACGTGACGCGGCCCTCGGCGTCGGTGCGAGCACGCACGGCCTGCGCCGGATCCTGCTTGGGCGTGCAACCCACGAGCGCGTCCGGGAGCGGCTGGCCGCGGAAGAGCACGCGCACGGTCAGGTCGGCGTCCGACGCGAGGCGGCACGGGTTCGCGGTCGGCACGAGCTCGAGCGGATAGCCCAGCACGCGGTCCCAGCCGGCCCAATCCGCGGCCGCGAGCTCCTTCTCGGAGCGCGCGACGACGATCGACTTCGCGCAGCGCGCATAGAGCTCGCGCCCCGGAGCCGCGCTCTCGCCGCGCGACTTGCGCTCGGCCACGACGAACTCGAGGCCCTCCTCGACCAGGTAGCGTTCGAACTTCCCCGCTTCGAGCTCGATCGCGGTGCCGTTGCTCCGGTATCCCAGCACGTGCAGACCCGGCGCTTCGGCCTTCCACAGTCCGGCCGGAGTCTTGCCCTCGAGTCCGAGCACCGCGGTCTCGCGGCCGGCCGCGTCGAGCGACGCGAACGCGAGGATGCGCGCCTCCTTGCGCGGCACGAGGTCGCCGGCGAAGTGCTCGCCCACGACGAGCTGCAGGTCGACACGCGCGCCGACGCGCGGCTGGAACGACGCGGGCTCGAGCCAGAAATCGTGCGCCGCGACGGAGGTCGCCAGCGCGATCCATGCCAGGAGTGTCTTCACGTTCATGAGCGGCTCGGTGCGGACGTGCGCCGCGCCGGTGGATCGCACCGACGCGGCGGCGGGTTCAATCGAAGAGACCGGAGAACGCATCCTCGTCCTCGGAGAACTGCAGGTCGAGATCGTTGACGTCGACGGGCTCGGCGGAGTCCGTGGTGTTGTCCGAGATCAGGCTCTGCACGAGGCCGTTCCCCGAGGGGCCGGCGTCCGGAGCGTCGTCGTGGCCGTGGTTGCAGGCGCCGAGCGCCAGGAGAACCAGCGCGATCGCGAGGTGCTTCATGGGCGCGCCCTCAGTTCGAGCTCGGGGACCCGGGCAGCGGCGTCCGCACGTAGGGAAAGCCCGCGTCGAAGAACGTCGCGTCGAGGTAGGCGCCGTCGGTGAACGGCAGTTGGCCCGACGGCGCGTCCCGCGGGTCGAGCAGCACCCCCATCACGACGCGCAGCGCCATGTCCACGACGTCGTCGCCCGGACGGCGGCCGTTCGGGAACCCGGCCACGTCGCCGCCCAGCACGCCGAGCCGGTCCTGGCTCGCCGCCGCGGTCGGCGCGACGCTCGTGTTCAGGCGCATCATCTCGGACGCGACGACGTCGGCCGGCTTGTTCAGGCCCTCGACGCCGGTCAGGAACACGGACACGAGGTCCGTGCGCGGGAACAGGTTCGGCGCGCGCACGCCGGCCTCGAAGAACAGGATCTCGAGCAGCTCGGGCAGGCTCGGGTGCGTCACGTAGTCGGCGAATTGCCCGTCGTTCATCGGCTCGCTGGCGTTGAAGCGGTCCTTGTCCTTCAGGCCGATGACGACCTCGTTCACGAGCGGCATCGAGAGCCGCGAGACCTGCGTCCACGCGCCGCCCTCGACCGTGACCTTGTTCAGGGCCGCCGACAGCGGCGCCGGGTTCGCCACGCGCGCCTGTCGGACGCTGGCGGTCGTCCAGGCGCCGATCACGGGCTCGTTGACGACGAGGTAGTCGATCGGGACCTCGAGGCACAGCGCGGTCACGTTCGCGTCGGCCAGGTCGTCCGCGCGCGCGGCCGGATCGCCCAGCGGGACGAAGTTCACGAGGTCGAACACCTCGCCCAGGTTCACGACGAACGGGTCCTTGCGCTGGCCGACGAACATGCGACCGGTGAACGCGCGGCCGGAACCGTTGTCCGGCAGCGCGACGTCCACGACGTGCGCGTCCGCGTACGCGGCGTAGTCGGGGATCGACTTCGTGCCGATGTTGTCGACGGGCTTCACGAAGGTGGCCGAGCCCGAGCGCGCGTCGTGCACGGCGGCGCGCGCTCCCGTGCGGCGATCGCCGAAGACGACGTCGACCGTGTAGCTCTCGCGCACGTTGAGGTTCCCGACGTCGCCGACTCCGGGTCCGATCGGGCCCACGTTGACGAGCGGCACCGAGATCGTCTTCTGCGCGCCCTCGGCGCCGACCTGCAGCGCGACGTCCTGCAGCTCGCGCCGGAAGCGGAACTGGAAGGTGACGTCCTCGACGGCGTCGGCGTCGTTGTCGACGTGGATCTCGTACAGCGCGTCCTGGTCCAGCGTGAAGTAGTTCGGTCCGCCGTACGGATCCTGGAGCGGCACGTAGTCCGCGATCAGGGTCACGTAGCCTTCTCGGCCGGGCTCGTAGCTCCGGAACATGTAGAAGTCGGTCGCGTCGACCTTCGGGGTCTTGGTGATGTTCGGCGCTTCGCGGTGGCTCGAGGCCGGGGCCGGAGCGAGGAGTGCGCAGGTCGCGGCGATTGCGCCGAGGGCTATGGGCTGGATTCGCATGGTTCGGTCGGGACCGCGACGGACCATTCCGGTCGGACCCGGCCTCCGTACGGAGCTCGCGGTCGCCGCGGATGCCGCGTTCTCCGCCGTCGCGGAGCGCGCGCGGATTTCCGCGAGAGCGCCATCCGCTGCGCGCGCCGTGCGCGTAGGTTGCCCATGGAGATGGTCCCCCCGCTGCCGAGAGATCCGTCGCCGTCCGCGGACGGCGACGCGTTCGCCGCCCAGGGCGGTCTCGCCGGACTCGTCGCGCTCGTCGCGCGCGGCGACGAGGTCGCGCTGCGCCGCCTCTACGACGAGCTCGCTCCGCGCGTGCTGGGCATCGCGCAGCAGATCCTGCACGAGCGCTCCGCGGCCGAGGACGTCGTCGTCGAGGTCTTCTCGCAGGTCTGGCGCCAGGCCGACCGCTACGACGCGGCGAAGGGCAGCGTGGCGACCTGGATCGGGACGCTGGCGCGGACGCGGGCGATCGACGTGCGCCGTTCGCTGCAGCGCCACGCGCGCCGCGAGGCGTCGCTCGAGGCCGACAGCGTGGACCAGCTCCTGGACCCGGCCGACTCGCCCTGGCTCGCGGCCGGGCAGGCCGAGCGCGCGCGCCTCGTGCGCTCCGCGCTGGATCGGCTGCCGCGCGAGCAGCGCCGCGCGGTCGAGGCGGCCTTCTTCGGCGGGCTCTCGCACACCGAGATCGCCGCCGCGCTGGGCGCGCCGCTCGGTACCGTGAAGACGCGCATCCGCTCGGCGCTCGGCGCGCTCCGGCTGACGCTGGGCTCGGCCGAAGGAGAGATGGCATGAACCGGCACGAGTTCCTCGACGACGATCTGCGCGATCTCGCGGCACTCCACGTCCTCGGGTCGATCGAGGCCGAGGAAGCGCGCCGCTACCGGCTCCACCTGCCCGCGTGCGACGTCTGCCGGGCCGAGGTCGACTCGCTGGCGCTCACGGCCGGCCGGCTCACGCACGCCGCGCCCGAGATCGCGCCGCCGCCCGAGCTGTGGGACCGCGTGCTCGCGCGGATCCGCGCCGCGACCCCGCCGCGTTCCGCCAAGGCGCAGCGCCCGACGCAGGTCTGGAAGGACTGGGACGAGGCCGGTCGTTCGGGCGAGGACGGCCTGCACTACGCGCCCGGCGCCGCGCAGACGTTCGAGGCGACGGGCATCGACGGCATCGTCGTCCGCCGACTGGCCGTGGACCGTGCGAAGGACCAGGTCACGATGCTCGTGCGCATGGCGCCGGGGACGTCCTACCCGTCGCACCGCCACGGCGGCGCGGAGGAGTGCTTCGTGCTCGAAGGCGACCTGCGCGTGGGCGACCTGCACATGCACGGCGGCGACTTCCAGCGCGCCGAGGGCGGCACCGTGCACCCGGTGCAGTCGACGGACGGCGGGTGCCTGCTCCTGATCGTGTCCTCGACGCGGGACGAGCTCCTCCCCTGATCGGCCGCCGGCGCTCCGCTCCGTTCGCGGCGCCGACTATGCTCTGCGGCCCGCGCGCAAGCCCGCGCGCCGGCCCCACCGCATGTCCCCGCCGCCGAGCCCGACCCGATCCGCGGCCCGCCGGCGGCGCCTGCGGCGGATCGCCGTCTCCCTGATCGTCCTCGCCGGCCTGGCGGGGGTCGGCTGGTCCCTGCGCGCGAACCTGCTCGAGCGCATCGTCACGTCCCTCGCGCGATCCCGCGCCGGCCTCGACGTGCGCTTCGAGGGGCTCGAGCTCGAGGGCCTCGCGCGGCTCCGCGCCGCGCGCGTCGTCGCGACCGCGCGGACGGAGTCGGAGGTGCTGCGCTCGGCCGAGATCGGGGGCCTCGAGGTCGAGGTCGACGTCAGCGGCCTGTGGAGCGACAGCGTCCTCGTGCGCTCCGTGCGCGCGCGCTCGGCCGACGTCCACGTCGACGCGCGCCGCGCGCCGCCTTCGACTCCCGGAAGCGGCCCGCCCGACCTGCGTCTCCCCGCCGAGTGGCCGTCGGTCGCGATCGATGCGCTCGAGCTGCGGGTCGACGCGGCCGCGGGCAGCGCCGGCCTGCGCGGAGCCCGCCTCGCGCTGGGCGCGTCGCGCAGCGCAGCCGACCGCGCCGCCGACCGCGCGGGCGATGGCGTGCCGTTCGAGCTCGACGCGCGCACGCTGGCGCTGCGCGGCGCCGACGGACGCACCGCCACCGGCGCGCTGAGCGTCCGTGCGGCAGCGCGCGGCGCGGGCGTCGCGATCGACGCGGCGCGCTGGGAAGGCGTCGCCGACGTGGCGCTCCGCGCAGTTCACGCCGGGGGACGACGGCGGCTTCGAGGCGCGCGTCGACGCTTCCACGGCCATCGGCTCGATCGCCCTCGAGGCGCGGTCCGACGCGCGCGAGATCCGCATCCGCGGCGCGCTCGAGCGCGTCGAGCTCGCGCGCGTCCTGCACCTCCTCGGCGTCGAATCGGACGAGTTCGGCGGCGCGTGGAGCGCGCGCGGATCGTGCGTCGTTCCGCGGGCGGACCCCGCGGGCTGGACGGCCGACGCCGACATCGCCGCGGTCGAGCCGCGGATCGCCGCGCGCGACGCCGACGCGGTGCAGGGACGGTTCCTCGCGACCGCGGCGACCTTCGAGGCGCGCGACGTGCTCGTGCTCGCCGGCGCGAACGCCGCGCTCGTCGACCTCGTGCGCGTCCCGCGCCACACGGACCTCGGCTGCGAGTTCCTCGAGCGCGCCACGATCGTGCTCGAGGCCGACGTCGCCGACGCGCAGTCGATCCTCGGCGACGCGTGGCGCATCCCGGCCGATGCGCCCCCGCACCGCGTGCGCCTGCGCGCCGCGCTGGCCGACCGCTGGCTCCAGGTGGAGCGCGGACGTGCCGAGGTCGGCGCGAGCGTGGCCGAGGTCGGGCCGACGCGTTTCCCGCTCGGCGCCGGGGCGCGCGTGCTCCTGACCGACCCGTCGACGGAGATCGAGCTCGCGATCCGCGCGCCCGACAGCGCCGAGCTCGCGCGCCTGCTGCTCCCGGCGGACGCCGCCGATGGGCTCGGGATCTCCGGAGCCGTGAGCGGTTCGGTGCGCCTGCGCTCGACCGACACGGGCCTCCAGGCGCGTCTCGCCCTGCGCGCGCGCGAGGCCGTGATCCGCGGCATCGGCGTCGACGAGCTCACGCTGCGCGCCGCGGTGGAGTCGGGAATCCTGTCGGTCGAGCGCGCCGACCTGCGGGCTGGCACCACGTCGATCACGGCCCGCGGCGACGTGGACGTGCGCGCGCGCCGCTTCGCGGGCCTCGACGTCGAGGCCGACGTCCCCGACCTGCGCGAGGCTTGCCGCGCGCTCGGCGTCGCCGGGTGGATCCCGGCCGGGCACGCGCGCCTCCGCGCGCGGCTCGACGGGCCGATCGCCGCGCCCGAGGGCACGCTGGCGGTCGACGCGGCGGACCTCGCGGTCGGCGGCGTCGACGTCGCCTGGGTCCGCTTGCGCGCGCACGGCGAGTCGGGCGGGATCGCGGTGGACGAGCTCGCTGCCCTGCTGCCCCTCGCCGGCACGATCACGGCCGCGGGACGCGTCGATCGCGACGCGAGCGGACCGTGGATCGTCGACCTCTCCCGGCTCGACGTCGTGGCGCTCGAGGGCGCCGCGTCGCTGGCGCGGCCGGCGCGCGTCGTGCTCGCGCCCGCCGGCCTCGCGATCGAGGGATTCGACCTGGCCGGCGGCGAGGGCGCCCTGCGCGTCTCCGCGTCGCGCGCCGGCGACTCGCTGTGCGCCGACGTGGCCGTCGGGGCCGCGCGCGTCGGCCGCATCCTGCGCGCGTTCGGCGCCGAGGTCCCCGCGAGCCTGCGCGCCGACGGGCGCGCGACGCTCCAGCTCTTCGGCTTCGAGCGCGGAGCACTCGACGGTTCCGTCGACGCGGAGCTGGGCCTCGCCGTGCTCGACCTCGCGGAGGTCGGACTGCCGCGCGGCTTCGAGGCCGACGGCCGCGCGGACGCGCGCATCGCGCTCCGCGGCGGGTGGCGCGATCCCGCCGGAGTCTTGGAGGTCGCCGCGCACGACCTCGAGGTGCGCGACGCGACGGGGTTCGCGCGCCTGAAGGGCGCCGAGTTCCGCGCCCGGCCGCGGGTCGGCGGCGAGATCGACTTCGACTCGTTCGCGCTGGAGCTGTCGCGCGACGCGCGCGTCGACGCCTCGGGGAGCATCGGCTGGCCCCTGGACCTCGACCGGCTCGCGCGCGGGGATTTGGGCGGGATCCTGGACGCGCCCGTCGACCTCCGCGTGCGCGCCGAGGCGCCCGACCTCGGGCCGCTGGCCGACGCGTTCGACCTGCTGCGCCGCACCGAGGGCTCGCTGGCCGCGGACCTCGCCGTGCGCGGGACGGTCGCGGCGCCGTCCCCCACCGGCCGCGTGCTCCTGCGCGACGGCGGCGTGAAGTTCTCGGCCGCGTTGCCCTCGATCTCGGGCGTCGAGGTCGACGTCGCGCTGGACGCCGGACGCTTCGCGATCGAGCGCGCCGTCGGCACGTACGGCGGCGGACAGATCGAGGTGTCCGGCACCGTCGACGTGTCCGGGGCCGAGCCGTCGGTCGACGTGGCGCTCCGCGGGAAGAGCGTGCCTCTGCTGCGCAGCGCCGAGGTCTCCTTGCGGTCCGACATCGACGTGCGCGTGAACGGCGGCTGGAGCGCGCTCGCGCTCACGGGGACGGCCAGGCTGAGCGACGCGCGCTTCGAGCAGCGCCTCGATCTCGATCGCCTGCGCAGCATGTTCCAGGCGAAGCAGGGCGCCGGCAGTCGGCGCGTGCTCGAGCTGCCGGCGATCGAGGATCCGCCCTTCGACAGCATGCGGATGCAGATCGACGTGCGCTCCGACACGCCGGTGCGCGTGCGCACGCCGCTCCTGCAGGCGCAGGTCCTCACGCGCTTCTCGATCCGCGGCACGGGCGCGAACCCGCTGCTCCAGGGCTCGGTCGAACTCGACGGCGGGCGCATCGCGCTGCCGGCGTCGAAGCTCGACCTCTCGGGCGGCCGCGTCGACTTCGACCCCAACGATCCGGGGCGCGCGCAGCTCGACGTGACGGCCGAGGGCCGCGTCAGCGGCTACGACGTGCGCGCGCGCGTCACGGGCGCGACCGACGAGCCGGTGATCGAGCTCACCTCGATCCCGCCGGCGACGCAGGAGGATCTGGCGCTCCTGCTCCTGGCCGGACGGATGCCCGGCGCGCGCGGCATCGGCATCGACCAGGAGCGCGTCGTCGGCGAGGTCGCGTCGTACGTCGCGCGCGACCTGGCCTACGAGTGGTTCGGCGACGCGGGCGAGAGCTTCGCGGACCGCCTCGAGATGGCGACCGGCGCCGACGTCACGCAGGCCGGCGCCGACACGATCGAGGTGCGCTTCCGGCTCGCGGGGCCGGCGCGCGGACCGGGCAAGACCGTCTACCTGCGCGGCGAGCGCGACGTCTACGACCGCGTCAACATGGGCGTGCGGTTCGTCCTGCGGATGCCATGAGGTCGGACCGCGGGATCCTCGCGCGTCGCGGCGTGGCCGCGGCGCTCTTCGCCGCGATCGCGCTGCTCTCGGGGAGCTGCACGCTGCTCGGTGAATCGCCCGAGCCGAAGGACGTGACGCTGGTGTTCGAAGGCCTCGGCTCCGTCGACCGCTCGGACGCCGTGCGGCGCATCGGGTACGTGTTCGAGGACTTCGCGAAGGCCGCGCGCGCGGAGCCGATCCTGGACGACGCGTCGTTCGAGCTGGAGCTCCTCTTCCAGGAGCAGGGCTACCGCACGGCGCGCGTCGAGGCGGCGCTCGAGCCGGCCGAGAAGGGCCGGCCCACCGCGCGCTTCACGATCCAGCCCGGCGTGCGCACGCGGCTCGCCGGCATCGCGACGCCCGGCGTTCCCGCGCAGGACGCGTCCGCGGTCGCCGCGATCCTGTCTCCGCCCGGCGGCGGCGGCTGGTACTCGGCGCGCGCCGTGAACGTGGGAGTCGTCACGCTGATCGAGTGGTACCGCGAACGCGGTCACATGGACGTCGTGGTCGGGGACCCGAGCACCACGTTCTCGGACGACGGCAGCGAGGCGCGCGTCGAGATCGCCGTCACGCCCGGCCCGGCCTACCGGCTCGAACGCGTCGACGTCGACATCGAGGCGGACGGCGGCGATTGGCCGGTCGAGGTGCCGCGTCCGGCCGTGGACAAGGCGCTGTCCGACCTCGTGCGCGGTCCCTACTCCGACCCGGCGATGCGGATCGCGCGCGGCCGCATCGCCGGCGTGTTCGGCGAGCACGGCCACCCCGACGCCGTGGTCACGCTCTCCGAGCGCGCGATCGCGGGGAGCGCCGTCGTGCTCGCGTTCCGCGTGCGGCCCGGCCCGCGCGTGCGCGTCGGCACGGTGCGCTTCGAGGGTCAGGACACGACCAGCGAGAGCTTCCTCGAGAAGCGCGTCGAGCTCGAGCAGGGCGCCTGGTACCAGCGCTCGCTCCTGCGGCAGAGCATCGCCAACTTGTCGCGGTCCGGGCTCTTCGACCGCGTGGCGATCGACCTCGCGCCGGCCGCGGAGGGCGCGGCCGCCGACGGCGTCGAGACGCGCGACGTGGTGGTCTCGGTCGAGGAGGCGGCGGCGCGCGAGTACCACATCGAACCGGGCTACGGCTCGTACGAAGGCCTGCGCCTCGGACTCGGGGTGCGCCAGAAGAACCTGTTCGGATCCGGGCGCATCCTGGACCTGTCCGGCACGGTCGCCGAGCTCGCGCAGCGGGTCGACCTCTCGCTGATCGATCCGTGGATCCTCGGGCCGGACGCGACGGCGGTCGCCACGGTGTTCTGGAACCGCCGCCAGGAACCGTCCTTCCTCCGGTTGGAGCAGGGCGTCCAGCTCAGCGGCGTGTGGCGCCTCGGCGCGCAGTGGGACGTGCGCGGGACGTGGCAGTACCGGCGCAGCGACACGAGCGATGTCGAAGTCGACGCGCCGCAGCTCGTCGAGGACGTCGGCGTGTCCGAGCTCTCGTTCGAGCCGACGTGGGACACGCGCGACGCGTTCGAGAACCCGCACACCGGCCAGCAGTCGCGCGGCGGGGTCGACCTGTCCCTGGCCGCGATCGGGTCGGAACTCGAGTACGTGCGGCTCAAGCTCGAGCACGCGCGCTACCTGCCGCTCGGCGCGAAGACGACGCTGGCGCTCTCGGCGCGCGTGGGCTGGATCGCGCCGATCGGATCGACCGACGAGATCCCGATCCAGGAGCGCTTCTTCAACGGCGGCGAGAACAGCGTGCGCTCGTTCCTGGAGAGCGAGCTCGGTCCGGTGGACGCGAACGGCAAGCCGATCGGCGGCGAGGCTTCGACGACGGCGACCGTCGAGGTGCGACAGGCGCTCGCGCGGCGGTTCCAGCTGGCGGCGTTCGTCGACGCCGGCACCGTGGAGCTGCAGCACACGGACGTCTTCCGCTTCACGGATCCGGGGTTCGGCATCGGGCTGGGCCTGCGCTACCTCCTGCCGATCGGGCCGATCCGCGTGGACGGCGCGGTGAACCCGGATCCGGGCCCGGGCGAGGCGAACAGCGCGCTGCACCTCTCCGTGGGGTTCTCCTTCTGAGCGCTCAGCCCGCTCCCGCGCGGGCTTCCATCCAGGCGGCGAGACGGCGAGCGCGCGCGTCCCAGGTGTGCTCGGGAGCGCGCGCGCGCAGGTTCGCGGCGATCCGCGCGCGCGACGCGGGGTCGTCGATCAGGCGGCCGATCCCGTCCGCCAGGGCGCGCGGATCGTCGGGCGCGACGAACACGGCGTCCACGTCGGCGCGCAGGATCTCGCGCAGGCTGGGCAGGTCGCTGGCGACGAGCGGCAGGCCGGCCGCCATCGACTCGAACGCCTTGAGCGGCGACGTGTACTTCGCGCTGATCGCCGGCGTCGAGCGGTTCGGCACGACCCCGAGGTCCGCGGCCGCGAGGTACAGCGGCACGCGCTCCGGCGGCTGGAACCCTTCGATGCGCAGGTTCGACGCCCCAGCAGCGTGCGCGCGCAGCCTCGCGACGTCGGCGTCCAGCCCGCCCGCGACGACGAAGTACGCGTTCGGCAGCAGGCGCGCCGCGTCGACGAGCACGTCGACGCCCTTCCACGCGAGCAGCCCGCCCGTGTAGACGACGAGCGGCGCCTCGGCCGGCAGCGCGAGCATCTTGCGCGCCTCGGTGCGCGTCGGCAGGTTCGCGAAGCGCGCCGGCTCGAACCCGTCGTGCTCGACGACGATCGAGGCGGCGTCGAGGCCCAGCGCGACGAGGTCGTCGCGCACGCCGCCCGAGATCGCCACGATGCCGCGGGATCCGCGCGCCGCCTCGATCAGCCAGCGCCGGCGCGTGCGGCCGCCGGGGACGCGGTGGATCTCGAGGAACGTGCGCGCGTGGCCGGCGCGCACGAGGCGCAGCGCGCACTCGACCTCGCGCGAGATCGCGAAGGCCGAGGGCAGCTTCGCCAGCACGTGCTTCGCCGCGTTGCGCGCGAAGGTGAGCTCCTGCAGCCGCGCCGGCACGTACTGCAGGACGCGCGGCACGCGCTCGATCCAGTCGACGCAGGCGATGCGCTCGACGGTCGGCCGCGGCCCGGGCGGGACGCCGTACCAGTCGAACGGATCCGTACCCGCAGGGAGCTCGACGTGCGCGCGGCGGTCGGCGACCAGGAGCGTCGTGCGCGTCCCCGCGCGCGCGAACGCCGCGGCGACGTGCGCGACCTGGAGGCCCTGCGCGCGCCGCGAGGGAAAGCGCGTGTTCGCGACGAGCACGAGTTCGGCGACGGTCATCGAGGCGCGCTCAGCGCTTCGGCTCCGAGCCGGTGCCGCCCAGCCCCGTGCCGCCCGCCGTGTACCCGAGCTTCTCCAGCGTGCGCTTCATCTCCTCGAGGTCGCGCGTCGAGTACTCGATGCGCACCTTGGGCATCCCCTGGAACCACGCGCACAGCGCCGCGTGCAGACGCCGCGCCTCCGCGGGATGCTCGGCCAGGACGTTGCGCGCCTCGGCCGGGTCGTTCGCGAGGTCGAACAGCACGACGGTCGAGGCCCCCGGCTCCGGCTTGTCCAGCGCGCCGCACTCGATGCGGTCGAACGGGACGAGCAGCTTCCAGCGCGCGTCCTGCGCCGACGCGAACAGCGCGTTCTCGGCGAAGGAGTACTCGCGCACGGACTGCGCCGTGCCGCGGGCGAGCGGCACGAGGCTCGCGCCGTCGACCCGCGCGTAGACGTCGGTCTGCGCCGGCAGCTCGAGGCCCATGAGGTCGCACACGGTCGGCAGCACGTCGATCTCGTCCACGATCGCCGCGACGCGCTTGCCGGCGGGCAATCCCCCGGGCCAGCGCATCACGAGCGGGATGCGCAGGTTCGTGTTGACCATGTGGTTGTGCTCCCACAGGTTCATCTCGCCCAGCGATTCGCCGTGGTCGGAGGTCACGATGAAGATCGTGTCGTCGAGCGTCCCCAGGCGCGCGAGCTCCGCGACCAGCGCGCCGATCGCGGCGTCGGCCTGCGTGACGCCCGCGTCGTACAGGGCCTGGATCTGCGCGATGTCGGCCGGCGTCGGCACGGCGGCGCCGCTCTCGATCGCCTCGCGGTGCTGCGCGTAGAACGACTTCACCGGGCCGGTGTAGTGCGGGTCGACGTACAGGTCGCGGAACTCCTTGGGCGGGTCGTACGGCGTGTGCGTCGAGTACAGGTGGACCATCGCGAAGAAACGGCGTGCGCCGTTCTCGGCGAGCCACGCGCGCGCGGTGCCGGCGACGTCGCCGCCGGTCTTCTGCTCGAGCTTCGCGCCCAGGAGGTGCAGCAGAAGGTCCGAGCGGTAGACGCTCCAGGCGCTCTCGGCCACGACGAGCCCGTGACCGGCGAGCTGCTCGTAGTAGAGGTCGAATCCCTGGATCAGCCCCGAGCCCGCGGACAGGGTCCCGGTGTGGAACGACACGGACAGGTAGTCGTCGTCGCGCAGCTCGCGGCCGTCCGCGCGCTGCGCGCCCTCGAGGTGCGACGCGATCGTCGTGTTCTCGACCATGCGCGCGCCGGCGGCCATCTTCACGAGCCCGTGCCGGCGCGGGTACTTGCCCGTCAGGAGCGAGCCGAAGCTGGTCCACGTGAACGGCGCCTGCGTGAAGGCGTTCTCGAACACGACGCCCTCGGCGGCCAGGCGGTCGATGTGCGGCGTCTTCACGCGCGTGTTCCCGTAGCAGCCCAGCACGTCCTGCCGCAGCGCGTCGACCACGACCAGGACGACGTTCGGCAGGTCGCGCGTCCGTTCGTTGGGCACGCCGTGGTCGGCGAGGACGTCGCGCTGCGCGGCCAGGTACGCCCCGCCGGCGAGGAAGATCGCCGCGACGGGACCGGCGAGCTTCCAGCCCGCGCGCTCCAGGAACACGGCCAGCGGTCGCGCCGTGAACCGCGCCACGAGCAGCGCCACGGCCGCGAAACCGAGCGTCGCCAGGAGTCGCTCGGTCGACAGCGACGACCGTCCGTAGAAGACGTAGGGACGCGTCCACCAGTAGATCTCGGCGAACACGGCCACCGAGAGGCCCGTGGCGAGGAGCGCCTGCGTCCGCGCGAGCCTGCTCCAGTGACCGAGCGCCGGATGGAACACGAGCGCGAGGAGGCCGAGCGCCGCGACGGCGAGCGCGCAGTACTCGAACACGGCCGCGGCCAGGCACCCCGCGAGCGAAGCCGGCGTCAGCGCGGCCGACGTGACGCGCGCCGCGATCACGCCGTCGACGAGGCCGAACAGGCCTCCCAGGCCGAGCCCGGCGCGCAGCGAGATTCCGAGCGTCTCGGGCAGGAGCTTGAGGGGGGCGGCGTTCCTCATCCGGGAAGACTACCCGAGCCGCCAGGAGATCCGACCGCCGGCGTCCTGCACGTCGGTGGCCGCGCTCGGCATCCGGTACGCGACGCGGCGGGCGCCGCCGTCGGCGGCCAGCCGTTCCTCGACGACGAGGCCCGAGCCGTCGACCTCGTACGTCCGCGTCAGGCGGCTCGCCCCGACGCGCGAGCCGTCGCGGTGCGCGAGCCGCGACTCGAGCACGATCGCCGTGCCCTCGATGCGCACCTCGGGCGCCAGGTCGAAGGCACTCGACACGCGCGGGTGTCCGAACGCCAGGATGCCGCGGCGCGCGACGCGCGGCGGCGTCAGGAGGGCCTCGACCAGCCGACCGCGGCGGGCCGCGACGCGCGCGAGCCACAGCGCGAAGCGCAGCTCGGATCCCCCGCCGCGCCAGCCGCGCGCGAGCGACGGCCAGCCCGCGGTCCCGCTCCACTCGCCCTCGTTCGCGCCGTCGAAGCGGCAGCGCGGCAGCAGGTCGGCTCCGGCGCGCTTGCCGTAGACGCGCACGAGCCCGGCGCCGTGCGGGCTGCCGTGGTGCACGTTGACCGCCGGCCGAGCGCCGCGCACCCAGGCGACGACGTGTCCGTCCTCGAGACGGCCGAGCTGCGCGTTCGGGAACCAGCGCACGGAGACGTCGATCGAACCGGGACCGGCTTCGTAGGGCGCGGGGAGTCCCGCGATCTCCTCGAGCTCGTCCAGCGCGCGCGCGATCCACAGGCAGTGTCCGGCCCAGAACACCGGACACTGGTAGCTCGGCGCGCGTCCCGCTCCGGGCATGTGGCTGCGCGGGCGTCCGTCGGCGTCGAGGTGCGCCGCGAACGCGCGGAACGCGCGCAGCGCGGCGATCCCGAGCGCCGGATCGCGCCACAGACGCCAGCCGCTGGCGAAGGCGTAGACGTCGAACGGGTTCGAAGCGACCTCGTACTCGGCGCCCCAGTACCAGGGCTTGGCCTCGACGAGCCCGCACTTGATCCCGTCCGGCGCCTGCAAGGCGCGCGCGAAGTCGAGTCCGCGGCGGATCGGCACGGCGAACAAGGCGTCGCGCGGATCGCGGCCCATCTGCCCCAGCGCGTGGACGAGGAACGCCGGGATGCGTGACTGGTAGAAGCTCGAGACGTCGGCGGAGCCGGGGTGCTCGGCGCCCCACTCGAGCGGGTGGTACGGGTAGCTGCCGTCGTCGTGCTGGATCCCTTCGAGCACCCCGACGGCCTCGATCGCGGCGCGTTCGAGCTCGGGATCGTGCTCGAGCGAAGCCGCCGCGGCGAGGCCGGTCAGCCCCCACGCGCGCTGCGCCGGGATCCCCTTGTCGAGCACCGCGTAGCGCAGGTAGGTGCGCGCGTGCAGGCGGCTCGCCTCGCTGAAACGCGCGCGATCCTCGGCCGAGAGCCGCGGCCCCAGCGACTTCACGACGTGCGCGAGCGCGTCGCTGGCCGCGCCGCCGTCGATCACGGCGTTCGAGCAGTTGAACGGGTCGTGGCGGCCGGGCCGGAACGTGAAGCACGGGCTCGTGCCCTCGCGCTGCAGGTTGTCGCACGCGCGGCGCGCCTGGCCGACGGCGAGCTCCACGAGCCAGGCCTCGTCGCGGCGCGGATCGCGCGCGAGCAGCTCGCAGGCCATGATCGCGGCGCCGACGTTCTTGCCCGTGTGCTCGACCTTGTGATCGGGGCACACGATGCGGCCTTCGCCGTCGCGCGAGGACGCGAGCCAGCGCAGGACGCGCCGCAGCGGCTCGAGGAACTCCTCGCGGACGGGACGCGCGCTGCTCATGGCTCGGGACAGGATCGGATCCCGCGCGATCCGACTCAACGACGAGTCCGGATCAGGCGCGCAGGAAGCCGGTGAACTGCTCCCACACCGGGCTGAGCGGCTCCTCGGGCCAGCCCTCGGCGCGACGGTAGAGCTCGACCACGGAGTGCTCGAGCACCGTCATGCCGACGCAGGCCTTGACCCACCAGGCGGCGAGCTCGCCGTGGTGCTTGCGATAGAACGCCAGGCGGTTGCGGTGGTACTCGACCGCGTAGTCCTCGCGCTGGCGCGACGTCAGACCGCCGGCGTGCACGACGCGCGCGCCCTCGAGGTAGCCGACGCGCCAACCGGCTTCGGCCAGCCGTCGGCACAGGTCGGCCTCGTGGAACGCGACGCCCATGGCCTCGTCGAAGGCGCTCTCGCGCTTCAGCGCCTTGCGCCGCATCAGGAGGCACGCGGCCGACGGACATTCGACGTCGCCGTCGGCCTCGTAGTCGAAGTCGGCGGCGAAGTAGCGCTGCACCTCGGCGTTCCCCGGCAGCGCCTTCTGCAGCGGCGTGCCGAAGAAGAGCGGCGTCCACAGGTTCGGGAGCCGCATGTGCTCCTTGCGCGTCTCGCCGTCCGGGCGCACGAGCCGCGGCGCGACCGCGCCGTAGCGCAGGTTCGACTCGAGGAACGCGACCATCTGCTTGACCGCGTTGCCCTGGATGCGCGTGTCGGCGTGCAGGAACAGCACGTACGCTCCGCGCGCGGTGCGCAGGCCCTGGTTCATCGCCGCGGCGATGCCGATGCGCTGCGTGTTGCGCAGGAGGCGCACGTGCCCGAACTCGTCCGCGACCATGCGCGCCGATCCGTCGCGCGAGGCGTCGTCGACCACGTGTTGCACGAAGGCACGACGACGGAGAGGACGGTCACGCCGCACCTCCCATCTCGGCCACGAGCCGGTCGGCGAGCCGCTCGACTTCGTGATCGCGGGCCACGATCGCGCGCAGGTCGCGTCCGAGCGCAGCGCGCTCGGAGCGCGGCGCGTCGAGCAGCGCCGCGATCTTCGCCGCCAGGTCGGCCGCGTCGCCCTTCGCGAACTCGAGCGCGCGCGCGCGCCGGCCCAAGTCCGCGACGAGCGGCGGGACCGCCTCGTTGCACGAGACGAACGGCCTGCCGCTGGCCATCGCCTCGAGCACGACCTTGTCGATGCTGCCGGTGAAGCTCGCGTTCACGACGACGCTCGCGCGGCTGTACCAGCCGGCGATGTCGCGGTAGGGCACTTCGCCCGCCAGCGTGACCTTGTCACCCAACCCCGAGAGCGCGAGTGCCTGCCGCACGCGCTCGCCATATGCCTGATCCGCCACCGTGAGACCTCCTCCTACGAGGTCGAGACGGAGCTCCCGCCCTGCCGCCGCGAGCCGCCGCACCGCCTCGATCACGGTCAACGGATCCTTCGCCGGCGTCAGCCGCCCCACCGCGAGGATTCGCGGCGGATCGGCCGGGTCCTCCTCCCGACTTCCGAAGTGGCGCAGGTCGATGCCGTGACCCGTCACCACACGACGAGGTGTATCGATCCGCAGGGACTCGGGGCTTGCGGTGAAGACCTTCGAGACGACGTTCGAAGCGCGTACGAGCCGCGCGTCCACGGCGGCGTGCGTGTACCACAGGTACAGGCGCGCTCCGTGGCGCCGCGCCGGGCCCGCCGCGAGCAGCGCGTAGCGCGGCACCATGTGCGCCAGGACCGCGTCGAAGCCGTCCTTCCCGAGGGCCTCGGAAAGGACTGCGCGGTAGCGGAAATAGCGGCGGATCGTGCCCTTCCGGCCGATCTCGCGCCAGTCGACGTTGGCCGGCAGGCCGGCCGTGTTCCCCACCTCGAGCGCCACGACCCGCACGCGCTCGCAGCGCCGCGCGAACGCGTCGATCCAGCGCGGCACGAAGCCCAGCACCGCGTCGTCGGCGTCGAGCACCTGGGTCAGGAAGAGCAGCTTCACGCCGGCCTCCGGGCGCGCTCTGCCAGCGCCTTCAGTCCGTCGGCGTAGGCGCGGATCGTGCGCGTGCGCTCGCAGTGCTGGACGGAGAGGCGCCCGGCCTCGCCCAGCGCGCGGCGGGCGCGCTCGTCCGCCAGGGTCGCCGCGATCGCGTCCGCCAGCGACTCGGCGTCGAAGCCGGCGAAGCGGCCGTTCACGCCGTCCTCGATCAGCTCGTTCATCACGCCGACGCGCGTGCTGACGACCGGCGTGCCGCAGGCCATCGCCTCGACCGTGAAGCGCGGACCGCCCTCGCACGTCGACGCGCACACGACGACGCGGCTCGCGCGGTAGATCGCGGCCAGGTCGGCGGCCGACTCGACCCACTCGACGAAGCGCGCGTCGACCTGCTTCGCGACCGCGCGCGCCTCGGTCGCCGCGCGCAGCGGGCCCTTGCCCACGAACAGCGCGCGCAGCTTCGTGCCGCGCGCCGCTAGCAGCGCCAGGGCGTCCACGATGCGGTCGAGGCCCTTGTTGCCCACCATGCGTCCGACGAAGCACACGTCCTGCTCGATCGCGGGCGGGGTTTCGGCCGGCCGGAACGTGTCGAAGTCGATGTACAGCGACGGCAACACGAGGATCTGCTCGCGCGGCACGCCCCAGCTCTCGAGCAGCGCCGGCATCTCGACCCGGTTCACGACGCGGAACGCCGCCGCGCGCGTGCGCGCCCAGCGGACGTAGGTGCGCGCCACGCGCTTGTCGAATCGCTCGCGCCAGTCGGCCGCCACGGGATGCCCGGGAACGTGGTGGATCTCGGACAGGTACGGCACGCCCGTCGCGGCCGAGAGCCGCGCGCTGCCGATGCCGTTGTAGAACCAGCCGTAGTCGTGGCTCGTGATGAGCGCGTGCTCGTGCTTGGCCACGATCTCCGCGCCCTCGCTCGCGATCCAGGCGGCCATGCGCGATCGTCCGACGGGCGCCGCGTGCAGATGCACCGTGTCGGCGAACACGGCCACGCTCTGCGCGCGCGGCGGGCGCGGACACAGGACGTCGATGCGCTCGAAGTGGCGCGCGAACTCCTGGAGGAGCGTGGCGAACGGGCCGCGCTCGCCGACGGCCACCTGGCGGTCGCCCGAGACCATCAGGAGGCGCACGCGTGCTCCTCCACGACCCGCGCGTACACGTCCTCGAGCCGGTCCGCGAGCGCCGCGGCGGAGTGCCGCTTCTCGACCCGCAGACGCGCGCGCACGGCCAGCCCGCGCGTCAGCGCCGGCTCGTCCAGGAAGCGCGCGAGGCCGAACGCGAGCTCGTCGGTGTCCGTCCCGAGCCAGCCCGTGCGCTCGTGCGCGACGAGCTCGGGCACGCCGCCGACCGGGAACGCGAACGCGGGCTTGCCGGCGGCGGCGGCCTCGATCAGCGCGACAGGCGCGCCCTCGCTCCGCGACGTGAGCATCACGGCGTCGAGATCGGCCAGCACGGCCGGCATGTCCGAGCGCGCGCCGGCCATGTGCACGCGCGCCTGGAGTTGCGGGTCCAGCGCGCGGATGCGGCGCTCGAGCGCGCCGCGCAGCTCGCCGTCGCCGACGTAGACGAGATGCAACTTCTGGTACTTCTGCGCCAGGAGCGCGATCACGTCCAGCGCCAGCTCGGGCTGCTTCACCTCGGCCAGGCGTCCGACCACGCCCACGAGGTAGTCCGTCGGCCCCGCGCCGACGAGCGCGCGCAGCTCGCCGTGGCGCCCTTCGATCGCCAGGAACGGCTCGAGGTCGATGCCCGGCGGCACGACGAGCAGCCGGCGTTCGTCGACGACCTTCAGCCGCAGCAGGTCCTCGGCCGTCGCGTGCGCCACCGCGAGCACGCGGTCCGTGTCGCGCGCGAGGCGCGTCTCGAGCGCGATCAGGCCGCGCGAGACCGGCTCGGGGAAGTAGCCCTCCAGCACGTGCCCGTGGAACGTGTGCACGCGCGCCGCGCGCGGGACGACCGCGGCGGCGCGACGGCCCAACGCGCCGGCCTTGCTGGCGTGCGTGTGCACCACGTCGGGCTGGAACTCGCGGAAGCGCGACTTCAGCGCCGAGAGCGCGCGCAGATCCCCCACGCCGGTGATGCCGCGTCCGAGACCGGGCACGCGCTCGACGTGCAGGCCGGCCTGCTCGAACGCGCCGAAGAGGTCGCCCTCGCCGGGGAGCGGCGTGCCCGCGTACAGGCGCACCGCGTGTCCGCGCGCGACGAGCTCCGCGTCCGCGGCCAGTGCCTGGCGCGCCGGCCCGCCCAGGTTCAGGCGGGTCAGGACGCGGGCGATGCGCATGCGAGGTCCGCGGGTGCGTGCCGATCCCACACGTCCTGGACGATCGCGTCCAGGTCGCGCGATGGAAGCGCGATGCCGAGCGACGCGAGACGGCCGAGGTCGGGCACGCGCCAGGCCACGTCCTCGAACGTCGGGTGCACGGCGCGCCGCGGATCGACGTGCTCGATGCGCGCGCCGCCGGCCGCGCGCGCGACGGCCTGCGCGATCTCGAGCACGCTGGCGCGCGCGGCGCCGCCGACGTTGAGCGGTCCGCCGGGCACAGCCGCGCGCGTCGAGAGTTCGTCCAGGACGTCGGCGTCCTCGTCGACGTGAGCCAGCGTGCGCACCTGCTCGCCGCCTCCGTGCACGCACAGCGGCAGGCCGGCGCGCGCGCGCTCGACGAACGTCGGCAGCACCATCCCCTGCGCCGATTCCTGTCCGGGGCCCACGACGTTGAAGAAGCGCAGCAGCACGGGCGCGCGGCCGGCGGGCCAGTCGCGCGCGCCCGCGAGAAGGCGCTCGCCGGCGATCTTGGCCGCCGCGTACGCCCAGCGGCCGGTGTCGTCGATCGCGCGGACGGCGTCGTCCTCGCGCAGTGGCCGGCGGGTGGACAGGGGCCGGCGGGTGAACAGGGGCCGGCGGGCGGGCAGGTAGACCTCGCTCGACGACGCGAACAGGATGCGCGGCAGTTCGCGGTCCGGGACGTGCTCGAGCGCCGCGAGCAGCGCCTCGACGGGCGCCAGGTTCCCGCGCCGCGCGGCCTCGGGATCGGAGAGCACCCGCGCGACACCCACGACGCCGGCGAGCAGGAGGACCGCGTCGGCGCGGCCGAAGCGCGCCAGCTCGCGCTGCCAATGCCGCGGGTCGGCGAGGTCCGCCTCGCGGACGCGCGGTCCGGGCCGGCGGTCGAGGACCAGGACGTCCGGGGCGCGGCGCCCGAGCGACCGCGCGACGCTCGCACCGATCAGGCCGGCGCCGCCGGCGACGACGATGCGGCTCGGTCGCTGCGGAATCGAGGCGGAAGGCGGCATGGAGGCTCGGACGCGAGGACGAACCTAGTCTTCCGGCGCGCGCTCGGAAAGCGATCTCCCCGGAGGTGCGGGGTCAGACCGCGAAGAGGAGCAGGTGGTAGGCGCACAGCAGCGTGTACGCGCCGGCCGCGGTCCACAGGCCCAGGCGCGCCAGCTGGAAGTTCTTGTGGATGCACAGGACGCACAGGGCGCTGGCGATCACGGTGGACTTCAGCACGACGAAGCCGGTGCGCCCCGTCTCGAGCAGGATCGCCGCCACGGGGTTCACCTCCGTGCCGCCGTTCTGCAGGTGCACGAGCGTGAAGAAGCTGTCCCCGGTGTTCATCAGCGCGATCCACAGGAGCGCGAAGAGCAGGCCGGGCTCGTAGACGTCCACGAAGCTCCCCTCCTGCTCCTCGTCCCGACGGACGCGGCGGCGCCGGCCGCCCGAGAACATGTAGCGCGAGAAGCGCGGCGTCCTCCGCCGCCGCCGGTCCGGGCCGCGCCGGTGCGGCGGGTCCGCGCGCTCGGGATCCCCGGCGCGGTCGTTCGGTAGGAGTCCCTGCATGAACCTGCCGTGCTGGTGACGATCGGCTCGGGAGGGCCGGAATCTGGAATCCCGTTCCGGATCAGCCCGAGAGGACCTCGCGGTAGACCGCCAGGGTCTCGTCGAACATGCGCTCGAGCCCGAACGACCAGCGCACGCGGATCGCGCCCGCCTCGCCCAGGCGGCGGCGGAGCTCCGGGTCGCGCGCGAGGCGCAGCATGCCCGCGGCGAGGCTCGCGTCGTCCGCCGGCGGCACGAGGAGCCCCGTGACGTCCTCGGCGACCACCTCGGGGACGGCCGACACGCGCGTGGCCAGGACCGGGAGATCGGTCGCCATCGCCTCGAGGAAGACGAGGCCGAGCCCTTCCCACAGGGAGCACATCACGAACACGTCGGAGGCGGCGAGGATGCGCGGGACGTCGCGGCGGATCCCGGCGAAGACGCACGAGCCGCCGAGCTGCAGTTCGCGCGCGTGCGCC
Organism: Planctomycetota bacterium; assembly: GCA_044221705.1. Classification (GTDB taxonomy): domain Bacteria; phylum Planctomycetota; class UBA1135; order UBA1135; genus JAEUHZ01. Next base: position 26,521 of record JBGAOR010000042.1, read on the forward strand.
TCGGCGCGCCCGCGCCAGTCGCCGAACGGATCGTCTCCGACGAGGAGGAGCTTCACCGACGGATCCGCCTTGCGCGCCGCGTCGAACGCGCGCAGCAGGACGTCGTGCGCCTTCTGCGCGGCGAACCGGGCCACGCAGACGAACACGATGTCGCGCGGCCCGAAACCGAACTCGGCGCGGCAGGCCTGCTTCTCCGCGGCGGAGAGGCGCGCGGCCGCCTCGAACGGCGCGGGATCGAGGCCGTAGTACACGCGCCGGATGCGCGCGCGGTCGACGCGCCCGTGCTGCTCGACGAAACGGCCGACGTGGTCGGACAGCACGATGACGCGCTTCGGCACGTTGCCCAGCACGCCGTGGACGCGCGAAACGAGCGGCTTCTTCAGCACCTGCTCGTCGTTGTGCTTGCTGCTCACGAGGCGGCCGCGAGCGCCGGCCGCGAGCGCGGCGACGGCGCCGACGGCATCGGCCTTCAGGAGGTGCGTGTGCACGAGGTCGAATCCGCGCACGCGACCGACCAGCCCGAGCGGCGAGACGCGCTGCACCGACACCGCGCCCGCGCGCCGGAAATCGTCCGCCAGCGATCCCGCGCCCTTCAGCCAGGCGACGTGGACCTCGTGACCGCGCGCCGTCTGGCCGCGCGTCTGCGCCAGGAGGTGCATCTCCGCGCCGCCCACGTCGAGCGTCGTGATCAGGTGCAGGATCCTCACGCGAGCGCCTCGCGGTAGACGTCGGCGATCCCGCGCACCATCGCGGCGGCGGTGTGGTCGGAGAGGACCCGCGCGCGCGCGGCCGCGCCCTGCGCGCGCCTCTCGTCCGCCGTGCGCGCGAGCTGCGCACGCAGCGCGGAGGCCAGCGCCTCGACGCCGATCGCGGACGCCAGCTCGCCGGTCGCGCCGTCCCGCACCAGGTCGACCGCGCCGTCCACCGGCGTCGCGACGACCGGCCGGGCCGACGCCATCGCCTCGAGCACGGCGTAGGGCATCCCCTCCCAGCGCAGAAGGCAACACCAGGAAGTCCGCCGCCGCGACGAGCCGGGGCACGCGTCGGTGCGGAACCCGAGGAGCGCACGCGCTCGGCCACGCCGCGCTCGCGCGCCGAGCGCGCAGAGCGGCCTCGTCCTCGCCCGAACCGGCGAACGCGACGTGCAGCTGCTCCAGACCGGGCCGCGCGAGCGCTTCGACCAGCAGGTCTGTCCTTGGCTGCGTTCAAGCCCAGCACCAGCGCGATCGGCGCGCGGGTCGTCGCACAACTCGGCGCGCGGCACCAGACCGCCGCGAGCCAGGGCGCGGGATCGATGCTGTTCACCACGCGCACGCGCGCGATCGACCACGCCCGATGCGCAGATCGTGCGCCCTTCCGAGGCCGATACCGCGATCGTGCGCGCCGTGTGTCCGGCGAGTCCGTGCTCGATCGCGCGGAACAACGCGCGCTTCGGGCCCGAGAACATGGCGCCGAACAGGAACGCGAACGTGTGCGGCGTGTGCACGCGCGCGCCGCGGTCCTCGAGGACGGACGCCATGCGGCCGAGCGCGCCGGCCTTGCTGGCGTGGGGGTGCACGACGTCCGGGCGCTCGGCGCGCAGCACGCGGCGCAGCGCGCGGAGGTCGCGCGCGTCGGCGAGCGGCGACAGCTCGCGCACCATGGGCACGCGGTGCACGCGCGCGCCCAGCCGCTCGAGCCGGGCGAGGTCCGTCTCGACCTCCGGCTGGCGCAGCGCCGACACCGCGAGCGCCACGTCGAGCCCGAGCGCGCGCTGTCCGGCGGCGACGTCCACGAGGTGGCGGCGCGTGCCGCCGATCGTGCATTCCATCACGTGCAGGACGCGCACGCGGTTCTCAGTACGCGCCCGAGCCCTTGACGACCGCGAAGCCCGTCAAGGCGATGATGACCACGTCGAGGAGCAGCGACTGGTGCTCGATGTAGTACAGGTCGTAGTCGAGGTTCTCGTGGATCGCCGCGGCGCGCGCGTACGAGATCTGCCACAGGCCCGTGATGCCCGGCTTCACGCGCAGGCGCTCGCGCTCGAGCGGTCCGTACTGCTCGACGATGAAGCTCATCTCCGGCCGCGGGCCGACGATGCTCATGTGTCCCGCGACGACGTTGAAGAACTGGGGCAGCTCGTCGAGGCTGTAGCGGCGCAGCCAGCGGCCGATGCGCGTGATGCGCGGGTCGTACGACGAGCGCGGCGTCGGCGCGTCGCCCGACATGTGGTGGTGCATCGTGCGGAACTTGATCATCGGGAACGGCTTGCCGTCCTTGCCGATCCGGCTCTGCACGAAGAACACCGGCCCCGGCGATTCGCGCTTGATCAGGAACGCCGTCACGAGCAGGACCGGCGCGGAGACGAGGATCACCAGCGATCCGAACACGAGGTCCAGCGCGCGCCGCCCGATCGTCTGGAACAGGCTCGGACGCCGCTCCGGACGCGTGATCAGCGGGATCGAGTCGAGCGTCTCGATCCGCACCTTGAACGCGAGCAGGTGGTAGAAGCGCGGGACGAGCTTGTAGACGACGCCGAGGCGCTCGCACTCCTCCACGAGGCGCATGACGCGGTCCTCGGGCGCCTCCGGCATGGCGATGAAGACCTCGCTGATCTTGTGCACGCCGACGAGGCGCTCGAGGTCGTCGAACCCGCCCAGGACGCGGTGGCGCTCGATCGACGGATCGCGCCGGTCCGGGTCGTCGTCGACGAACCCCACGAGGTTCAGGCCCAGCGTCGGGACCAGCATGAACTTGCGCTGCAGCTTGCGGCCCGTGTCGCCCGCGCCGTACACGAGGATGTTGCGGTTCCCGATGCCGCGCCGGTGCAGGACCTGGATCGTCTTGAACGACACGAACCTGGACGCGGTCGTGAGCGCCAGCACCAGCCCGAACGTCACCAGCAGCGTGAGGCGCGAGATCTCGTTCGGGTTGATGTCGAGGTCGATGAACCGGTGCAACGGCACGAGGACCTGGAACACCGGCCCGGCCGCCGCCTGCTGCGTGTTGTGCAGGTAGACGATCAGGGTGAACAGCACCAGGAACGCGACCGCCGTGCCTTTCCAGATCGCCTGGAACTCGGCCATGTTCAGCAGCGACTTCGTGGGCTTGTAGAGCCCGAAGGCGTGGAACGTGACGAGGCAGACCGCGGCGATGAGGGCCGAGAGCTTCTGGTACAGCTCGACCGGCACGCGCGGGCTGACGCTGCCGAGGCGCTCGCCGACCGTGTATCCGATCCAGCAGGCGAGCAGCAGGACCACGAGGTCCACGAGGACCTGGACCGAGAGGACGACGGGCTCGAAGTTCCGGCGCAGGAAGGTTCCGAGCATGCTCATGCGCTCTTCCCGCTCGGCGGCGAGGAGATCTCCCCCGATCTCACGTGAGGTGCGCATCCAAATCCGTCGGGCTGGGGCACGGGGCTCTTGAGGGCCGACGCGTGGAGCCGTGAGGATCCTACCGGCTGCTCCCCGCGGGAGCCACGGACCGGAACGACTCCGACGCGACGAGGCGTTCCACCGTATCGGCCGCGAGGCCCGCGCAGGTTGGGTAGTGGCGGCGGAACTCGCGCGCGCCGAGGAAGGTCGCACGGTCGGTGACCGTGCGCAGGGACGCCCAGGGAACGCCCGCCGTGCGCGCGACGCCGGCGACCGCGGCGGTCTCCATGTCGGCCACGCACGGACCCGCGAAGGCGCGCGCGAGCCTCAGGCGGCGCCAGGGCGAGAGCACCGGCCGGTCGGCGGTCAGGAACCACCCCTCGAACCCCGGCGCGACCGCCCCCCACGCCGCGCGCAGCCCGGGATGGGAAGGAACTTCGCGCCCCTCGCGGACGGCCAGGTCGACCTGGGCAGCCACGGTGCAGTGGACGAGCGCGCCCGGCACGAGCGCGCGCTTCAGACCTCCGCAGGTCCCGACGACGAGGAGCGCGCGCCGCGCTCCGGCCGCGACGAGCGCCGACGCCGCGTGCGCGGCGCGCACCTTCCCGACGCCGCTGACGACCGCCAGGATGGGGACCCGCGCGAGCTCGATCTCGTGCAGCTCGAAGCCCTGGAAGGTGCGGGTCGCGCGCGCGCGCTCGCGCAGCGTGCCGAGTTCCTCGGGCAGGGCGCACACGACGCCGGTCGGCGTCGAGCCATCGGGGTGGAGCATCCCCGGAGGATGCCGGGTGGGCGCGCCCGCGGCGAGCCTCGGCGGCGGATCGCCCGCGCGCCCGAGGTCGGATCCGGCCGGCGGGCTCGGGGCGCGGGACCGGTCCACCCCGCGCGAAGCCGACCCTCGCGCCCGGGGACGCCCCGGAGTCCGCTTCCGGCCGCCGGGCGTAGCTTGCGCCGCGTGGCGTGCCTACCGTGACCCGCCGATGCGCCGCACCGACCTCGTCTTCTTCCTCTCCGGCGCGGCGGCACTCGTCGAGGAGACGGTCTGGGCCCGCTGGCTCGCGCGCATCCTCGGCAGCGACGCGGCCGGCGCGGCCATCGTCGTGGCGGTCTTCCTGGGCGGGTTGGGCCTCGGCGCGATCCTCTTCGCGCGGGTGGCGGAGCGCGTGCGCTCGCCGCTGCGCTGGTACGTCGGGATCGAGCTCGCGGTGGCGACCTGGGCCGCCGCGACGCCGTTCGTCCTCGCCAACGTCCCGCCCATCGAGAGCTTCGGCGGGCGCGCGGCGTTCGCCGTCCTCGTGCTCCTGCCGCCGACGCTCGGCTTCGGCGCCACCGTGCCGCTCATGGCGCGGCTCGCGGTGCGCTCGCGCGCGGAGGCGACGGCCGAGACGAGCGCGTTCTACGCGTCGAACACGTTGGGTGCCGCGGCCGGCGCGCTCGCGGCGCCGTTCGTCCTCCTGCCCGCGTTCGGGCTGCCGGGAGCGCTGTGGGCCGCTGCGGGGATCGAGGCCCTGGCCGCGCTCGCGGCCCTCCTGCTGCTCGCCGACGCACGGGTCGAGCGCGCTCCACTCGCCGACGCGAAGCCCCCGCGGCGCTTCGACTCGCTGCTCGTCGCGGCGGCGATCCTGGGGTTCTCGAGCCTCGTCCTCGAGGTCGCGCTGCTGCGCCTGCTCGTCACGGTCACGGGCGCCTCGGTCTTCGCCTTCGGGATCGTCGTGTGCGTCTTCCTGCTCGGCATCGGACTCGGCGCGCGCCAGCTCGCGGCTCCGCGCACGCGCACGGGCGTGCCCGAGAGCGCGCTGGCGGAGCGCGCGCGGCGCGCGCACGACGCGCTGTTCGCCGCGGCGCTCGTCGCACCGCTGCTCGTCGTGGGCGGGTTGCTCGCGCTGCGCCTGCAGCTCGGCGAGGCGGACCTCTTCGGCGGGCTCGCGAACCGCGCCGTGCAGGGCGGATCCGTCGTGCGCGCCTGGCTGTCGCACGCGCTGTTCGCGGGGCTGGCGCTGTTGCCGCCCGCGATCGCGTTCGGCATCGCGCTGCCGGCGGCGGCGGGATCGATCGCGGGGCGGCATCCCGACGCGGAGCGCGAGCGCTGGATCGCGCGCACCTACTCGTGGAACACGTTCGGCGCGCTGGCGGGCAGCCTCGTGGCCGCGTTCGTGCTCATCCCATCGTTCGGCCCGCGCGGCGCGATCGTCGCGGCCGTCGTCGGTCCGTTCGCCGCGGCCTGGATCGTGGATCCGGCGCGCAAGGCGTTCCTCGCCCTGGGCGCGGTGGGCACGCTGGGCGTCGCGAGCCAGTCGCTCTTCCCGGCCAGCGAACGCGAGGCGCCGCCGCCCGTGGTGCTGGCGCACGACGCGCACACGACGGCGTCCGTGCACGATTCGCGCTCGAGCCGCAACGAGCCCGTGCGCGCGCTGCGCGTGAACGGGAAGTCCGAGGCGTCGACCGCCGTCGTCGACCAGCGCCTCCAGTTCCTCCTGGGCCACGTGCCCGGACTCCTGCACGGCGACGTGAAGCGCGCGCTCGTCATCGGCCTCGGCACGGGCATGACGGCCGGCTCGCTGCTCGATCTGCCCACGCTCGAATCGCTCGAGATCGCCGAGATCTCGCCGGCCGTGCGGCGCGCGGCGGCGGCGTTCGCGGACTGGAACGGGAACGTGCTCGAGGACCCGCGCACGACCGTGACGATCGCGGACGGGCGGCATCGGCTGGCGCTGGCTTCCACGCGCTTCGACCTCGTCACCTCGGACCCGGTGCACCCCTGGACGCGCGGTTCGAGCGACCTGTACACGCTCGAGCACTTCCGCGCGATGAACGCGCACCTCGCCGAGGGCGGCGTCGCGTCGCAGTGGCTGCCGCTGTACGAGCTGTCGACGGAGGACGTGCGCACGGTGGCCGCCACCTGGTGCGCGGCGTTCGAGCACGTCAGCGCGTGGGTCACGGCCTACGACCTCGTGCTCGTGGGCTCGCGCAAGCCGCTGCCCCACGAGGCGGATCTGTGGACCGCTCCGCTCCCCGCGCGCGTCGCGGCGCACCTCGCGCCGCTCGGCATCCCCTCGGGCCGCGAGATCGCGGCGCTCTGCGTCGCCGGCGACGCGCGCCTGCGCGAGCTCGCGCGCGGCACGGAGCCGATGCGCGATGCGCGGCCCGTCATCGAGTTCCGCGCGCCGCGCTCGGCCTTGTCGGGCTTCTGCACGGAGGTCCTGGCGTGGGCCATCGAGCCGGCCGGCGTCCTCGAGCTGCCGGCGGAGCTCGCGCCCGTGGCCCGCGCGCACCGCGCGGCGCTCGCGACGTTCCTGCGCGAACTGCCGCAGGGGTTCACCGCCGCCGCGGACCGCCTGGGCGTCGCGCTCGGCGATCTGCCGTCCGCGCGCTGACGCCGCGAACGCGCGCGCTGTATCCTGTCGCGCCCATCGCAATGAACATCGCTGTCACGGGCGCCACGGGCTTCATCGGCTGCTACCTCGTCCACGCCCTCGCGCGCGAGGGCCACGCGCTGCGCGTGCTCGTCCGCCCCGGGCGCGAGAGCGCGTTCGAGGCGCCCCCCGGCATCCCGGTCGAGGTCCACAGCGGCGACCTGACCGACGCCGCCTCGCTGCACGGTTTCCTGAACGGGACCGAGCTCCTGATCCACGTCGCCAGCGCGCACGATCACCTGGGCGAGGACCAGATGCGCGCGATCAACATCCAGGGCACGGAGGCGCTGATCCACGAGGCGCGGCGCGGCGCGCACAGCTCGTTCCGCATCTGGGTCGTCAGCTCGGCCGTGATCGGCGCGCCGGTCTACAGCTACTACCGCGACAGCAAGCGCGTGCAGGAGAAGCTGATCCGCGGGTCGGGCATCCCCTGGGCCAGCTTCCGACCGACGCTGGTCTACGGCGTGGGCGACCACCGCCACACGGCACCCTTCCTGCGCAAGTGCGCGCGGCCGCGCGGGACGATCTGGGTGCCGCACGACGGGCTCTCGAAGATCAACCCGGTGCACGTCGAGGACGTCGTGGACGCGGTGCTGCGCTTCTTCCACTTCGAGCGCGGCGTCGACTGCTGCTACGAGCTCGCCGGCCCCGCGGGCATCCCCTACAACGATTTCCTCGACCTCACGATCCGCGCGGCGAAGGGCGGGGTGAAGCGGCGCAACATCCCGAAGAAGTGGGCCGACCGGCTGATCTTCGTGAAGGGCCTCTTCACGGACGTGACCGACGACCGGCGCGCCAGCGCGTACTTCAACCTGCACCACGAGCACGACATCAGCAACGCCGTCGACGAGCTCGGCTGGAAGCCGCGCTCCTACGCCGTGGGCATCGCCGAGGTCGCTTCCACGGACTGGTGGCGCTCCGAGAAGCCTGCGGCCGCGCCGCGATGAAGCTCGCACGGGCCTGCGCCGGCGTCGGTGCGTGCGCGGTGTCGATCGCGATCTACGCCGTGCTGCCGGCCCAGCGCCCTCGGGGCGATGCGAAGCCGATCGAGCTCGCGCCGGGGGCGGCCGTCACGGGGCTGGTCGGCTCGCGCGACGTGGCGCGGATCGACTACGTGCTCGACGTGCCCGCCGACGCCGTCACGGCGCGCTTCGACGTCGTGGCGCGTGGCCAAGGCCTGGTCCTGCGCGCACGCGCGGGCAGACGCGTCGGCGAGGCCGGCGTGGAAGGCCAGGACGACGCGGCGGAGACCGTCGTCGACGGACGCGCCTCGCTGCACCTGGATCGCACGAGCGATCCGGAGATCCGCGCGGGCCGCTGGTACCTGTGCGTCGAGACCTGGGATGGCCGCGCCGGCGCCGACACGTCGGAGGCCGTGCCGTTCACGCTGGTGCCGCGCACGTGGCGCGCCGAGGTGCACGCGACGCTCGAGATCGGCCGCCGCACGTCCGGAGAGATCCCGGCGCGCGACATCGGGCACCGCACGCTGCGCGTCGACGTCCCCGACGGCGCGCGCGCGCTGCGCATCGACGTCGTCGACACGGACGCGGACGTCGATCTCTACGCGGCGCACGGCGCGCCGGCCCTGCACTACGACGACGCCACGCCGGCGGCGACGCACGGATACGGACGCGAGACCCTCGTGATCCCGGAGCCGGGCGGCGCCGCGATCCGCCCCGGCCCGTGGTTCGTCGACGTCGTCGCGCCGTGGGACGACGACCGCAGCGTGCGCTTCGAGGTCCTGGCCACCCTCGCGCCGGAACCGCCGGCGGAGTTGCTCGCGCTGCCGCGTCTCCCCGAACGCTCGGCGCGCGCGGCTCCAGAGCTCGCGCGCGCGCTGTGCGCGGTCGTCGAGCTGACCTCCGAGGACGGCTCGGGCAGCGGCGTCCTCGTCGGCGATCGCGGCTGGATCCTGACGAACGCGCACGTGGTCGAGGGCGCGCCCGGGACGCCGCTCGACGAGGTCGTCGTGGGCTGCACGCTCGTGCCCGAGCGACCGGCGGTCGAGCTCTTCCGCGGCCGCGTCGAGCGCTACGACGCCGACCGCGACCTCGCGCTCGTGCGCGTCGCGAGCGGCTTCTACGGACAGCCCGTGCCGGCGGACTACCGCTTCCCGACCCTCGAGCTCGGGGACGGCGGCGCGCTGCTCCTCGGATCGCCGCTCTGGCTCGTCGGATACCCCGCGACCGGCGGCGAGGGCTCGCGCGTCACGATCCACGCCACGCGCGGCATCGTGTCGGGGTTCGAGCACGGCGCGCTCGCCGACCTGATCAAGACCGACGCCGAGATCACGCAGGGCAACTCGGGCGGCGCGGCGCTGGACGGCGCCGGCAAGCTCGTCGGCGTCCCTTCGTCGACCGTCGAGAACGGCTCGGGGCAGAGCGGGTTCGTGCGTCCGCTGGGGCTCGTGCCGGCGAGCTGGCTCGAGCTCGTGCGCGCGCGCTAGGAGCCACGCGCGCGGATCCCTGCGTTCCGGCCGCGGCGGCCGGCGACCGGCCG